>NZ_JAGXJW010000422.1 GCF_019091135.1 Cohnella sp. GbtcB17 | reverse complement strand
AAATAAAGATCCGATTCAGCTTGCCCTGCTTCAGCCTGGACCGGAGCAGCTGATGCTGCGTACCCTCGCCAGCAACGAACAGCCAGAACCGTTTTTGATCCTCTGGAAAGGTGACGGCGATCGACGTCACGTTGCGGAGCGCGGTCGGCCGGCCCGCGCTTGTGCCTAAAAATAACAGCTTCATGTACCGCACCTCGCTTGGGTTTGCCGGCGAACGGCAGGATACGCTTTAGGATGCCTA
>NZ_JAGXJW010000421.1 GCF_019091135.1 Cohnella sp. GbtcB17 | reverse complement strand
CGCCGCGCTGCTGACGCACGGCCGCCTGACGAAGGTCGATCTCAGCCGGATGCTGGGCATCAGCTTCCCGACGGTCAGCAAGTTTCTGTCCGACATGGAGCGCGAAGGGGTGTTGGTCGCGGCCGGACTCGACGCGTCCAGCGGCGGACGGCGGGCGCTGCGATATGCCTACTATCCCGATCATATGCTCGGACTCGCCCTATTTCTGGAGAAGCATGTGACGCATTATTCGATCTTCATC
>NZ_JAGXJW010000420.1 GCF_019091135.1 Cohnella sp. GbtcB17 | reverse complement strand
ATCTTACAAATTAGTGAACCTATCTATCTAAGACTTGTTAGATTGTTTTACAACAATATACAAGTAGATGAAGAACAAAAGAATGTCTACCTATCTCTTAGGACAACACATCTCCATTATGGATAAATTCATTTGCGACATGATAGGCATTCCCATAAGAAATAGAGGACTTTACTTTAGAGGATCATGGGATGATGAAACTGTTGGGACAACATATGTTGAAGCCTTAGGAACAATTTTC
>NZ_JAGXJW010000419.1 GCF_019091135.1 Cohnella sp. GbtcB17 | reverse complement strand
CATCAAGACGGGGCTGTCCAGGCTGACCCCGAGGTACCGTGCGGCGACCGGAGGCGGTGTCGTGGCCTGGATGTTCCAGCGGATCTTCTTTACCTGGACGCCTTCGGAGCGCAGAATCGCGACCATCGGCCGTTTGTTCAGGTCGCGCTTGCGGTGCCGCAGCCCGAGGTCTGGCACCTGAACATTGTGCGTCACGCTTTGTACCTTGCCGTGCGCAGTCGCCACTCGAACCGCTTGCCAG
>NZ_JAGXJW010000418.1 GCF_019091135.1 Cohnella sp. GbtcB17 | reverse complement strand
AGAAGCACAACAAACCACGCAAGAAAGGAATGCCGGCGCTATGATGCTGCTGAAGAATATGACCGTGCTGTACACGCACGTACCGGAAGCCGAGGCGACGCTGTATTACGCCTGCGGTGAGCAGGACGGCAAAATGTACGAGACGCATTACACGCTGCAAGACGCGACGCTCCGGCTGCTGAACGCCTTTCAGATCGACGAGCTGGTCACGCGCGAGTTAGCGGCCAACATCTGCGAGCTT
>NZ_JAGXJW010000417.1 GCF_019091135.1 Cohnella sp. GbtcB17 | reverse complement strand
GTGACGAGGCTCGATCGTGACGAGGTCCACTATTTCGTCGGTGTCCGCGTAGATAGCGTGCAGGTTCACCTTGTGCTTGCCGGGAATGAGCGAGAACGCTTTTCCCAGGTCGGCCCGCAACTCGTCCGGCGTACGCGCTGCGCCGGGATAGTTGCCGGTAACGGCGATGCCGCCCGACAGATCCTGGTCGCGATTGAGGAAGCCGCGCACGTCGTCGCCTTGCCAGCAATGCATGGAAATT
>NZ_JAGXJW010000416.1 GCF_019091135.1 Cohnella sp. GbtcB17 | reverse complement strand
GCTTTTGCATGCTGATGCAGCGCTACACCTTTCTCCGATTGGGCTTTCTGGTCGGAGGTTGGGAGCACGGCAACTTCGAGGGCGACGACTGGTTCATTCGCGTACGGCTGCTCGGCAAGCGTCTTGCGATGGCGGGCGACACGTTTATCCATCACTTCGGAAGCGTCAGCATACGGGCGCTCGGCGACGGCTTCCAGCGCGTGCATTCGGCAAACGGACGGGACTATCTGGATAAATGGCGG
>NZ_JAGXJW010000415.1 GCF_019091135.1 Cohnella sp. GbtcB17 | reverse complement strand
ATAACAGATGTATTTGACTAGTACCTAATTGGCATTTGGCACGTGGGTTGTCTTTATTATATTTTTCACTGAGTTGGGTTTAGTATATATTTTCTGTTAGCTCAACTTTCATATTTTAACACCTCTTTAATAATAAACACAAATTTCATCTTTTGTGTTAAATAAAATCCACTTATAACCAGTCCTCTTTACAAATATCCACATCAGCAAATTACAAACAGTTTAAAAACAAGTAAGACTCG
>NZ_JAGXJW010000414.1 GCF_019091135.1 Cohnella sp. GbtcB17 | reverse complement strand
CCGCAGCGGTGGCGGTGAGGTTCGCCGGCGTCTGCGGGGCCTGCGCCACAAGCGCGGGCTCGGGCACGAACTTGGCGAGCAGCTTGATATAACCGGCCTGGTAATAAATGCCGTTCTCGGTAATCTCCCACGATCTCTCGGCCGGATCGTCGGTCGAGACGGCATTCCAGTCCTTGTACGTCTTCTGGGCCGGCTGATTAAGCGGCGGTGACCGGCTGCCCGTGTATTGCTCGCTCGGACCG
>NZ_JAGXJW010000413.1 GCF_019091135.1 Cohnella sp. GbtcB17 | reverse complement strand
AACTATCAAGGTAATAACCAAGGTATAACTCGAATTATTAAAGTATGAAAACTAACGGCAGCCATATGACCGCCAGACTTCGCCGATTTATGCTCGCCTTGTTTTAAGCATAGATTCTTTTATATCGACTTTGAATATCATTAAGCTATCGAGCAGTTTACGTTGATGAATTACGTTCCCCTTACCTGGACAGAATAATTTCATCTTTGAAATTAGAGGGATTGGAGGGAGATAAAATTGAA
>NZ_JAGXJW010000042.1 GCF_019091135.1 Cohnella sp. GbtcB17 | reverse complement strand
CGACACCATCAGCCTCCCCCAGTTTACCCGAGCCATTAGCACAGTTGGTAGAGCACCTGACTTTTAATCAGGGTGTCGAAGGTTCGAGCCCTTCATGGCTCACCATTTTTCAATCGAAGCAGACGTGATGACGTCTGTTTTTTTAATATGTTAAGCGACAGGTTCAAGGACCGTCAGGGCAGCTGATCCTGACGGTTTTGTTATGATCAGACTCGGATCTCGAAGCAACGATCTCGAAGGAGCCAACGGCCGATGATCGAAACGATGCAACAACGAATTGCGCGCTCGATTACATACATGGGAACGCACCTGCGCGAGCGGATGACGCGTGAAGAACTGGCGGCGATAGCGGAGATGAACCCCGAGCAGTATTCCAAATCGTTTAAAAAAATGACCGGACGAACGCCGACGGAATATTTGACGGACTTGCGAATAGCAAGGGCGCAAAAATTGCTTCAGGAAACGCCGCTCACCGTCAAAGAAGTCGCCTTGCGTACGGGGTTTGACGATCCCTTTTACTTCAGCAGGCGCTTCAAGCAAGCAACCGGTAGGTCTCCGTCTGAGCGTGCAAGAGAGGCTGGACCGAGAGTGGCGGCTTTGGAATACTACGGTCATTTGCGTGCGCTTGGCATAACGCCCGTAGCCATCGACGGGCGAGCGGAAGGATTGGCCGGGTACTTGGCGGATTGGCCTGCTTACGCGGAGGATGTGCGCTGGAACGGCGATGATGCGGATATCGGCCGGATAGCCGCTTGGCGGCCGGACTGGATCGTCACACACGAACGGCGGCATGCGGCGGCTCTGTCGGCGGTCGCGCGTGTCGTCGTCGTGCCGATCGACGAAGATCCGATCTACAGTCAGTTCCCCGCCTTGGGACAGGCGTTGGAGCTTGAATCGCGAGCGACATCGTGGATAGCGGGGTATGAGGGGCGTCTGGCGACGTTAAGAGCGGTCGCCAACGCGTATTTTGCCGAGCGTCCCGTACTCATCTTACGGATACGAGCGGATGTGCTGCAAGTATACGGTAATACCGTGATCGGCTACGCCTTTTACAAAACGCTTGATTTAAAGCCCCCGTACAAGCTGCAGCGACAATTTGACATTACCGACCGTTATCATTCAACTGTAATTGATCTTGAGGACTTATCCGCTTACGAGGCGGAGCATCTGTTTGTCGTCGTGCAGCACGACGAGGCGAGCCGGGAACGGTGGGCGTCGATCAGCCAATCCGCATTATGGCGCTCGCTGCCTGCAGTACGGCTAGGACATGTTCACGAGCTCGACGTTCATCGCTGGCTTGCAGCCGATCCGATCTCCATTCTACGTCAGTCCGAAGAAATTGCACGCTTCGCTGCGGAGCAAAAGGAATGGAAAGGGACATAATTGTCCATTCCATTTGGCATATACGTACATAGTCAAGCAGGGAGGAAATGCTTATACTTTAAATGATAATAATAATCAATATCAACGAGGGGATGTCATGCAGTTGATAAGGTCATTGCATTTGAACAAAATCAGCAAAGGACTTTGGTTTGTTTTGCTTCTCAGCCTCATCGTCGCCGGTTGTGGCAATGGGAACAATTCTGCTACAAGCAGTTCGGCGAGCGGCGAATCGCAGCCTACTCCATCGGCGTCGGTATCAGCGTCGGCCTCAGCATCGACCCCGGCGGAAGACGGCAATCGAGAAGCCGGAACGCGCCTTTTTACGGATGACTTGGGAAGAAAGGTGACGATTCCTGCGAATCCTCAGCGAGTGATCGCTTCCGAGTTTTCGGCCGAAGCGCTGACGGTAGGCGTGACGCCGGTCGGTATCGGCCCGAACGATCTTAAAAATGCTTTTACCGGTAAAGCACTGGAGGGCGTCCTTAACATAGGCGATCCGCCGGATGCCGAGAAAATGCTGGCGCTTCAGCCCGATCTGATCTTGATGTCGACATTTATCCCCCAGATTTACCCGGAAGCCGTTCAACAGCTTGAGAAGATTGCTCCTGTCGTCTATATTGCCTTCGAGGATCCGATTTATCATGGCTTGTTGACCGTCGCGGACGCGCTGAACAAACAGGACAAAGCCAAGGAATGGATCGCCGAATACGAAACAGACAGGGATGCAGCCAGAAAGCAGATCCGGGAGGCGCTCGGAGACGAGACGGTCACGATATTCCGTATTCAAAAGGGCAGACTGCGCATCTATCTGAGCACGAACTTCGGCGGCTATGCGCTGCGAAGCGCGCTTGACGCTCCTGCTCCGGACGCTGTGTCGGCAGAAATCGCCAAGTCGCCCCCGTGGACGAATGCAGTCGAGATCTCGTTGGAAAAGCTTCCGGAATACGCGGGCGATCACATCCTGCTGATCGTATCCGAAGCGGACGAGGATCAGGCGGAGTACAAGAGTATTGCGGACACACCCATCTGGAAAGGGCTGCCTGCGGTGCAGGAAGGAAACGTTCATCTGCTCGATACCTCGAAGTATTATAACTACGACAATATTACCGTGAGAGAAACGATGAAGGAAATGGCCAAGATGCTGTCGGAATAACGAATGACCGGGCGAAGATGGGGAGAAAGTAAACGGAACCACATCTTCCGGAGGCGCCGCCATGGCCTACTTTCTCATCCCCGCTCTGTCTTTTGCGCTTGTCATGCTTGCAGTGCCGATCGTGCGCGCGATCGCGCTTCGCATCGGCTTTGTAGACAGGCCGAACGGACGGAAAATTCATCGCCTGCCCGTTCCGCTGAGCGGGGGGCTGGCCATCTATATTGGCGTAATCGCTTCATGCGCCATCTTCATGCAGGAAAAGTCGCTGTTCTGGACCATTGCGGGAGGCGGCGCGCTGCTCGTGCTTATCGGATTGGCGGACGATGCGTTCAAGTCGTCGGGGCGGGATTTTCCGGTCTGGCCGCGGCTTGTCCTGTATACGCTCGTTGCCTATATTCCCTATGCCGGCGGGATTGTCATCCAAGGGATTTCCGCGCCGACCGCGGGCTCCATGATCCTGTTCAACGACGGATGGAGCCTGTTCTTCTCCATGCTCTGGGTGTTCGCGCTCATTAATATGATGAACTTCATCGACGGCGTCGACGGCCTGGCATCGGGCATCGGCGCCATTTCCTCGTTGACGCTGTTCGTCGCAGCGCTGCTCGGCGGACAAGGATCTACCGCCATCGCTTCGCTGTCCATTGCGGGAGCGTGCATCGCATTTTTGGCTTATAACTTCTATCCGGCAAGAATCTTCATGGGAGATGCCGGCGCGACCTTTCTCGGCTACACCCTGGCGGTCATTGCTATGGACGGTACTTTAAAGAGCGCTACCTTCCTCTCGCTGCTCGTGCCTTTGTTGGCGCTGGGCGTGCCCATTCTCGATACGGCCATCGTATTCGTTAGACGCATTTTAAAAGGAAAGGGGCTGCACCGCGCAGACAATTTGCACACGCACCACAGCTTGATGAAATGGGGACTGTCTCAAGTACAGACCGTCTCTTTTCTCTATTTGATCGCCGCGGTATTCGCGCTTCTGTCGGTCGTCCTGCTTCTGCTGCTCCGCTCCCGCTGAGCCTGCGCACTTGGCCGGGCAGCGAGCCGATGTGGTACAATGTGGCTAAACGCCAGGCAAACAAGGGGCTCGCAGGATGAACAATACGAGACTTCAACAGTTGCAGCAAATGATTAACGGTTCTGTCGAAATCGACGCCATGTCCAAATCGGAGTGGGTAAAGGCGGGAGGCGCCAAGCTCCCGGAGCCCGGGGATCACTTGGAGCTGGAGCAAGGGTTCATGCTCGTGACGAAGGCGGATAACCATCAGGTGCAGGTGCTGCACCTGCAAGCGGAGTTAACCTTGCTGGAAAAAGAACTGCTGATCTGGCTGGCCAAGCAAGGCTCGATGTCAAAGTCGGGCAGCGCCAGCGCATCGGAAATGGAGCGGCAAGCCCGCAAGCTTGGCGATTGGCTGCAGCAGTCGATCGACGCGGGCGAGTGGCGCGCGGAAATCTCGGAGCGGTTCGAGCTTCACCATCGGCTGTTCGACGGCATGATTCCGTTTTTGCTGATGAGCGAACAGGCGGAAAACCGCGAGCCCTCTTATATGGAATTGGAGAAGGTGCTCCGCTCCTATTTGTCGGACGACATGCTGCTCATCCCTCTAAGGGAGAGGGAGTGGCTGATTCTCGGTACGGACCGGCTGCTCGCGGAGGTCGAAACGAACGACGGCGACATGATCGAACGCGGCGAGACGAAGGAAGCGCTCGTCTCCTTGGCGACTGGCCTGCATCAGATGATTACCGAGGAGTGGGGCGGGGACTGCCATGTCGCGGTCGGTGAGCCGATCATTCCGACGGAGAGCCTGGTATACGCCGTCGCGACGCTGCGCGAGACCGTCAACCTGGGACGCAAATTCCACGTGGGCATGCATGTGCATATGCCATGGCTCGTTCACCTGGAGCGGCTGCTGAGCGGCATCCCCGAACCTGTACGTTCCAGATTTATGGACGAGATGTCCGGCCGCCAGGACTTGTTCACGGACCCGGAGACGGTATCGACGCTGGATGCCTTTTTTGCGATGGACTGCAATGTGAGCGAGACCGCGAAGCGCCTGTTCATCCACCGCAACACGCTCCTCTACAGGTTGGACAAGCTTAAGCAGGAAGCAGGCTTGGACGTCCGCTCCTTCAACGATGCCATATTGGTGCGTCTGCTGATGCTATTGTACAAAGTTACGAAAAGGAAATGAATTTTTTGTACGGATTGTGCATAGTCAGTCGTCACGGTCTAAGGTAAGATAAGAACGTACCTTAAACGAAGAGTTAGGGGGAACTTTCCAATGGCAGGCGTACGTTTGGAGCATGTATACAAAAAATATCCGGGTTCCGACAAGGCATCGGTAACCGACTTTAATCTCGACATTGCAGACAAAGAATTCCTCGTGCTGGTCGGCCCGTCCGGCTGCGGCAAATCGACGACGCTGCGTATGATCGCAGGCCTCGAAGAAATCTCCGAAGGCAAGCTGTACATCGGCGACCGCGTCGTGAACGACGTTGCACCGAAGGACCGCGATATCGCGATGGTATTCCAGTCCTACGCGCTGTACCCGCACATGAACGTATATCAGAACATGGCATTTGGTCTGAAGCTCCGCAAGTTCCGCAAGGACGAGATCGACCGTCGCGTTCGCGAAGCCGCTCGTACGCTTGAGATCGAGCACTTGCTCGACCGCAAGCCGAAGGCGCTCTCCGGCGGTCAGCGTCAACGTGTCGCCCTGGGCCGCGCCATCGTCCGCGAACCGCAAGTGTTCCTGATGGACGAACCGCTGTCGAACCTCGACGCCAAGCTGCGTACGCAGATGCGGGCGAACATCTCCAAGCTGATGAAGCGTCTTGAGACGACTTGCATCTACGTAACACACGACCAGACGGAAGCCATGACGATGGGCGACCGTATCGTAGTTATGAAGGACGGCTTTATTCAACAAGCCGCTACGCCGGATGAGCTTTATAACCACCCGGTCAACCTGTTCGTAGCAGGCTTCATCGGCGCTCCGGCGATGAACTTCATCACAGGCCAACTGTCCGAAGAAGGCGGCGCCGTTCGCATTAAGGCGACGGGCATCAACGTGGCTATCCCTGCCGGCAAAGCACAAGTGCTTCGCGACAAGGGCTACATCGGTCGCGAGATCATCATGGGCATTCGTCCTGAAGATCTGCACGAAGAGCCTGTATTCATCGAAGCGTCCCCGAACTCCGTCATCAGCGCGAGCATCGAAGTTTCCGAAAACCTCGGTCACGAAATGTTCCTGTACCTGAACGGACTGGGCAAGGACAACGTCATCGCGCGCGTCGACGGCCGTTCCCAACTGCAAGAAGGCCAAAACGTCAAGCTGGCGATCGATATGAACAAAATTCATATCTTCGACAAGGACACCGAGCTCAACATTCTTGAAGTTTAATTAGCGGCTATTATCGATAATAATCAAGAAGCCTGGCTTCCCAACCCATCAGGGTTAGGCCGCCAGGCTTCTTTTTTGCCGCTTCAGATCCCCGCGCCGTCCGCGAACTGGAATTCCTCGCCCGATTCGAATTGGCTAAGCACCTTCAGGCGGAGCGCCTGAAAATCGGGACTCGCCTTTTTGCGCGGATGGGCGAGCCCGACGGGGACGATCGCGCTGATCTCGCCGGGCCGCGGCTTCAAAATGACGACGCGATCGGCCAGAAAGATCGCTTCGTCGATGTCGTGGGTGACGAAGATCATCGTCGTCTTGTTGTTGCGCCAGACGTCGAGCAGCACCTCCTGCATATGCGCCCGCGTGAAGGCGTCCAAAGCGCCGAAGGGTTCGTCAAGCAGCAAGATGCGAGGCTGCCTGAGCAGGGCGCGAGCGATCGAGACCCGCTGGGCCATGCCGCCGGACAGTTCGCGCGGGTAGGCCTTCTCGAAGCCCTTGAGCCGCACAAGCTCGATCAAGTCGTCGACCTTCCGGCGGACCTCTCGATCGTTCAGGGACAAATCGGATGCGATGTTCTTCTCTACGGTTAGCCATGGGAACAGACGGTGCTCTTGAAAAATAAAGCCTTTATCGATGCCGGGTTTGACGATCGGCGCGCCATGCAGGCGGGCATGCCCGGCATACTGCGTATCGAGTCCCGCGTCAATTCGGAGCAAGGGGCTTTTGCCGCATCCGCTCGGGCCGATGATCGTAATAAACTCCCCTTCGTCTACATTCAGATCGACATTCCGGAGTGCCGTCACCGTCCCCTTGACCCCGACGAATTGCTTGCTAAGCTGCTTGATTTCCAGCGACAAATGCCCCACCGCATCCGCCTCCTTGTGCGAAGTAAGATATAAACCACAAAGTCGATAAGAATAATAAGATAACCGTAACACCCTAGCGTTTCCGGTGTCAATGTATGCATCGATAGATAATTCCTATTTTACAGCTAGGAATTGATGTGTTTATAATCTGGGCAACAAAGGAAAACCATTTTTCGGTTGAAGAGGCAGGGAGGGAGCGTTGATGAGCAGTCGTATAGCGGACCCGCAAGCGGCGGGAGCGCCCGGAAGACGAACGCAGATCGGTCTCGGTCTATTGCTGCCGGCGACCGTGATAGCCGTCTGGCAAGTGTTAGCCGAGTGGGGGTATCTGTCGGAGCTGATGTTTCCCGCGCCGACGGTCATAGCGGGTTCGTTCGCCGATTTGGCAGCTTCGGGAGACTTGTGGGCGAACTTCCGAATCAGCGCCGTTCGGGCTATATCCGGATTTTTGCTTGGCGGGGGACTCGGGTTGGCGTTCGGCATTCTCGTCGGTTTGTTCCGAAAATCGGAAAAGCTGCTGGATCCGACATTCCAGATGATCCGGATGATTCCAAGCCTCGCCGTCGTTCCGCTTTTTATTCTATGGTTCGGCATCGGGGAAGAGTCGAAGGTGCTGCTGATCGCCAAAGCCGCGTTTTTCCCGCTCTATATCAATACGTTCATCGGCATTCGGCATGTGGACAACAAGCTGTTCGAGGTGAGCCGCGTCCTTGGCTTCAGCCGGGTCAAACAAATCGTGCGGCTGGTTATCCCCGCTGCACTGCCTAACATTCTACTCGGCGTCAGGCTGTCGCTCGGGCTGGCTTGGCTGGGCCTCGTCGTCGCCGAGCTGATCGCTTCGACGTCGGGTATCGGCTACATGATATCGGACGCCCGCCAGTTCGCGGACACGCCGGTTGTGTTTGTCGGCATCCTCGTCTTCGCGGTCGCCGGGCTCGTATCGGATGCGGTCGTGCGGCTGCTGGAGCGCAGAGTCGCAGGCTGGAAAGACACCTTTAGGGGATAAAGGAGGCGAGAGAGATGGGCGAGAGAGTCGAGGCCTGGACGGCGCCGGCAGGCAGGACCAGGGAGATGCGGACGCGGAGCTCGTCGGGAAAAGTACGCGCCGCGCTGGCGGATGTCGCCGCCGGCTGGCTCTTGCCGGTCGCGGCGATCGCCGTCTGGCAGCTGGCCGGCAGCCTGGGGTGGATCTCGCCGGAGTTTCTGCCGACGCCGGCCGCGATCGCGGCGGCATTTGCAGACTTGGCGGCGAACGGCGGACTGCTCCAGCACCTGGGGGACAGCATTCGCCGGGCCGGCATCGGATTCGTATTCGGCGGCGGGTTGGGACTGGCGCTCGGCGTGTTGACGGGATTGTTCCGGCGGGCCGAGTACGTCATCGATCCGAGTGCGCAGGTACTGCGGCTCGTGCCGCATCTGGCGATCGCGCCGCTGATCATTTTGTGGTTCGGCTTCGGTGAAGTTTCCAAAGTGGTCATTATCGCCGCGGGTTCGTTTTTTCCGATGTATGTCAACGTCTTCCTGGGCATTCGGCAGGTGGACAACAAGCTGTTCGAGGTATCGCGTACGCTCGGCTTCAGTCGATCGAAAAGAGTCTCGCGGCTGATTCTGCCGTCCGCGACGCCGCAAATGCTGCTCGGCCTTCGCACCTCGCTCGCCGTCTCCTGGATCGGGCTGGTGGTGGCGGAGCTGATCGGCTCGACGTCGGGCATCGGGTTCCTGATCAACGAAGCGAAGCAGAACGGTCAACCGGCAGTCATTTTCGTCGGCATCCTGATCTTCGCGATCGTGGGCAAGCTGCTGGATTCGGCCGTCAAAGCGATCGAACGCCGGGCGCTGAAGTGGCAGGACGGCTACAAGGGCTAAAGCTAAACAACAAACAACCCCTGGGAGGAATAATAATGACGAACACGGCGGCAAGAGCTTCGGTGGAACGAATCACGGACGTACTGGTCATCGGCGGCGGACCCGCGGGAACGTGGGCGGCCATATCGGCGGCTTCGAAGGGCGCGAAGGTGACGCTGGTGGACAAGGGATACTGCGGCTCGAGCGGCGCCACCGCGCCGTCGGGCACGGGCGTCTGGTACGTTGAGCCGGACCGGGAGAAGCGCGAAGAAGCCAAAGCCAGCCGTTACGCGATGGGCGGCCAATTGGCGGAGCACCGCTGGATGGACCGCGTGCTCGACCGCACGTTCGAAAATATGAACAAGCTGGGCAATCTCGGCTATCCGTTTCCCGTCGACGAAAACGGCAATCCGTACAAGCGGGGGCTGCAAGGACCGGAATACATGCGGCTCATGAGAAAGCTGGTGCAGCGCGCGGGCGTCAAAATTTTGGATCACAGCCCGGTGCTCGAGCTGCTTGCCGACGAACACGGCGTCGGGGGCGCGGCCGGCGTGAACACGCAGACCGGCGAGACTTGGGAGATCCGGGCGGGCGCCGTGGTCATCGCCACCGGCGGGTGCGCCTTCCTGGGCCGCGCGCTCGGCTGCAACGTGCTCACGGGAGACGGCTATTTGTTCGCCGCGGAGGCTGGCGCGGATCTGTCGGGGATGGAGTTCTCGAACGCCTACGCGATCTGCCCGACGTTCTCCTCAGTCACGAAGACGGCGTACTACAGCTACGCCAGCTTCTACTACGAGGATGGGACGGTCGTCGAGGGCGCAGGCTCGAAAAAGGGCCGTTCGGTCATCGCGCGCAATCTGCTGCAGGGCAAGCAGGTGTATGCGAGGCTCGACCAGGCGCCGGAAGATTTGAAACCGCTGCTGCGCGTGGCGCAGACGAATTTTTTCTTGCCGTTCGACCGCAGGGGGATCGACCCGTTCAAGGATTTGTTCCCGGTCACGCTGCGGCTGGAGGGGACGGTCCGCGGCACGGGCGGCATCCGCGTCATCGACGACACATGCGCGACAAGCGCTCCCGGCCTTTACGCGGCAGGCGATGCCGCGACGCGCGAGCTGATCTGCGGCGGCTTCACGGGCAGCCATAACGCGGCTTGTGCGATGTCCTCGGGCTCGTTCGCCGGCGAAGGCGCGGCAGCCTATGCGCTTAAGCTTGGCGAGGCCGCGGGCTCGCGCGAGCTGAGAGGACTCTCCTCACAATCGCTGCGAGATCGCCAGGAAGCGGGCGCGGCGGCGCGTACGGACGAATACGTGCGCGCCGTGCAGGACGAAGTGAAGCCGTACGACCGCAATTTGTTCCGCACGGAGAAGGGGCTGGGCGACTCGCTCGTCAGGCTCGACGATCTGTGGCGGCGCCAGCGCGAAGCGGGCGTCGGCCGGACGGCCGAAGGCGTGAAGGCGCGCGAGACCGCCGCGATGACGGCGACGGCCCGGTGGATGTACCATTCGGCGCTGGCCCGTACGGAGACGCGCGGCATGCACAAGCGCGAAGACTTCCCGACCGGAGACGCCGGCCAGCATCACCGCCTCATCAGCGGGGGCCTCGACCAAGTGTGGGTCAAGAAAGAAGAAGTGGCGAAGGAGCGTGTGTCGGTATGATCGAGATTGTCAGCCAATCCCGCTGCGTATCGTGCAATCAATGCGTCTCCGTCTGCCCGACGAACGTGTTCGTCCGCGGCGAGGACGGCATCCCTGTCATCGCGCGGCAGGACGACTGCCAGACCTGCTTCATGTGCGAGTTGTATTGCCCGGTCGACGCGCTGTATGTATCGCCCGATTCGGAGGGCGTGATGGGCGTCGCCGAGGAGGAGCTCGAACGCCAGGGGCTGCTTGGCGGATACCGGGAGAAAGTGGGCTGGGGCAAGGGGCGCGTCCCGGTCGCCAAGCATCAATTCATGTACCAGTTGTCCAGGAGAGCGGGATTCTAGGGAGGAGCTATCGGAGATGAAACCGAGACAGAGATGGATTAAGGGGGGCGGCCGCAGGCGTTGGACGCTCGCGCTGCTGGCGACGGTTTCGGCGCTCATGCTGGCGCTGCAGGGCTGCGGGAACAAGAGCGAGGCGGAAGGCGCTTCTTCGGCGGCAGCGTCACCATCGCCAACGGCAGCGTCTGCATCGCCGGAGGCGGCTTCGGCTGCCAGCGCGGAGCCGGAGCGGCATGTGCCGGAGGTCGTCAATTACGGCTACATCGGCCTGAACGATCAGAACCAGACGACGGGCGCGGAAGGCTGGGGCTTTTACAAAGGCATCATCCAAGAGGAATTAAAGAAATACGGTGTTAAAGAAGTGAAGCTCGCGGGCTTCCCGAACGGTCCGGACCAGACGGAATCCCTTATCAGCGGGCGCCTGGACTTCGGCAGCCTCGGCGACACGCCGGCGATCATCGCGCGGGCGGGGGGCGCGAAGACGCGCCTCATTGCGCAGCCGGGCACCCGAACGATCGGCTACCTCATCGCCAAGAAGAACGGTCCCCAGACGCTGCAGGATCTGAAGGGCAAGACGATCGCGATCCAGAAAGGCTCCTTCATGCACCGCTACGTCGTGGGGCTGCTCAAGGATGCGGGCGTCACCGATTATAAACTGGTGCACATGCTGATTCCCGACGCACAGGCGGCGCTTGCGAACGGCAGCGTGGACGCGATGACCAATACGGGCGTCAACGCGCTGACGTCGCTTGCGAACGGTTATCCGCAGCTGGACGTTTCGTCCGATCATCCCGAGCTTCTCGGCACGAGCGCGACGGTCGTCTCGGAGGCCTTCCTCGAGAAGTTCCCGGATTTCCCGAAAGTATGGAACGCCGCGCGCGAGAAGGCGCTGGCCGACTTGAAGCAGCATCCGGACGAATATTACGAATTTATCGCGGGCATTCAGAAGACGACGGTCGAGAACGTCAAGAAGCTGAGCCCGATTGAAGACATCAAGGAGACGGCGTTCACAGACGAAGGTCTCGCGCTGCTCGAGGGGACGAAAAACTTCCTGGTCGAGGAAAAGATCGCAAAAAAGGACTTCGCCATCGGCGATTGGGTACTGAAGGCCGAATAGACCAGACCGGGCCAGCCTCTCTTCGAGAGCGCTGGCTTTTGCATGCCCGGGCTTGCCGTTATGCGCATTCCGGGTCTCGGACTGCCCGCTAAGACGCGGTTTACATTGATTTCCGAGCCTTTTTTCGATACGATGATGAAGATGAACAGAGCGTTGAAGGGAGCTGTACGATGGCTAAAAAAGTAAAGGTATCCGAGCTCGTGCAGCAATTTCAACTCGAGGTCGTCGCCGGCTCGGAAGGCATGCGGCGAACGATCGTGACGGACGACTTGAACCGGCCCGGCTTGGAGATGGCCGGTTATTACGATTATTACCCGGCGGAGCGGACGCAGATTCTGGGCAAGACGGAGCTGGCTTTTCTCGAGAAGCTGACCGCCGACGAACGGCTGGAGCGCATGCGGCAGATTTGTGCCGAGGAGACGCCGTGCATCATCATCACGCGCGGTCTCGATGCGCCCGACGAGCTGATCCAGGTGGCCGAGGAGCGCCACTTCCCGGTGCTTCGTTCGACGACCGCGACGACGACACTGCTTAGCCGAATCACCAACTTCCTGGAAAAGAAGCTGGCGCCCACGACGACGATTCACGGCGTGCTCGTGGACGTCTACGGCATGGGGATGCTCATCACCGGCGGCAGCGGCATCGGCAAGAGCGAGACGGCGCTCGAACTGGTCAAGCGGGGGCATCGTCTCGTCGCCGATGACGCCGTGGAGATCCGGCAGACGGCGGACAACTACCTGTACGGAAGCGCGCCGGAGCTGATCCAGCACCTGCTGGAGATTCGGGGGCTCGGTATTTTGAACGTCATGACGCTGTTCGGAGCGGGCGCCGTGCGGAACTCCAAGCAGATCGGGCTGGTCATCAAGCTCGAGAACTGGCAGCAGGACAAGCAATACGACCGGCTCGGACTGGACGAGGAGACGACGCGGATCATCGACACGGACGTGCCGCTCGTGACCGTTCCCGTTCGCCCGGGCCGCAACCTGGCGGTCATTCTGGAGGTGGCGGCCATGAACTTCCGCCTGAAGCGGATGGGCTACAACGCCGCCCTGCAGTTCACCAACAAGCTCACCGAAGCGATCGCCGACGAAGACAACGAATAAACCGCGCCAGCGGCCTCTCGGTCGATCGCGTTAGAGACGGAGGATACTCATGTTGCTGCCCATGCGGCTCGAATCGATTGCTTTTCACCTCGGCCCGATTCCCGTGCACTGGTACGGGCTTATACTAGGTACGGGCGCCCTCGTCGGCTTGCTCCTCGCCATCTGGGAAGGCAAGCGCTTCGGCCTGTCGGCCGACTTCTTCCTCGACCTGATGCTGTACGGCGTGCCTTCGGCCATCGTCGGCGCCAGGTTGTACTACGTCCTGTTTAAATGGGACTACTACAGCAAGCATCCGGGCGAGATCGTGCAGATCTGGAACGGAGGCATTGCGATTTACGGTGCGTTGATCGGCGCCTTCGTGTGTGGATTTTTCTACTTCCGCAGCAAGGGCTATACGTTCATGCGCCTCGTCGATATTTGCGCCCCGTCGCTGCTGGCGGGACAGATGATCGGACGCTGGGGCAACTTCGTCAATCAAGAGGCCTACGGCGGAGAAGTCACGGGTACATATTTGAGCAACCAACTTCACCTGCCGGCCTTTATCGTCAGGCAGATGTATGTCGTCGACCCGGCGACGGGGGCGGCCGCTTACCACCATCCGACCTTTTTGTACGAGTCGCTGTGGAGCCTGATCGGCCTCGTTATTTTGTTCATTTTGCGCCGCCAGAAGTTCGTACGCGTAGGAGAGATCCTGTTCTCTTACTTGATCTGGTATTCGATCGGCCGCTTCTTTATCGAGGCGCTGCGCACGGATAGCCTTGCTTTCAAGGGACCGGACTGGCTCGCCTCGCTGATCAACGGTCTGTGGACGCCGATGCATTGGATTTTCGGGGAGCAGGGGTACCTCGATCCCTCGTACGGCAACGTTCGCAGCTCGCAGCTGCTTGCCTTGCTTCTCGTCATCGCGAGCATCGTGGCCATTATCGTGCGCCGGGCGATGAATCCCGACAGAACGCGATATTTGGATCCGCTCGTGAGAAGCAAGACGTTCGAAGAAAATGCGGCCGGTGCAGCCATCGTCGAAGCGCCTGCCGCTGCCGTCCGTCCGGTCGAAGAGACCGTGCCGGACGCGGCTCGGGCCCCGGCCGATACGGAAGAAGAGAGGAAGCCTGCAGATGAGTCACCATCGGACAGAGGGCAAGACCGGGACCGCGATTGAAGCGGTCCTGTTCGATCTCGACGGCACGATCGTCGATACGAACGAACTGATCATCCAGTCTTTTTTATATTGCCTGCAAGGGATCGTCCCGCCCGAATTCGGACGTGAGCACATCATCCCGATCATGGGACAGACGCTGCTCTCGCAGCTGCAGCAGTTTTCCGGGCGCGAACAGGTCGACGATCTGATCGCAGGCTATCGAGAGTACAACTTCAAGCATCACGACGATATGGTGTCGCTGTTCCCGGGCGTGCTTGAGGTCGTGCCGCAGCTGAAGCAAGGCGGTCTCAAGCTGGGCATCGTCACGACGAAGATGCGGCTGACGACGGAGCGGGCGCTCAAGCTGCTGGGGCTGTACGAATATATGGATACGATCGTGACGCTGGACGATGTCGAGCATGCCAAGCCGCATCCGGAGCCGGTGCAAAAGGCGTTGCGCGCGCTCGGCGTCGCGCCGGATCGGGCGATCATGGTCGGCGACAGCACGGTCGACATCGGTTCGGCGCTGGCAGCCGGCGCGTTCGCCGTTGGCGTTTCCTGGTCGCTGAAGGGAGAGGCGCCGCTGCGGGAGGCGGGCGCGCACCGCATCATTCACGATATGCGCGAGCTGCTGCGGCTTAGCGGGTTGGAGGGATAAGCCTTGCGGAAAGTCGAGCGGTACCCGGTCGAAGGCCCCAACGCGTTATGGCAGGTGTACCGTACGGTATCCAGGCTGAAGGCGGTCCGCAACTTCGTCTTTATCCAGATCGCTCGCTACTGCCCGGAGCTCTCGGTGAAAAATTGGATCTACCGGCGCGTGCTGGGCATGAAGGTGGGCAAGGAGACATCGTTTGCGCTGATGGTTATGGTGGACGTCTTCTTTCCCGAGCGGATCACGATCGGAGACAACTGCATCGTCGGCTACAACTCTACGCTGCTGACGCACGAATACCTGATTAAAGAGTATCGGCTCGGCGATATCGTCATCGGCTCGCATGTGATGATCGGCGCCAACGTGACGATCCTGCCCGGCGTAACGATCGGCGATCATGCCGTCATCGCGGCCGGATCGGTCGTGCATCGGGACGTGCCGGCTCACGCCAGAGTCGGCGGCAATCCGCTGCGCGAACTCGGAAGCGGCGGCGCTTCCGAAGGCAGTGGGGAGAGGCTGTCCTGAGGCAGAGGCAGGAGGCGTCTGGATCGGCATGAACCGGGGCTGGCATCGGGCCGGCCGGCGGTTCTTTTTTTTCTGTCGACGGAAGATGCCAGAGTAAGTCCTTCAGCTTGACGCTGGCGGGCGTTCGTGATAAAGTGATCAGTAATCTTTACTTTGGCAGTATGGTAACATGGTATCGCTTTAACGCAGTAAAGCATTACTGGAAGTATTATTGGCGGCTTTGACCGCCTCAATATAGCGAGGTGTTTTCCGTGTCCAAACCCAAAGGCTTCGAAAAGCCGATCGGCGTGAAGGACTATCTGCCTCATGCGGTCGCAAAGCTGCGACGTATCGAGCATGAGGTGTTGACGTGCATGAGAGGCTGGGGCTACGAGCAAATTCTGACGCCTACGATCGAATATTACGATACGGTAGGGGTAGCGAGCGCTACGTCGGATCAGAAGCTGTTTAAGCTGCTCAATCAGCGGGGGACGACGATCGTGCTCCGCTCCGATGTCACGGCGCCGATCGCGCGCGTCGCCTCGTCGCTGCTCAAGGACCATCCGTTTCCCCTACGGCTCAGCTATCATGCGAACGTCTTTCGCGCCTTCGAAGAAGAAGCGGGACGCGAAGCGGAGTTTTTCCAGACCGGCGTCGAATTGATCGGCGATCCGTCTCCGGAGGCCGATGCGGAGGTGATCGCACTGGCTATCGCTTCGCTGAAGGCGGCGGGCGTGCCTTCGTTCAAGATCGCGGTCGGCCACGTCGGCTTCCTGAACGGCCTGTTCGGCGATACGCTGCCGGGACGCGCGGAAGCGCAGGAGCGGCTGAAGGAGTGCCTGCTGCAGCGCGATTATGTCGGTTACCGGACGGTGCTTGGCGAGCTGCGGCTCGAGGAATCGGTGCATCGCGAGCTGGAGGGCTTGCTGCGGCTGCGCGGCGGTCAGGAGATTTGTGAGCGGGCGTTGGAGCTTCGCGTGAGCGAAGGCGCGCGCGAGGCGATCCGCCATCTGTGCGAGATGTGGGACGTGCTGGGCGCCTACGGCGTTCAGGATCATGTGCTGATCGACCTGACGATGATCGGAGATATTTCCTATTATACGGGCATGACGTTCGAGGGCTATGCGTCGCAGCTCGGATTCCCGGTGTGCAGCGGCGGACGGTACGACAACCTGCTCGCGCAGTTCGGCAGGCCCGCGCCCGCTACGGGCTTCGCGCTCAAGACGACGCGCATGCTCGAGGTCGCCGAAGTCGGCCAGGAAGAGCCTACGCGCGCGCTGATCCGCTACACGCCGGGACGCAGACGTGAAGCGCTGGAGAAGGCGGCGGGCTTGCGGGCGGAGGGGCTCGCGGTCGTGACCGAAGGCATCGCGCAGATCGGCGACGGGCTGAACGCAGGAGCGGGTGACGCTCTCGCTTCGCCGGAAGCGAAGGCGGGAAGCTACGAATATAAAGGTGCCATTTACGATCAGGTGTTCACGTTCGACGAGAAGGGAGGGGATCCGCGATGACGGACGGCGGCGCGGTATTGAAGGTCGCGATGCCCAAAGGGCGCATCTACAAGCAGGCGAGCAAGCTGTTCCGGCAGGCGGGGCTCCCGATCCCCGAGGACTTCGACGACTCCCGCCGGCTCATCATTCCGGTGCCGGAAGCCAATATGGAGTTTATTATGGCCAAGCCGGTCGATGTGCCGACCTACGTTGAATACGGCGTCGCGGACATCGGCATCGTCGGCAAGGACGTGCTGATGGAGGAGAACAAAGACGTCTACGAGCTGCTCGATCTGGGCATCGCCAGATGCCGGATGTCGGTCATCGGGCTGCCGGACTGGGAGCCGGTCATCCATCCGCGCGTGGCGACGAAGTATCCGCGGGTGGCGTCCCAGTATTTCCGCGAACGCGGCCAGCAGGTGGAGGTCATCAAGCTGAACGGCTCGATCGAGCTGGCGCCGCTCATCGGCCTGGCCGACCGGATCGTGGATATGGTCGAAACGGGCAAAACGCTCGAGGAGAACGGACTGGTCGAGATGGAGACGCTGTTCCAGGTGACGAGCCGGCTGATCGCGAACCGCGTCAGCTACCGGATGCAGAACGCGGCCATCCAGTCGCTGTGCGACAGGCTGTCAGATACGTTGGCGGCGAAGGCTTAAGCCTCGAGTTCGACTGGCGAACAGGCAAGGATGAATTCATTAAGGGCAGGAGGAGTCGGCATGTACAAAGGACCAGCGAGCGGCTTCAAGCTGGAGCGGGAGAGCGATTACGGCTCGCCGGAGCAAAACGCGGCGGTCGCAGAGATCGTATCGGCGGTCCGTTCCGAGGGCGATGCCGCGCTGCTGCGGTACACCGAGGCATTCGACCGCGTGCGGCTGGACGCGTCGCAATTGCGCGTGACGGAGGCGGAGATCCAGTCCGCGTACGAGCGCGTGGAGCCTGAATTTCTGGACGCGCTGCGCCGCGCGGCGGCGAACGTGACGGCCTTCCATGAAAAGCAGAAGCGCCAATCGTGGATCGACGTACAGCCGGACGGCACGATGCTGGGCATGTCGCTGCGCCCGCTCGCCCGCGTCGGCTTGTACGTGCCCGGAGGCAAGGCGGCGTACCCGTCGTCGGTGCTCATGAACGTGCTGCCCGCCAAGGTCGCGGGCGTGCCGCAGATCGCGATGGTGACGCCGCCGGCGACCGGCGGCCGCGAAGGCATCGACCCGTACATTCTCGTGGCGGCCGCCGAGGCGGGCGTCACGGAGATGTACCGGGTCGGCGGCGCCCAAGCCGTAGCCGCGCTGGCGTACGGTACGGAGAGCATCCCGGCTGTGGACAAGATCTGCGGCCCGGGGAACATCTATGTGGCGCTGGCGAAGCGCGCCGTGTTCGGCGCCGTCGACATCGACAGCATCGCCGGGCCGAGCGAGATCGTCGTGCTGGCGGACGAGAGCGCGGATGCGCGCTTCGTCGCCGCCGACCTGCTGTCGCAGGCGGAGCACGACGAGATGGCGTCGGCCATGCTCGTGACGCCGTCCGAGCGGCTCGCGCGCGAGGTCGAGGCGGAGCTCGCGCGGCAGGTGGCGACGCTGCCGCGGCGCGAGATCGCCGAGAAGTCGCTTGAGCAGTACGGCGCGATCCTGACGGTCGCCGATCTCGCGGAGGGGATCGACGTCGTGAACAAGTTGGCGCCGGAGCACCTGGAGATCATGACCGAGGACCCGCTCGAGCTGCTCGGGCGGATCGAGAACGCGGGCGCGATTTTCCTCGGCCCGTTCAGCTCGGAGCCGGTCGGCGATTATTTCGCGGGACCGAACCATATTTTGCCGACGAACGGCACGGCCAGGTTCTCCTCGCCGCTGAACGTGGACGACTTCGTCAAGAAGTCGAGCCTGATCCGGTACAGCCGGGAGGCGCTGCGCCGGGATGCAGCGGGCATCGCGACGCTTGCGCGGCACGAAGGCTTGGAAGCACATGCGAGAGCGGTAGAAATTCGCTTCAAGGAAGGCGGAGATCAATAAGATGGCACAGGACAACAACATCTCGGCCGGGGTTAGAAGCTCCGAAGTCGCGCGCAAGACGAACGAAACGGATATCAAACTGGCTTTTGCCGTTGACGGCACGGGCGACGTGAACTTAGAGACGGACGTTCCTTTTCTCAACCATATGCTCGATCTGTTCGCCAAGCACGGCCAGTTTGACCTGAAGGTGGAGGCGCGCGGGGACGTCGACATCGACGATCATCACACGGTGGAAGACATCGGCATCTGCCTCGGGCAGACGCTGCGGGAAGCGCTCGGCGACAAAGCCGGCATCAAGCGCTACGCCAGCGTGTTCGTGCCGATGGACGAGGCGCTCGCGCAGGTCGTCGTCGACGTGAGCAACCGTCCGCACTTCGAGTATCGCGCGGAGTATCCGTCGCAGACGGTGGGCAGCTTCAGCACGGAGCTCGTGCACGAGTTTCTGTGGAAGCTGGCGCTCGAGTCGCGGATCACGCTGCATGTCATCGTCCACTACGGCAAAAATACGCACCATATGATCGAGGCGGTGTTCAAGGCGGTGGGACGCGCGCTGGACGAAGCGACGCAGATCGACCCGCGCGTGAAGGGCGTGCCGTCGACGAAGGGAGTGCTGTAGGATGATCGCGATCGTCGACTACGGCATGGGCAACCTGCATAGCGTGAGCAAGGCGGTCGAGCGGCTCGGGCGAGAGGCGCGGGTCACATCTTCTCGCGAGGAGATTCTCGCGGCGGACGGCGTCATTCTGCCGGGCGTTGGCGCTTTCGGCGACGCGATGCGCAATCTGCGGGAGACCGGGCTGGACGCGGTCGTCCGCGAGTCGGCGGCCGCGGGACAGCCGCTGCTGGGCATCTGCCTGGGCATGCAGCTGCTGTTCGCGGAGAGCGAGGAGCACGGAACGCACGAAGGGCTGGGCTTGCTGCCGGGCCGGGTCGTGCGGTTTCGGGGCGACTACAAGGTCCCGCATATGGGCTGGAACGAGCTGAGCTTCGAGCAGCCGTCGCATCCGCTGTTCGAGGGGCTGGCGCCGGGACATGTGTACTTCGTGCACTCGTACCATGCGCTGCCCGAGCGGCGCGAGGACCTGCTGGCGACGGCCGATTACCATCAGCCGGTGACGGCGATCGTCGGGCGGGACAACGTGAGCGGCATGCAGTTTCACCCGGAGAAAAGCGGCGAACTGGGCGTGGCGCTGCTGCGGAGGTTCGTGGAGTTGGCCGAAGGCGGGACAGCTTAGGTAGGTGCGGGTGCTAGTGCTGGTGCGGAGGCTGTAAGGGCAAAAAGTTACTCTACAGCATCTTAGGGTGCTCGACATGGCGTAGTAAGAGTGGAATGTTACTTTACAACGGCGCTCGAATTGACGTTGTAAGGGCAAAAAGTTACTTTACAGTACCTGAGGGTGTTCGTGATGGTGCAGTAAGGGCAAAAAGTTACTCTACAGTATCCGCGGACGCTCGAAATGGCGCTGTAAGGGCGAAAAGTTACTCTACCGCATCCGGGCAGCGCACTTGCGAGGCCTGCGAGTGTGAGGAACTGAGGAACGTCAACAAGTTGGAGGTCATCCCTTTGTCCAATTTTATTATCTACCCGGCCATTGACATCCGCGGCGGCAAAGCCGTCCGTCTGGTTCAGGGCGACTATAACCGCGAGACGGTGTACAACGACGATCCGGTGTCCGCGGCCAGGGATTGGGAAGCGCAGGGCGGCGAGTGGGTGCATCTCGTCGATCTGGACGGCGCCAAGGCAGGCCATCCGGTCAATGACGAGCTGATCGGTCGGATCGCGCGTGCCGTGCAGGTGCCCGTACAGGTGGGCGGCGGCCTTCGGACCGAGGCGGACGTGGAGCGGCTGCTGTCGCTTGGCGTGTCCCGCGTCATTCTGGGCACGGCGGCGATCGAAGACCGCGCCTTCGTCTCGAAGGTGCTGGCCAAGCACGGCGGCAAAGTGGCGATCGGTATCGACGCCCGGGACGGCTTCGTGGCAACGCGAGGCTGGCTCGAGACGTCGCAGGTGCGCGCGGAGGATCTGGCGAAGGAACTGGCGGCCGAGGGCGCGGAGACGTTCATTTTCACGGATATCTCCCGCGACGGCATGATGGGCGGACCGAACGTCGAGGCAATCGTGCGCCTGGCGCAAGTATCGGGCCGTACGGTCATCGCGTCGGGCGGCGTCAGCAAGCCGGAGGATCTGGCGAACCTGTCGAAGCACGCGGCGGACGGCGTCGGCGGCGCGATCGTCGGCAAAGCGCTCTATACCGGCAGCATCTCGCTGTCCGAGGCGGTCGCGGCTTACAAGTAATAGTTGGGAGATGTGCGATCGTATCGCACAACGGCAGCGAATCGCGGCATAGGGAATGCTGCCTCAGCAATCCAAGCAGGCAAAGGAGGCAAGCTTATGTTGGCAAAACGGATCATTCCCTGCCTCGACGTGAAGGACGGGCGGGTCGTCAAGGGCGTCAACTTCGTCAACCTGCGCGACGCGGGGGACCCGGTCGAGCTGGCCGAGATCTACGATCGCGAAGGCGCCGACGAGCTGGTGTTCCTCGATATATCGGCTTCGGTCGAAGGCCGCGCCACGATGGTCGACGTCGTACGGAGGACGGCCGGCGAGATCACGATTCCGTTCACGGTGGGCGGCGGCATCTCCGCGGTCGAGGACATGAAGCGGCTGTTGCGCGCCGGCGCCGACAAGATCGGGATCAACACGGCGGCGATTCGCAATCCGGATCTGATCTCGGACGGCTCGCGCGTGTTCGGGGCGCAGTGCATCGTCGTCGCCATCGACGCAAAGTACAACGCCGAGTGGGGCGAATGGGAGATCTTCACGCACGGCGGACGCAATCCGACGGGCATCCGGGCGGTCGCCTGGGCACAGGAAGCGGAGCGCCGCGGCGCAGGCGAACTGCTGCTCACGAGCATGGACGCCGACGGCACGAAGGACGGGTTCGACAACGCGCTGACGCGCGCCGTATCCGACAGCGTCGGCATTCCCGTCATCGCTTCGGGCGGCGCGGGCAACGCCTCGCATTTCGCGGACGCCTTCTCGCAGGGACACGCGGACGCGGCGCTTGCCGCGAGCATTTTCCACTATAAAGAAGTGACGATCCGCGAGGTGAAGGACGCCCTGCGGAGCCAAGGAGTGAATGTGAGATGAGCGAGACGCTGGCGGATTTGATCAAATGGGACGCGGACGGACTCGTGCCCGCGATCGTGCAGGACGCGGTCAGCAAGGAAGTTCTGATGATGGCCTATATGAACAAGGAGTCTCTTGCCCTGACGCTGGGAAAAGGGGAGACGGTATTTTGGAGCCGGTCCCGGCAGGAACTGTGGCACAAAGGCGCGACGAGCGGCAATACCCAGAAGGTCGTGTCCCTGCGCTACGATTGCGACGGCGACACGCTGCTGGTGCAGGTTGTCCCGAATGGCCCGGCCTGCCACACCGGCAGCTACAGCTGCTTCTATCGCGACGCGTCCGGCGAGCTGCAGCAGGAAGCGCTGCCTGCAGCCGATCGCTTCGCGCCGCTCACCGAGCTGGAATCGACGATCGCGAAGCGCCATGCCGAGCGGCCCGAGGGCTCCTACACGACGTATCTTTTCGACAAGGGTCTGGACAAGATTCTGAAAAAGATCGGCGAGGAGACCGCGGAGGTCATCATCGGCGCGAAAAACCACGACAAGGCGGAGACGCGCGCGGAAGCGGCCGATCTCATTTTCCATTTGATGGTGCTGCTGCGCCAGGAGAATATTCCGCTGGACGATGTGCTGAGCGAGCTTGAGTTCCGCCACCGCAAGCCGACTAAAAAGAATTGACCGCGCAGCCGCCGGTTTCCCGTCCCGCAAAGGACGCGGGGGCCGGCGGCTTGTCGTGCCGCGGTTAACGGCCAAGATTCGACGCGCGCGGCTCGAAAAGTGACGAAAATGTGCCAATTAAAGTGAATTACCAGTCGGGATATGACACAGAACCCTTTGGCTATCCTACCGGCGTCATGTATAATAGAGGGGATAAATGCGGCAAAGCCGCTAGTGAAAAATCTTGGAGGCGCACAATGTACAGCAGCAAGCTTCGTATTTTTTCCGGATCGTCGAATCCCGTGCTGGCGGAGAAGATCGCCGAGCAGCTCGGGCTGCCGCTAGGCAAGATTACGCTGTCTCGCTTCAAGAGCGGCGAAGTGTACGTGCACTACGAGGAGACCATCCGCAACTGCGACGTGTTCCTCGTGCAATCTTTGTCACATCCGATCAATGACTTCTTCGTAGAGCTGCTGATCATGATCGACGCGGCCAAGCGGGCATCGGCGCGTACGATCAACATTGTGCTCCCTTACTATGGATATGCCCGCCAAGAGCGCAAGGCCGCGCCGCGCGAGCCGATCTCGGCGAAGATGGTCGCGGACGTGCTGACGACGGTCGGCGCGACCCGCATCGTCACGATCGACCTGCACGCGCCGGCGATTCAAGGCTTCTTCAACATCCCGGTCGACCATTTGACCGCGCTGGACCTGATCAGCGACTACCTGCGGGCGAAGAACATCCGCAATCCGGTCATCGTCTCGCCGGACGCCGGACGAGCTTCCACGGCGGAGAAGCTGGCCAACCAGCTCGATTCTCCATTCGCGATCATGATCAAGAAGCGTCCCGCGCACAACGAATCGGTCATCACGCACGTCATCGGCGAGGTCGAGGGCTACACCCCGATCATTATCGAGGACATGATCGACACCGGGACGACGATCGTGAACGTCGTCGAAGGTCTCAAGGAGCGCGGCTCGGAGGACGTGTACGTCTGCGCGACGCATCCGCTCTTCTCCGCCAACGCCCTGCAGAAGCTCGATCATCCGAGCATCCGCGAGGTCGTCGTGACGGATTCGATCCTGCTGCCGAACGACCGCTCCGACCGCTTCAAGGTGCTGTCCGTAGCGCCGATGCTGGCCGAAGCGACCCGGATCATCACCGAAGGCGGCTCGATCAGCACGCTGTTCAAGACGGCCGGCGTATAACCCTAAGCAAAGCATGCTAGGCGCGGCAACCTGCGCGATTCGCGCGGGAGCCGCGTTTTTATTTGCTCCGCAGTTCCGTAGGGCGCGGTGAATACTGCGCTTCCTATACGCGCGGAACGACAGGCCGCGACACGCCCGGACGGTCCTTTTTCATTTGATGGATGGCATTGCTGTGTTATAATCGGTTTAACATGTTCCGGTCCGGCCGAGGACCGGCGGCTCGCCGCGAGAGGCAGCCAACGAATCGGGATTGTCAGGCGCAAGACGAACAAACTACTATACGACCGGGGGGAGGTGCCTTGACGATGAATCCGCGCAAGCGAGTGGTCGCCGGCCGCCGCACCAAAGTCATTCCGTTGTCGCTGGACGCGACGTTTTTCTTTGAGCGCGCCGTACAGTCGCTGGACCGCTATCATTACGACAAGGCGCTGAAGTATTTCCGCCGTGCCGTCGAATACGAGCCGGAGAATCCGGTGAACCACTGCAACATGGCGGGCATCCTGTCCGAGATGGGGCGCTACGAGGAGTCCAACGACATCCTGCGGTCGGTGCTGGAGCGCATCGATCCGGGCATGACGGAGTGCCATTATTATCTGGCGAACAACTATGCCAACATGGAGCTTTTCGAAGCGGCCGAGGAGTCGCTCGTCACCTACCTTGAGAACGATCCTGACGGCCAGTTCCTCGACGAGGCGGACGAATTGCTCGACCTGCTCGTCTACGAGCTGAAGCGTCCGACCAAGCTGTCCACGATCAAGGCCAAGGAGAGTCTCTACGAACACGACAAGGCCCGGGAGCTGTTGGAGGCGGGACGGTTTTCCGAGGCGGTGCGGCTGCTGGAGGACATTCTGGTCCAGAAGCCGGACTTCCTCGCCGCGCGCAACAACCTGGGGCTCGCCTACTATTATATGGGCCTGTTCGACAAGTCCGTGCAGACGATCGGCGAAGTGCTGAAGGCGGAGCCGGGCAATTTGCACGCGCTTTGCAACCTGGCGATCTTCTACCAGCACGTCAACCGGCGAGAGGATCTCGCATCGTTGCTCAGCCTGCTGAAGAAGACGATTCCGATTCATCCGGAGCACGTATTCAAGCTGGGCACGACGATGGGGATTGTCGGCGAACATCGCGAAGCCTACGTTCACTTCACCCGGCTCCTCCGCAAAGGCGAGCTGTCGGCCGAGCCGAGCCTGCATCACTTCGCGGCCGTCGCATCGGCGAACATCGGGCGGTTCGACGAGGCCGAGCGCCACTGGCTGCAGGCGAGGCGGCTCGACGCGTCGCCGGCCGTCGCTGATTTCTATTTGGGCAAATTGGCTAAGGTAAGACAGGGAGAAGCGAGTCCGCCGACCCAGTACCACTACCATATGCCGTTCGACGAGCAGTTCCGCGAGTGGGAAAAGCACCCCGAACGGATCTCCGAGACGCTCAAGAAGGATCCGCTCGTGCGCTCTTCGTTCTTCTGGGCGTTGCGACACGGCGACCGCCGGACGAAGATGCAGGTTATCCAGGCGCTGGGCCTGGTTGCCGACGAGGAGGTCATCGAAGCGCTGAAGGCGTTTCTCGTCGACGCGGAGGAAGAGGACGATCTCAAGCGCGTCGCCGTGCTGGTGCTGCGCTCGATCGGCGTCGAGGACGCGCTCGCGGTCGTCTTCGACGGCCGGCCGCTGATGCTCGACGCGAGGCGCAGATCCGCCAGGCTGCCCGTCTGGGACAGCGACTGGCAGGGCGTGCTGGAGCAGGCGATGGAGCGGATGGCCGGACGGTACGACGTCGTGCAGCAGCATGACATGATGACGCTGTGGGTCGACTATCTCTCGCGCGTCTATCCCGATGTGCCGAAGCTTCGCAATGCGGCGGGATGGGCCGCGGCGCTCGAATACTGGACGGCGAAAATGCACCGCAGGAGCATTACATACGCCGAGCTGATGGACGTATACGGCGCTTCGCAGGGGAGCATCAGCCGCTACGCGGGACGGATCGACGAGGCTTGCGGCATTCGCGAGAAGCTGAAGCTGACGAACCGCGCATTTCAGGATCGATCTTAAACCGAATCGATTCCTACAATCTCAAGATCAGGCCGAGGAGGACCAGGACGCATGACTATCTATAAGAGCATCGTAATCGGAACAGGACCGGCGGGCCTCACGGCTGCCATCTATCTGGCGCGCGCCAACATGAACCCGCTCGTCATCGAAGGCCCGGAGCCGGGCGGACAACTGACCACGACGACGGAGGTCGAGAACTTCCCGGGCTTCCCCGAAGGCATCATGGGACCCGATCTAATGGCGAACATGCGCAAGCAGGCGGAGCGCTTCGGCGCGCAGTTCCGCACGGGCTGGATCAACTCGGTCGAGCTCGGAGAGCGGCCGTTCACGCTCAACCTTGAAGGCGGCGAGACGCTGAAGGGAGAGAGCCTCATCATCTCGACAGGCGCATCGGCCAAGTATCTGGGCATCGCCGGCGAGAAGGACAACGTCGGACGTGGCGTCAGCACCTGCGCGACCTGCGACGGGTTTTTCTTCCGCAACAAGAAGATCATCGTCATCGGCGGCGGCGACTCCGCGATGGAGGAAGCGAACTTCCTGACGCGCTTCGCCTCGGAGTTGACGCTGGTCCACCGCCGCGAAGAGCTGCGCGCTTCGAAGATCATGCAGGACCGCGCGCGAGAGAATCCGAAGATCGCATGGGGACTCGACAAGACGCCGCTCGAGGTCGTCGCCGGCCCGCTTGGCGTCACCGGGCTGAAGGTCCGCGACAATAAGACGGGCGAAGAAGAAGTGCTGCCGACGGACGGTGTCTTCGTCGCCATCGGCCATACGCCGAACACGAAGTTCCTGGGCGGCCAGGTCGTGACCGACGAAAACGGCTATATCGTGACGAAGCCGGGCTCCTCCGAGACGAACATCCCCGGCGTATTCGCTTGCGGAGACGTGCAGGACACGAAGTACCGTCAGGCGATCACCGCAGCGGGCAGCGGCTGCATGGCGGCGCTCGATTGCGAGAAGTATCTCGAGGGCCATATGGTTCACGACTGGAGCCAGTCGCTAGGCTGATCGGCAGGATGAGGCGCGCCGGCCTGGAAGCCGGCGCTTCTCGCTTGATGACTTATCCATTACTTTCAAGAGGTGTCTAACACTATGTCTCAATCGCTATACGTTGGCGTCGACCTGGGCGGCACGACGATCAAGATCGGTCTGTGCAACCATCTCGGCGAGCTTCTGCGGACCTACGAGGGACCGACCGAGACCGAGCTCGGCACGGACCGCATTTTGGACAATATCGCGGCTTACGTGCATTCGCTCGTGCCTCCCGGCACGCCCGAGTGGGAGCAGGTCCACGGGATCGGCATCGGGATCGCGGGTTTCCTCGACATTCCGGGCGGCATCATCAAGTTCTCCGCCAACCTGCCTTTCCGGCAAGTGCCGGTCCGGCATATCATGGAGGAGAAGCTCGGCAAGCCGGTCAAGATCAACAACGACGCCAACGTAGCCGCGTTGGGCGAAGTATGGGGCGGCGCCGGCCGCGGGGTGCACAACTGCGTATGCTATACGCTCGGCACGGGCGTCGGCGGCGGCATCATCGTGAACGGCCGGTTGATCGAGGGCTTCAACGGCATGGCGGGCGAGCTGGGCCATATCTCCATCGTCCCGGACCTTGAAGCGATCCAGTGCGGCTGCGGCCAGATGGGATGCCTCGAGACGGTATCCTCGGCGACCGGCATCATCCGGATGGCGAACGACGCCGTCGCGCGCGGCGACCGCACGTCGCTGTCCCTGGTCGACAAGATCATGGCGAAGGATGTATTCGACGCCGCCAAGGCAGGGGACGAAGTGTCCCAGCGCATCGTCGCGCGGGCGGCCTTCTATCTGGGCAAGTCGATGGCGGCGCTCGCGGTCATCGTCAACCCGCAGCGCTTCATCATCGGCGGCGGCGTGAGCAAGGCCGGCGAATATTTGTTCGAGCAAATCCGCGAGACGTTCGAGAAGTTCTCGACGGATACGGCGAAGGAAGGCGTGGACATCGTGCCCGCCGAACTGGGCAACAATGCCGGCGTCGTCGGCGCGGCCGGACTTTTCTTATACGCTTAATTCGCTTGAGAGGCGCCTGCTTGTCCGGTCAACGGCGGTCAGGCGCTTCGCATGTGGCAGGGGGGATGCACGTGGACACTATGAACACGACGGTATCAAGACCGACGCTCGTCATCATCACGGGCATGTCGGGCGCAGGCAAGACGATCGCGGTGCAGAGCATGGAAGACCTCGGCTTTTTTTGCGTCGACAATCTGCCGCCGGTGCTGATCCCGAAGTTTGCCGAGCTGATCGATCAATCCCAGGGCCGGATCGGCAAGGTTGCGCTCGTCATCGACCTTCGCGGCCGGGAGTTTTTCACGGCGCTGTCCGAGTCGCTGAACTATATACGCGAGCATTACACGCTGCACTATGAGATCCTATTCCTCGACGCGACCGACTCCGTGCTCGTTCAGCGCTACAAGGAGACTCGCCGGCGGCATCCGCTCGCGCCCGAAGGCATGCCGCTCGAAGGCATCCATGCCGAGCGCAAGCTGCTCGAGGATCTGAAGGGCTGGGCGACGCAGGTCATCGACACGAGCAGCATCAAGCCTGCCCAGCTCAAAGACAAGATTATCTCCCGGTTCACCGAGGAAGGGCGCAATTCGCTCGCCGTCAACGTCACTTCGTTCGGGTTCAAGTACGGCGTGCCGATCGACGCCGATCTGATCTTCGACGTCCGCTTTTTGCCGAATCCGCATTACGTGGAAAATCTGCGTCCCAAGACGGGGCAGGATCCCGAAGTATACGACTACGTGATGAAGTGGCCGGAGACGCAGACCTTCCTGGCGAAGCTGCTCGACATGCTGCAGTACCTCATCCCGCTGTACCACAAGGAAGGCAAGAGCCAGGTCGTCATCGGCATCGGCTGCACCGGCGGCAAGCACCGCTCGGTCGCGCTCGCCGAATATCTCGGCCGCATGCTGAGCGCCGGCGAGACCGAGGCGGTCCGCGTCAGCCACCGCGACGCAGAGAGAGACCGTCATGGCTAAGCCGGGGCAGGGCGCCAGGAAGCCCCGCATCGTCGTCATCGGCGGGGGGACGGGATTGTCCGTCATGCTGCGCGGGCTCAAGCAAAAGCCGCTCGATATCACCGCGATCGTCACGGTCGCAGACGACGGCGGGAGCTCCGGCATCCTCCGTTCGGAGCTGCAGATGCCGCCGCCGGGCGACATCCGCAACGTGCTCACCGCGCTGGCGGATACCGAGCCGCTCCTGGCCGACATGCTGTCCTATCGCTTTATGGGCGGCGCGGGATTGGCCGGTCACAGCCTGGGCAATCTGATATTGGCGGCGATGACCGACATCTCGGGCGACTTCGTCGCCGGAGTGAGGGAGCTGAGCCGGGTGCTCGCCGTACGGGGCCGCGTGCTGCCGGCTGCCAACCAGGCGATCCTCCTCAAGGCCGAGATGGAGGACGGCAGCATTGTCGAAGGCGAATCGCAGATTCCGAAGTCGGGGCTGGCGATCCGCCGCGTCTTCATCGAGCCGGCCGACGTAGAGCCGCTCGAGGAGGCTGTTCAGGCGATTGCGGAAGCGGACGCCATTCTGATCGGCCCGGGCAGCCTGTATACGAGCATCATGCCCAACCTGCTCGTGCCCAAGCTGGCGGAGGCGATCCTGAACGCGCAGGCCGTTAAGATTTTCGTATGCAACGTTATGACTCAGCCCGGAGAGACCGATAATTATTCAGTGGGCGACCATCTGGACGCGATCCATGCGCACATCGGCCATCATTTATTCGATTATGTCATCGTGAACAACGGGGAGATTCCCCCGCAGGTGCATAGCATGTACGCGGAGCAGGGTTCGGCTGCCGTCCATCTGGACCTGGACGAGGTGGAGCGGCGCGGCTACAAGGTGATCGCGGACCGGCTGGTGCTGTTCCGAACGTATCTGCGCCATGACGCCGCCAAGCTGAGCGAGCACATTTACCAGCTGGTGGAAGACTGGATGCTGAGGAAGGAGTGAAGGCGACGTGTCGTTCGCGGCTCAGACCAAAAAAGAATTGACGCTCGTGGAGTCCGAAGGCTGCTGCGATATCGCCGAGCTGTCGGCGCTGATCCGGATGAACGGCGCGGTGTCGCTGACGAACAAGCGGATCGTGCTCGACATCTCGACGGAAAACGCGGCCATCGCCAGGCGCATTTATACTTTGATGAAGCGGCACTATCCCGTACCGACCGAGTTGCTCGTCCGCAAAAAGATGCGGCTCAAAAAAAACAACGTCTACATCGTTCGCGTGCCCGCGGGCGTCGAGCAGCTGCTCGGAGAGCTGAAGATCGCGAGCGCGGGCTTCCAGTTCAACTCGGACATCGACAAGGAACTCGTGCGCAAGCCTTGCTGTAAAAAAGCGTACCTGCGAGGCGCCTTCCTCGCCGGCGGATCCGTAAACAACCCGGAAGGCTCGTCTTACCATCTGGAGATCGCCTCGATGTACGAAGAGCATTGCAAAGCGCTCGTCGACCTCGCGAACAAGTTTCATCTGAACGCCAGGTTTATCGAACGCAAAAAAGGCTTCATCCTGTACATCAAGGAAGGCGAAAAGATCATCGAGTTCCTTAGCATCATCGGCGCGCACCAGGCGCTGTTCAAGTTCGAGGACGTGCGCATCATGCGGGATATGCGTAATTCGGTCAACCGGATCGTGAATTGCGAGACCGCGAACCTGAACAAGACGATCGGCGCTGCCGTCCGTCAGATCGACAATATCAAGCTGCTGCAAAAGGAAGTCGGACTCGAGAACATGCCCGACAAGCTGCGCGAGGTCGCGGAGATCCGGCTTATGCATCCCGATATGAACCTGAAGGAAGTCGGGGACATGCTCAAGGGACAGGTCAGCAAGTCAGGCGTCAATCACCGGCTTCGCAAGATCGACGAGTGGGCGGAAAAAATACGGGGCGGCGCTTTATAAGCCTGTGGCACAACCAAGCGCTCTAATGCTATAATAGATAACAAACCATGTGCGGTGGGTCCCGTGTACCGGGATGAGAACAAAGACAGGGGGATTCGTTCCATGACGAGACAGCCGGTTGTTGTTCGGCTTAAGACGGGGCTTCACGCCAGACCGGCGGCCTTATTTGTGCAAGAAGCCAATAAATTCTCCTCGGACGTGTTCGTGGAGAAGGAAGACAAGCGCGTGAACGCGAAGAGCATCATGGGTATCATGAGTCTGGCGATCAGCTCGGGCACCGAAGTATCCATCAGTGCCGAAGGTTCGGACGCAGAGCAAGCTGTAACCGCTTTAGTCCAACTGGTCAGCAAGGAAGAGCTGGAGAACCAATAAACCGCGAACAAGCAGATGCGCGAGCTCCCGGACGGGGGCTTTTTGCTTTTTTTTGAACTGTTTTATGGTTGACCTGCAACCTTTTGCCTATAATAGCCGTTGAGTAGACAAACCTGAATATGGAGGCGTCTATAATGGGTAAAAGGACCGTGCAAGTCGCATTGCTGGCCGTGACGATGGTGGCGGCAGGATGGTTCGGAGCGACGAAGCTGGGAGCGGATCAGGCAATGGCGGAGACGACAGGGGCCGTGCAGGCGGCAAGCATTCAAAACGCGGTAACGGTAGGGGCGGAAGGCTCGATTAAGGTGGATCCGGACGTGGCTTACCTGAGCTTCGGCGTGGACGCGCGAGGCAAGACGGCCCAGGAAGCGCAGCAGGCTTCGGCGACGAAGTTCGCGGCGGTCGAGAAGACGCTGTACGACACGTACAAGATCGATAAAAAGGACGTGCAGACGACTAACTTCGGCGTGCAGCCGGAGTACAACTACACGGAAAAAGAAGGCCAGGTGCTGAAGGGCTACCTCGCGACTCATTCGGTGCGGGTGGCGTATCGCGATCTCGCGGGCATCGGTAAGCTGCTGGACGCGGTATCCGCAGCGGGCGCGAACAGGGTGGACGGCGTGCAGTTCGGCACAGAGAAGCAGGATCAATACGAGCTTGAGGCGCTGAAAAAAGCGATGACCAATGCGGGCGCAAAAGCGTCGGTACTCGCGACGTCGGCTAGCCGCACGCTGGGCCCGGTCATCAACATCGTGCAGGGGAATGCGGCGAACGTGCCGATCGTGACGGCAACATTCGATCAGGCGAAGGCCGCTGAATCTGCCGCTGGTTTCTCGTCCTCCGTGCAAAGCGGACAGATCGAGATTTCGGCGAGCGTGACGGTGCAGTACCAATTGAAGTAACAGGCGTCGCGCGCGACTGAAGAGGAGCCGCTCTCCGGATGGAGGGCGGCTTCTTGGCATATGGAGGAGGCGGGGGAGGTTGTGGTTGACGAGGGAGAGGATGCCGAAGGGGGAGAGGGTCCGAAAGAGGAGAGGGGGCGAGATAGCCGGAAAAATCGGTTAACGGAGCGCGATTGCATGGATCTGGACCGAGTTAGCCGGAAAAACCGGCTAACAGCTGCGCGGTTGCTTGGATCGGAGCCGAGATAGCGGGAAAATCGGTTAACGATTGCGCGGTGCGAATGTTTTCGAGCAGGGTTGACTCTCCTCTTGGAGGAGGATTTAAGATCGAGATATCGATGAGGAGGTGTCCGCATGAAATTCACGGTCAAAGAAATGTCGGCATTGTCGAAGGTGACGATCAAGACGCTTCACCATTACCACAAGCTCGGCTTGCTTGTGCCGGTGGAAATTAGCGAAGCCGGGTACCGGTTGTACGGTCAGAAGGAACTCGAGCGGCTGCAGGAGATTTTGTTCTATAAGGAGCTTGATTTTCCGTTAGAAGAAATCAAGCGGTTGTTGGAGGGGGAGACTGACCGTCTACGCATCCTTGAAGGTCAACGCGAGCTCATCCGCGAGAGGAAGCGTCGGCTGGAGCGTCTGTCCGTCACGCTGGATTCTTCGATCGAATCGGAGCGGGAGGGCGCTGCTATGCCTGCGGCGTCATTGTTCGTCGGATTCGGTACGGCGGAAGAATGGGAAGCTGCGCTGGCGGAGCAGAGCAGGCATCTGAAGGAAACATACGACTTCGAGCTGCCCGGCGCGGATGCGATCGATCCTGAGCGAATGAACCGCCAAGCGGCAGAGGCTGCGCGATTTATGGAGGAGATGGCGCGGTCGCTTCGCGAGGGCCGGGCGCATGACGACGAGGAAGCACACACCCGAATTGAACGTCACCTGGCGGCGCGCGCGGCGGAAGGTCAGCCCGCCAGTCCGGAGGAATTCGCGGGACAGTGCCGTTTTTTCCTGGGCGATGCCTTCCATAGAGGAATGCTGGAGTCGATGCAGACCGGGCTGTCCTATTATCTGTGCCTTGTCGCCGAGTCGTATGCCGAAGCCGGTCGTCGAACGCCATGAAAAAAACCTCCTCCACCGCCGATGGATCGACGGTAGGGGAGGTTTTTTACGATGATTGTGTTAAGCTTTGAGACGGTGCTCGAGATTGCGCAGCTCAATGGCGTCCTCTAGCAGCTCGATGAATTCGTTGGACAAATTCATTTTCTTCGCTTCGCGATAAACTTCGAGCAGATGCTCGTCCTTCAGCGGGCGGAGCAGCGAGGCTTTATCCTTAAGCGTGCGTGCGATCATATGGCTTGAATCATCGTTGAAGGAGTGTGACGGTGGAATCGGGCTCTCAGGCATATGACGCGGCACCAAGTGCAAGGAGTGATAAGATTGGTTCATCGTAGTTCTCCTTTCCGGCTTGCTGTCCAATTCCTATTCCATAGCAATATATGGGGGGAAATGGCACGATTTCTGATTATAGAATAACATGCGAAACGTTATCCGAAGAGGGGGCACTCGAGTTGTTAAATTTTCATTGACGGAAATGAAGACTTGTGTTAATAGTCTACAGATAAATGGGCATACGCCTCTCGAATGAACGGAGAAATGGCCTTATCCTTGATTACCCCACTATGGCTCGATCTGCGCAACTGCTTACGCCGAACGGCGGCTTCGTACAAAAAAAGGTTAAAATACGCGAATAGCCGCCCATGATTATTGACGGAACCAGCCGATATTGACTTAGCTGGTGGCGGCTCCTGCGGTGGAGCGAGGCGGGAAACTGCGGTTGCAGGAGAGAGTCGCCGCTGCAAGCGAGGAAAGCAACGTTACAGGAGCGGCTAGGGAGCCGGAGCGTGCTGTAAGCGAGAAAAGTGCGGTTGCAGGAGAGAGTCGCCCCTGCAAGCGAGGAAAGCAACGTTACAGGCGCGATTAGGGAAGCGGAGCGTGCTGTAAGCGAGAAAAGCGCGGTTACAGGATCAGGATAAAGCTGTATGTCCAGCGGACGGCCGTCGGCCAAAGCAAAAGCCCTCAAGAACCACCGGAAAGCGGCGGTTATTGAGGGCTTGTTGCCGTTGGAACGCGTTGTGCGGGTTCCCTTTAGATCTTCTCGATGACCTTGTCGACGAGGCCGTACTCTCTGGCCGTCTCGGCTTCCATGAAGTTGTCGCGGTCGGTGTCCTTCTCGATGCGCTCGAGCGGCTGGCCCGTGCGTTCGGAGAGGATGCGGTTCAGCTTGTCGCGAAGCTTCAGGATGCGGCGGGCGCGAATCTCGATGTCGCTGGCCTGTCCTTCGGCGCCGCCGAGCGGCTGGTGGATCATCACTTCGGCGTTCGGCAGCGCGAAGCGCTTGCCCTTGGCGCCTGCGGCGAGCAGGAACGCGCCCATGGAAGCGGCCATGCCCACGCAGATCGTGGAAACGTCGGGCTTGATGTACTGCATCGTATCGAAGATCGCCATGCCGGCCGTGATGGAGCCGCCCGGGCTGTTGATGTATAAGTGGATGTCTTTCTCCGGATCTTCGGCCGCGAGGAAAAGCATCTGCGCGATGATGGAGTTGGCGACCACATCGTTGACCTGGGTGCCCAGGAAGATGATGCGATCCTTGAGCAGACGGGAATAAATATCGTAGGCCCGCTCTCCTCGATTAGTCTGTTCGACGACCATAGGGACAAAGCTCATTGCGTGATCCCTCCTCGGGGTTGTAAGTAGTGTTGTGCGGTCCCGGCCCCGACGTCTCCCGGAAAGGCGCGGGTTGACCGTGAATTCATTCTAATGGATCGCTAACCAAAAGTCAAAGAAAGTCAAACAAAGGTCAAAAAAAGCGTCCGTATGGGACGGACGCGTCTGCTGCATCATAAGTGTCGGCAAAACTGCCTATAAAGACGAATATGGCGCGCCCGTAGGGAATCGAACCCCGATCTCAGGCCCCGGAGGCCGGCGACATATCCGTTGGTCCACGGGCGCATGTCGATAACAGCAAGATTCATTATAGGCGATCGGATGGGGAAAAGCAAGGGCTTTAAAAAGGTTTAAACCAGGGTAAGAAGGGTATGAGCTATTCGCATGTCTATTGACTGCGAGGCATGTTCGCACGTCGCTAAGCGCGCTTCGATCGCGTTGATCTTGGGCTTGCAACCCGCGGGCGAATCCGATAGAATAAAAACAGGAAGTGGGACTTAAAATGTCACAGTGGGACGTAATTGGTCCCACACCGTGATTCCCCGTCGCATTCCGGCCATATTCATCCGGCATTCAAGGGAGAGACGGTAGAGGATGCGGAACATTCTTGAAATGCAAAAAAAGCTCGTACCCGACATCATGCAGGTGCTGCAAAAGCGCTACGACATTCTGCGCCGCATCGGGGTCACGGGGACCGGCGGCAGGCGAACGCTGGCGGCCAGCCTCGAGCTGACGGAGCGCACGCTGCGAGCGGAGCTCGACTTGCTCCGCTCGCAAGGCCTCATCGAAGCGGGGACGACGGGCGTCAGTCTGACCGACCGGGGGCGCCGCCTGCTGGACGAGATGGAGCCGATGGTACGGGAGCTGTTCGGGCTGTCCGAGCTGGAGGCGGCGCTTCGCAAGCGGTTCGGCCTGAAGCAGGCGGTCGTCGTCCCCGGCGACTCCGACGTCTCCGAAGAGGCCAAGCGCGAACTGGGCCGCGCGGGCAGCAAGGTGCTGCGCCGCATCATCGGTCCCGGCGACGTCGTCGCCGTCATGGGCGGCACGACGATGGCGCGCATGGCCTCGCAGTTCTCGGTGCCGTCGCCGCTGCGCGACAACTGGTTCGTGCCGGCGCGCGGCGGTCTCGGCGAGAGCGTGGACTACCAGGCCAACACGATCGCCTCGGAGCTTGCCAAGCGGACGGGCGCGCGGTACCGGATGCTGCACGTGCCGGATCATCTGAGCGAGGACGCCTATCAGACGATCATGCAGGAGCCGAACGTGCGGGAAGTCGTAGACATGATCCGCAGCGCGCGTATCGTGGTCCACGGCATCGGGGACGCTAGCGCCATGGCCCGCCGGCGCAAGCTGGACGCGGGCACCGTGCAGGAGATTCTGCGCGACGGCGCGCTCGCGGAGGCGTTCGGCTATTACTTCGACCGGGAGGGCGCCGTCGTGCACCGCATGGCGACCGCCGGTCTCCGCCTCGAGGACATCGAGGCGGCCGAATCGGTCATCGGCATCGCCGGCGGACGCAGCAAGGGCGAGGCGATCGCCGCGGTCATGCGCTTCGGACACGACGACGTGCTCGTCACCGACGAGGCGGCCGCCGAAGAAGCGCTGAAGCATGCCGGCGGCTGACGCTGACGCCGGCACCCCAAGGACCGGGACGCAGCTCCCGGTCCGGCAGAACAAGTGGTCTCGGCGCTCCGTGCGCCTGACATAGATCAAATCTTATTTTCAAAACCCAAGGAGGAACTATCAATGACGGTCAAAATCGGTATCAACGGCTTCGGTCGCATCGGTCGCAACGTATTCCGCGCTTCGCTCAACAACCCTGAGGTAGAAGTGGTCGCCATCAACGACCTGACGGACGTTAACACGCTGAAGCACCTGCTCAAATACGACACGACGCACGGCAAGCTGAACGCGACGGTCGAAGCGGGCGAAGGCGCGCTGATCGTAAACGGCAAGACCATCAAGGTATTCGCTGAGCGCGACCCGGGCAACCTGCCGTGGGCTTCCGTAGGCGCCGAGATCGTCGTTGAATCCACGGGTATCTTCACGGCGAAGGAAAAAGCCGAGCTTCACCTGAAGGGCGGCGCGAAGAAGGTCATCATCTCCGCACCGGCTACGAACGAAGACATCACGATCGTTATGGGCGTCAACGAAGACAAGTACGATCCGTCCGCGCACACGATCCTCTCCAACGCTTCTTGCACGACGAACTGCCTCGCGCCTTTCGCGAAGGTTATCAACGACCAATTCGGCATCGTCAAGGGCATGATGACGACGATCCACTCCTATACGAACGACCAAAGCGTACTCGACCTGCCGCACAAAGACCTGCGCCGCGCTCGCGCCGCTGCAGAGAACATCATTCCTTCCACGACGGGTGCTGCCAAGGCTGTTTCCCTCGTACTGCCTGAACTGAAGGGCAAGCTGAACGGCATGTCGTTCCGCGTACCTACGCCTAACGTATCCGTTACCGACCTTGTCGCTGAAGTGAAGAGCAACGTTACGGTCGACGAAGTCAACGCTGCCCTCAAGGCTGCTGCAGAAGGTCCGCTGAAGGGCATTCTGAACTACTCCGACGAGCCGCTCGTATCGAGCGACTACAACGGCGACCCGGCTTCCTCCACGATCGACGCGCTGTCCACGATGGTCGTCGAAGGCAACATGGTCAAGGTCGTTTCCTGGTACGACAACGAGTGGGGCTACTCCAACCGCGTCGTGGATCTGGCTGCGTTCGTCGCTTCCAAGGGTCTGTAAGAATTACTCCATAGATGCATGAACACGGCAAAGAGGAGACGCGAGCGCTCCTCTTTCCGTCCGTACGGGCCTTACCAGAATTCGGAGGGAGAGTCAGCCTTATGAACAAGAAGAGTGTCCGCGACGTGAATGTATCCGGACTGAAAGTATTCGTCCGTGTCGACTTCAACGTCCCGCTCGAGAACGGTGCGATCACCGACGACACGCGCATCCGCGAAACGCTGCCTACCGTCAAATACCTGATCGAGAACGGCGCGAAGGTTATCCTGGCGAGCCACCTGGGCCGTCCGAAGGGCGAAGTCGTAGAAGAACTGCGCCTGACGCCGGTCGCCGCACGCCTGTCCGAGCTGCTCGGCAAGCCGGTCGCCAAGGCCGACGAAGCCGTAGGCGCTGCCGTTCAAGCCAAGGTCGACGCGCTGCAAAACGGCGATGTGCTGCTGCTTGAAAACGTCCGCTTCTACCCGGGCGAGGAAAAGAACGATCCCGAGCTCGCGAAGCAATTCGCGGCGCTGGCCGATCTGTTCGTCAACGACGCATTCGGCGCCGCTCACCGCGCGCATGCGTCTACCGAAGGCATCGCGCACCACCTGCCGGCCGTATCCGGTCTCCTGATGGAGAAGGAACTTGACGTGCTGGGCAAGGCGCTTAACGATCCGGACCGCCCGTTCACGGCGATCGTCGGCGGCTCCAAGGTCAAGGACAAGATCGACGTCATCGACAAGATGATCGAGATCGCCGACAACATCATCATCGGCGGCGGCATCTCCTACACGTTCTTCAAGTCCCAGGGCTACGAGATCGGCCAATCGCTGCTCGACGAGTCCAAGCTGGAGAAGGTCAAGGAATTCGTCGAAAAGGCGAAGCAGCTCGGCAAGAAGCTGTACCTGCCGGTCGACCTCGTCATCTCCGACGACTTCAAGTCCGACAAGAACATCGAGATCGTGAACATCGACGGCATCCGTCCCGACTGGGAAGGCGTCGACATCGGTCCGAAGACCCGCGAGATCTACGCGGACGTCATCAAGAACTCCAAGCTGGTCGTGTGGAACGGGCCGATGGGCGTCTTCGAAGTAGAAGGCTTCTCGAACGGCACGCGCGCGGTCGCGCAAGCTTGCGCGGACACTTCCGCTTACACCGTCATCGGCGGCGGCGACTCGGCTGCGGCAGCCGAGAAGTTCAAGCTGGCAGACAAGATGGACCATATCTCCACGGGCGGCGGCGCGTCGCTCGAATTCATGGAGGGCAAGGCGCTTCCGGGTGTCGTAGCCCTGAACGACAAGTGAGGGTGAACCCATGAGCAGAACTCCGATCATTGCAGGCAACTGGAAAATGTTCAAGACCGTCTCCGAAGCGACCGCGTTCGTGTCCGAAGTAAAAGGCAAGGCGGAAGTCGCAGGCGTCGAGACCGTCGTCTGTGCGCCGTTCACGGCACTGCCGGCGCTCGTCGAGGCGGTTAAAGGCACGTCGATCAAGGTCGGCGCGCAAAACATGCACTTCGAAGACAACGGCGCCTTCACCGGCGAAATCAGCGGCGTCTTCCTGAAGGACCTCGGCGTCGACTACGTCATCATCGGTCACTCCGAGCGCCGGCAGTACTTCGCAGAGACCGACGAGACGGTCAACAAGAAGACGCATGCGGCGTTCAAGCACGGCTTGACTCCGATCGTCTGCGTCGGCGAGAAGCTCGAAGAGCGCGAAGCCGGCAAGACCGACGAAGTCAACCGCGTACAGACGACGGCGGCGCTGGCCGGCCTGACCGCCGAGCAAGCGGCGCAGGTCGTCATCGCTTACGAGCCGATCTGGGCGATCGGCACGGGCAAGTCTTCGACGGCGACGGATGCGAACGACGCGATCAAGGCGATCCGCGGCGTCGTTGAAGGACTTTTCGGCGCTGAAGTAGCCGGCAAGGTCCGCATTCAATACGGCGGCAGCGTGAAGCCGAACAATGTCGCCGAGTACATGGGCGAATCCGATATCGACGGTGCGCTCGTCGGCGGCGCCAGCCTGGAGCCGGCTTCCTTCATCGCCCTGGTCGAGGGGGCGAAGTAAGATGGCTGCACCGAAGCCGGTCGCGCTTATCATTCTGGACGGCTTCGGCCTTCGCGAGGAGACGCACGGCAACGCCGTGGCCCAAGCGAACAAGCCGAACTTCGACCGTCTGTGGGCGACCTACCCGCATACGCAATTAACCGCCCAAGGCGAGGCCGTCGGCCTACCCGAGGGTCAAATGGGCAATTCCGAGGTCGGTCACCTGAACATCGGCGCGGGCCGCATCGTGTATCAGGACCTGACCCGGATTACCAAGTCGATCCGCGAAGGCGACTTTTTCGCCAACGAGACGCTGCTCGGCGCGGTGAACCATGCCAAGACGAACGGCAAAAAGCTGCATCTGTACGGCCTTCTGTCGGACGGCGGCGTGCACAGCCATATTGCGCATTTGTTCGCGCTGCTTGAACTGGCGAAGCGCGAAGGCCTGAACGACGTATATATTCATGCGTTCCTGGACGGGCGCGACGTGGCGCCGGACAGCGCGGTCGGCTACCTGACCCAACTGCAGGCCAAGATCGAAGAGCTCGGCGTCGGCAAGATCGCCACCGTGCAAGGGCGTTACTACGCGATGGACCGCGACAAGCGGTGGGATCGCGTCGAGAAGTCCTACCGCGCGATGGTGTACGGCGACGGTCCGACGGCGGTCGACCCGATCGCGGCGGTCAAGGCTTCGTACGAAGCGTCGGTGTACGACGAGTTCGTACTGCCGACCGTCATCGTCGGCGCCGACGGCAAGCCTGTCGGCCTGGTCGAGTCGAACGACGCGGTCGTGTTCTTCAACTTCCGCCCGGACCGCGCGATTCAGCTGTCCAACGTATTCACGAACGAGGACTTCCGCGGCTTCGAGCGCGGCGAAGGACGTCCGGTCGGCCTGTACTTCGTCTGCTTGACGCTGTTCAGCGAAACGGTCGGCGGGTTCGTCGCGTACAAGCCCAAGGAGCTCGACAACACGCTTGGCGAGGTGCTCGTGCAGCAGGGCAAGACGCAGCTGCGCATCGCCGAGACCGAGAAGTACCCGCACGTCACGTTTTTCTTCAGCGGCGGACGCGATCTACAACTGCCGGGCGAGACGCGCGTGCTGATCAACTCGCCGAAGGTCGCGACCTACGACCTGCAGCCGGAGATGAGCGCCTATGAGGTTGCGGACGCGGCGGTGAAGGAGATCGAGTCGGAGAAGCATGACGCGATCATCCTGAACTTCGCGAACCCGGACATGGTCGGCCACTCCGGCATGCTGGAGCCGACGATCAAAGCCGTCGAAGCGACGGACGCGTGCCTCGGCCGCGTCGTCGACGCGATCCTCGCGAAGGGCGGCGTCGCCGTCATCATCGCGGACCACGGCAACGCCGACATGGTTATCGACGATGCGGGCCGCCCGTTCACGGCGCACACGACCAACCCGGTTCCGTGCATCGTGACGAAGCACGGCGTGACCGTGCGCGACGGCGGCATGCTCGCCGACGTAGCGCCGACGCTGCTGACGCTGCTCGAGCTGCCGCAGCCGGCCGAGATGACCGGCCGCACGCTGCTCGCGCCGCTGGGCGAGTAAGCTTGCGGGAGGCGGCGGCTTCAGGCCGCCGCTCCATGTCCGCGCCGACCGCGCAGGCTCGATGAACGGCGGCGGGCGGATAGCGGGAATTCGCCGCATCCGAGCGCACGCCGTTCTCCCGGTTCAAGATCGATGTCGGGCGTCGGCAGGAATTCCGGCGCCGCGCGGCGAAGCTTGAGGGCGGAGAGGCGTATTGGCTGCGACTGGTCTCCAGTCCGCTGAAAATAGCTGCGTTTCGGCAGCTAATCGCTCCTGTCGGGCGTATTCGTGCGAATTAACGGTTAAAAAGCATTTAATTTGCGTCAAACCGAGGCAATCGTCCAGAAACAACGGAAATAGCTGCCTTTTGGCAACTATTTGTCTCCATTCGGCATACTAAGGCGCAATTAACTGCCTATTGACAACTATTTCGCCAGCAGAAGCGCCCCGCTCGCGCGGTTAGCCATTGTTCGCCTGAAGCCGAGCTTCGCACTCGCCCGAGCTTCGCACTCGCCCGAGCTTCGCACTCGCCCGAGTTTCGCACTCGCCCGAGTTTCGCACTCGCCCTAGCTTCGCTCCCGCCCTAGCTTCGCACTCGCCCGGGCTCTGGCTCTCGCCCGAGCTTCGGCTCGTAACCGAGCTCCAGCGCGCAGACGAACTCAAACCGGCTGCGCAACAACCTACAACTAAACCATTTAAGGAGTGTTCCCTCACAATGACGATTATCTCTGACGTCTATGCACGCGAAGTACTGGACTCCCGCGGCAACCCGACGGTTGAAGTTGAAGTCCGCCTCGAATCCGGCGCGTTCGGCAGCGCCATCGTACCGTCCGGCGCATCCACCGGCGCTTACGAAGCTGTCGAGCTTCGCGACGGCGACAAGGACCGCTACCTCGGCAAGGGTGTCGAGAAGGCCGTCGACAACGTCAACTCCATCATCGCACCCGAGATCATCGGCTACGACGCGCTCGATCAAGTTGCGATCGACCGCAAGATGATCGAGCTCGACGGCACGCCGAACAAGGCGAAGCTGGGCGCCAACGCGATCCTGGCCGTCTCCATCGCCGTCGCGCGCGCTGCCGCAGACGCGCTGGACCTGCCGATCTACGCATACCTCGGCGGCTTCAATGCCAAGACGCTGCCCGTGCCGATGATGAACATCGTCAACGGCGGCGCGCACGCCGACAACAACGTCGACGTACAAGAGTTCATGGTGCTGCCGGTCGGCGCGCCGACGTTCAAGGAAGCGCTCCGCACGGGCGCCGAGATCTTCCACGCGCTGAAGAGCGTGCTCAAGGCCAAGGGCCTGAACACCGCAGTCGGCGACGAAGGCGGCTTCGCTCCGAACTTCGGCTCCAACGAAGAAGCGCTGTCCACGATCATCGAAGCCATCGAGAAGGCAGGCTACAAGCCGGGCGAAGACGTATTCCTGGGCATGGACGTCGCTTCCACCGAGTTCTACAAGGACGGCAAGTACCACCTCGAGGGCGAGGGCAAATCCTACACGTCCGCCGAGTTCGTCGACCTGCTCGCCAGCTGGGTTGACAAGTATCCGCTCATCACGATCGAAGACGGCTGCTCCGAAGACGACTGGGAAGGCTGGAAGCTGCTGACCGAGAAGCTCGGCGACAAGATCCAGCTCGTCGGCGACGATCTGTTCGTCACCAACACCGAGCGCCTGTCCTCCGGCATCGACCAAGGTGTCGGCAACTCGATCCTCGTCAAGGTCAACCAAATCGGCTCCCTGACCGAGACGTTCGAAGCGATCGAAATGGCGAAGACTGCCGGCTACACGGCCGTCATCTCGCACCGTTCCGGCGAGTCCGAGGACAGCACGATCGCCGACATCGCGGTTGCGACCAACGCCGGCCAGATCAAGACGGGCGCGCCGTCCCGTACGGACCGCGTTGCGAAGTACAACCAACTGCTCCGCATCGAAGACCGCCTGGCAGGCTCCGCCGTATACGCGGGCAAGAAGGCGTTCTACAACCTGAAAAAGTTCAAGTAAGCCCGGCGCCGCCCGCCGCGGCCCATCGCATAGCATGACCGGACGATCCCCGGGGAACGCTGCCTTTACGGCCGTTTCTCGGGGATCTTTTGTTTTCTCGGGAATCGTTCGTTTCATGCTATAATGAAAGCCGTTCATCCAGACTGCGGGGGATCGTTCGAAGTGGGAGTCAAAAAGGTTTACAGGAACTATTTTCAAAACAATCTGTTCGTAAAAGTCATCCTCGTCTTCGCCGTGATCGTCAATCTGACGATCATTGCGTTTTCTTATTTTTTGTTCCATTCCAGCTCGGCCTCCATCGTGCGAAGCCAGCTGAACGACCAGCGCGACGCGATGGACCGCGTCAATCTGTACATGGAGACGAAGTACGAATGGGTGCAGAACGTCGTACAGGATATGTACCGCAACAACCTGCTGGCGGACAATGTCTCGTACCTGCTGCGGCATTCGTACCAGGAGTACATTCAATATACGCTCGGCGAAAATTACGCCAACGGCAGCGCCAGCGCGGCCAATGCGCTCGAATACTTCGGCAACAAGCTCGGCACCGATGCCGACATCCGCAACCTGATCCTCTACAGCGCGGACGAGCAGCTGATGTACGCCTACAAATACGCGGGCAACCCGAAGCTGTACCGGACGAACGCATCCCGCTCTTACATCCCGGATATTATGTCGCTGGAAGGGCCGAACGCCGGAACGCCGAACGTGTGGATCCGGAAGGCGATCGATCAGTGGGATACGCGGCTGTACTCGATGCGGGCGCAGATCAACGACCGGACGACGCTGAAGAATGTCGGTCAGCTCCTCGTGTACTTCGACTCCGAGATGATCCGCCAGGCGCTGCTGCGGGCGTCGTCTCCCTTTAAAGGAACGATCCTCGTCCTGACCCCCAACGGAGACGTCATGTTCGACTCGTCGGGCGACTATTACGGGCAAACGTATCCGTATATGGAGCAGATCAACGACTCCGAGGACACGGGCAACGTGGGGGAGCCGGCCTATATCTCGCGTCTGACGCAAAACGCCGCGGGCTACACGGTCGTCGGCATCGCGCCGAAAAGAGAGATCGCGGAGGCCTACGCCGGGCTCAAGCGGGCGATCGTGCTCATCGGCGCCGTCTGCATCGCGTTCGCGGTTCTGATCCCGTCCCTGCTCATCGTCAATATCGCGAAGCGAACCAACAAGATCGTCCGCTTCATGAAGAAGGTCGAGAGCGGCGACCTCAGCGTCCGTCTGCAGGATGCGCGCGAGGACGAGCTGGGGCAGATCTCCCGGAGCTTTAACGAGATGGTGGAGGAACTGAACCGGACGATCGACCGGGAATACAAGTCCGAGATCAAGCTCAAGCAGACCGAGCTGGCCGCGCTTCAGGCGCGGATCAATCCGCATTTCCTGTACAACACGCTGGAAGTGATCCGGATGCGGGCGATGTCCCAGGGGGCGGGCGACGTCGGCGAGATGATCTACAGCTTGGCCGCGCTGTTCCGCAACTCGGTCCGGACGGGCCCTGACTGCACGCTCGGCGAGGAGCTGGAGACGTGCCGGCTGTACCTCGAGCTTTTCCGCATCCGGTTCAAGGACCGCATCTCGTATTCGATCGACTGTTCGCCTGCGTACGCTTCGGTCGTGATTCCGAAGATGCTGCTGCAGCCGATCGTCGAAAACTATATCGTGCACGGCATGGAAAACGACCGCACCGACAACCGCATCGCGATCGAGGTCGGCGCGGCGGAGGGGATGCTGCAGATCACGGTGACCAACAACGGCAAGTCGATCGACCCCGACCGGCTCCGGCAGATCCGGGCCGAGCTCGACTATCCGGAGCAGCGCGAGAGCTCGTTCGGGCTGCGGAGCGTGCACGAGCGGCTGAAGCTTATGTACGGGCCGGAATACGGCATCGAGATCGAGAGCGAGCCCGGCAAGGAGACCCAGGTCGCCATCGGGATTCCGCTGGCGGATTAAGCGGTTAAGACCGAAGGACCGAAGGATCGAAGGAGGACGACGCGACAATGTACAACGTATTTATCGTGGACGACGAACCGTTCATCATCGAAGGCCTCATCGATTCGATCGACTGGCCGGCCTTCGGTCTGGAGGTGGTCGGCAGCGCGGAGAACGGAGAGGAAGCGCTCCGCCGCATCGGGCAGACGCCCGTCGATCTGCTCATTACAGACATTTCGATGCCCCGGATGAACGGCCTGGACCTAATCCGCGCCGCCCGCGAGAGCCGCCCGGACCTGAAGGCGATCATCCTGAGCGGCTTCAACGAATTCGATTACCTGAAGGAAGGCATGCGCCTCGGCATCGAAAATTATCTGCTCAAGCCGATCAACGTCAAGGAGCTGCACGATACGCTGAACAACGCCGTCGAGAAGCTGAACAGCACAGGCGCGAACGCACTGCTGTCGCCGTACGACGTTCAGATCATGAAGGACAACACGCTGTACCGGTGGATCGGCGGCCGGATCTCGGAGGCCGAGTTCAACGAGCGCGCCGCCCTGCTCGGCATCGCGCTGACCGAGCCGTACGGGGTCATAGCCCTGGCGAGGCTCCCGTCCGCTGAACCCGAGGCGCAGGAGGAGACGTTCGAGCGCGTCGTCCGCGCGTTCGAGGGGAGCGACTCCGCGTATCCGTTTCGCGATATGGACGGAGACTTCGTCATCGTGGCCGGTCTCTCTTCCGAAGAGGAGGCGGGCAAGCAGGAGCTGGCGCGTCGCGTACTGCCGCTGCTCGAGAAAGGCAGCCCGGGCGAAGCGGCGAGGCTTTCGCTCGGCGGCGTGCATCCGCTTCGGACGGACATCGCGGCCAGCTATCGCGAGGCGAAGAAGGCGCAGGAGTATTTTATGATCTATCCGGAGCGCGAATGGATAGACTATGCGGAGACGGAGCCGTTCAAGGAAGCCGAGCCGTCGGATTTTCCGATCGACTGGGAGGTTTGCCGCAAACTGCTGGTCGCCAGAGACAAGGAGGGCCTCGCAGCGGCGGTCGAAGCCGATCTGGAGCGGCTCAGGCGCCGGGAAGGCGTCGCGCCGTCCTACCTGCACGAGGTGGCGGTAGAGCTGATCGTCCGCTTCAAGATGGAGCTGAAGGCGATCAAGCATTCGGACGAGACGGAGATGTTCTCGCAGAGCTTCGCCCAGGTGAATGCGGCTTCGGATTATGCGGAGCTCGCCAAAGCGCTGCGTTCGGTCGCGGAGCGCTGCGTCGAGTCCTTGGTCCAGGACAGCCGCAGCCCTGTCATTTTGCAGGTGCTCGAGGAGATTCGCAGCCACTACGCGGACGAGCTGTCGCTTAAGCAGCTGGGCGCTCAGTATCACATCCACCCCGTATACTTGGGGCAGCTGTTCCAGAAGGAGACGGGCGAGAGCTTCACGGAGTACATCAACAAGTATCGGATCGAGCAGGCGAAACGGCTGCTGAAGTCCTCCACGCTGAAGGTGCACGACATTGCGCGCCAGGCCGGCTATTGGGAGACGGGATACTTTTACAAGCAATTCAAGAAGTACGTCGGCATCTCCCCGACCGAGTTCAAAGGCCTGCATTGACGCGGGACGAGCCTATAGAAGCCTCCGGACTGCCAGCCGCGCAGTCCTTTCTTTATTTTGAACATGATTTATTAGGTTTGTGTTCTATTTGAAACTGCTTTCATGAATTAAAGTTGAATTGTTGCTAAGGGAATCAGAAATAAGGGAGGGCACAAGAAACATGAGTAAAATGACGAAAAAAACCGGCCTGACGGCAGCGGCAACCGTAACCGCGCTGTCGCTCGCGCTGAGCGCTTGCGGCGGCAATGACGCCAAGTCCGACGGTGCATCGGACAAGCCGGTCGAGCTGATCTGGTACACGATCGGCACGCCGCAGAAGGACGTCGACACCGTCATGGCGGAAGTGAGCAAGTACACCCAAGAGAAGATCAACGCCACGATCAAGATGAAAATGATCGACTGGGGCGACTATACGCAGAAGATGCAGGTGCTGGTCGCTTCGGGCGAACCGATGGACATCATGTTCACCTCGGCAGGCGGCTTCGACTACGTGCAGAACGCGCGCAAGGGCGCGTTCCTCGAGCTCGACGAGCTGCTGGACAAGTACGGCCAGGGCATCAAGGATACGATTGATCCAGGCTTTCTGAGCGGCTCCAAGGTCGACGGCCACAACTACGGCATCCCGGCCAACAAGGAGCTTCCGCAGCTCGAAGTATGGCGCTTCAACCAGAACCTCGTGGACAAGTACAAGCTGGACACGACTGCCGTCCGCTCGCTGGACAGCCTCGAGCCGCTGCTGAAGACGATCAAGGCCCAAGACCCATCGATCACGCCGTTCGCGATGGACAAAAACTACGTGCCTTATGTGCCGTACGACTATCTCGTGACCAACATGCCGATGGCCGTCAAGCTTGACGGCGCCGACCTGAAGGTCGTCGACATCCTCGAGACGGACGAGATGAAGCAAGCGCTGAACACGATGCACAAGTACTACCAGGCGGGCTATGTCGCGCCTGAAGCCGCGACGACCGGCTCGACGCAGGATCTGATGACCTCCGGCAAATGGCTGCTCGACCGCGCGCAAACGCAGCCGCTCGCGGAGACCTCCTGGTCGGCTTCCAACGGCTACCCCATCACTTCGACGCCTGCCAGCGATGCCGTCATCACGAACACGTCGGTACAAGGCTCGATCATGGCGATCTCGGCCAACTCCGAGCATCCGGAGAAGGCGATGGAGTTCCTGAACCTGCTCAACACCGATCCGGTCCTCCGCAACATGGTCGACTCCGGCATCGAAGGCACGCATTACGAGAAGATCGACGACAAGCACATGAAAAACCTCGACGCTTCCCAAAACTACAACATGCCGTCGTACTCGCTGGGCAACAATATGCTGCTGTACCTGAACGAGAACGACCCGGACGACAAGTGGGAGCAGTTCAAGAAGTTCAACGCGGAAGGCAAGCCATCGCCGATTCTGGGCTTCAACTTCGACAGCACGAAGGTGTCCACCGAGATGACCGCCATCCAGAACGTCAAGGAGCAATTCTGGGCGTCGCTGATGACCGGTACGGTCGACCCCGCCACGTATCTGCCGAAGGCGATCGAGCAGTTCAAGGCTGCCGGCCTCGACAAGGTCATCGCCGAAGCGCAAACCCAGCTGGACGCTTGGGTCGCCGCCAACAAAGCTTAATAACCGGATAAAAATCGCGAGATCGGGCGGGTGCGCAATTCGCCCGATCTTTCGTTCTTTTTTGTCGTATTCACAAAAGGCCATAGGAGGGATTGGCGAACATGGTCGGATCGTTTTTCCGTTCGTTCAACCGCAACAAGGTTATGCTGCTCATGGTGCTTCCGGGCGCCATCTGGTTCCTTTTCTTTTCCTACCTGCCCCTCGTCGGCACGATCGCCGCGTTCAAGCAATACCGCTTCAGCCGCCACGGCTTCTGGTACAGTCTCGTCCACAGCAAAAACGTCGGATGGGATAATTTCAAATTTCTCTTCAGCACGGACGCCGCGTGGTCGATCACCCGCAACACGCTGCTTTACAATATCGCGTTTATCGTACTCGGTCTCGTCTTCTCCGTCGCTCTGGCCATTCTGCTGTCGGAGCTGGCGAACAAGAAGCTGGCCAAGCTGTATCAGACCGGCATGTTCCTCCCGTACTTCCTGTCGTGGGTCATCGTCGGCTACTTCGCGTTCAGCTTCCTGAGCATGGACCGCGGCTTGCTGAATCATACGCTCGAATACTTGGGCATGGACAAGATGCAATGGTACAACGATCCCAAGGTGTGGCCTTACATTCTGGTGCTGGTTTATTTGTGGAAATCGATCGGTTACAGCAGCGTCGTCTATCTCGCCTCGATCCTCGGGATCGACAAGTCGCTGTACGAAGCTGCGATGATCGACGGCGCCAGCAAGCTGCAGCAGGTGCGCAACATCACGCTGCCGCTGCTCAAGCCGATCATCATCATTATGACGCTGCTGGCCGTGGGCAAAATTTTCTACGCCGACTTCGGCTTGTTCTATCAAGTGCCGCGCGACTCGGGCACGCTCTACTCGGTGACCAACGTCATCGATACGTACGTATACCGGGGCCTGAAGACGACCGGCGAGATCGGCATGAGCACGGCCGCGGGCCTGTATCAATCCGTCGTGGGCTTCGTGCTCGTCATGGTGTCGAACTACGTCGTGCGCAGACTTGACAAGGACAGCGCGCTGTTCTAATTTTCCGATCCGAAAGGAGGCGTCACCCGGTGCTCAACGTGATGAAAAGAAAACGCGACTTCCACCAGGTATCGCCGGCTTGGAACGTCGTTTTCAACCTGATCGCCGGCATTTTCGCGATCCTGTGCGTATTTCCGTTTCTGTTCGTCGTCATCATCTCCTTCACCGAGGAGAAGACGCTGGCGACGGACGGCTACCGCATCATTCCGAAGGCTTGGAGTCTGGAAGCTTACCAGTATATTTTCAAAACGGGCGATACGCTGCTTCGCTCCTACGGCGTCACGATCCTCGTGACCGTCGTCGGCACGATCGTCAGCCTGCTGCTCATCTCGCTGTACGCCTACGCCGTATCGCGCCGCAGCTTCGCGTACCGCCGCTTTTTCTCGCTGTTCGCGATCTTCACGATGCTGTTCAGCGGCGGCATGATCCCGACGTATATCGTCGTGACGCAGCTGCTCGGCCTGAAGGACAGCGTCTGGGCGCTTATCCTGCCGCTCGCAGTCAACGCTTTTTATATCATGATTCTGCGGACGTTCTACATCACCGGCATTCCCGACGCCATCATCGAGTCCGGCAAGATCGACGGCGCGGGCGAGTTCCGCATCTTCACCACGCTCGTGCTGCCGCTGTCGCTGCCGGGCCTCGCCACAATCGGCCTGTTCAGCACGCTCGGCTACTGGAACGACTGGTTTAACGCGCTGCTGTACATCGACGACCCGAACAAGGTGCCGCTCCAGTCGATGCTCATGCAGATCGAATCGAGCATGCAGTTCATCCAGCAGAACTCGGCCAACAGCTCCATCAGCCTCGAGATTCTGCAGAACATGCCGCAGGATACGGCGCGCATGGCGATGGTCGTGCTGGCGTCGCTGCCGATCATCTTCGCCTATCCGATTTTCCAGCGTTACTTCGTGCAGGGACTGACCGTTGGGTCGGTTAAGGAATAAGCCTAAGCGGCATGCAAAGAATGAGCGGGATGTGAAAAGGATGGACTATAAGGACCCGTCGAAGCCGCCCCGCGTGCGCGCGGAGCTGCTGCTGCGGCAGATGACGGCGGAAGAAAAGGTCGGTCAGCTCGTGCAGCCGTTCGGCTGGCAGGCCTATGAACATAAAGACGGGAACGTCGTCCTGAAGGAGAACTTCAAGGCACAGGTCGCGCGGGGCGGCATCGGCTCGCTGTACGGCACGTTGCGCGCGGACCCTTGGACCGGCGTCACGCTGGAGACGGGACTGTCGCCCGTTCAGGGCGCGGAGGCGGTGAACGAGATTCAGCGCTATGCGATCGAGAACTCGCGGCTCGGCATCCCCCTGCTGATCGGCGAGGAGTGCTCGCACGGCCATATGGCGATCGGCGCGACGGTATTTCCCGTGCCGCTGTCGATCGGCAGCGCCTGGAACGTCGACCTGTATCGCGAGATGTGCCGCGCGGTGGCGAAGGAGACGCGTGCCCAGGGCGGCGCGGTCACGTATTCGCCGGTGCTGGACATCGTTCGCGATCCCCGCTGGGGCCGGACGGAGGAATGCTTCGGCGAGGATCCGTATCTCGTCGGCCGGCTCGCGGTCTCCGCGGTCGAGGGCATGCAGGGCGAGCGCCTTGATGCGCCAGACAGCGTGGCAGTAACGCTGAAGCACTTCGTCGGCTACGGCAGCTCGGAGGGCGGGCGCAATGCCGGGCCCGTCCATATGGGCTGGCGCGAGCTGCTCGAGGTCGACCTGCATCCGTTCCGCAAGGCGGTCGAGGCGGGCGCGGCGTCGATCATGCCGGCCTACAACGAGATCGACGGCGTCCCATGCACGACGAACGCGAAGCTGCTGGACGAGGTGCTCGTCCGGGATTGGGGCTTCGACGGCATGGTCATCACCGACTGCGGCGCGATCGACATGCTGGCAGCGGGGCACGACACGGCCGAGGACGGCATGGAAGCAGCTGTGCGCGCGCTTGAAGCCGGCATCGATATGGAGATGTCGGGCGAAATGTTCGGGCGTTATCTGCTGCAAGCGCTGAGCGAGGGCAAGCTGAATGAGGCGGCGCTCGACCGCGCGGTCGTACGCGTCCTCACGCTCAAGTTCAAGCTCGGTCTGTTCGAGCGGCCTTATGTGGATGCACAGCTTGCCGGAGAGGCAATCGGCGCGGACGCGCATGTCGCGCTGGCGCGGCAGCTCGCGGCCGAAGGCGTCGTGCTGCTGAAAAACGAGGGCGGCGCGCTGCCGCTCGATCCGGGCCTCGGCGGCACGGTCGCCGTCATTGGCCCGAACGCCGACCTCGGCTACAACCAGCTGGGCGACTACACCTCGCCTCAGCCTGCGGACAAGGTCGCCACGGTGCTCGCGGGCATCCGCGCCAAGCTCGGTGCCGAGCGTGTGCTGTACGCGCCGGGCTGCCGGATTCGCGGCGAGGACCGGGACGGCTTTCCGCTGGCGCTCGAGATGGCGCGACGGGCGGACACCGTCGTCATGGTCGTCGGCGGCTCCAGCGCGCGCGACTTCGGCGACGGCACGATCGACCTGAAGACGGGCGCGTCCAAGGTGACCGAGGATGTCTGGAACGACATGGACTGCGGCGAAGGCATCGACCGGATGTCGCTTCGGCTATCCGGCGTGCAGCTCGAGCTGGTCCAGGAAGTCCACAAGCTCGGCAAGCGGCTCGTGGTCGTCTACATCAACGGCCGTCCGATCGCCGAACCGTGGATCGACGCGCATGCGGACGCGATCCTCGAGGCGTGGTATCCTGGGCAGGAGGGCGGACACGCGATCGCGGACATTTTGTTCGGCGACGTGAATCCGTCGGGACGACTGACGATATCGATTCCGAAGGATGTCGGGCAGTTGCCCGTCTACTATAACGGCAAGCGCTCGCGGGGCAAGCGGTACCTGGAGAGCGATTCGAAGCCCCAGTATCCGTTCGGCTACGGACTCAGCTATACGAATTATGAATACGCCAACCTGTCGGTGACGCCAAGCGCGATCGGGCCGGACGAGGAAGCGACCGTCTCCGTCGACGTGACGAACGCGGGCAGCATGGCGGGCGCAGAAGTCGTGCAGCTGTATATCTCCGACGTCGCGAGTCAGGTCACGCGGCCGGCGCTGGAGCTGAAGGGCTTCAAGAAGATAACGCTGGCGCCCGGAGAGACGCGCACCGTACAGTTTAAGGTCGGCAGGGAACAGCTTGAATACGTAGGCCCGGCTTACGAGCGGGTCGTCGAGCCCGGCTGCTTCAAGGTGCTGGTCGGGCGGCATTCGGACGATACGCTGGCAGCCGATCTGCTCGTGAAGGAGGACGATGACCGATGAACGCAAACGATCTGTTGGAGCGCCTGCGACGCTTCCTGCGCGAGCTGTCCGAAGCGCAATGGCTTGAGCGGGCGGAAGTGCGCGACTGGGCGATCGACCGGGCGACTTATGTGCTCCCGGGGCGGTACGAAGCGATCGGGCCGTACGAGTCGGAGGAGCTTGCCGCTTTTCCCAGCAAGCAGGGGACGACGTACTTTTTCCGCAAAGAGCTTGAACTTCCGGAGAATTGGATCGCCTCGGGCGCCAAAATCGGGCTCGTGTTCGAGTCCGGCGGCGAGGGGCTGCTGCGCGTTAACGGCGCCTCGTACCAAGGGCTGGACCGCAACCACACGTTCGTGACGCTGGACGCCGCCCGAATCGGCACGACGCCCGAGCTTGAGATCGAGCTGTACGACCCGATCCCCGAGCCGGTCGATCCGCTCAACCGGCAGGCCACCATTCATCCGCCGATCACGTCCATCCGCAGCGAGCTGGTGCTGGCGAATGCACCCGTGCAGCGTCTGCTGTACGCGGCGACGGTCGTGCGCGACGCGGCCGTGCTGCTGCCCGACACGGACTTTCGTAAGGCGCGGCTGTTGGAAGCGCTGCTCCGCGCGATGGACGCTTATGTGTCCCTGAGCGAAGGGGATATTCGTGCGGGCGCGTCGATCGCGGAGATTGAGACGAAGCTGGGGGACGAGGTCCGCGCAGTCGGCGGCAACGCCGAAGGCGTCCAGCACATGGTCGGGCAGTCGCATATCGACATCGCCTGGCTGTGGCCGGTGCGGGAGACGGTGCGCAAGACGAGCCGGACGTTCTCGACGGTGGACGCGCTCATGCGCGAGTATCCGGAATTCCGGTATGCGCAGAGTCAGCCGCTGCTGTTCGAATTTCTGAAGAACAACGATCCCGAGCTGTACGCACGCGTGAAGGAGCGGATCGCCGAGGGCCGCTGGGAGCTGGTCGGCGGCATGTACGTCGAGCCCGACCTGAACATCCCGAGCGGCGAGTCGCTCATGCGGCAGATGCTGTACGGCCAGCGTTTTTACAGGGAAGAGTTCGGACGGGTGTCGGACATCGAGTGGCTGCCGGATACGTTCGGCTACTGCGCGTCGCTGCCGCAGATTCTGAAGCATGGCGGCGTCCGCTACTTCATGACGACCAAGCTCAACTGGAACGATACGAACGTGTTCCCGTACGACCTGTTCCGCTGGGTCGGCATCGACGGCACGCCGATGCTGTCGTATCTGAACCACGGCATCAACGAGCATACGACGCCCAAGGACATTCACGAGCACTGGCAGTCTTACCGGCAAAAGGTTGTGTATCCCGAGCAGATGCTGCTGTACGGACACGGCGACGGAGGCGGAGGCGTGACGCGCGAAATGCTCGAATACATCGATCGCGCGGATCTGATGATCGGCCAGCCCGCCAGCAAGCACAGCACGGCCGCGGACTTTTTCGCAGGCGCGGAGCAGAAGCACGGAGAGGTGCCGGAATGGCACGGCGATCTGTATCTGGAGCTGCATCGCGGCACGTACACGACCCATGGACGCAACAAGCGCAGCAACCGCAAGTCCGAGGTGCTGTATCGCGAGGCCGAGCTGTGGCATGCGCTCGCGCTGCCGAAGCTGGATGCCGGCCTCGACGCACGGCTGCGCCGCGAGCTGCATGAAGGCTGGAAGCTGATTCTGCTCAACCAGTTCCACGACATTATTCCGGGATCGGCGATCACCGAAGCCTACGTGACTTCGGAGAAGGAGTACGGGACGATCTTCGAAAAAGGACGCGAGAGCCTCGGCGCGATTGTGCCGGCGCTCGCGGGCGGCATCGATACGACGGCCGGTGAAGGCGTGCCGTATGTTGTGTTTAACGGGCTCGGTTGGGCACGGGACGTGCAGGCGGCATTGGCGGTGGCGGGATCGTCCGCTAGCGCGCTGGCCGCGTACGATTCGGAAGGACGCCGGTTGACCGCCGATGTCTTCGGCGAAGATCGTCTGACCGTGTGTGTGCCGGCGGTACCGGCATTTGGCTACAAGACGGTTTGGCTGCGCGAGGAGATGGATGCAAGTACGGCTGCGGCGGGCGCCGCCGGGTATAGGCTTGGAGACGGCTGGGAAACGGCGGCCTACCGCGTCCGGTTCAACGCGCGAGGCGAGATCGTTAGCCTGTTTGACAAAGCGGCAGGACGGGAGATCGTCAAGGCGGGCGAAGCGGCTAACCGCTTCGGCTTCTACCATGATCGCCCGACGTTGTGGGACGCCTGGGACATCGACGAGCGCTACGAGCTGCAACCGGCCGGCGAAGCCGAGCTGCTGGAGAAGAGCGTCGCCCTGCAGGGCGAGACGATGGATGTGCTGCGCTTCCGCTGGCGTCTTCATCAGTCTGAGATCAGCCAGGACGTCGTGTTTTACCACGGCGACCGGCGCATCGACTTCCGTACTCGCGTCGTCTGGAACGAATCGCACAAGCTGCTGAAGGTCGGTTTTCCGATCGACGTCGTGGCGAGCAAGGCTACGTACGAGATTCCGTACGGGGCGCTCGAGCGCCCGACGCATCGCAACACGAGCTGGGAGCAGGCCCAATACGAAGTGTGCGGCCACCGGTTCGTCGACGTATCGGAGCATGGCTACGGCGTCAGCCTGCTGAACGATTGCAAATACGGCTATGACGTCCAGGGCACGACGATCCGTCTATCGCTGCTACGCGCGCCCAAGTGGCCGGACATCACCGCGGATCTCGGCGAGCATGAATTCACCTACTCGCTCTATCCGCACGAAGGCGACTGGCGGACCGCGCACACGCTGCGCCGCGCCGCGGAGCTGAACGCAGAGGACGTCGTCGTATTGGCCGATCGTCAGAGCGGCTCGCTCCCGGCGACCGGGGCGCTGCTGCCGTTCGTGAGCGAGCATGTCGTGCTCGACTCGGTCAAGCCCGCCGAGGACGGCGACGGCATCGTGCTGCGCCTGTACGAGTCGTCCGGCGGCCGCGGCTGCGCCGCGCTGAACTGGCCTCGGCCGTTCGCGCGCGCCGTGCTCTCCGACGCGCTCGAAGCGAACGGCGACGCGCTTGAGGCCGAGGATGGTCGGATCGAGCTGGCGTTTGCGCCGTTTGAGATTAAGACCGTTAAGCTTTTAGATCGCTAAAGAGGTTGAGTTGGCGATCTTAAAATCGACGGTATGCAGCGGATCAGCCATTCGCCAGCGTTCTACGGTGGCGGGAAGGCGATATGCCAAAGAGCTGATAGCGGCACGGAATGCCGCTAACACACGCTGTCATGTCGCCTCCAGTCTCGTTAGCGGCATGAAAGAACGTTAACTCGCGCCTCCACATCGTCTCCAGCCCCGTTAACGGCACGCAATGCCGCTAACAGAAACACACACGCAGAAACACACACGCTGCCTTGGGCCCTTAGCGGCATTAAATGCTGCTAATATACGCCCCCCGGCCACACTAACTTTAGTTAGTCGGCAAGCAACGGGACAGCGGCATGCCAGTATCATATCGCGGGAATCGGGGTTCGACCAAGAGCCGATAGCGGCACGCAATGCCGCTAACATAAGCCACCAGCCGCGGCGGGATCTGCGGCACACCCAACGTCCCACGCACACATTTGCTCGATCAAGTAATTTTAGCTCGTTAAATCAAACAGAAGCGGGGGCCTGCCTGCCATGGAACAATTCAGATTGCCACAGATCGCGATGCCGAAGCTGACGCTGCCGGCGGCCGTGCGGGACGTGCTGGCGGAAGCCGAGCAGCGGCTCGCGCACCGTCCGAAGCTGCTGCAGCTTTTCAAAAACTGCTTCCCGAACACGCTCGAGACGACGACCAAACTGCTCGACGACGGCACGACGTTCGTCATTACCGGCGACATCCCGGCCTCCTGGCTGCGCGACTCCGTCGAGCAGGTCGTCCACTACGTGCCGCTCGCCAAGGACGACGCCGACCTGCAACGCATCATCGCGGGCCTCATCCGCCGTCACATCGCGTACATCCAGATCGATCCGTACGCGAACGCGTTTAACGAATCCGCCAACGACTGGCACTGGAACACGACCGACGAGACCGAAATGTCGCCGTGGGTGTGGGAGCGCAAGTTCGAGATCGACTCGCTGTGCTTCTCGATGCGGCTGGCCTACCTGTACTGGAAAGAAACCGGCCGCGCGGACGTGTTCGACGCCGGCTTCAAGCAAGCGATGCGCATCATCGTCGACCTGTTCAAGACCGAGCAACGCCACTTCGAGCTGTCCCCGTACCGCTTCACGCGCAACAACGGCATCCCGACGGACTCCCTGCGCAACAACGGGCTGGGCATGCCGGTCAACTACACGGGCATGGTGTGGTCGGGCTTCCGCTCGAGCGACGACGCCTGCGATTTCCACTACAATATCCCGGGCAACATGTTCGCGGTCGTCGCGCTGCGCCATATGCAGGAGTTCGCCGAATGGGTATTCCGCGACATGGCGCTGCTGGCCGAGCTCAAAGCGCTCGAAGCCGACATCGATCACGGCATTCAGCTGTACGGCATCTACCGCCACCCCGAGTTCGGACCGATCTACGCCTACGAGACGGACGGCTACGGCAACTACTGCCTGATGGACGACGCGGGCACGCCGGGTCTCATGTCCATTCCGTACCTCGGCTACGTGTCGGCGGACGATCCGATCTATCAGAACACGCGCCGCTTCGCGCTGAGCAAGGAAAATCCGTTCTACTACGAAGGCAAAGTCGCGCGCGGCATCGGCAGCCCGCATACGCCGCCGGACTACATCTGGCATATGGCACTGTCCATGCAGGGCATCACGGCGTCGACCGCCGAGGAGAAGCTCGAGATGATCGCGATGCTTGAGGCGACGGACGGGGACACGGGATTCATGCATGAGGGCTTCCACGCCGACGATCCGGCCGTTTTCACGCGCAAATGGTTCGCCTGGTCCAACAGTCTGTTCTCGCAGCTCGTCTACCGCGCGATGAAGGATGGATTGCTCGATGCGTAACGAGGCGTTGAAGGGGGATGCGATGAACATGGATTCGACGGCCGGTCCGATGAAAATCGTCGTCTTTTACGACCCTGCCTTTCCGGGGGCGCCGGCGCTGATGCTGGAGGAGGCGCGGCTGGTCGGCGAACTGGTGAACGCGGAGGAGCTGGGCGAACGGCTGCGCCGGCCCGACGTCGGCTGTTTCGTATCGCTGCATGCGCCTTACTTTCCGATCGACGCCTGGGAGGACATCCTAGCTTATCTGAAAAAGGGAGGCGGGCTGCTGAGCGCGGGAGGCGCGCCGTTCCGCAGGCCCGTTCGCCGCGAGGGCGGCGTCTGGCATGCCGAGCCGGAGCAGACGGCTTATCACCGCCAACTGCGCATTCACGAGATGCTGCGGGTGTCGGCCGATCGCGTGACGCGGCACGAAGCCCATGCGGACATCCCGCTGCTGGCCGGCAAGGAGGCGCTGCTTGAGGTCGCGGATACGTGGAATCTCGTGCCGCATGTGACGAAGTCGAGCGACCTGCCGCATCAGATGGGCTCGGCAGGGCCGATGGACGCGCATATATACGCATTGCTGAAAGGCGTATCGGCAGACGGCCGCGAGCGCTCGGCGCCGGTCGTCCTGTGGGAGAACACCAAGGGCGAATTCGCCGGGGCCCGCTGGCTGTTCGTCAATCAACCGCTGGGCGTCTCGTTCGTGGCGCGCGGCGGGTTCGTGGCGTTGGCGGCGTGGGCCAGGTTCTGCGCAGCCGGCGTCACCGAGCTCTGGCTTAAGACGAGCTACGCGGTTTATGAGGCGCATGAGCGTCCGTTGCTCACGCTGCAGGCGCAGGCGCTCGGCCGCCGCGTCGCCGCGGAGCGCGGCGGGCGGAGATGGACGTTCGACATCCGGATCGAGCGGGAAGCTGAGGACGGGTCCCCAGCGCCGGCTGGCACGGGCCACGCGCAGGACGACGGCACGGTCGAAGCCTATCGGCACGCGCTCGAAGCGGAGGCGCGCCCGGAGCTGGACATCTGGCGCATCCCGGTGAAGGCGGACGTGCAGAGCGGCTACTACGCCGTCGTATGCCGGGCCGAAGCGGAGGACGGTGAGGTCCGCTACCTCCGCCAGGGCTTCTGGGGCGCGGACCCGGCCCTGCTGGCCGAAGGCGCGCCTATTCGGGCGGGACGCGACTACTTCGAGCGGGACGGACGCCCGCTGCCGATCGTCGGCATGACGTACATGACGAGCGACGTCGCGCGCAAGTTCCTCTTTCTCCCGAACGTCTCCGTATGGGACCGCGACATGGCGCAGATGCGCCGCGCGGGCATCAACTGGATCCGTACGGGCATCTGGACGGCCTACCGCAACATCATGCAGGTCGACGGCCATGTTTCTGAGGATGCGCTGCGGGCGATCGACGCGTTTCTGCTGACTGCCAAGAAGCATGGGCTGCAGGTGACGTTCACGTTCTTCTCGTTCACGCCGGAAACGTGGGAGGGCGTCAATCCGTACCTGGATCTGCGCAGCGTGGAGGCGCAGAAACGGTTCATCCGCACGATCGTCAGCCGCCACCGGGAGACGACGCATGTCGACTGGGACCTGATCAACGAGCCGTCGATGTTCGATCCGGCGCGGATCTTTTCGGACGGTCCGCGCTCCTGCCGCGACCCGTTCGAGCAGGCGGCATTCGCCGAGTGGCTGGAGCGGCGGCACGGCACGATCGAACGGCTGCGCGAGCGCTGGAGCATGACGCCGGGCGAGCTGCCGGACTTCGCGTCGGCGGAGCTGCCGGAGCCCGAGCAGATCAACTTCGACGTGCAGGACATGCACAGCGGGAAAAAGGGAACGCGCTGGCTCGACTACGCGCTGTTTTCGATGGACATGCACAATCGTTGGGCGAGCCAGCTCGTCGCCGCGATCAAGGACGTTTGCCCGGATCAGCTCGTCACCGTCGGCCAGGATGAGGCGCTAGGCGCGCAGCGGCCGTCCCCGTTCTTTTATGGAAAAGCGGTCGACTACACGACGGTGCATTCCTGGTGGCTGAACGACCAACTGCTGTGGGACGGCGTCTTCGCCAAGACGGCGGACAAGCCGAACGTCGTACAGGAGACCGGCATCATGTACGTGGAAACGCCGGAAGGGCTCGCGAAGCGTTCGGAGCAGGAGCTGAAGGCGATGCTGGAGCGCAAATACGCCTACGCCTTCGCGGCGGGCGGCGCCGGCGCAATCCACTGGATCTGGAACACGAACTTCTATATGGACAACGCGAACGAATCCCATATCGGGGCGCTTCGCGCGGACGGCACCGAGAAGCCGGAGGCCGACGTCTCTTATGACTTCGGCGCATTCATGGAGCAGGTAAGGGATCTGTTCAAAGGCCGCGAGCTCGAGGACGTAGCGGTCGTCTTCCCGTATTCGAACGATCTGTCCAACCGCAAGCTGGCCTTCGACGCCACGACAAAGCTGACCCGCGTGCTGTCCTACGGGCTGAACGTGCCGTTCCGCGGCGTGTCCGAATACGACCTGAAGCCGCTGCTGGACGAGCCGGCCAAGCTGATCGTGCTGCCTTCGGCGCACAACGTGGACGACGCGGCCTATGCCGAGCTGCTGGACATCGTCGGCCGGACGGGCGCGACGCTGCTCGTCACCGGTCCTGCGGGCCTCGATGCATACTGGCGGCACACGGACCGTCTCGCGGAGACGCTGGGCGCGCGCAAGCCCGCCAACGTCGTGCGCGAAGAGCGGCTTGCCGTCGGCGGCAAGCGCTACGCAGTCAGCTACGGCAGCCGGCGCATCGCGCAGGTCGCCAAGGAAGTGCCCGCGGATCGCGACGGACGCGATGCGGACACGGCGATCGACGTGCCTTGCGGCAGCGGCCGCATCCTCTGGTGCCCGCTGCCGGTCGAGCTGAACGACCGCGACGAGCCGATCGCGGCGCTGTACGCGCACGCGCTGGAGACGGCAGGCTACGCGCCCGCGCTCGAGTGGCTCGAAGGCGGCGACCTGCCGGGCGTTTACGGGCGCAAGCTATCGTTTGCGGAAGGCGCGCTGTTCGTATTCGTCTCGGAGTATGCCTACGATACGCCGGTCCGGGTGAAGGATGCTGCAAGCGGAGCGACGTATTCGTTCCTGCTGGAACGCGAGCGCTCGGTGCTGTTCGCGGTCGATGGGGCTGGACGACTGACGGCCGTCTACCGCCCGGACGATACGACGGTTCACACGGATGTCCGCGCCTGAGCTTCCTGGAGAGGAGAGAAACATTTTGGAGCCAAAAAGAACCGCCCATATCATCTCGCACACCCACTGGGACCGCGAATGGTATTTACCCTATGAAAAGCACCACGTCCGACTGATCCGGCTCGTGGATACGCTGATGGACACGCTGGAGTCGAAGGAGGAGTACCGCAGCTTTTTCCTCGACGGCCAGACGATCATTCTGGAGGACTACCTTCAGGTGCGTCCGGAGCGCCGGGAGCGGCTGGAAAAGCTGATCCGGGAAGGCCGGATCCATATCGGGCCTTGGTACATTTTGCAGGACGCGTTCCTGACGAGCGGCGAAGCCAACTTGCGCAACCTGCTCATCGGGCACCGCGACGCCGCGCGTTACGGGACGATCTCGAAGGTCGGCTATTTCCCCGACACGTTCGGCAACATTGGCCAGGCGCCGCAGATCATGAAGCAGGCGGGCATCGACAACGCCGTGTTCGGACGCGGCGTGAAGCCGACCGGATTCAACAACACGGTGGCCGATTCGGAGTACGAATCGTCGTTCTCCGAGCTGATCTGGGAAGGGTCCGACGGATCGCGCGTGCTCGGCATTCTGTTCGCCAACTGGTACAGCAACGGCAACGAAGTGCCCGTTGACGCGTCCGAAGCGAAGGCTTACTGGGACCGCAAGCTGGCGGATGCGGAGCGCTATGCGTCGACCGACCAACTGCTCTATATGAACGGCTGCGACCATCAGCCGATCCAGACCGACCTGCCGGAGGCGATTCGTGTCGCCCGCGAGCTGTATCCGGACACCGACTTCGTGCATTCGAGCTTCGAACAATATCTGGCGTCGGTCAGGCAGTCGGTCGGCGGCAACCTGTCCGTCGTCAAGGGCGAGCTGCGCAGCCAGCGCACCGACGGCTGGTCGACGCTCGTCAACACGGCCTCCGCGCGGGTGTATCTGAAGCAGATGAACCAGCGGGGGCAAGCGCTGCTGGAGCGCGTGGCTGAGCCGCTGGCGGCGATCGCGCACGGCGTCGGCGAAGCCTACCCGCATCACCTGCTGACGTACGCCTGGAAGACGCTCATGCAAAACCATCCGCACGACAGCATCTGCGGCTGCAGCGTCGACGAGGTTCATCGCGAGATGGTGACCCGGTTCGAGAAAAGCCGGCATGTCGCCGAGGCGATCATCGACGACAGCAAGCGGGCAGCGGCGGATGCGGTGGATACGTCGGCATTCGGCCGCTACGGCGCGGATGCGCTGCCGCTCGTGGCGTTTAACACGACCGGCTGGCCGCGCACGGGCACGGTGGAGATCGAGCTCGACGTCGAGCGGATCTACTACCGCGACGGCGTGCCGCCCGAGGAGATGAAGCGTCGCATGAAGGCGCTGGACATCGGCGGACGCGTATTGGTGGATGCCGAGGGCGTGGTCGCGGCTTGCGGGGTGGAGGACCTTGGCCTGCAGTTCGGCTACGATCTGCCGGACGACAAGTTCCGCCAGCCGTACTGGACGCGGCGCGTGAAGCTGACGTTCGAGGCGGCGGACGTGCCGGCGCTAGGCTGGAAGGCTTATGCATGGGTCAAGGCGGCTGCTATTGGCGCTGATGGCGAGGCTGGCGTTGGAGCGAATGCCGCGGTGAACGCGGTTGCTTCGCTTGTCAGCGGCGAGCGCGCGCTGGAGAACGACCGCCTGCGCGTCGAGATCGCGGACGACGGCACGCTGTCCGTGACGGACAAGCGGACCGGCCGCACCTATCGGGATTTGCTCGTCTACGAGGACACCGGCGACATCGGCAACGAATATATGTACCGCCAGCCGGACGGGGAGCAGGCGCTGACGACCCGCGGCCTTGCCGCCGACATTCGGATCGTGGAAGACGAAGCGCATCGCGGCGCGATCGAGATCGTGCACCGCTGGGCCGTGCCGGCCTCGGCGGACGCGCTGTTCGAGGAAGAGAAGCGGGAAGCCGTCTACTTCCCCGAGCGCAAGGCGCAGCGCGTGGCGGAGACGGTGCCGATGGAAATCCGGACCGTCGTCAGCCTGGAGCGCTCGGGCCGCGGCGTCGGCATCCGGACGACGATCGACAACCGCGCCAAGGACCATCGGGTACGGGCATTGTTCCCTTCGGATATTCAGGCGAAAACTCATCTGGCAGACGCAATCTTCGAGATCGCGCGCCGGGATACCGAGCCTGCGGCCGAGTGGCGCAATCCGAGCAACGCCCAGCATCAGCAGGCGTTCGTGGACGTCGCGGACGGCAAGGCCTTTGGCCTGACGGTCGCGAATCTCGGCCTGAACGAGTACGAGGTACTCCGCGACGGGCGCGGAACGATCGCGGTGACGTTGCTGCGGTCGGTCGCCGAGCTGGGCGACTGGGGCGTCTTCCCGACGCCCGAGGCGCAGTGCCTGGGCGTGCATACGGCCGAGCTGCTGCTCGTGCCGCACGGCGGCGACGGCGCGACGGATGGCGCGTACGCCGAGGCGTATCAGTTCCAGGCGCCTTGGACGCTGGCGCAGACCGGCGTGCACGGCGGCGCGCTGGCCGTCACCGGGCAGCTGCTGAACTGGGAAGGCGAGGGCGTGGCCTTCTCCTCCGCCGCGATCGGCGAGGAGAGCGGAGACCTCATGGTCCGCTGGTTCAACATGCGGCCGGAAGCGTCCGAGCTGCGCGTAGCGGCGACTGCCGAGGCGTTCTACGAGAGCGACGTGCTTGAGCGGCGCGGGGCGGAGGTTGCGCCGGCGGCGGAGGCTGAGGGCCAAGCGCTTGTTCGCAAGCTGGGCGCCTGCAAGATTTTTACGCTGGGCATCCGGGGCGCAGAGGCGAGAAGCGTGAAGTAGTCTCGACTGGGACCACCTCGGCAGCCAAGCTGGTCAGAGCGGCACAAGTAGTCTCCGTCAGAACTACTTTATCGTGCCAACCGATCACGGTTCGCGAAGTAGTCTCAACTGGGACCACCTCGATAGGCAGGATGGTCAGAGCGGCGCAAGTAGTCTCCGTCAGAACTACTTTATCGTGCCAACCGACCGCGGTTCGCGAAGTAGTCTCAACTGGAACCACCTCGGTAGGAAGGCTGGACAGAGCGGCGCAAGCAGTCTCCGTAGGCGTCACTGTGGCAGCAAGTCAATGACGATCAGAATAAGGAACAAAAGGAATGAAGCAGCGCGACTGTTTCATTCCTTTTTGCGTATAAGGCGGCCACCTGCATATGGCAGGGTCCAAATGCCATATAAAATGAGCAAATAACGGTCTCGTAAGCGCTCCCGCCAAGCGCCTATAATGGAGGAGGACGAGAAGGCAAACGGCGCGTCATGCGTCAAAATCGAATAATCCGAATATGGAGGAATGAATCATGAGCAAGCCGCAAGTGGGCATCCAGCTTTACTCCGTACGCGACCGCAGCGAGAAGGACTTCCTCGGCACGATCCGCGAGATCGCCGGGATCGGATACAAGAACGTTGAATTGGCGGGCAACTACGGCGTTTCCGCCGCCGACCTGAAGAAGGCGCTGGCCGATGCGGGCCTGAACGTCAACTCGGTGCATGTCGGCCTGAACGTGCAGGAGCCGGACAAGTTCGAATCCGACCTGAACGAGAAAGTCGCTTATTACAAGGAGCTCGGCATTAAGCGCTTCGTCGTGCCTTACTACCCGCTGCCGGAAAATCCGTCCGTCGAGGACGTGAACAAGTTCGCCGACACGTTGAAGCGCGCTTCCGCGATCGTACGCGCGGCCGGCCTGGAATTCGGTTACCACAACCATGCGTTCGAATTCAAGCCGGCACAGGACGGCAAGCTGGTCATCGATCACCTCGCCGAACAGCTGTCGGCTGAAGAGCTGACCTTCGAATTCGACCTCGGCTGGGTGAAGGTCGCAGGCCAGGATCCCGCCGCGTTCATCGAGAAGTATGCAGGTCGACTGCCGCTCGTGCATGCCAAGGACTTCAAGGACGACGGCAAGGACACCGAGATCGGCAAGGGCTCGGTCGATTGGGACTCCGCGCTTGCGGCCGCCGAGAAGGCCGGCGTCGAGTACGTCATCATCGAGCAGGAGCAGTACGACGTGAACTCGCTCGAGAGCGCGAAGCTGAACTACGCTTGGTTCAAGGAGCGCGGCTGGATCTAAGAGACCGCCTCGCGATTCGCTGAATGAAGCCCGGCCGACGGCCGGGCTTTTTGCCGTGCGCGTCGTTTTTCACCTCGTCTTCATCCGGAATTCATGCCATCTTCATGCATATCCTGCCAGTCCAGGGATAGAGTAAGAATAGCGATTCATTCTTACTTAATAGAGGTGACCATGGAGATGGCGAACGAGACGAATCAGAACGGCGGACAACGACAGGGCGCGGAATCGGACATGACGCTGACCAATCGCCAGGGACATCCGATCGCGGACAACCAGAATGTGCGGACCGTGGGCAACAGAGGACCGACGACGCTGGAGAATTATCATTTTCTCGAAAAGATCACGCACTTCGACCGCGAGCGCATTCCCGAGCGCGTCGTTCACGCGCGGGGCGCCGGCGCGCACGGCTACTTCGAGTCGTACGGCAAAGCGGGAGACGAGCCCGTATCGAAGTATACGCGCGCGAAGCTGTTCCAGGAGGCGGGCAAGCGGACGCCGGTGTTCGTACGCTTTTCGACCGTCGTGCACGGCGGGCACTCCCCGGAGACGCTGCGCGATCCGCGCGGCTTCGCGGTCAAGTTCTACACGGAGGACGGCAACTGGGATCTCGTCGGCAACAACCTCAAGATCTTCTTCATCCGAGATCCGCTGAAGTTCCCCGACATGGTGCACGCGTTCAAGCCGGACCCGGTCACGAATGTCAACAATATGGAGCGCATGTTCGACTTCCTCTCGCTTTCGCCGGAAGCTACGCATATGGTCACGTTCCTTTTTTCACCCTGGGGGATTCCGGCGAACTACCGGCAGATGCAGGGCTCTGGCGTCAACACATACAAATGGGTCAACAAGGACGGCGTCGGCGTGCTCGTCAAGTACCACTTCGAGCCGCTCAAGCTACCGATCCGCAACCTGACGCAGGCAGACGCCGACAAGATCATCAGCCAGAACTACAGCCACGCGACGCAGGATTTATATGAAGCGATCGAAAAAGGCGAGTATCCGGAGTGGGAGCTGCGCGTGCAGATCTTAAGCGACGACGAGCATCCCGAGCTCGACTTCGACCCGCTCGACCCCACCAAGCTGTGGCCGGAGGACGTGGCGCCGATGCTGCCCGTCGGCAAGCTGGTGCTCGACCGCAATCCGGCCAACTACTTCGCGGAAGTGGAGCAGGCTGCGTTCGGCACGGGCGTGCTGGTGGACGGCCTCGATTTTTCGGACGACAAGCTGCTGCAGGGGCGCACGTTCTCCTATTCGGACACGCAGCGGCACCGCGTCGGCACAAACTATTTGCAGCTGCCGATCAACGCGCCCAAGTCGCATGTCGCGACGAATCAGCGCGACGGCCAGATGGCATACAACGTCGATGCGGCGCCCGGCCAGAGCCCGCATGTCAACTACGAGCCTTCCTCGCTCGGCGGACTGAAGGAAGCGCCCAAGGCAGGCAAGGATCACGAGCCGGCGTACAACGCGAAGCTTGTGCGGCAGAAGATCGACCGGCCGAACGACTTCAAGCAGGCGGGGGAAACGTATCGCGCCTTCGAGGACTGGGAGCGCGAAGAGCTGATCTCGAATCTGGTCGCGAACCTGAGCATCTGCAAAGCGGACATTCGCGAGCGGATGATCGGCTACTTCACGCAGGCCGATCCGGACTACGGCCGCCGCGTGCGCGAGGGGCTGGAGGCGAACGGGCTGCAGCACGGCAATCCGGCGACGGGTTCGGCCGCGTCGGATGCGGGCGTCGAGGAAGCGAAGAAGCTGGGCGGAGAGACGGACGGGTATTGAGAAGATGGAGCAGAGAGGGCTCAATGAAGAGTTGGCGCAGTAGCCGGCGATCTTCATTTGCCCAGCCGATTGTGAACTGATAGAAGCGGATCGTTCGATTGCCGAGCGATCCGCTTTTTTTTGCGCCAGAAGGTTATCGACGTTGTGAAATGAGAAAAAACCTATAAATTTTTGCCGTATTATGGTAAATTGAGTCGAGATATGACTTATACCATTGAATGAAATTTACTGGGAGGGGCATGTAAATGAAAAGAAACTGGCGAACACCGTTTGTGTCCATCGCGCTTTTGATGTCATTGCTCACGTTGCCGGTTAGTCAAGCCGCTGCGCTGTCATTATCCATTAACGGAAACGTTCAAAAACAGGATGTCGACCCGGTTATGGTGAACAACACCGTTCTGGTTCCGCTGAAGGGGACGCTGGATCCGCTTGGGGCAAAGTTGCAATGGGACGGACCTTCTCAAACCGTAACAGCGGTCAAAGGCGACACGGTCGTAACGCTTAAAATTGGCGAGTCGGTGGCCACTGTGAAAAAGGGCTTGGAAGTGACGCGAATTACGCTGAATCAACCGGGTTTGCTCATTAAAAACCGGGTGATGGTACCCGTCCGTTTCCTGGTCGATCATTTCGGCGCAGCGGTTACTTGGGACAAGGCGAACCAGACAGTCGTCATCACGACCGCTGACACTTCTTCAACCGCGCAAGGTGCTAAGGGCGAGAAGGGCGATAAGGGCGAGAAAGGTGAGAAAGGTGAGAAAGGCGATACGGGTGCCACTGGACCTGCGGGCGCAACGGGGCCAGCGGGGCCGACGGGCGCGAAGGGTGACAAAGGGGATAAGGGAGACAAGGGCGATACAGGCGCTATTGGACCTGCTGGCGCCACGGGACTTGCAGGACCGACGGGTGCGAAAGGCGACAAGGGTGATAAAGTCGATACTGGAGATACGGGTGCCATCGGACCTGCCGGTGCAACGGGACCGGCGGGCGCGAAGGGTGATAAGGGAGACAAGGGCGATACAGGCGCCACCGGACCTGCCGGCGCAACGGGACCTGCGGGACAGACGGGCGAGAAGGGTGACAAAGGGGATACAGGCGCAGCGGGACCGGCAGGCCCTGCGGGCGCGACCGGGCCTCAAGGTCCGCAGGGAGATAAGGGCGATACAGGCGCAACGGGACCGGCAGGCCCTGTCGGCGCGACGGGGCCTCAGGGTCCGCAGGGAGAAAAGGGGGATACAGGCGCAACCGGACCGGCAGGCGCAACTGGCGCCACCGGGCCACAAGGTCCGAAAGGCGACAAGGGTGACCCGGGAAGCGCTCCGGCAGGCCTCATCAGCGGTATTTACGCCTATCAACTCTCTACCTTAGCGAATGCCACGGTTGTTGGCGGCGCTGATGTCCCCTTTTCCAATAACGGGCCGAATTTCGGCGGGATGTCCGACACCCACACCCACACCCAAGGCTCGACCACCTTCAGCGTTGAGACTTCGGGTATATACAAAATTAACTATAGTCTAAGCATCACAGCGGGGATCGGATCCGCGGCAGCTATAGCGGTTAACGGCGCGGTAGATCCGAGCACGAATATAACCTTCCTCAATGCGGTCGGCAACATTAGCGGCGTAGCCTACCTGAAACTTACTGCAGGCGATGTCATTACACTACGCAACAACTCGGCTGTAGCGCTGACACTGACGCTTGCTCCGAGCGTGAGCGCTCAGATGGTGATTGAAAAAGTAAGTGTTTGATCAACTTCCTGATCAGGATGATTATCGAGAAATAAGAAGGTACGACGGTTGCCACGTATCGCAGGCTTGTGCTATTATTAAGCTAACGTTTTATGCCTATTGAACCGATTCTCAGTGTTCCGGCATCACGGGGGGTGGAAGCAGTGGAAATCGCTTTGAAAATCGTACTGGTCATTTTCTCGCTCGGTCTGATCGGCACCGTATTGTTGCAGCGCGGCAAGAGCGCGGGCCTGTCGGGCGCCATCTCCGGCGGTGCGGAGCACTTGTTCGGCAAGCAAAAGGCACGGGGATTGGATCTGTTCCTTCAACGCCTCACGATCGTTCTGGCAGTCGGATTTTTCGTTCTGTCCTTGGTCGTTGCTTACGTCGTGAGTGTGTAATTGCAACGTCGTTCAAGCGGGAAGCGAGGGCTTCCCGCTTTTTTTGTATCGTGAATCCGACTGGCGAGATTTACCAACGCCGACTTTTCCGTCCTGAAGCGTCCCGGTACCTTAACGATATTTGGTTCGGGACATCTTGCTGCGCTCCGATTGGCTCACCGCTAAATCGTGTATACTATTGGAAGATGAGGTGATGCCAGTGCCATCGTGGAGCGAGCAGGAGCTGCTCGAGATGATGAAGAATCCAGACTACAAGCCGCTCACTTACAAAGAGCTCGAAGCGCGCTTCGAGATTACGGACGCCGCGGAATTTAAGGCATTCCTGCGTCTGTTGACGGAGATGGAAGAAGCGGGGAAAATCATGCGTTCCCGCGCGCAGCGCTACGGTCTGCCCGAACAGATGAATCTGCTGCGGGGCCGATTGCAGGTGCACGCGAAGGGCTTCGCCTTTCTGCTGCCCGAGCAGGAGGGGCATCCCGATCTCTATATTAATGCCAACGACCTGAAGGGCGCGATGAACGGGGATATCGTACTCGCCCGCATCACGTCCAAGAACCACGACGGCAGCCGCATGGAAGGCGAAGTCGTGAAGATCGTCAGCCGCGCCGTCACGCAGATCGTCGGCGTGTTCGAACATCACGAGAGCTACGGCCTCGTCATTCCGGACGACAAGCGGATCAACAAGGAGATCTACGTCCGTCCGGCGAATTTCAAAGGTGCGGTAACCGGGCAGAAGGTCGTGGCCGACATCGTGCACTATCCGGAAGGCAAAGCGGCTGCCGAAGGCGAGATTATCGAGGTGCTCGGCCACAAGGACGATCCCGGAGTCGACATCCTCAGCATTATCCGCAAGCACGGGCTGCCGGAGAAGTTCCCTGACGAAGTGAACGCCGAGGCGGAAGCCGCGCCGGACGCCATCTCCGAGGAAGAGATCGTCGCCCAGGGCCGGCGCGATCTGCGGGGCAAGACGATCGTGACGATCGACGGCGAAGACGCCAAGGATCTGGACGACGCGGTAAACGTAGAGCGGTTGCCGAACGGCAACTATGTGCTCGGCGTACATATCGCGGACGTCAGCTACTACGTGAAGGACAAGTCCCGGCTCGACGAGGAAGCCTACAACCGCGGCTGCAGCGTATACCTCGTCGACCGTGTCATTCCGATGCTGCCGCACCGGCTGTCGAACGGCATCTGCTCGCTGAATCCGAAGGTGGACCGCCTGACGATGTCCTGCGAGATGGAGTTCGAGGCCGGCACGATGAAGCGGGTCCGCCACGACGTTTTCACCAGCGTCATCAAGACGACGGAGCGCATGACCTACACCAACGTCCGCAAGATTCTCGTCGACGAGGATCCGGAGCAGATGGAGCGGTACGCGCCGCTCGTCGAGACGTTCCGCACGATGCGCGAGTTGGCGCTGGCACTGCGGGACAGCCGGATGCGCCGCGGCGCGATCGATTTCGACTTCGAGGAGTCGAAGGTGATCGTAGACGAGGAAGGCAAGCCGGTGGACATCGTCAAGCGCGAGCGTTCGATTGCCGAGCAGATTATCGAGGAGTTCATGCTGGCGGCGAACGAGACGGTGGCGGAGCATTTCCACTGGCTGAAGGTGCCGTTCGTGTACCGGATTCACGAGGATCCGGACAGCGAGAAGCTGCTGACGTTCGTGCAGTTCGCTTCGAACCTCGGCTATACGGTGCGCGGCAAGGGCAACTCCGTGCATCCGCGCGCGCTGCAGGATCTGCTGGAGCAGATTCGCGACACGAAGGAAGAGAACGTCATCAGCACGATGATGCTGCGTTCGATGAAGCAAGCCAAATACGATTCGCAGAGCCTTGGACACTTCGGGCTCGCGGCCGAATTTTACACGCACTTCACCTCCCCGATTCGGCGTTATCCGGACCTGGTCATTCATCGCGTCATGCGCGAGGTGCTGGAAAACGGAGGGACGCTGCCGGAGGAACGCCTCGAGCAATGGGCCGTGCGCATGCCGGACATCGCACAGCAGTCGTCCGAGAGGGAGCGCGTGGCCGTCGATGCGGAGCGCGACACGAACAAGCTGAAGAAGGCCGAATTCATGCTGGACAAGATCGGCGAGGAATACGACGGCATCATCAGCGGCGTGACCGGCTTCGGCATGTTTATCGTGCTCGACAATACGGTGGAGGGTCTGGTCCGTCTCGGCGAGATGAGCGACGACTACTACCACTTCGACGAGCGTCAGATGGCGCTGCTCGGCGAGCGCACGAGCAAGGTGTACCGATTGGGAGACGAAGTGCGGATCAGAGTGGGACGGGTGAACATGGACGATTATAACATCGACTTCGAAGTGGTCGGCATGAAGCCGCGCAGCGAGAACAGAAGCGGCGGAGCGGGCCAGCGAGGCAATGGGGGACAAGGCGGCGCCGGTGGATTCGCGGGCGCGCGCAAGGGCAAGAAACGCCGCGGCGGCGGGGAAGCGCCGGCGGCGGAAGGCGGCCGCGGCGGCGCGGCGCGCGGTGAGGGCGGCGAACGCCGGAGCGGCGCGCGTGGGGATCGCGGCGCCGGTGCTGGGCAAGTGGCGCCGCCGTTTGTGGCCGCAGGCGCGAAGCCGGGCGGCGGCAAGCGCGGTCGAGGCGGGCGCGTGGGCGTCGGTGCAGGCGATGCCGATGCCGGCGTGGCCAGCGACGAGCGCGACGATTCGCCGATGCTGAATGAGCTGGGCGAGTTCGAGCAATCGGCTGTGCAACTGCCGCAGCCGCAACGACGCGGCGCGGGGCTGGCAAGCGAGGAGCTGATCGGCTTTGGCAGCGATGCAGGAATGCCGCCGCGCCACGAGCGCGATCGCGAGCCGGTCGACGTGAACCGCGATTCGCCGGACTACGTTCCAGCGCCGACGCCAAAGAGCAAGCGCGGTCCGAAGCTCGACATGTGGGGCCTCCCGTTCACGACGCGCAAGTACGCGAACGATGACGACGAGGAGCGCTTCTACGGCGAGAAGAGCCAGCTTCGCCGAGAGCGCAGCGCGCTCGGCCATGGCCGCAGCGGCGGCGGCAGCCGCTCCGGCGCTGCGCACATCCTAATATGAAGTGGGGAT
>NZ_JAGXJW010000412.1 GCF_019091135.1 Cohnella sp. GbtcB17 | reverse complement strand
GCATACCCTACGTCCAGGGCGATCTGCGCCATCTTTTTGTCCGGTTCCTGCAGCATCCTGCATGCCTCTTCGATACGCACCTGCTGCACATAGTGCATCGCGGCCATGCCGGTCGTTTCCTTGAACAGCTGGCTGAAGTAGTTTTTGCTGAAAAAGGTCCGCTTGGCCAATCCCGCGAGGCGGAACGGCTCGTGGTAATGGGTACCGAGGTAACGGAGCACCGCCTCGATCTCGGATTTCCG
>NZ_JAGXJW010000411.1 GCF_019091135.1 Cohnella sp. GbtcB17 | reverse complement strand
TCGAGCAGAACATGCCCGTCGGCGAATACGGCTATAGCATCGCCTATGACCGCAACAACGACAGCGCCTTCGACTATATCATCCGGGTTCCGAATGCGAACCGACAATATTATGTGCCTGCGTCCGACGTCGAGCTGGAGGAAGTGCTGCTCGAGCTCGAGGCGGAGCGGATCGACCGCGAGGCGCTTATCGATTATGCATTGGCGTCGCATAATGCCGAGCTGTACAAGCGCATTATGATC
>NZ_JAGXJW010000410.1 GCF_019091135.1 Cohnella sp. GbtcB17 | reverse complement strand
AATACATCATTCTCGAGCCGTATGGCTGTTTTTTGCAATCTATCGTGCAAAAGTGCACGATAGATCGCCTCTTTGTGCGAGATCGGGTGTGTTTCGAGAGAAAACCGTGCACTTTTGCGCGGTAGGCGAAACGATGAGCGGGTGCTGATTTCGATCGTGTACTTTCGGCTAGGCCCCCTAAAACTGGAGTCATGCCCCACAGTGATTCCATTTTCGCAGCCTAGCTCGTTATTTCGAGCGAT
>NZ_JAGXJW010000409.1 GCF_019091135.1 Cohnella sp. GbtcB17 | reverse complement strand
GCAGTGGCACCCCCAGTCCTTGGGCGGCCCGAAAATCTTGTCGCAGAACAGGTCATCCTTTTCCGGCGTCAGGGTTCGGTAGTTAATCGTCCCGGGCTCCTTGACTACGCCTCTGGACCAAGATCGGATCTTGTCCGGGGAGGCCAGCCCGGTCTTCATAATCTCAAAATTGTAAACGTCTAACAAGGAGCAAGCCCTCCTCCATCGTGGCCCGGCTTACGTTGCGATGGACGAACGGTCGTG
>NZ_JAGXJW010000408.1 GCF_019091135.1 Cohnella sp. GbtcB17 | reverse complement strand
AAGATGTCGGTATGAAAGATGTATACCAAGAGAGAAGATCCCCTAGCGCACATAATGTACTTTGAGATGCAAATAGATCTCCAAAAAGTTACTAGGGATGTATGATGCTAAATCTTCCTTGCAACTTTGTTTGAAACAACCAAACAATGGTATTTTAAGCTAGCACTGGCGAGGTTCAATTCTCGGAATGAATTTTCTCGAGAATTTTATATACATTTCTGATCCTTGACGGAGATACCATCG
>NZ_JAGXJW010000407.1 GCF_019091135.1 Cohnella sp. GbtcB17 | reverse complement strand
CGACTTTACCTTCTTCGTCTATCAATACGGACTTATGAGAATCACCATCGACTCCCTCGTACGGAAGATTAAAAGTTCCGGATTCCGTCCAAGTAGCAGGCTCTTTGATCTTCAGCACGAAGTCGCCGTAGCATCGTTCGTTTAAGTTGTCCTCGAATCTCCAAGTGCCGCCGAAAGGAGGGCCGAATCGGGTTACGAATCGACCCAAGCATGCGGACCCCGGGCTTGGCTCGGTAATCTTAT
>NZ_JAGXJW010000406.1 GCF_019091135.1 Cohnella sp. GbtcB17 | reverse complement strand
CGCTGGCGGCCGTCGTCGACACCCACCGGGCGTCGATGGTCGCCGAGCCCAAGCAGCTCCAGCAGACGGACCGGATCGTCAACGTCGACCACCCCCGGCGCAGCGAGGAGTTCATCGAGGATGCCGTGCGCGTCTACATGGAGCCGTACGCCACCTCGACCTGCGAGCTGGCCACCGAGCTGCTCCTATACATTCACGAGCGGGTCGTCCACGACGTGCGCGAAGCGACGGCGCTGCTCGCCG
>NZ_JAGXJW010000405.1 GCF_019091135.1 Cohnella sp. GbtcB17 | reverse complement strand
AAACACCGTAAATAAATATCAAACAATTAAACTTTTATTTCTAATTTAGCAATCGAATCAAAGGATTTTATAATTAAATAATCTACACAAAAAGTAATTAACTAAACAAATATATAAAGCAATTAATTAGTATGATATCAACAATGATAAAAGTTTAGAGTAATTAATTTCAATTGAATTTATTTTACATGGTTTAACATAATTTAATTCTTAGTCATTTTCATGTAATAGCCGATTTACTAA
>NZ_JAGXJW010000404.1 GCF_019091135.1 Cohnella sp. GbtcB17 | reverse complement strand
AGAGATAGTCCTGGTACTTCTTCTTGGCAGTGGAGATGATCTCATCCTGGAAGGTCTTCTCCACGGCGGGCACCCTCACGTTGGGACAGATAACCCGCGAAAGGTTAGAGTCCTCCACGGATTGGTGCGGCAGGATAAGTTTTGCCTTCCTGCAATTCTCCGTCGTAACCAGGCCCCCGACGTCGAGATCCGCCCGGTCATAAGAGGCGAAGGCCTTGGCTCTCCGAAGAAAGACCTGAGTAG
>NZ_JAGXJW010000403.1 GCF_019091135.1 Cohnella sp. GbtcB17 | reverse complement strand
ATATTTGATACAATATATAAATTTGTTGTTATTACTATATCTCAATTCTAATCGTCAATTCTAATTTTAGTTGCAACTAACTTTATTAATAAGTTTGCTCTATGTATAAAACAAATAAGTCAATTAGTTAACTACTCACTTTTTACAAATAAGTGAATTATTTTGTTATAAATTCATCACATGTATTCCCAAATACTTAAGCAGGTGAATTACTTAATAGATTTCGAATCTCAAAGAAATTTC
>NZ_JAGXJW010000041.1 GCF_019091135.1 Cohnella sp. GbtcB17 | reverse complement strand
CAGGCGCAGGTGCTCAACCTGTTCCAGGACCTGAAGCGCGAGCTGTCGCTGTCGCTGATCTTCATCTCCCACGACCTGCACGTGGTGGAGTATATGAGCGACGAAGTGATGGTCATGTACCTGGGCCGGGTGGTGGAAAAGGGGCCGACCGCGCGCATCTTCGGCGCCGCCGCGCATCCGTACACGAAGGCGCTGCTCGCCTCCGCGCCGTCGGTGGACATCGCGGAGCGGGCGACCGCCGACGGCCAGGCCGAGGCGGCGCTCAAGGGCGATCTGCCGAGCCCGCTTAATCCGCCGTCGGGCTGTCGCTTCCGCACGCGATGCCCGCATGCGATGGCGCGCTGCGCCGAGGAGGCGCCCGCACTGCGGGAGCTCGCGCCGGGACACACGGCCGCGTGCTTCCTGCTCGAAGGGGATACGGCGGCGGCTGCATTGGCACCAACCGTTTAACTTTAAAATAAAGGAGAGATAGAAAAATGGCATACGAGAACATCGTGACGGTAGCGACGATCAACTTCAACGCGGAGTGGGGCAACAAGGCGGGCAATCTGGCCCGCATCAAGGAATACATGAAGGCGGCCGCCGAGCGCGGGGCGAAAATCATCCTGTTCCCCGAGATGGCGCTGACCGGCTACAACGTGGACAACGACGGCATCGCGATGCAGCAGCGGGACGCCGAGACCGTGCCAGGCCCGTCGTCCGAGTCCCTCGCGGATATCGCCAAGCTGTACGGCGTCTATGCCGTCGTAGGCCTGCCGGAGCGCGACGCCAAGTCGTCCATCCTCTACAACTCCGCACTCGTCGTCGGCCCGGAAGGCATCGTCGGCTGCTACCGCAAGATTCATCCCGCCGGCAAGGAATCGCTCTGGGCGAAGAAAGGCAACGAGCCGCTGATGTTCGATACGCCGTGGGGGCCGGTCGGCGTCGGCATCTGCTTCGACACGTACTGCTTCCCCGAGCTGTTCCGCTACTACGCGGCACTGGGCTCCCGCCTTTATTTGAACCCGACAGCCGTGCACAACATCGACGGCTGGCAGGATTTCTACTACACGCTGCTCAAGGCGCGCGCGATCGAGAACGGGCAGTTCCTGGTCAGCTCCAACCTGGCGGGACCGGACAAAGACATGCTGTTTCCCGGCGGCAGCCTGGTGGCGGGACCGAAGGTTACCGGCATCGGATCGACGTATTACGCGGAGCCGATCGAGCATGAAGAAGCGCTGCTGCTGGCCACGATCGACCTGTCGATCTCGGACAAAGCGCGCAAGCTGCTGACGTTGTACAACGCCAACCCGATCACGGGCGTACCGGACTGGCGGCCTGATATTTACGTGGATCTGCTGAAACGGCTGGAGGACAGCGAGAAATGGGGCGGCAGCAAAAAGCCGGAGATCGCGGCGGTCGGGTGAGCGAAGCGAAATGATGGAGAGCGCGCGGGAATTCATATCCCGTCAGCGCTCTTTTTTGCGCGCAAAACGCGGCAGCCGCGACACATCTTCCAACCTCATGGTTACTTCCCCAAACTTGTTTTTCCGCCGCGATCTGCGCTCGCTTGCGCACTAACCTTGCAACTTTAACCCACGCTTCGCGTCCTTATAGTCGAGAGCATGCTCACTGGAGGCCGATTGACAGAAGACTTGTGGAGGAGGAGCATTCATGTCCAACATAGCAAAAAAGATTACGTTATTCGCATCGTTTACTGCGTTCGCGGTCGGCATGGTCATGCCTGCAACCTTGGCGCCTGCAGGCGCGCAAGCGGCAAGCCCCGATACGCCGGTCTTGGTCGTCGACCCGGCGCCGGACGCCGCGAGGCTGGACCTCATCCGGCACGAGATGAAGATTAAGCTGAACGGCTCGGGTGCTACGCTGGACGGCAAGACGGTCGCGACAGCGAAGCCGATTCTGAAGGACGGCCGGGTCTATGTGGCGCTGCGCACGCTCAGCCAGTCGGGCGCGGTATCGGCGATCGCATGGGACCCGAAGCTGAAGCAGGTGCGCGTCGCGGCGAACGCCAAGATCAATCCCGGCCTGACGGAGTTGAACTTCCGCATCGGCTCGGACCATGTCTACGACGGCGAAGGGAATATGCTGCCGCCCGACTTCTATACGACGCCCAAGCCGTTCCTCGCGAACGGAGTCGCTTATGTGCCGGTGAAGGCGCTGGCTTGGCTCGGACTGTCGGCGGCGACGGCGGACGGCCAGGTCGTCTGGAAGTGGAGCGAGAAGACCGCGCAGGTCATGCGGGCTTCCTGGGATACGAACGAGGCGAAGACGACGTTCACCGTGCTGTATCGCAAGGAGCTGTACGCGCCGCAACTGATGGCATCGACCGGGGCAGGATCCTGGTCGGGCGGCTCGGACGGCAGTCAGGTCGTCGCCAAGGACATCATGATCGACGGTCACCTGTACAACCGCATTCGGTTCACGGCGCAGCTGCATCCGGGCATCAATATTTTGCAGGCGGCTCCTGTCGGATCGAGCGGCGCGGAGTTCAAGGTCGTACGGCATGTCGACGATCCGAGCACCGTACCGGTCAATCTGACGGAGGAAGCGCGTAACTACCTGAAGGTCGAGGCGCCGACGTCTGGCTTCGTGGAGACGAAGGCGGGGACGCCGATCCCGATAGCCGGCAAAGTAAGCGATCCGCATAACCTGGGCTTCGACAAGGTGACGGTCGTCATCCAGAAATATGTGCCGCAAGGCGCGGGATTCGCACACCAGGTATACAAGACGGTAGGCAAACAGGACCTCGCGATCAAGGACGGCGCCTTCAGCGGATCGATCACGCTTAAGGAAGCTGGCTCCTACTGGATCGCGATCAATAGCCCCGCCTATATCCCTTTCCCGGAGAGCGGACTCTCGGCTACCCAATGGGCGGACTTTTTCGTAGAAGCGGAGTGAGTAGGGCAAATTCGGCGCTGACGCAAAAAAATAGGAACCTCGGAACCCGTTCGCGAGCGAAGCGAACGGGTCTTCTTTATGCCCCGAATTTGATCTATTCGCCGTTTCCGATCACCTCTTTTTTACCTTTCTCACGATTTGTGAAGTTTTTAATAAATACAGGGATAAACGCAATATCCGATGCTATTCCGAGGCTTGACGGTCCGATATCGTTAGGTATGCAATTCATGAAAGTCGCGGAAAGGAGGAATTTATGGATACGCTTTCAATAAAAGGGTGAGCGTCGTGATGCCATGCGCAAGCGATCGAACGGTGCTTCAGGTTTGAATCGATTCGAATTCAAAATGGGATGAAATCCCGGGAGAGGCGGATGCTCTTAATGCGTATGCAGTTCAGGCAAGGAACGGCGGCGGGTTTGGCAGCGGTCCTGTTGTTTAGTTTGTTGGCCAACTTGTTCGCGAGCCGCGCCGTCTATGCGACGGATTCTTTAAGCGGCCAAGACTTGATCCCCAATGGCGGCTTCGAGCAGGTCGAGAATGGATTCCCTACAGGCTGGCAGGCCATGTCGGAGGCGGGCGCGTCGCATATCGCCTCGGTCACCTCCAACGTCTACGAAGGGACGAAAAGCTTGAGGCTTTACGACGACGAAGTCGGCGGCAACCGGGAAGTCGGGGTGAAGCTGAAAAATATTCCGATTCAAGCGGGCGAGAGCTATTCGGTCAAGCTCAAGGCCAAGGTCGTGCAAGGAAAGATACACCTTCTGGCCAGGTACTACAGCACGGACGGTACGTCTCAGCAGACATTCGCGGAACTGAGCGCCGCGCCTGACTGGCAGGACCTGTCCTTGACTGTGACGCCGCCGCAGGCGTACAGCGATCATATGGATATATTCATCTACGAGCGGGACTCCGAGGATCATTCGTTGACGTACATCGACGCCTTCTCGATGTCGAGAATCGCGCGCGCCATGGTCGCCAACGGCGGCTTCGAGGACAATCCGACCGGCGTTCCGACGGGCTGGACGCCTACAGTGAAAGATCAGACCTCGGGCATCACTTCGGTCACCTCTGAGGTATACGAGGGGGCAAAAAGCGTCATGCTGCGCGATGAAGGGGGCAGCGAACGAGAAGTCGGAATCATGTCCGGCAATATCCCGGTTCGCTTCGGCGAGAGCTATAACGTCAAGTTGAAGGCTAAAGTCGCCCAGGGCAAGGTTAATTTAATTGTACGTTATTTTAACGCGAGCCATATTTCCGTCTCCCAAGATATTCGTACGCTGAGCGCCGCGGCCGGCTGGCAGGATCTGTCCTTGACCGCTACGCCTCCGCAAGGGTACAGCGACCATGTGGTCATTTTTATCTATGAGCGACTGCAAGAGTCGCCCTCCTTAATCTATATCGACGACTTCTCCATGACGCAGGCCGCGCTTCCGCTAGGCACCAACGGCGGCTTCGAGGACAATCCGTCCGGCGTTCCTGCGGGATGGGAAGCGACAAAGCCCGCCGACGCGTCGCACATCTCCGCGGCCGACGTCAACGTCTACGAAGGAACGCGCAGCCTGGAGATCCAAGACGACCAGGACGGCGGCAACCTGGAGGTCGGCGTGAAGGCGACGAATATCCCGATTCAGATCGGGGAGAGGTATTCGATCAAGCTGAAGGCAAAGGTATTGACGGGGAAAATTCAACTGCTCGCCCGATACTATGACGCGAGCGGAAACGCTGAACAGTCGCAAGCGGTACTGAGCGCGGGCGCCGGCTGGCAGGATCTGTCCTTGACCGCGACGCCGCCGCAGGGGTACGGCCATCATATGGACATTTTCATTTACAAAAGGGCTGTCGAGGATCACACCCTGGCGTATATCGATGACGTGTCCGCCGTACGGATCGGAGGCTCGCTGATCGCGAACGGCGGCTTCGAGGATAACCCGACGGGTTGGGTCGCTATGGATAAAGCGCAGGAATCGCGCATTACCGCGAACGCCGACAACGTCTATGAAGGAACCAAAAGCGTGAAGCTCCATGACGAAGGCGGCGACAAACCAGGCGACGATCAAAGGCAGGTCGGCATTCAGCAAGACAACATTCCGATCGAACCCGGCGTGACCTATTCGGTCAAACTGAAGGCCAAGGTGGTGGAGGGAACGCTTCATCTGCTTGTACGCTATTACGATGCCAATGGGAAATTTCTACAGCAAAAGGGGGCCGAGATTTACGCGGGACCGTCCCGATGGCAGGATTTGAAGGCGACCATCGTGTCGCCCGAGGCTAGCCATCATGCGATGATTCTGATCTATGACAGAGCGGAAGAGCAGCCGACGCTCGCTTATATCGACGACGTCCGCATGATTGTGACGGACGGCCTTTGGCCTGAAGATCTGACTCCGGCCACCTTTATGCCTTTCCGTCCGGCGGACGGATTGACGTCGACGCAGAATGCGCCCGATTTTTCGTGGCCTTACATCGAGAGCGCCGACAAATACGAGCTGCGCATCGGCAAGGACGCCGGCTTCTCCCAGCTGGCGTACAGCAGAGCCGACTTGAAAACCAATATTCATAATCTGCCGGCCCCGCTGACGCCGGGCGCCACCTATTACTGGCAAGTCCGGTACCATGAAGCGGCAGGGTGGTCCGCCTGGAGCGACAGCCGCCGATTCCGCATCACGCCCGATGCCGTAGAGTTTGTCGTACCCGATGTCGAGAAGCTCATCGGCCAAGTGCCGAAAAATCACCCCCGGGCGTTCACGAACGAGGGGGATTTGGAGGACTTCCGCGAGCTTAGCGAGGGCGTCGGCAAGCCTGTCTACGATGCTGCGCTCAACTTGGCGAAGGAAGCCCTGAAGGCGCCGAATGAGTGGTCATTCCCTAAGGATCCCGAATTCGACCCGAACATCCCGGAGAATTCCTTTGAAGATCAGACCCAGAGGCAAAATATCAGAAACGCAACGTTGAAAGAAACTAAAAGAATGACGTCCGCCGCGCTTATCTACCTCGTTACCGGGCAAGCGGCTTACGGCGAATTTGCCAAGAGGGCCATGCTGAATCTGACGACCTGGGACATTAACGGCGGAACGAGCTACAAGAATGGCGATCAATCGCATCGGGAGATCGCGCTGCAAAGCGCGATTGCCTACGACTGGATCTACCCGCTGTTCGAAGGCGAGGCGCATAAGCAGGAACGCGAGCAGGTGCTGACCATGATCGCCGACCGTACGCAGGTCATGGTCGACGATATACTTGACGAGAATTCGACGATGAAAAATCCATGGAATTCCCATGGCGGAACGGCGACCGGGCATACCGCGATCATCTCGATCGCGCTGCTGAACGACAGCACCGCCGTACACGGCGAACCGATCTCGGTCAAGGCGCGCGATTGGTTCCGTACGGCCGTACCGGTCCGCATCAACATCTTCACGCCGGTCGGCGGCGAAGAGGGCGGCTGGGCGTCGGGCACGGGCTATTGGCAGTACTCGAATGTCGCGGACAAGATGGTCGCCGACGCGATCCTGACCGGCACGGGGGTCGATCTGTATCAAAAATCGTTCTCGCGCAACGAGTCTTTGTTCGGCTTGTACTTCCTGCCTAACGGTCAGAACAACGGCGTATTCGGCGACGATACGACGCACGGCATCAGTCCGCCTACCGTGAACAGTTCGCTCCGTCTCGCCGAGATGAACAAGGACCCGCACATGCAGTGGTACGCCAACTCCACGGATACCCAGCGGGATCTGGGGGATATTTACTTCCTGTACAGTTATCGGTACGGAGACGCCAAGCTGGAGGAACGTCCACCGGTCGACTTGCCCACCGCGAGGTGGCAGAAGGACGTCGATTGGGTGGCCATGCACTCCAGTCTCTACGATCCGGACCGGATCTCGCTTTACTTCAAGTCCAGCCGCTTCGGGAGCTACAACCATAGCCACGCGGACCAGAACAGCTTCGTCATTAACGCGTACGGAGAGCAGCTGGCGATCGACGCCGGACACTTCGACCAGTACAACAGTGCCCATGACATCGGTTACTACAAAACCACGCTCGCGCATAACGCGATCACGTACGACGGCAACAAGGGGCAGCGGAGGGCTGATTTAAGCGCCGCCGGCAAGATCACCGGCTTTGCCACAAGCAGAGCCTTCGACGCGGCCGTGGGCGACGCAACGCAGGCGTACAACACGTACAGCACGAAACCGCCCATCCCGGGGCTGGCCCAAGCCCAGCGGAGCATTATTTACGTGAAGCCGGGGATGTTCGTCGTCGTCGATAATCTGAAGGCGGCCGACCCGGCAGGCTCCTCGTTCGAGTTCTTGCTGCACGCCGACAAGAGCCTGAAGCTGGATAACGACAAGCAGGGCGCGATCATCGAGCAGTACCGAGCGTCGCTGCGGGCGAAGTTCCATTATCCGACAGTTGAAAAAGCGGAGTGGACCGATCAATTTTTGGATGCCGACGGCGTTCAGGTACAGCCGAAAGGCAGCTTCGCGAACGTTTTGCAGCAGCATGCCAAGTTCACGTTCCCGAAGGCGCAGAGCCAGACGCTAATCTCGACGTTCGAGCCTTACCGCGCCGGCACGCAGCCGAAGGGCACCGTCGCCTCGGTGACGTACGGAAGCTACCAGCGTCTTACGTTCGCCGACAACACCGACGTCTATGTCCGGCTGTCCGACAGCGGGCTCGTACAAGCGGGGGACGTGCAGTTCGACGGCATCGCCGCCGCGGTGAAGGGGGACGACGTCCTGCTGGTAGGCGGGACGAAGCTGATCAAGGACAAGGTCACGCTGATCCAGTCCGATCGACCGGCCACGATCTCGCTCAACGCCGACGAGCTGTCCATCTCGGGCGATAGCCAGGTTCAGGCAGCGATTTATGCGCCCGACGCGAGCGTGCTGGTCGACGAAAAGTACGTATCCGTTCCGCAGGGCGGCAACGTGGCGGAGGCGGTCCTCGCGAGGGGCGTGCATTGGAGCAAGTCGGGCGGTGTGCTGACGGTAACGGGCGAGCGCGGGGAGCACCGCTTCAAGCTCCATCCGGCGCAGCCGCCAGGACCGAAGGACCCCGTCACGCTAAGCGTTGAAGTCGACGGCAAAACAACGAACGTGGCGCTGGAGGCATACGGAACCGATGACGAAGGGACCGCCGCGTGGGGTCGGCTGAGTGTGTCGGCGGGCGTCTACGATGTGCTGGAGAGTCCGGAAGGATTGACGTTCCAGAACTTCGGCTCGCCGAAGACGCCGATGTTCCTTGGCGATAACCCGAAGGTGATCATGCGGGGAACCGGGGGGACGCTCCGCCTGAAGACATCCGGTTCCCGCAAATCCACGTCATCGGAGCAACGCGACGACTTTGACGCCGTCAAGAACGAGCTCGCGTCCTTCAAGGAGGCGGAGCACTTTCTGACGACCGGCGGCTCGGGCAAGTTCGACGTCTATACGACGCGGGGCTTCCTGTCCAACGGCACGGGCGTCGCGAACTGGGCGACGACCGGTCAAAATATCACCTGGCGGCTGAATGTGCCCGAATCGGGCCGGTACGACGTGGTGCTCAAATACGTCGGCGGCTGGGATCGAAACGACGACTTGTTAGCCACGAAGCGGGCACTGAAGCTTGGGGATGGCGTATATACAACGAATATCAAGAGAACCTTCGACTGGGGCACGGAGCATAAATACTGGAAAGCCGTGCGGATCGGAACGGGACAATATCTGGCGAAAGGCACGGCAGACCTGACGATGTGGCACGTGTCGGGACCGATGAATCTGGATTGGGTCGGTCTCATCAAAGTGGGGGACGGAGAGAGCGCGGATAAAACCGCGCTTGCCTCCGGGATCGCAGACGCGCAGTCCCTGAACGAGGAAGAGTATGCGCCTGCGTCTTGGACGGCGTTGCAGGAGGCTTTGGCGCAGGCGAGCACCGTCCATGCGGCGGCGAATGCGACGCAGGCGCAAGTGGACGAAGCGATAGCGACTCTGCGGGCCGCACAAGCCGCGCTGGAGCCGCTGGCGGCCGACGTTCCGGGTAAAGCGGCGCTCTCCAGCGACAGCGGCCATGCCTCGGGCCTGCACGACGGGAATTACAAGATTGCCATGAACCTGTGGTGGGGCACAAACGGCACGCATTATACCCTGTACGAGAACGGGACGGCGATCGATACGCAGCGGCTCCCGGACGGTTCGCCGAATGCGCAGCATGCGGAAACGGCCGTATCGGGCAAGCCGAACGGCACCTATGCGTACACATGCGAACTTCGCAACGCGCGCGGAACGACCGCATGCGATCCCGTCACGATCGTCGTCAAGGACGCGAATCCCGGCAAGCCGGTGCTGTCCCACAATAATTGGGACGAAGACGGGGAATACCGGATTACCATGAACATGTGGTGGGGGACCAACGCTACGGCATTTAAGCTGTACGAGAACGGCGAATTGATCGACACGCAGCAGTTGACGGCTAACGGTACCGCGGCGCAAACGGCCGGCACCTCCGTGACGGGTAGAGCGCCCGGTATCTATCGCTATCAAGCCGAGCTCGTCAACGCATCCGGCACGACGGCCAGCGACATCCTGACGATTACGGTGAAATAGCGTTTTCCTAGGTTCAAACCCGCGATTTGCAGGTAAGGGATTAGACAAAGAGCAGCTATCGCAAAGGAGCGGAGTTCCATGTCGCAGCACGAGCAGATGAACCTGAATCTAAAATTGGAGGAAGCCGATCGCGCCGCGGACACGGAGGCATCGACGGGGGACATCGTCCTCTACGAGATGCCGGGCTTCGAGGCCGTCGGGCTGAAGTGGGAAGGGACGTTCGCGGGAGCGGAGGCGGGCGAGATTCGCGATTTGCAGGACGAGCTGAAGGCGCGGATCGGCGAGATTCCGAAGCTCTCGCGCCCGGATGTGCTGCTTGGCCTCTCTTCTCATGTCGTGAAGGAAGGCTTCCTGCATTATGCGGCGGTTGAGGTGCCGGAGGGCGCAGCCGTGCCCGGCGATATGGTCCGCATCGAGGTGCCCTCGCTCACTTGCGCCAAGTACGAGCACCGGAAGGGACAATCGATCGGCCTGTCCTACAGCAATATGTACGCCTGGATCGAGAAGCAGGGCTACAAGGCTGCGGGCGGCGAATTTACGCATATCGAGCTTTATCCGATGGAGCAGGATTCACACGATCCGCATCCCGCGTTTACGATTCTGATCCCGATCTCTTAACGGCCAGCGAACGGCAGGCAGGCGGTTTATCCCGCTTCCGCTGAGATCTAGTCGCCGCCGGCGCGCGTCTTGCGCGTCCGGCGGTTTTTCATGTTCCCGCAGCCTTTTCCTCCTATCCGTCGCTTTGGCGCGCCCGGTTACTTTTCTTGTTTCTGGATATCCTACCCTGTTAGAAGACCGTGGACCGGAGCGCGGCGGCAAATCTTTGGCGAGGGGGGAGCGCGGTGAGAATTCTGTCTTTGTTCGGCGGCAAAAGCAGGCGGAATGTGCGAAGGCCTGGCGGCAGCTCCGGGGGCCATGCGCTGCCGGACGAGCCGTTCGCGACCGATCTGCGTTCGAACCTGGACAAGCTGGGCAAGCTTTTTCCCGATACGCTGGATCTCACCGTTCGGCGGCTCCAGATCCGGGCGACGGGCGAGGATGCGGCATTGGTCTATATCGACGGGCTGACCGACAAGATCGACATTCATACCGGCATTATAAGGCCGCTTCTGATGGAGACGGGAGCGAGCGGAGAGCTGCCGATCGAGATCGGGCGCATGGTTCGAATCTACGGCTGGAACGATCTGACCGTCGCGGTCCTGAAGGGGAGCAGCGTGCTCCTGGTCGAGGGCTCGGACGAGGCGATCGTCATGCGTACGGGCGGCTGGCCCCAGCGGGATCCGACCGATCCCAAGATGGAGACATCGCTGCGGGGCGCGCAGATGGGCTTCGTCGAGACGATCGAGCAGAACGTCGCGATGATTCGCCGCTACCTTCCGGACCGGGAATTGAAGTTTAAAAACTTCAACGTCGGGCGCAGAGGAAATACGCAGGTATCGATCGCCTACCTGGAGGACGTCGCCAATCCGGACATTTTGCGGGAGCTCGAGGATCGGATTGGACGGCTCGACATCGATCTTATCATCAACACGGGTGAGCTGGCCGAGCTGATCGAGGACAACCCGTATTCTCCGTTTCCCCAATTAATCATCACCGAGCGGCCCGACGCGGCCGTCTCGCAGATCGCGCAGGGGAGATTTGCCGTGCTTGTGGACCGTTCCCCGACCGTGCTCATCGGTCCGGCGTCCTTCGTTTCTTTCTTTCAGAATATCGACGATTACAGCACGCGCTGGTCGATCGCGACCTTTATCCGCATGCTCCGTTTCCTTGCGTTTTTTATATCGATATCTTTGCCAGCCTTCTACATCGCGGTTACATCGTTCAACTTCGAGCTGGTTCCGATCAAGCTTCTGATCACGATCGGCACGTATCGGGGGACCGTGCCGTTCGCCCCGTTTATCGAAGCCGCCTTCATGGAGCTGACGCTCGAGATGATCCGCGAAGCGGGCGTCCGGCTGCCGTCGCCGATCGGCCAGACCGTCGGCATCGTCGGAGGCATCGTCATCGGACAGGCGATCGTGCAGGCGGGACTGATCAGTAATATCATGGTCGTCGTCGTCGCGTTCACCGCGATCTCTTCGTTTATTTTGCCTAATCTGGACATGGTGGCCGCCGTTCGGATCATCCGTTTCTCCCTCATGGCTGCAGCCTCCTTGTTCGGTATATTCGGGCTGCTGCTCGGCTTGATGATTCTCGTCGGCCACATGATTTCCCTCGAGACGCTCGGCACGCCGTTCAGCACGCCGTTCGCGCCGATGCGGTTTTCTGACTGGCGGGATACCGTCGTGCGCAGCCCGCTCTGGAAGCTGACGCGCCGGCCGCTCGGCGCGCATCCGGTCCAGACCCGAAGACAGGGAGATAACCGTCGGAAAGGAGACGGATGATGAAAAAGTATGCCTTCAACGAGATTACGACGATGCAATTTATTTTTATCATAAGCGGCATCGCCATCAGCTACGGGTTCATCGAGATTCCCCAGGTTCTGTACAAGGGCGCGGGGAACAGCGGATGGATCGTCTTGATTCTCGGTTCCCTGACGACGATGGCGGCAAATCTCGTGATCGTACAGGCGATGAAGCGAATGCCCGACGGGACGATCCTCGACTTGCTCGCCAAATACGCGGGCAGGTGGGTAGGCAAGGCCGCGGCGATTCTGTTGTCCGCTTATTTCCTGTACTTCGCGTATACCGGCATCGTCTATTCGACGCGCGTGATCAAGGCCCGCATTTTGCAAGAAACGCCGGCTTACATGACGCTGATCATGCTGCTCATCCCCGCCTACGTCGTCGCGCGCGGCGGCATACGCATCATCGGACGGTATGCGGAGCTGTCGATGGGACTGTCGCTATGGATTCCGCTCGTATTCGCCGTCGTATGGAAGCATACGCACTGGCTTTATCTGCTGCCCGTGCTGCCGGACGGATGGCGGCCGGTTTGGAACGCCGTGCCGAGCACGTTTTTCTACTTTCTCGGCTTCGGCTCGACCGCTTTTCTATACCCATTTCTGAAAAACAAAGAAAAGGCGGCACTCGGCGTATGCTGCGCGCAGCTCATCACGCTGTCCGCCTACCTGTTCATCACGCTGCTCAGCTTCGCGTTTTTCAGCCCCGGCGAGCTCACGAAGATTAATCAGCTGTCCATCTATATGCTGAAGGCCGTCGAGCTTCCTTTTGTCGAGCAGGTGGAGGGCTTGTTCATCGTGCTTTACCTGTTCATCTTCTCCATGTCCTGGATTCCGCCGTTCCAGCTGTCCGCTTTTTGCTTGAGCTGGTTCGCCGATCGCGCGGATCACCGGATGACATTGCGGATAATATTGGCGGGAACGGCCGTGTTTTCTTACTTTTACGTTCCGGGCTTCAATACCTCCTATGAAATGGGGGACTGGCTGGAAAAGATGGGCATCCTCGTGGAGTACGCGGCACCGGTGCTGCTGCTTGGCTATCTGTTGCTGTACGACGCCGTTCGCGGGCGGCGGAGGCCATCGTGAAAAGGATCGCGCGCAAGCTGGGCGTGGCGCTGCTGTCGCTCGGTCCGCTGACGGGCTGCTACGACCGAGTGGACCTGGAGGATGCTTCGCTGTCGCTCGTCGCGGGCGTGGACATCACAGAAGACCATCGTACGATGAGCTATACGTCGATCCCGGTGTTCAGCAAGGCCGAGAAAAAGAGCCAGGAGCTCAAAGTTGTCGCGAACACGCAGCGCCAAGGGCGGGGCAAGCTGGACGCCTTCACGGTAGGATCCTTCAACGGCAGAAAAATCAAGGTTATCGCATTGTCGAAGCGGTTCGTGCAGGAGACGCCCGACTGGTTCCGCTACATGGACATTTACTTCCGGGACGGAAGAAATCCGATCACGCCGAGGGTGATCCTATTCGACGGTAAGCTCGATCAGCTGTTCTTCTACCATTCGCCGAGCCAACCGATGCTTCCCCTCATGCTGATGGGCATGATCAAGTCGGCTTCCGACCGATCGGAGTCGGTCGCGACGACGCTGCAAGAGCTGCACAGGCAGATGAACGAAGAGGGACAGACGCCTTTCCTGACCCAGATGTCGATCAAGCAGGATGCCATGATCGACGGAACGTCGTTGCTCGATCATCAGGGGCGGTATGTCGACATGCTGAGTATGCCGGAGACGGTTCTGCTGCGGGTGCTGCAGAAAAAAACGGGAGAGTCCGTCGGCTTCACTCTTCGCCTGCCGCCCGGCTTGACCGGCTCCTCGGGGGAAGCGGACTGGGTCAGCATCTCGACGGAGCGGGTTAAAGTGAAGATTGGCTCCGCGTATGCGGGAGGCCGGTTCAAGTTCTCCGTGCATGTGCGCTTCTCGGCGAGCGTCGTGGAAAAGCTGTCTTCGCTGGACCTCGACGACCACCAGCGGGAAGCCGAGCTCGCTTGCGCGGAGGAGCTGCGCGACAAGTTCGAGGCGTTGATCGGCAAGCTGCAGCAAAAAAAGGTCGACCCCGTCGGGTTCGGCATTTACGCGCGGGCCTATCATTACCAACGCTTCAAGCAGGTCAAGGATAACTGGGGCGAAGCGTTCGGGCAGGCGGACGTGCAGATTCGCGTCAGCGTAGCCTTTGCCGACGAAGGCTCCGTTAAATGAGGCTCCGCAAGAGCCGGGCAGCGGTCCGGCGCAGTAAACGAAAGCCGCCCTTCCGATGTTCGTCGGAAAAGGCGGCTTTGGCTATGCGCAAGGGGATGTGCGCTTATCTGCGTTCGTCTCGATTGCGATTAATTGGCATCGCTCGGGGTGTCATCTGAAGCGCCCGTAGTCGCGTTTGCGTTTGCGTCCGCGCGAGCCTTGCCGCCCTCGCCATGCGCGCCGTCGTGGCCGGTGAATGAACGGCTCACGATTTGGGCAGCCTGCTCGGCAATCTTGGCCTTCATGGCATCGTACGCCGTCTGCGTGATCTTGCCGTCCGCGAGACGTTGGTCGAGCGCCGCCGTGAGCAGCGTGACGATCTTGGCCGTGACCTTGTCAACGGCGACGCCTTTTTCCCCGGCCAGATCGGAGAGCGACTTGCCGGCCTCGAGCTGTGCGGACAGCTCGTCCGTCGTCAATCCGAGCAAGGCGGCAATATCGGCGTTATCCTTCAGATCGAGGCCGCCGAAGCCGCCGTGCTTGCCGCCGCCAAACCCGCCCGGCCCGCCGTGTCCGCCTTTGCCGCCGCCCTTGCCGGCGAAGGCGTTGGTCAGCGCATCCGCAGCCCGGTCGGCGAGGGTCGCCTTCTGCTCGTCGTACTGAGCCTGCGTGAGCTTGCCGTCCGCCAGGCGGCTGTCCAGCCGCGCGGTCATCGCCGAGAGGATCAGGTCCTGCACCTTCTGCTTGTCGACGCCCTGCGCGGCTGCGATGTCGGTCAGCGTCTTGCCGGCTCTAAGCTGCGCCTTGAGCGTGTCTTCGGTCAGGTTCAGCAGCGCTGCCAGCTCGGCGTTGTTCCAGCCGGCTCCGAAGCCGCCGCCTCTGTGATGTCCGTCGTCCTTGGCCGGCGCGGTCGTCGCAGCAGGGGTGGCCGCTTGCGTTTGCACGGCTGCGGCGTTCTTATTCGTCGTCGTGGCGGCGAACGCGCTGCCTACGGAAACGGCGCTGCCGAACACGGCGACGGCGAGCGCGAGGGAGGTGGCGGCGAGCTTCCTATGCTTTTTCGGATTTGTCATGGGCAGATCCTCCTCAGATAGTTGATGTTGTCGTTCGGATTCCATCATAGCCCGCTTGTCTGAATCCTCCGTGAACCCTCGCTGAACGCTTCCTGAGAATAAAAAAAGACGGACCCGCCGCTCGCCGAAGCGAAGCGGGGTCCATCCGCCGTTTTTGCAGATTATAAATCGGGTGATTATATATTTAGAAAAAACGCTCCAGCTCCGCCTTGATCTCGGCATTCGAGCCGCCCACCTGCTTCTGGTGTTGCGCCTTGCCGAACAGCGCGCCGATCTGCTCCGGATAGGTCTGCTCGATGCCGCGCAGTCGGATCGACTCGTCAAACTTGGCCGGGTGGGCCGTCGAGAGCGCCACCGTGACTTCGCCTTCTTCGGTCAGCCGGTCGCTCGCCGCGACGCCGCAGGCCGTATGCGGATCGAGGAGATAGTCGTACTTGGCGAAGTAGTTGCCGATCGTATCGAGGCATTCGTCGTTCTTGACGCCATAGGCAGCGAAGTCCGCCTGCACCTGGTTCATCCGGTCGGACGGGATGACGATGCTGCCTTCGGTCGTGAACTGCCCCATAAGCCGGGAGACTTGGACCGGGTCCTCGCCATACAGGTAGTAGAGATAGCGCTCGAAGTTGCTCGCCACCTGGATGTCCATCGACGGGCTGTGCGTCCCGCGGAACTCGCCGGGCTCGTATACGCCCTCGTTGACGAAGCGCTCGAGAATGTTGTTCTCGTTGGTGGCGAGGATGAGCTTGCCGATCGGCAGTCCCATGCGCTTGGCCAAGTAGCCGGCGAAGATGTCGCCGAAGTTGCCTGTCGGGACGCTGAAGTTCATGCGCTCGGACTGCCCTTGCTGCGCGAGCTGGAGATATGCATAGAAGTAGTAGACGGTCTGCGCCAGAATGCGCGCGATGTTGATCGAGTTGATGGCACGCAGGTGGTACTTGTGCTTAAACGCGACGTCGGCGAACAGCTCTTTGATGATGCGCTGGCAGTCGTCGAACGTGCCATCCACGGCCAGGTTAAGCACGTTGGCGTCGTCCACGGTCGTCATCTGCAGCTCCTGTACCTTGCTCACCTTGCCGGACGGGTGCAGGATGCAGATGCGGATGCCTTCTTTGCCGCGCACGCCTTCGATCGCCGATGCGCCAGTATCGCCGGAGGTCGCGCCGAGGATGTGGATGATCGAATTCGTCTGCTTCGATACGTACGCGTACAGATTGCCAAGGAACTGAAGGGCGATATCCTTGAACGCGAAGGTCGGCCCGTGGAACAGCTCGAGCACGTACAGCCCATTGTTGATGCGCCGCACCGGCGTCACGTCGACGTCGCGGAACGTACCGTAGCTGTCCTCGACCAGCCGCTGCAGCTCTTCGCGCGGAATCTCGTTTCCGATATATAAGGTGAAGATCTCGAGCGCCAGCTCCGCGTAGGTGAGCTTGCCCCATGCCTGCAGCGTCGCGGCGTCCACTTGCGGCACAGCCTTGGGCACGAGCAGACCGCCGTCGTCCGCCAGTCCCATCAGAATCGCGTCGATAAAACCGAGGGGAGCCACCTGGCCCCGGGTGCTGATATATTCCATCTCGATCCCCTTATCCGTGTGAATGTTTGGTCTATTGTATCAAAAAAGAGGAGCGATTCCCACAATGTATCGAACCTCGTCGCAAGATTCGACGTATTTATGATACGATCAAATGGACAACCCTTGCGCATCGCCGGGAACGGGGAAGAGCGGGCGAACAAAGAACTGACGGAGTCGATCAACTATGGGAACGCCCTATTCCGCCATACTGACATTAATTATCACGGCAGGCGTTATCAACGTGCTCATGGGCATTTACGCGCTGTCCGGCCGCTCGAAGGTGTCCATGGTGAGGACATTCGTCGCCTTCAGCCTGATGTCGGCTATTTACACATTCGGGTCCGCGCTGGAGCTGGCCGCGGGCTCTCTGGAGGAGATCGTCCTCTGGATCAAAATTCAGTACCTGGGCATGCCGTTTCTGCCGCCGCTCAACCTGCTGCTGGTCATGTACTTCCTCGGCATGGAAAAGTATTTGAGGCGCTCGTTGCGTATCGGCCTTTTCATCGTGCCCGCGATTACCTTGATCCTCGTCATGACGAACGAGGCGCATCACCTTTATTACCGGGATATCTTGTTGCGTCCCGATACGCTCACCCCCAAGGCCGATCTCGTCGCCGGTCCCTGGTATCTGATCGCGGGCGCCTACACCTTCGGCTGCATGATCGGCGGCGTCGTTCTGCTGCTCGTCCAGTGGCGGCGCAAAAAGATGTACCGATTCCAGATGGTCACGCTGCTGTTCGGCTTGACCCTGCCGCTTGTCGGCGACTTCTTCTATCTTGGCGGCGTCACGCCTGACGGGGTAGACCCGATTCCCGTCATTATGACGTTGACGTCCGCGGCTTATATGTGGGCGCTGGCGTCCCGAGGCCTTTTCCACGTCGTGCCGATCGCCCGGGACAGTCTGTTCGAGAGCATGCGCGACGGCGTCCTCGTGCTCGACATGGAGGATCGGCTGGTGGATTACAACGCGGCTGCCGCGGGGATCATTCCCGAGCTGGTTGCGACCGATATCGGCCAGCGGCTGGACCGGCTCTGGCGCGGACATACGGATGCCGTATTGCTGCCGCGCGATACGGCAGGCGAAGGCAATGCGAAGGACGCTGGCGTCGTGGATATTCAGGAGATTCCATGGGCGATCGAGGACCGCTCGTATCATTATCAGGTTCGCACGTCGATCGTGCGCAACCGCGGCGGATTGGAAGCGGGCAAGCTCATCGTCCTGATCGACATCACGCAGCGGGTGCAGCTGCAGGAACAGCTCCGGCAAATGGCTTATTACGACGGCCTGACGGGCGTGTACAACCGGGCTCGCTTTATGAGCCTGTGCACGTCGATGCTGAGCGAGGCCGAGCGCGCGGGCGAGCCGATGGCCGTCATCCTGTTCGACATCGATCATTTCAAGCGGATCAACGATACTTACGGGCACGACGTCGGCGACCAGGCACTGCTCCATATCGCGGACCTGTGCAGGCGCGCGCTGCGGACGGAGGATCTGCTCGCGCGGTACGGCGGCGAAGTGTTCGTCATCGCGCTGCCCGGCATGGATGCGGCGAGAGCGGAGTCCGCCGCGCACCGCATCCGGCGCGAGCTGGCGGCGCAGCCCCTGAGCGTGCCGGGCGGCGAGCTGCGGATGACGGCGAGCTTCGGCATCGCTGCGTCGGAAGGAGCGGCTGGCGGCGGAGCCGGCAAGGCAGGCGGGATGGAAGGCGCGAGAGAAGCGGACGGAGCGGACGCGGGGGCGTTGCTGAAGCTGCTGCTGAAGCAGGCGGGCCTGGCGCTGTATGCGGCCAAGCACGGCGGGAGAGACGCGGTGCGGCTCGCGGGGAGCGAGGGCGCGAGCGCTTGATTGTTCCACGTGGAATATGGGTGGAATTTAATGGCAGGCTGTGGGCGTGCGTGATATAATCTTCGCAAATCGAAGCGGAGGGATCGCACTTGATGCGCAGCGGCAATCCAACATTGAACGACAAGGCATTTGAAAGGCAGGGCCAGGCTTACGGCCGGGATACGATGACGATCGACGGCACGGTGAACAAGGCGTTTATCATGCTCGTCCTGCTCATGGCGGGCGCGTTCGTCGCCTGGAACAGCTACTTCGACGGAGGCGACGTGATTCCGTTCGCGATCGGCGGCGCGATCCTCGGCTTCGTGCTGGCGCTCGTCATCAGCTTCGCGCCGAAGACGGCGCCTTATCTGGCGCCGGTCTACGCGGTGGCGGAGGGTGTATTCCTTGGCGCGATATCGGCGAATTACGAATCTTACTACGACGGCATCACGCTTCAGGCCGCGCTGCTGACGATGGGCATCTTCATCGCGCTGCTGCTCGCCTACAAGACGCGGTTGATCAAGGCGACCGAGAACTTCAAGCTCGGCGTGTTCGCGGCGACGGCCGGCATCGCGCTCGTGTACCTGCTCAGCTGGGTGCTCGGCATGTTCGGCGTGACGGTGCCGTACCTGCACGACAGCACCCCGCTCGGCATCGGCATCTCCGTGTTTATCGTCATCATTGCGGCGCTCAATCTCGTGCTGGACTTCGACTTCATCGAGAACGGCGCCCGCCAGGGCGCACCCAAGTACATGGAATGGTACGGCGCGTTCGGCCTGCTCGTGACGCTGGTATGGCTGTATCTCGAGATTATCCGGCTGCTGGCGAAGATTCGGAGCCGCGACTAGGCGGGAAGGCTGTGAATCGAATCGAAGGAAGTTCGTGCCTGGGGGCGCGGGCTTCTTTCGTTTTGATATGGAGACCCGGCGGCTGGGGGAGCGCCGTTGTGCGGTGGAACCGTGTAATTCCAGACTGATGGTGTCTCGGGCGCGCCGTTGTACGATAAAACCGTGTAACTCTGGGTGAAAGGTGTCATGGGCGCGCCGTTGTGCGGTAAAACCGTGTAACTCTGGGTGGAAGGTGCCATGGGAGCGCCGTTGTGCGATAAAATCATGTAACTCCTGGGCGGAAGGTGTCATGGGAGCGCCGTTGTGCGGTAAAACCGTGTAGCTCTGGGTGGAAGGTGTCATGGGAGCGCCGTTGTGCGGTAAAATCGTGTAACTCTGGGTGGAAAGTGCCATGGGCGCGCCGTTGTGCGGTAAAACCGTGTAACTCTGGGTGGAAGGTGCCATGGGAGCGCCGTTGTGCGGTAAAACCGTGTAACTCTGGGTGGAAGGGTGCCATGGGCGCGCCGTTGTGCGATATCACCGCGCAACTCTCGCAGGCCGACACTCGGGAGCGAGAGCGGTGTTACACCGAAAAACCGCACAACGCGATGCCGATGGACCCAAAAAGGCACTAACGCGACCACTGCGACGCTCGAAAAGGTGCCGATAAGTGCAAAAGGGCGTTAACGCCACCTCTGTGACGCTCAGAAAGGTGCCGATAAGCGCAAAAGGGCGCTAACACCACCACTGCGACGCTCTCAAAGGCGCCGATAAGTGCAAAAGGGCGCTAACGCCATCTCTGCAACGCCCGGAAAGCTTCTGCATTTTCCGCTTCAATTACCTCAGCCCTGTCCGTTCCGGCACTTCGAAGGAGACGGTCGTGCCTTGCCCGGGTTGGCTGACGATATGGAGGCCCGCGCCGTACAAGCGTTTGAGCCGGCGGTTGGTATTGTACAGGCCGACGCCGTGGCGGCCGGACGCCGGCTGCGACAGAGCCTGCCTTGCCTGTTCGGCGGTCATGCCGACGCCGTCGTCGCCGACTTCGATGCGGACAAGGCCGTCGGCGCGCAAGATCCGGATGCGCACCGTGCCGCCCTCGCTTTGCCGGAGCACGCCGTGCTTGACCGCATTTTCGACGAGCGGCTGGATCGAGAGCGGCGGCACGTACGGCTCCAGGCCGGGCTCCGTCTCCCAGACGACCCGCAGCCTGTCGGGGAAGCGCTCGCGCTCGATGAACAGATAGGTCTCGGTGAGCCGGACCTCATGCGACAGCACGACCAGCTCCTCGGTATTGAGGGAGTCGAAGCTCAAGCGCAGAAACGAGGCGAACGCATGACCGAGCTCCCGCATGCGGTCGGGGTCGGTCTCGCCCAGCGAAACGATCGAGTTCAGCGTATTGACGACGAAGTGCGGCTGGATCTGGGCTTGCAGATAGGCGGCCTCCAGCCGCAGGCGCTCGCTGGCCGACAGCTTGAGCGCGACGAGCGCGCGGATGCGGTAGCGCAGCTCGAGGGCATCCACCGGCTTGGCGACATAATCGCTTGCGCCCGCCTGAAATCCCGCATAAATATCGGCAGGCTGGCTGCGCGCGGTAAGGAGCAGAATCGGCAGCTCGGAGGCATTGTAGCGCGTCCTGACGGTTTGCGTCAGCTCGTAGCCGGACATGCGCGGCATCATCACGTCGGCGATGAGCAGGTCCCATCTGCGTCCGCCAAGCATAGCGAGAGCTTCCTGCGCCGAACGGACGTACGAGATATCGTACGGCTCGTTGGAGAGAATGCCGGCGAGCACCGTCAGGTTCACCGGATCGTCGTCGACGGCGAGGATGCGCGCGCGCGTTTCCTGCGCTCCAAGCAGCGCAGCTGCGGCGACTTGCGCGGAGCCGTCCGACGCCGATCCATCCCATGCCGATCCGAGCCGGTCGCCGGCGAGCGCTTCGCCCGGCTCTGCAGCATCGCTCGGTTTCGCATCGTCGCTGCGACGGGCGGCTTCTTCTGCGGCAGACGATGAATCCGTCGTTTCCGCGGCGGTGGCAGGTCTATTCGCCGCAGCCTCCGCATCCGACGACGCCAATGCGGACTCCGCGACCGGCAGATCGAAGCTGAACGCAGCCCCCTCGCCCGGCGCGGACCGCACTGTCAGCGTGCCGCCATGCAGCTCCGCGAGCTGTCTGGAGATGCTGAGACCGAGCCCGATGCCGTCGCCGTAGCCGTCGGCGCCTTGCTCGTAACGCTGGAAGACGCGATTCTGCGTGGCCTCGTCCATGCCGCTGCCGGTATCGGACACCGTGATGCGGACGCGCCCGCCCTGCAGCGCGGCGGACACGGCGACGGCACCTTCGTCGGTGAACTTGACCGCATTGTGCAGCAAATTGTACAGAATCTGCACGACGCGCTGCTCGTCCGCGAGGACAGCGGGCAGCGTCTCGGGAATGTCCGCGCGCAAGCGGACGGTCTTGCTCTCCGCGAGAAAGCCCAACATGTCCAGCACGCCCGGCACGACCGACTGGATGCGCATCGGCGCCATCCGCAGCTTGACGCCGCCGTCCTGCAGCCGGGCGACGTCGAGAAGATCGTTCAGCAAGTGCGACATGCGCCGGCTGACGCCGACGAGCAGGTCCATGTCCTTGAGGGCGCCGTCGCTGAGACGCTTGCGTTCCCGGGCCATCACGTTTTCCGCTATATTCATGATGCCGTGCAGCGGCGTGCGAAGCTCATGCGACGTGTTGGCCAGAAACTCGTCCTTCAGCTTGTCGGCGGCACGCAGACGTTCGTTGAGCTGCGCGTTCTCCCTGGCGTTGCGGAAGTAGACCTGGAACCAGTACGACGAAAAGCCGATGATTGCAACGAGGACGTCGATCGGATAGTACGTAGGCATAAATTCGATTATGCCCCCGACGACGCTCGACAGCACAGCCAGACCTGAAGCCATGAGGAACACGGAGCCTTCTTCGTTGCGCCTGCGGACATACATCCGGACGATGAGCCAGCCCATCCTCGCGAACGGCACAAGGTAGAAAATGCTGAACAGGTAATAATGGCGCGATATGTATACCCAAGAGGCCGGCACGATGGCAACGAACGCCGTATAGGCGCATAATGCGCCGAAGAAGACCCGGAACCCTGCCCTCCAGATGGGCTCCGTACTGAACCTTTTGTAAATCAGAAGTATGAGAAAGGACAGCCACATGTACGAGAACAGACGGATCTTAAGACTCCAGGCGAAGTCGATCGGCAGCCAGAGCATAAGCAGGTTGTCATGGTCTGAAGTCACGGTCAATCCCGCGGCGAGCGTGAGCAGGCTGAAGAGCAGGAACGTCCGGTCGCGCCGGTTGAGCAAATACAGAATGACGGCGTAGAGGCCGTGGAGCATCAACACAACGAAGGTGATCATCTGAAAGCCGATCGAATACCATCTGATGAAGTCGATCGACGACGCCGCGCCGAACAGCACGGAACGGGAGAAGCCGCCCATCAAGGGATGGTCAAAGTTCGATACCTGCACGAGTAGATCGATCTCCGTCGCGCCGACGGCGTCATAGGTCGAGGTGAAGGAGACGCTCCTGGGCATATAGGTCTCCTTGGTCGCGCCCACCCGGCCGATCGTGCCTTCCGAAAAGCCGTTCATCGACACGAAGGCGGAGGACTGGACGCGGTTGAGCCATGCCGTGACCGGCTTCTCCAGCGGGTCGGTCAGGATGCGCAGCCGGTACGTGCCATAGCCGTAGGAGGGCGCTCCGTCGTGGGCGTCCAGCGCGCTGCGCCAGTCGCCCGGCACTTGAATGGGACGGGACGCGTACGTCTCCGCCCTGGCCTCTTCCTCGGAGAGGAGGCGTGAAGGATAGAACTGCCACTCGCCGTCCAGCGCGAACGGCGGCGAGGCTTCCAGATCGACGCCGCGCAGATCGAGCACGCCGTCCTCGATGACGGGGTACGTGATCGGGAAAAAGAGATGGGTCCAGGACCATCTGAGGCCCAGAAGGACGGCGAAGAAAAGCACGGCGACGGCGATATATTGGCGAGTGGATAACGGTTTTCTTGTCATAACCTGCAAATTCGACAACGCCTCGCAAATTTCCTAGCGGCGGGCTTATTTTTTTGTTTCCAGCGGCAGCGTCACCGTGAACGTCGTTCGCTCGCCGGGCACGCTCTTGGCGGAGATCCGCCCGCGATGCTGCTCGACGATCGACTTGGCGATGGCGAGGCCGAGACCGTAGCCGCCCTGCTTGCGCGAACGCGAGGCGTCGGCGCGGTAGAAGCGGTCGAAGATGCGGTCGACGTGCTCTGCCGGGATGCCCGCGCCGGTATTCGAGACCGCGAGCTGAATCTGATGATGCTGCTTCTTGAGCGTCAGCGCGATCTCGCCCTGGGACTCGTTGTACTTGCTCGCGTTGTCCAGCAGGATCATGACGACCTGCTTGATCTGCTCGGCGCTGCCGAAGGCCGTCAGGCCGGGCTCGATGTCGTACGACAGCGTAAGATCCTGCTCGAAAATGACGGCCTCCATCGTCAGGAGCACGCCCTCCGCGGCGTCGCTGACGTCGAAGGGCACGAAGATCGTCCGCGAGCGGGCATCCTCCATCTCGGTCAGATACAACAGATCGTTGGTCAGCGTCTTCATGCGCTCGGTCTCCGACTTGATATGGTGCAGCCACTTCGCTTGCGACGCGATCGTCTCGCCTTCGTTGGCGAGCAGCACGTCGGCATTGGTGTTGATGACGGCAAGCGGCGTCTTCAGCTCGTGGGAGGCGTCGGCGATGAACCTCTTCTGCTTGTCGAAGGCGTCCCGCACCGGCGCGATGGAGCGTCCGGCGAAGTAGCGGCTCGTGGCATAGATGACCGCCAGCATGACGAGCGCGACCGCGGAAAAGGCGTACACGAGATTGGTGAGAATCTTCTGCTGAGCGGTGACGTCCATGTAGGAAACCGTGTAGCCCGACGGACCGGGCTCCACACTGTACGCCCATCGCGTGTCGCTTAGCGTGAAGCGCCCGCTTTTCACAGGTTTGGCTTCGGCCTTCTTAAGCGCCGCAGCGTAGAATTCATCGTCCATATCGTACCGGGAGTCCGCCTGGAGCAAGTTCCAGTCCGCATCCGTCCGCAGGCCGAACGATACGGAGCGTTCCGCGAACGGACCCATGTCGTCGCCCGCCATCTGCTGCGGCGGTCGACCGCCGTCCTGCCCCTGACGCTGCTTGCCCCCGTTCATGAAGTCGCCTTTATGATAGAAGTCCGCTACGCGGTGGAGTTCCATGTCGATGTCCCGCTTCGTGTTCTGGTACGTGATGATATAGATCGACGCGAAGGCGACGAGCATGATGATCGTGATGATGACCATATTCATCAGAAGAAACCGATTGCGCAGCCGGTTGAACATCAGTCCGCCGCCTCCAGTACGTACCCGACGCCCCGTATCGTGCTTATGCGCGCTCCCGCGTTCAGGAAGGTCAGTTTTTTCCGCAGAAATGAAATATACACCTCCACGTTGTTATGCTCCGCGTCCGAATCGAAGCCCCACAGCTTCTCGATGATCTGCTCCTTGCTCGTCACCGCCTGCTTGCGGGAGATGAGTAGCTCCAGCAGCTCGCTTTCCTTCAGGATCAGCTTGAGCTCCTTGCCCTTGCACGACAGCTTGAGCGTCGACGTGTTGAGCTCGAGGTCGCCGAACCGCAGTCCGTCGTCCGGTATGACGGCCTCGCCCTTGCGCCGCAGCGCCGCCCGGATCCGCGCCAGCAGCTCGCCCGTAACGAACGGCTTGGCGATATAATCGTCCGCCCCATAATCGAGTCCCGCGATCTTGTCATCGGTCTCGCCCTTGGCGGTGAGCATGATGACGGGCGTCTGAACGCCTTGCTTGCGGAGCGTCCGCAGCACCTCGATCCCGTCCATTTCAGGAAGCATGATATCGAGCAGCAGCAGGTCGTAGATGCCGCTCAGCGCATTGTCCAGCCCCGACTGTCCGTCGTGCGCGGTGTCTACGGAGTAGCGGTTTTTGCGAAGAATCTGCGAGAGCGCCTCAGCCAGATGCACCTCGTCTTCTACGATCAGTATTCTCATGGTTGTCCGAACCCCTTCATCTATCGTCTTGCCCTTTATTGTAGGAAGAGAACCTTTAATCAACCTTAATCGTACCATTGCGGCGCGCCGGACAAAAAAGTTTTTACACGACGTTTACAATTTAAGATTCGTTAAAGGTTCCCGCTCTAAGCTTGTGCCATGGAAGGGCGAGACAGTCGCCGACAAGGAAGGGAGCGCGGACGCATGGCGATCGAAGTTTTCAACCGCTACGAGAACAAATACCTGATGAACACGAAGGCCTTTTACTGCATTTACAACCGCCTCACTGAATACATGGAGCTCGATGCGCACAACAAGGACGACAAGTTCTACTCGATCAGCAACCTTTATTACGATACCCCGCAGCACACGCTGATCCGCATGAGCCTCTCGAAGCCGAAGTATCGGGAAAAGCTGCGAATCCGGGCTTACGGCGTGCCGGAGCCGGACGCGAAGGTGTACCTGGAGCTGAAAAAGAAGGTGTTCGGCCTCGTGAACAAGCGCCGGACGTCGCTGGGGCTCGGCGAGGCGTACGAATTCGTGAGGACGGGCCGGCCGCCGGCCTTCCGCGAGGGGATGAACAAGCAGGTGATCGCGGAGATCGCGTATTTCCTGTCGCGGTACGAACTGGTGCCGATGACGTACCTGGCGTACGACCGGATCGCGATGTTCGCGAAGGACGGCCGGGATCTGCGAATTACGTTCGATACGAACATCCGGTCGCGGCGGCACGATCTGGCGCTGGAGGCCGGCGATTACGGCGAGCAACTGATGGAGAAGGGCCAGTGGCTCATGGAAGTGAAGGCGGAGAAGACGGTGCCGGTGTGGCTGTCGCGGCTGCTGTCGGAACTGTCGATGTACCGGACGGGCTTCAGCAAGTACGGCAACGAGTACAAGAAGTCGATCCGATACGCAGGCAGGGTGCCGGAGCTCTACGCGGCGCGTGCCGGAGGGATCGATGCACAAACGATGGAACGGGCGCAAGTGGAAAGGGAGAGAATTGGGCTATGATCGACTCGATCTTCACGACGGTTGCCGCCGACACGGAGCTGACCTTGACGCACGCGCTGCTCACCTTCGGAATCGCCATCCTGCTGGGCGGCATCATCAGCTTTACTTATATGAAAACGCAAGTCGCTTACTCGCCGAGCTTCACGCTCACGATGATGGTCCTGCCGACGATCGTCGCGATTATTATTCTCCTCATCGGCAGCAACATCGCCCGAGCGTTCAGCCTGGCGGGCGCCTTCTCGATCATCCGGTTCCGAAGCGCGCCCGGCGATTCGAAAGACATCTCCTATGTGCTGTTCTCGATGGCGGCGGGTCTGGCCTGCGGCGTCGGCGCTTACGGGTACGCGGCGCTGTTCACGGTGTGCTTGTGCATTCTGATGTTCGTGCTTAAAGCGATTAACTTTGGCGCGAACAAAGCGCAGACCAAGCTGCTGAAGGTCACGATTCCAGAAAATCTGGGCTATGAAGAGGCGTTCGACGAAATTTTCCGCAAGTTTGGCGTTGGCTATGAGTTGAAAAAGGTACGGACGACGGAGCTCGGCAGTTTGTACGAACTTGTGTATGCGGTCCAGATCGGGCCGCAGACGAGCCAGAAGGAGCTGCTGGACGCGGTACGAACGCGCAACGGCAATCTGGATATTACGCTTACGATGAACCCCGTCGTGCAGGAGTATTGATAACATTCTGACCGAATCCTAACCGAAAAGAGGGAATCCTATGAAACATTCGCATCGAGCAAAAGCGATCGCTATCGCGCTTCTCGCCGCCATGCTGGCGGCAGGCTGCAGCGCCAAGTCGGGAGACGCGGCCGGCGCCGCGTCAGCGAGCACGGTCCAGACGGCAGCCACATCGTCCGCGTCGTCGGGGACAGGGGTCACGCTGGCCAGCGTGAATCTGGACGACAAGGTGACGTTCGACGCGGACGACACGACGGCAACGTGGTCGGCGGAGGGCGCGACGACGATCGCGTTGGATGGCGGCGCGGCGACCGTGACCGGATCGGGCGCGACTGCGCAGGGCGGCGCCGTGAAAATAACGGCGGCGGGTACCTACGTGCTGAGCGGCACGCTGGACGACGGGCAGATCGTCGTCGAGGCGGGAGACAGCGACGTCGTGCGCCTTGTCCTGAACGGCGTTGATATAACGAACAAGAACGGTTCGGCCATCTATGTGAAGGCGGCCGACAAGGTTGTCGTGACGCTGGCTGACGGTACGGAAAACGCGGTGACAGATGGCACGACCTATGCGGACACCTCTGAAGAAGCGCCGACGGCGGCGATCTACAGCAAGGACGACCTGACGATCAACGGTGCCGGCAAGCTGACCGTCACGGGCAACTTCAACGACGGCGTGAAATCCAACGACGATCTGAAAATCGCGAGCGGCACGATCGCGGTCAAATCGGCGGACGACGGGCTGATCGGCAAGGATCTCGTCGCGGTCCGGGACGGCGACCTCACGATCGACGCGGGCGGCGACGGCATCAAGTCGACCAACGACAAGGACGCGGAAAAGGGCTTCGTCGCGATCGCGAACGGCACGTTCAAGATCGTGTCGGCGAACGACGGCATTCAAGCGGAGACTGCTCTGTTGGTGGCGGACGGCACGTTCGACATCGTGACGGGCGGCGGCGCGGCGGCCTCGACCATCGTCCATACGGAGAACGGGCCGGGCGGCATGGGCGGATTCGGCGGCGGACGCGGAGATTGGCAGGGCGCGGACGGCCAGATGCCGCAGCCGCCGGCGGACGGGCAAATGCCGGCCGACGGGCAGCAGCCGCCCGAGCCGCCGACGGGCGGCCAGGGTCCGAGTTCGAGCGGCGTGACGGCCGATGTCAGCGGGAACGACGCGGATGAAACGAGTGCGACGTCGACGGCGACGGAAGAGACCGAATCGACGAGCGCCAAGGGATTGAAGGCAGGCGGCGATATCGCTATCGCAGGCGGCACGTTCGCGGTGGATGCGGCTGACGATGCGATTCACAGCAACGCCAACATCGGTATCTTGGGCGGCACGTTCAGCCTGCAGAGCGGAGACGACGGCATTCACGGCGACACGACGCTGACGATCTCGGACGGCACGATCGACATCGCCAAGAGCTACGAAGGCATCGAGAGCGCGAGCATCACGATCGCGGGCGGCGAGACGCACGTCAAGTCCAGCGACGACGGCGCGAACGCATCGGCAGACACAGGCGAAGCGCTGCTCACAATCTCCGGCGGCTACCTCTACGTGGATGCGGGCGGCGACGGGCTCGACTCCAACGGCTCGGTCGTCATGACCGGCGGCACGGCCATCGTCAACGGTCCGACCAACGCGGGCAACGGCGCGCTCGACTACGACGGCACGTTCGAGCAATCCGGCGGCACGCTGATCGCGGCCGGCGCAGCGGGCATGGCGCAGGCGCCGTCCGAGGATTCGAAGCAGGTCTCGCTGCTCATGACCTTTCCGAGCACGCTTGATGCGGGTACCATGGTCACGCTGACGGACAGCGCAGGCAACGCTGTCGCGACCTTCGCGCCGGCCAAGACATTCCAGACACTCGTCTACTCTTCGCCCGATCTGCAATCCGGCGAGAGCTACACGATCTCGACGGGCGGCACGTCCGGCGGCACGCCGAAGGACGGCCTCTATACCGGCGGCGGGACGGCCGGCACGACCAAAGTCGTCACGTTCGAGCTGGGCGACAAGACGACTTACGTGAACGAGTCCGGCATCACGACCGGCGGTGGCGAGATGGGCGGCATGGGCGGAGGACGCGGCGGCTTCGGCGGCGGCCGAGGCATGGGCCGTCCGGGTGCGGACGGTACGACGGGCACCAATTCGACAGGCGCGACCGGTTCGACAAGCGGCAGCGCCAACGGCGCCAGCACGTGAACTCCGATTCAACCGACGCCATAGATTAAAGTGAATGAGGCCTGTGAAACTGCGCGCTCCATACCGGAACCGCGATTTCACAGGCCTCATTTCATTTCGCCATATTCAAACCATGGAACGAGACGCCAGATACCGCCCCGTGTTCCTGGGTAGAAACACTTGTAGCGAGGAACACGCCGAGTACGCCCCAATGATCCTGAGTAGAAACACTTTTCGCCAGCGAGACGCCGGTACGCCCGAATGTTCCTGATTAGGACTACCTTCGGCCCATGGAGTTCCTGGTGCGTCCCAGTGTTCCTGATTAGGACCACCTTCGGCCCATGGTGTGCCTGATGCGTCCCAGTGTTCCTGAATAGGACCACCTTCGGCCCATGGTGTGCCTGATTCGCCCAAGTGTTCCTGTCCAGGACCATCTTCGGCCCACGGTGTGCCTAATTCGCCTCAGTGCGCGAGTCCCGCCTAGTGAATATCGTGCTTCTTGAAGTTGCCGCCTTTAACCTCGGCCACGTCATACACCATAACGAAGGCGCTCGGATCAATTTCGTAGATGATTTCTTTCATTTTGCTCTCTTCCAGCCGGTTGATGACACAGGTGATCTCTTTGAACTGTTCGTTCGAATAGCCGCCCTCGACGACGTTGTAAGTGGCGCCGCGTCCTAGGCGGTCGCGGATCGTCTCGACCATGGTCTCGGGATATTTGGAGATGATCTTGAACGTCTTGGCGCCGCTTAAGCCTTCTTCGACGATGTGGATGACCTTGGAGGCGATGTAGTAGGCGATGCCCGACATGATCGCGCCCTGCAGGCCGAATACGGTTGAGACGACGATAAAGACGAACGCGTTCAGGAACAGGATCAGATCGCTTGTGCCAAAAGGCAGCTTGCGGGACAGCAGCACCGCCAGCATGTCGATCCCGTCCAGCGCGCCGCCGTTGCGCAGGGCCAGACCCATGCCAAAACCGATGATGATGCCGCCGACGACGGTGACCAGCAGCGTATCGCCTTCCAGAATGGGCTTGATATGATGCATCGCAATGGTGCCGATGGCCAGCGAAGCGATGCCCAGCACCGAGTTGATGGCGAAGCTTTTGCCGATCTGCTTGTAGCCGAGGAAAATAAACGGGACGTTGAGCACCGCGATCAACAGGCCGAGCGGCAGATCGATCAGTTCCGATCCGACGATGCTGAGACCCGTCACGCCGCCGTCGGATACGTTGTTCGGTATCAGCACCGCTTCAAGGCCATAGGCCGTTATGAATGCGCCGATGATGACCGCTAACGCCCGCAGCACTTTTCTTAAGACGACAGACTGCTTTTTTCCGCTTCCCAATATCGAAACCTCGTTTCCGAATAATGTACTTCGTTTATTTTATCGGATAACGCGCCTAATATCGAATCGCTTGAGATCGCAATTCGGACGCCCGCGGAACAAGCATACGAAAAACCTCTCCGAAATGTAGTCTGCATTACAGAACCCTTCCCGCATGTCGCGTATGATGAAGTCATAGGAATTCCAACGGGAGGGTTAATGAAAATGAAAAAGAAAACGGTACTGAAGGCAGCGGGACTGTTTGTAGCGGGCGTGGTGGGCGGGATCGGTCTCATGATGAGCAGCGACGCATACAAGGCGGTTAACGATGCCCTCGGCAATTCGACGAGCAATTCGATTTGGAGAGATAATTTGCCGGCGTATAATGCGCTGAAAGCTGCGGAGCAGCAGCAGGCGCAGGTCGGAAAGCTCGTTCAAAATGCGGACGCGCTGAAGAAGCAATCGGATCAAGCTGCGCAGAAGAAGACGGAGGATGCAGCGACCAAACAAGATGAGGCCTCATCGGCGCAGCAGCAACAAGAGCAAATTCAGCAGGAGATGCAGCAGCAGATCCAGCAAATGATCACGCAGATTCAACAGATGCTGCAGCAAATGCAGCAATCCCAAAATGAGACGATCAAGGCGTTGACTAAAGCCTAATCGCCGTTGGACTCCGACCGGTTCCCCATGCCGCATATATGCGGACGAGAGGGAGCCGGTTATTTTTATACGCGCACTTGTGGCACGGTCAGCATCGGCCTCTCTTTCCCTCCCTCTCTCTGTGCGATACAATCGCGCCGTAACCCGCTTGTTCCGTCGTTCGTTCGACAAGCCGTGCCTTACCTGCTCCCCTTCTTTTTGCAATCGGCGCTTGTCCTCCCCGCTCCGGGCCCGACTCTCACTGCCTCTGCACCGCACAGCATACGACTCGACGCCTCTTCGTCAGCATCGCCATATGGCTGTTTATCTCGATTTGCGATACCCACCCTGCGCACCCCCGCGTTCCCTATACCATCGCGACATTTCGCGGCCCGTCCGATCATCGCCATTTTTCCTCTTTTTTCGCACGCTTTCCTGCTTCCTCCCCCTCTCGATATGTGCGGAAGACTATGTCCTATCGTAATATTATCCTATAATTAAAGGTGGCGTTTTGGATCGTTTTTTTGGATGTTTTATTGATTAATGTAAGAATATAGAACCCACCGTTTGCTCTAAAAGGGTCGCTACGAGGTGCGGACGCAAGGTTGGCCGTTAAAGAAGATTATTAATAAAAAGGGAAAAGGGCCGCGAATGGGAAGGAGTTATAGGGCTTTACATTTCAGATGATAAAAAGAGAAAGCGATTACATTTCGCTAAGAGAATTAAAAGCAACGCTGCCGGGTTTCGCCTATTGCCGACAGAATCAGGCGAGAATACGCCTTTTCCCGATCAGCTTCTACAAATATACGCATGGATTGAATCGTATAATCGTTCAAAATTAAAATCGTCATGTATGTTCTCACGATTCGCTTGTCCTGTCGCGAAGCGATCAGTGCAGTTTCTTGGGTGCGGACGGCTGGTTGAGCGGGTTAACAGTTTCCGCAAAAATGTCGGCTTGCGGAGCAGGAGCCGGCACGACGAGCTGAGGAAAGTTCGCCTTCAGCATCTCCTCCAGATCGCGCCTTGTCACGGGACGCGCATGCGGCATCAGCTCGTAGCCAAACGCGCCGTTCGTCTCGATCGTTCCGTACTGCACGTCCCGGACGCTCGCGATGCCCGCCAGCCGCAGCCGCTTTTCCAAATCGTCCACGGAAAGCCGAAGCTTTTTCATATTGGCGGTTAGCAGGCTGCCGTTTTCGATGACCGGCACCGCGACGCCCTTTAATGCCCGTTCCGCAGGATTCCACTTCAGCGTGATCCATTCCGACAAATAAAGGACGGCCAGGAACGTAAATACGGCGAGCAAGGAAGCGAGCAGCCCTTTGCCGGCCACATCGGAGCCGAGGATCGTTCCGATCGTGAGCAGCACGCCGACCTGGGGAATCGTCATTTCGGAGATCGACTTGCGGCCGCTCAGTCGAAGCAGGAAAATGCCGGCGAACGCTAATACGAGGGATTGCCAGAATACGGTGAGCATGGCGGGACTCCTGTCGGATTGGGATGTTTGTGGCCGTCGTTGACACGGATATCAGTCTTGCCGCAGGAAAAAGCTTGTATACTGGAGGGAAAGGGGGAGACCCGGGAGGAATGGGGCTATGCGCTATTCGGCTATCGTACTGGACTTGGACGGGACCTTGTTGACCACAGGCAAGCAAGTCTCGGAACGCAACCGCCAAGCGGTTCGGGCATGCCATGAAAAAGGAATCAAGATCATCTACGCAACGGCACGCCCGCCTCGGTCGGTCAGGCAGTTCCTTTCCGAAGAAATGATAAGCATCGGCGCATTTGTCTACTACAATGGCGCGCAGGCGATGTGCAGCCACACCGGAACTTCATTTTGCGAATCGATCCCTTCCGGCCTGACCGCGAGCCTCATTGAATATGTCATGGGTTATCGGCCCGATTTGGAACTGTCCATCGAAGTGAACGACGAATGGTTCAGCTATCGCGCGTTGGATTATACGGTCGCGATGAATACGGCCGCCAATCCAATCGTCAAATCGCTGGATGAGTTAAAGGCGTTGGACGCTACGAAAATATTGATCGCAAGCGACCGTCCGATTCCCGAATTACTCGAGCGTTTCGGACATCAGGTTAACATCATCGTCACCGATCAGGGTCAGCTGATCCAGATCATGCCCTTGCAGGCGTCGAAAGAGGCAGCCGTTCGGAAACTATGCGATGTCTATGGCATCGAATGGCGCGAGGTTGTTGCTTTTGGCGACGATTATAACGATCTCGGGTTGTTCGAAATGGCAGGCTGCACGGTCGCGATGGGCAATGCGGTGGACGCGCTGAAGGCCGCGGCGCACGAGACGACGGCGACGAACGATGAAGACGGCGTGGCGATCGTGTTGGAGCGCATGTTTACGTTGGAACAAGAGAGACGATGAGGGGAGACCTTTTAATGGAAGCCAATATCAATGAGCTTTTAATAGAAGCGGATATCGCTTCCTTGCAGCACGCGATGGAGGCAGGGACGTTAACGTCGGAGGCCTGCGTGCGCTGGTACCTGGAGCGACTCGAGCGGTTCAACCCGAAGCTGAGAGTGGTGCTCGAGGTTAATCCGGAGGCGATCGCGATCGCCGCGGCGCTCGATGCGGAGAGGCGCGAACGCGGGGCGCGCGGGCCGTTGCACGGCATCCCGATCCTGCTCAAGGACAACATCGATACGGGCGATCGCATGCATACGAGCGCGGGGTCGATCGCGCTTGCGGCGCACTTCGCGCCGGCGGATTCGGCCGTGGCCGCACAGCTGCGGGCAGCGGGTGCTGTCTTTCTGGGCAAAGCCACCATGGCGGAATGGGCGAACTTCATGTCCGGTACGATGTGGGCGGGCTACAGCTCCAGAGGGGGGCTTACGCTTAATCCTTACAGCCCGGGCGAATTTTTCGTAGGCGGTTCGAGCTCGGGCTCGGGCGTCGCGACGGCCGCGAACCTGTGCGCTGCCGCTATCGGAACGGAGACTTCAGGCTCGATCATCAGCCCGGCTTCGCAAAATAGTCTCGTAGGCCTGAAGCCGACGATCGGACTCGTCAGCCGTAGAGGAATCATCCCGATCGCGCATAGCCAGGATTCGGCCGGTCCGATGACCCGCACGGTCAGGGATGCCGCGATCCTGCTCGGCGCAATGACGGCGGCGGATCCGGCGGATACCGCCATGGGAGAGAGCGGGCGAATCGCCTATTCGGATTACACGCCCTTCCTGGATGCGGACGGCCTGCGCGGCGCGCGGATCGGCATCGCCCGGCATTACTATCAAGGATTGGACGAGGCGCGGGCGGAGATTATCGAACGGGCGATCGAACGATGCAAAGCGCGCGGCGCGATCGTCGTCGATCCGGTATCCCTGCCTTGCGAGAGCGCAAAGTGGGATTGGGACGTGATGCCGTACGAATTCAAAAAAGGGCTGAACGATTATCTCGCCAAAGCAGGCCCGGGCGCTTATGTCCGGTCACTGGGCGAACTCATCGCCTTTAATGAAGCGAATCGGGACGCCGCGTTAAAGTACGGGCAGGACACGCTCATCTGGTCGAACCGGACGAGCGGCACGCTAACCGAGCCCGAATACGTGGAGAGCTTGCGCCTCAACCGTGAGATGGCCCGGGAACAGGGCATCGATCACGCGATTCTCGAGCATCGGCTCGATGCGCTGCTGTTTCTCGGCAATGAGGAAGGGCTCGACTTGTCCGCGCGCGCGGGCTATCCGGCGATCACGGTGCCTGGCGGGTACGCGGAGACGGGAATAATCGCGGAAGGCGGCTACACGACCAAGGGCCCGCAAGGCATTACATTCGTAGGAACCGCCTACAGCGAACCCGTGCTGCTCCGCCTCGCCTTCGCCTACGAACAAGCGAGCAGGCATCGCATTGCGCCGCCCGACCCGGTCTAATTTCACAGTAGCAATCTCAGTTGATCGGACCAGCCGGACGGGATAGAATCGGAGACAGCGAGCGAAACGGGGGAAAAGCGGATGAAGATAAACGAAAAGCTGCGCACCTGCGCGTTGTCCGAGATTGCGCATACGAAGGTGCACGGACGCACGACGGGGCGTCTCGATCCGTTGACGTTGTTCTGGACGGGGAGCGGCGTCGAGTGGAACGTGAAGGCGAGCGAGCTGTGGATTGAAGTCGAAGCGGACTACGATCAGTTGGAACCCTGGATCAGCGTCCTCGTGAACGGCGCTTGGGTGAGCAGGCAGATGATCGCGGCGGGCAGGCAGTGGGTGTGCGTGTTCAGGGCGATGAAAGGGGACACCGTTAAAAACGTGCGGATCGTCAAGGATACGCAGGCGATGAGCGCCGACCCGGGCTGCCTGCTGCAGATCCGGTCGGTCCGATGCGACGGCGACTTCTTGCCGGTGGCGGACAAGCCGCGGAAGATCGAGTTCGTCGGCGACAGCATCACGTCGGGAGAAGGTGCGATCGGCGCGACCTGCGAGCAGGACTGGATCCCGATGTGGTTCAGCGCCATCGACAACTACGCCGCGATGACGGCCGAAGCGCTGGACGCCGAGTACCGGATCTTGTCGCAGAGCGGCTGGGGCGTGGTGACGGGCTGGGACAACAATCCGCATTCGAGCCTCCCGGCCTATTACGAGCAGGTGTGCGGCTTGCTTGCGGGTGACCGGAATCGGGAGCTGGGCGCTTTGGAGGCGAACGACTTCGACGCCTGGCGGCCGGATGTGGTGGTCGTTAACCTCGGGACCAACGACGACGGGGCGTTCCACTGGCAAGAGTGGCGGGACCCGCAGACGGGCGAGACGTACGAGCAGCGGCTAAATGCGGACGGTACGATGAATGCGGACGACTTGGCGGACTTCGAGCGGGCGGTGGCGCAGTTTGTGGGTAAGATTCGGCGCTTCAATCGGGACGCGCACATCGTATGGGCATACGGCATGCTTGGCACGGGAATGCTGCCTGCGATCGAGCGGGGGGTGAGTGCGTACCGTGCGCAGTCGAGAGACGAGCGCGTGACGGTGGTTCGTCTGCCGGAGATGACGGCGGACACCGCCGGCGCGCGGAGTCATCCCGGGAAGAGGGCGCATGCGCAGGCTGCCGCGGTGTTGGTCGAGGCAATCGAGGCGATCGAGGCGATCCGCGAGCAGGGGCGGCTGACGCAGACGTAAGGTTCATGTGGAACGCGATGAAGCAGGACAAGCATCGGCTACGGGCTCGTGGTTGGCTGGCGCTTGTCTTTTTGTTATAGGCGAGAAGACGACATTTATATAACTTTACAGAAATATAACCAGAAGGTAATATAATATTATGGATACCAACAAGTTATTTGAAGTATTGGCCGAGCCGCAGCGGCGGCGCATGCTCGATCTGCTGCGGGTCAAGGAGCGGTCGGTAGGCGAGCTGGTGGCGCTGTCTTCGCTCAGTCAGCCCGGCGTGTCCAAGCATTTGCGGCTGCTGCGGGAAGCCGGTCTCGTGACGACCCGGAGAGCAGGGCAGACGCGCCTGTACCGGCTGGACGCGAAGCCGCTGCGGGAGATTGACGATTGGTTCGAGCCTTATCGGGCCTATTGGTCGGACAAGCTCGACGAGCTGGAACGGCGGTTGGGTGAAGATGACAAGGGAGAGTAGTTGGGCTCGGGAGGGCGGATCAATTTTTAACTCATTTTAAAAGGATTGGGGATGGGTGTAATGTTGGCTTCAATAGAACGGACGGCGGATGGCTATGTGGCGCGGTTCGAGCGGCATCTGAAGCATCCCGTGGAGAAGGTATGGTCCTATCTCACCGAGAACGAACGGCTGGCCAAGTGGTTCGCCGAGCTGTCCGTGGACGATCTGCGCGAGGGCGGCGTGTTCAAGTTCGATATGGGAAACGGGACATTCGAAACGATGGAGATTCTCGAGCTGAAGCCGTACAGCGTGCTGGCATACACCTGGGGCGAAGACCGCGTTCGCTTCGAGCTGTATCCGGAGCCGGGCGGCTGCCGCCTCGTCCTCGTCGAGAACATCGCCAAGCTGACAGACCATACGCCGCGCGACCTCGCGGGGTGGGATGTGTGTCTGGACGTCATCGCCGCGCTGCTGGATGGGGGCACGATCCCGGACCGCAAGGCCGTCTGGGCAGGCCGGTATGAGGAATACAAGGCGCTCATTCGCTCAAGCACTGAGGAGAAATGACGAGATGAATTACTGAACATCCCACCAGAACTGCTGACGAATGTATCAGCGACGTGCGTTTATAATGAGAGGTAAACCTCGTCTTCGAGGGAGGGCTTCCATGTATAAGCTGATTGTCGTCGACGACGAATTCTCCACGCGCAACGGGCTTAAGGTGTGCATCAACTGGTTCGAATACGGCATCGAGGTGGTCGGCGAGGCCGAGAACGGGCTCAAGGGGCTGGCCCTGGCCGAGAGCTGTCGGCCCGATATTGTGCTGACGGACGTCAAGATGCCTGGGATGGACGGCATCGAGATGGCCAGGCGGCTAAGGGCGGACATGCCCGATACCAAGATCGTTTTTATCAGCGGCTATGACGACATTGCTTATCTCAAATCGGCGATGAAGATGGACGCGGTGGATTATATTCTTAAGCCGGTCAATCTGGACGAGCTCATCGCCGTGGTCGAGAAGATCATGGACATGTCCAAGCGGGAGAAAAACCGCAAGGACCTGCTGCAGCAGATGAGCGCCAAGCTCCACCAGAGCATCCCGCTGCTGCGGGAGAAGTTCCTCATCCAGCTCATTCGGGACGCCAACCCGGACCGCGCGCAGATCGAGAAGCGGATCGGCTTCCTGGAGCTGCAATTGCCGTACGATACTGCCTATTGCGCGCTCATCATCCGTATCGAAAATGCATTCGCCGTGTTCGAAGCGATGGCGGAGCAGAACACGCAGCTGATCTCGTTCGCGATCCAGAATATCTGCCAGGAGCTCGTCGATCAGCGGACGTCGGGCTATTCGTTCGAGAACCGGCGCGGCGAATATGTGCTGATCCTTGCCTTGCCGGAAGCGCTGGGAGAGGACTTCCTGCTGCCGTTCGTCGAGGAATTGACGGACAGTCTGAACGGATTTCTGAAGCGGCTGATCGAGATTAATCTCACTATCGGCATCGGCGGCTCCGTCGCGCATCTGGGCCGGTTGGCAGACAGCTATCAGACGGCCGCGGAGGCGATCGAGCGCAAGCTGTTCCTTGGCCGAAACCAGGCCGTGATGTTTGACGCGATGGCGGCCCGCAAGGATGTAGATTACGGACGCATCAACGAGCTGCTGGCCGCGATCGCATCCGTGCTCAAGACGGGAGACGCCGACCAGATCGAGCAGCTGCTTGACGGCATGCTGCGGGAGCTAAGCGAGAGCCGTGGCATCGGCTACAAGGATTGCCAGCGAATCTGCCTGCAGGTGCTGCTGGTCGCCTCGCAGTTTCTGTCCGAATTCGGTCTGCGCACCGGCGTCCAGAATGGCGAGGAGTCAGAGGTGTGGGAGCAGCTGTTGAAGCTGGAGACGCTGGACGAGATGAGCCGCCATCTCAAGCAATACCTGTTCTCGATCTGCCGCCTGGTGGAGAACAAATCGTTCAAGAAAACGCCCGAGGTCATCGGGGAGATCGAGCGGATCATCCGCGGGCGCTACAGCGAGAACCTGACGATCGCGGACATCGCGCAGCAGGTGTATCTGGCCAAAACCTACATCTGTCTGCTGTTCAAGCAGGAGACCGGCGAGACGATCAACGAATATATCACGAGGGTGCGGATGGAAAAAGCGAAGGAGCTGCTGAAGGAAACGGACAAGAAGCTGGCAGACGTCTGTCTCGCGATCGGCTATGCCGAACCGAGCTACTTCACGAAGCAGTTCCGCAAGTTCACGGGCATGACGCCCAGCGAATACAGGGACATTCACCGGAGATAACAACCAAGCGGGATCGTTGGCAAGGCCGAAGCGGTGCGACGATTCCTTTTTTGGCGGAGATTCGAACCGGTCAGGAGAGGCGGTGCGGCGGTTATGGGCGTGACCGGAAAATTCCGGCTGCTGTGGGAGACGCACAGAAGGATGATTCTGCTGTACCTGATCATCGTGCTGCTGCCGGCCGGCGCGCTGCTCTATTACTACTTCCAGCGCTCCGAGGACATTCTCGAGCGGCAGGTCACGATGTCGATTCTCAATTCGGTCCGGCAGGTGAAGATCAATGTCGATTACCGCCTGTCCAAGGTCGACGAGATATCGGACGCGCTGATCCTGAATCGGGAGCTGTACGAGCTGCTTGCCAGCGACCCATCTTCAGGCCCGTCCTATAGCCAGGTGCAGGAGGGGGACAAGCTGGGTCAGCTCATCCGGAGCCTGCAGGGCAGCGACATTCGCAAGATCAAGCTGTATGTGAATCCCGGTAAAATGTACGCGCGCGAGCACGTCAATTTTTTCAGCCTGGACGAAGCTAGGGAGGAACCGTGGTACGAACGGGTGATCGAGCGCAACGGCGCGGTGAGCTGGATCCCGGCGCGCACGGTATCCTATCTCGGTTCGCCGGGCCAAGTCCGCGTCGTCTCCTCCGCTCGCATCATCCGGGATCCGGACGATTATGCCCGAATGATCGGCATCCTGGAGCTCGACGTGCCCGAAGCCAACCTGTCGGCCATCCTTGCGCAGGCCGAGGATCAGACGACGAGCCGCTCGATGTACATCGTCGACGGCGACGGCTTTATCGTGTCGCATGCGCTTGAGGACCGGATCGGTACCCGGCTGCTGGAGCCGGACGCGTTCAACGAAGTGCGGGGACAGTCCTCGGGCATCCGGCGCCTCTCGATCGGCTCCGAAGCCTATTATCTGATGTTCGATACGCTGGACCGCAACGGGTGGAAGGCCGTCTCGCTTGTGCCGGTCCACAGGATCAACCGTCCGAACGCAGACTTCAACTTCGGCTTCTCCCTCGTCCTGGCGCTATCCTTGTCCCTGCTGGTCATCCTGGGCGCGTTCCTCGTATTCGCCAACGTCAACCGCAGCATGATCGCGAGACTGCGCCACATCACCGAGCAGCTGCGCGAGCGGGGAGCGATAGCGATCGAGGAGGGCATTCCCCGGAGCCGGGGCGTCGTCATTCGGTTGGAGAAGAGCGTGACGAACATGCTGAGCACGTTCCAGCACCTGCTCGAAGACAACTACCGGACCAAGGAGAAGGAGAAGGAAGCGCGGATGCGCGTCCTGCAGGCGCAGATCAACCCGCATTTCCTCTACAACGCGCTCGACACGATCAACTGGATGGCATTGACCAAAGGGGCGAACGACATAAGCCGAATGCTGCACATGCTCGCGCAGTACTTCCGCCTCAGCCTGAGCAAGGGCAAGGACATCGTCACGCTGGAGGAGGAGATGAATCTGGCGAAGGCGTATCTCGAGATCCAGAAGCAGCGGTTCCATAACTTCGAGTTCGAGCTGTCGTACCCCGAGCAGCTGGCGGGACGCTCCCTGCCCAAACTGACCGTGCAGCCGATCATCGAGAATGCGATTCTGCACGGCATTCAGAACAAGGAAGGTCATGAGGGCCGCATCCGGCTGGATGTCCGCGAGGACGGCGACGGCTTCGTCATCCGCGTGACCGACGACGGAACCGGCATGAGCGAGGACCAGGTCCGAGAGCTGCTCGCCAGCTTCTCATCGCCGCCGGGCGCCTCGTCCAGCTATGGTCTGTACAACGTCTGGGAGAGGCTGCGCCTGTTCACGGGAGGCGCCGGCCGTCTGGACGTCGCGTCTGTGCCGGGAGAAGGAACGACGGTGAGCCTGATGTTCCCGGACAGGCCGCCGCCGGAGGACACGCCAGGCGCAGCCGGATAAGCCCGGCACAATTGAATCGCTGTCCCGCACCGCCCTCCCGAACCGCCGGGAGGGCGGTTTTGTGCTGCCCGGGGGATACGGCAACCTGAACATTCGACCAGCGATGCTGAAGGCTGTACCTCACGCGTCGGATGCCGGGGGAGCTATCCTATAGTCGTAACCTACGCCGGAGGGGAGGAGCGGCATGAGAGGCCTATCGAATTGGCTGCCCCAGATTCGCCGCAACTACGACTTATATTTGCTGCTGATCCCGGGTCTCGTGTTTTTACTGATTTTCAAATACACGCCGATCTACGGTCTGGTCATCGCTTTTCAGAATTTCAACATCTTCAAGGGTATCGGCGGCAGCGAGTGGGTCGGCCTGCAGCAGTTCGAGCGATTGTTCCACTCCGCGGACTTCGGACGCGTCATGGCAAATACGCTGCTCATCAGCCTGTACAAGATCGTCTTCCTGTTCCCGATCCCGATCGTCCTTGCGGTGCTGATGAACGAAGTCGGCAGGATGTGGTTCAAGCGGTCGATTCAGACGATCATCTACCTGCCGCACTTCCTGTCCTGGGTCGTCATCGCAGGCCTGTTCGTCAACATCCTGTCGCCGTCCACCGGGATCGTTAACGGCATCATCGGCTTTTTCGGCGGGGGGCCGGTCAACTTCTTCATGGACAATGACTTTTTTCGCAGCATTCTCGTCGCCACGGCGGGCTGGAAGGAATCGGGCTGGAGCGCCATCATATTCATCGCCGCGATCGCCGGCCTGGATCCCGAGCTGTACGAAGCGGCACGGCTGGACGGCGCGGGCCGCGTGCGGCAGATCTTCTCCATCACGCTGCCCGGCATCGCCGGTACGATCGTCCTGATGCTCATCCTGCGTATCGGCAGCGTGCTGGAGGCCGGCACCGAGCAGATCCTGCTGCTGTACAACCCGACCGTGTATGAGACGGGCGACGTGATCGGCACTTATATTTACCGAATGGGGCTGACTTCTATGGAATACAGCTTCTCCACCGCGGTCGGACTGTTCGAGTCGGTGATCGCCTTCCTGCTGGTCATCGGCGGCAACCAGCTGGCCAAGCGCATCACAGGCAGGAGCATCTGGTGAGGAAAGGAGGTGAGAGTAGATGACCCCTTCGCGCAGCAGGCCCTTATCCGAAGTCGTCTATGTCGCGATCGTCTACGTCGTGTTGACCGCAGCGGGCATTCTCTGTCTGTTCCCCTTCCTTAACGTGCTGGCCAAGTCGCTCAGCGCCAACTGGGCGATCGTCTCGGGGAAGGTCGGGCTCTGGCCGGTCGACTTCAACCTGAAAAATGTCGGATTCGTCATCATGGATGCGATGTTCCAGCGAGGACTGGTCATCTCGGTCGGGCTCACCGTCGTCGGCACCCTGGCCGCCATCGCCATGACGGCGATCTCCGCCTATCCGTTGTCCAAGAAGCAGCTGCCCGGGATCAAGTTCGTGCTGCTGCTGTATATTTTCACGATGCTGTTCAATGGCGGACTGATTCCCAATTACCTGCTCATCAAAAATCTGGGCTTGATGGACAACCTGCTGTCGCTCGTGCTGCCGGGACTGATCAGCGTCTTCAATCTGCTGCTGATGAAAAACTATTACGAGAGTCTGCCGGAAAGTCTGGAGGAGTCGGCCAAGCTGGACGGCGCCAGCAATCTGCGCATCGTCCTGTGGATCATCATCCCGCTATCGGCGCCCGTGTTCGCCACGATCAGCCTGTTCTACGCCGTCGCCTTCTGGAGCGACTGGTTCCATCCGATGCTGTACCTGAACGATCCGGCGTTGAAGCCGCTGCAGCTCTATATGCGGGATGTCGTGCTGCAGGCATCGGACGAGAATCTGATGAATCTGGACAACGATCTGCTGCTGGGCGTGTCGCCCGAAGGAATTCGCAACGCCACGATCATCGTGTCGACGATCCCGATTCTGCTCGTGTACCCGTTCCTGCAGAAGTACTTCATCAAGGGAATTCTGATCGGCTCTGTCAAGGGATAACGGAATGCCGAGGGCTTATTTATAATGACGATATGGAGGGGTTCACATGACTCGGAAAAAATGGTTCGCATCGGCATCCGTGCTGCCGCTTGCCTGCGCTATCGTACTGGCCGGCTGCGGAGGCAATAACAATGACGGAAACGCGGCGGCGACGGGCAGCGCGGCGACAGGCTCCGGCACGGCAAGCCAGGGTGCGGGGACGAAGGACAAACCGACGCTGAAGCTGCTGCGCTATTACATGGCGGACGACTATAATGCCTATCCGGTCAATCAATTTCTGCAGGAAGCGACCGGGTACAAGCTCCAGAACGATGTCCTGCCCCAGGAGAATCCGAGCGACAAGCTGAATCTGATCATGGCTTCCGGCTCGGAGTACGATCTGGTCGAAGCGATGAACAAGCAGGACTTTTTCAACTTTGCCGAGAACGGCGCACTGACGGATCTGACCCCCCTGATCGAGCAGTACGGGCCAAACATCAAGCGTGCGATCTCGGCGGAAAGTCTGGCCGGCGCTACCGTCGACGGCAAAATTTACGGCATTCCCACGCTTAACGTCTCCTATGTGCGGTCTGATCTGCTGATTCGGACCGACTGGCTGCAGAAGGTCGGCAAGCAGATGCCGACGACGCTCGATGAATTCGTCGACGTGCTAAAAGCATTCAAAGACCAGGATCCGGGCGGCAACGGCAAGAACAACATCCCGATGACGATCAGCCCGACGGCCTTGCTGGACAATCTGATGGGCGCTTACGGAATCTACGGATTGTGGATGGAATTGGACGGCAAGCTGGTCAGCGTCGTCAACCACCCCGCGCTCAAGGACTATGTGACGTTCATCCGGGGGCTGTACGAGCAAGGTTTGCTGGACAAGGAATTCGCCACGAACAAGGCGGCGACCGCCGACGAGAAGTTCACGAGCGGGCGGGCCGGCGTGTATCTGTCCGGCTGGTCTGCGATTCCCGGCTTCGATGAAGCGTTGAAAAAGAATGTGCCGGACGCTCAGTATCAATTCGTGCCTCCGCTGAAGGGACCTGACGGAAAAAGCGGCTTCACCAAAAACGGCGGGTTCAACAAGATTACGTTCGTACCCAAGACGGCCAAGCATCCGGAGGATGCCATTAAACTGGTCAACGCGATGCTGGAGCCGAATACGTTCAAGGAGCTGTTCATCGGCAAGGAAGGCGAGACCTATACGATGAAGGACGGCAACTACATGCCGATCGATCCCGCATTCTTCGACAAGCGCGGCCAGGCCAATGCCTTTGTCATCGGGATGGACGAGGCCAACTTCGTCCAGTATTGGCAGGCGCGTCTGCAGAAGAACAAGCCGATGTTCGACAACTATCAGCTGGTCAACTCCGTGCCCGAGGACCAGATTCATATGGATCCGCTCGCCTTCGCGCCGTATCTGCCGAAGCTCTCGGCGAACAGCGACAAGCTCAGCACGCTCGTGAACGACCGTCTGATCCAGATGATCGTGGACGGCGTCTCCGACAGCGGGATCGGCAGCCTTCAGAAGGCCTGGAAGGATGCCGGCGGCGAGGACGTGGCTAAAGAAGTTAACGACTGGTATGCGAGCCAAAAGTAAAAAAAAGCCTGGGGCCTTGCCGTAACAGCGGGGTCTCGGGCATGAAGGAGGAAGAGAGCAATGTCCACGAAGTCCGCGTTCGTGCCGCTGCGCTCGGCGCCGGTCGTCCGGCGCTGCGCCGACAACCCCATTTTGGCTCCGCATCAGGTGCCTTACGGCCCGGCGATGGTATTCAATGCCGGCGTGGCCAAGTACGAAGGCCGATATGTCATGGTGTTCCGCAACGATTATGGCGATGCCCTGACCGAGCGGGTCGATCCGGCCAGCACGACCAATCTGGGACTGGCATTCAGCAAGGACGGCATTCACTGGGACGTACAGCCGAAGCCCTGCTGGCAATGGCATGACGAGGAAGTCGTCCGCGTGTACGATCCCCGCCTCACGGTCATGGAAGGCAAGGCGTACCTGTGCTTTGCCGTGGACACCCGCCACGGCGTGCGCGGAGGCATCGCGTCGACGGAGGACTTCGAGACGTTCGACATCCACTCCTTGAGCACGCCGGACAACCGCAATATGGTGCTGTTCCCCGAGAAGGTGAACGACCGCTATGTCCGGCTGGAGCGGCCGATGCCCGTGTACGGGCGGGGCGGCCGCGACCGGTTCGACATCTGGCTGTCGTCGTCCCCGGATCTGGCCGATTGGGGACAGTCCGCCCTGGTGCTCGGCGTCGAGGATGTCCGCTTCGCCAACGACAAGATCGGACCCGGGGCGCCGCCCGTCCGCACCAAGCACGGATGGCTCACGACCTTCCATGCCGTCGACATCGATCCGCAGCGCGGCAAGAACGGCTGGGAAGCGTCGTGGACCAAGCGGTACAGCGCGGGCATCATGCTGCTCGACGCCGACGATCCGAGCCGGATCGTCGGACTGTACCGCGAGCCGCTGCTGGCGCCGGAGGCGCCCTATGAGACGGACGGAGGATTCCGCAACGACGTTATTTTCCCGGGCGGCATGATCCTTGAGGATGATGGCGAAGTAAAGATCTATTACGGATCGGCGGACACGGTGGAATGCCTGGCCACCGCGCATGTGGACGATCTGGTTCAGCTCTGCCTGCAGGGCGGCAAGCTGGACCGGCAAGGCGGCGGATAGCGCAAAAATAGAGCATTAAAAAGCGAACGGGATGAAACAGGTCATGGCCTGCTTCATCCCGTGTTGCTTTTATTATTTGGATTGTTTGCAATTTGACAGAAAGAGTGGGGGAGCTGGGAAGGCTTGTATAAACACAGGATCCTTTGCTTCCTTTGCGGCTGATGGGATAAGCTGTAGGTAACAGAACGAGGGTCGGAAGATCGGAAGGACGGTTGAGTGAAGTATGATGCAAATTCAGATCGTATGCGTGGGCAAGCTGAAGGAGAAGTACTGGTCGGACGGCGTGGCCGAATATTCGAAAAGGCTGGGCGCCTACGCCAGGCTCGACATCCGTGAGCTGCCGGACGAGAAGACGCCCGATGCCATGAGCCCGGCCGAAGAAGAGCAGGTCCGCGTCCGCGAAGGCGAGCGCATCCTCGCCGCGCTCAAGCCCGACGCGCACGTCGTCGCGCTAGCCATCGACGGCGACGCCTGGTCCAGCGAGCAGCTCGCCGCGCACCTGGACCGCCAAGCCGTCTACGGCGGCGGCGCCGTCGCCTTCGTCATAGGCGGCTCGCTCGGGCTCTCGCCCGCCGTCTTGGCCCGCGCCGACAAGAAGCTGAGCTTCGGGCGGATGACCTACCCGCACCAGCTTATGCGTGTATTGCTGCTGGAGCAGGTGTATCGGGCGTTTAAGATTAATCGGGGGGAACCGTACCATAAGTGACAACGAAAAATGTTGTGGAATAGTTCAACATGTCATTGAGAGGGGCGATCGATGACTATTCAGCAATTGGAATAGGCGGCCGTTATTGGCCGTCTTTTCTATGCCAAAGTGCATACACAGAAAAATTGGTGTCCGATTTTCGGCGGAGCTTTTTTTCGGAAACTTTATAATCATAATTGTGCTTCGGAATGGCTTTAATCCATTCAAAACTGCATGAAAGAGGAGGAGCAGAATGATACCGACCGACAGGAAACTCGTGTATTATCAGGCGCTTATCGATAAAAAGTCCGAGTATGAAGGCATTTTCTATGTCGGGGTTAAGACAACCGGTGTGTTTTGCCGACCTACATGTCCCGCAAGAAAACCTAAATTTGAAAACTGTGAATTTTATGAGACAGCCAAGGAAGCCCTTCTGGCATCATTCCGACCCTGCCAGCGATGCCGTCCGCTGTCTCATCCGGGCCAAATCTCGGAGCTAGTTCGTACGCTAGTCCATGCGGTGGAAGAAAACCCGGAACACCGCTGGACGGACGAAGACTTTCGAAAATTATCCGTGGATGCTACAACTGCGCGCCGCCAGTTCAAGAAGAGGTTCGGAATGACTTTTGTTGAATATGCGAGATCTCGGCGAATGGGAATAGCCTTGAAGCATATCCGGGCAGGCAGCACGGTCATCGAAGCTCAGTTGTCTGCAGGTTATGAATCCGGCAGCGGCTTTAGGGATGCGTTTTCGCGGATTATTGGTGCAGCGCCTGCCGGGCTGGGCAATCAGCAGATTTTAAAGGCATCCTGGCTGGACACGCGTCTTGGCCCGATGATCGCAATCGCTGACGAACAAGCCCTATATTTGCTCGAATTTGTGGATCGCAGAGGGTTGGAGCGCGAGATCGAACGCCTAAGAAGGAGAACAAAATCCGCGATTATTCCGGGCAGCACACTGCCAATCCATTCGATTGAAAAGGAACTTAGAGATTATTTCGATGGCAATTTAAGAGAATTTACAACGCCAGTGAAACTACTTGGATCGCCTTTTCAGAAGAAGGTGTGGGAACAATTGCGGGAAATCCCACCAGGCCTGACGTCTTCGTATGGCGACATTGCCGCGGCGATTGGAAAGACAAGTGCTTATCGCGCCGTTGCCCAAGCAAATGGAGCCAACCAGGTGGCGATTGTGATTCCATGTCACCGCGTTATCAACTCGAACGGCGACTTGGGCGGTTATGGAGGAGGTATATCTCGGAAACAATGGCTGCTTGACCATGAGAAGAATGGGGGCGTGGAGAAGGACATAGATGAAAATCAAGCAAACTAGATGGGTTAAAAGACTCACTTATTAATGATTGAATGCCTCGGCTCTGCATGGTAATATTTTCACAAAACTAGGATTTTGGTTCTATTCCTGGGAAACTACTAGGGGGCAGCATTGAGTGCGAAAAATAGGATTGGCGGTATTGTCGATTTTTATCATGTTAAGTGTGTTTTATTTTCCTGTTCGCTCACAGGCGGCGGATGTTTCCCCACGCATTATGGACGTTCAGATGGATACCCTTCTGATGGACGACGGTACGATCTGGCTTAAACGACCGTGGGCAGCGTCGGGGTATCAGAAGGTAAACGTCGGCGCCTCGGCAATTTACAGTGCTAAACGTGCATCTAGCGATTCCTACGACTATGGAATTTCCAGCAAAGGCGAGCTCATTTTATGGAACAACGAGTCGCTTCCTACAGTGGATCCAACGCAAAACGGCATCAAACTGGTTACGGGGCAATACTATTTAAAAAATGACGGCACGGTATGGAGCCTACAAAGCCGTAAGCAAATAGAAAGCCTAGCCGACATCTCCTTGCTTGCAACAGGCTTCCAATCAATGGCTTATGTGACGAATAGCGGAGAGATTCACCACTCCTACCTTAAATATGTGGCAGACAAAGTCGCCGATTCCTCTGCGATCGTGGCGTTGAAATTGATAAGCGATTATTCACTTGCATATATGGACAATACGGGGAAAGTCGTTTTCGTCGATTTGGACAAGTCTGACTACAACAATGGGGATGTGAAGTTCTTCCCTCAAGTTGTGACGTCCGACGCAGCCTATATTGAAAGCGCCGGCGAGGATAAACTTCTAGTCACCAAGAAAGACGGAACGGCATGGTTGGGCGAACCTACTTGGAGTGGTACAACTAAGAGTTATCAATTAGTTAAGCAAGTAGCAGGCATCACAAATGCCGTGAAGGTTACACCGTACGAGGGTTCGCTGGCGGACAAACCCCGTGACGAAAAGAATAAATCCATGGTCTCTTTAGCAGGCGGTCGGAAATGGCTGGTTCTTCAGAAGAATGGAAGCTGGAACATCTATGGCGAGGGAGGTGTGGTGTCAATCGAACCGCCAGCCGTGTCGGGACTTACGCTCGCAGCCTCCAACTCCAAACCGGCGGTGGGAAACACGATTCAATTTAAAATCGTACAAATGTACAGCAACGGCTATAAGGAAACTTTGTCAGGCAAGGAAGCCGCACTGCAGGTCGACAAGCCCTATCTGCTGCAGGAACAGAATGACGGCAGTTATAAGGTGTTAGGGGTTGGCGAATCGAAGATAACCGCAACGGCGGCGGGGAATAGCAAAACGATTACGGTAACGGCCAGTCTGGGCGCTAATCTGACTGGTGCGGTAAATGCCAACGGAATTGTCATGCTGCCTATTAAAAGTGTATTTAAGTCGTTGGGTGGCACAGTAACGTATGATTCGGCAAACAAACGTTATAATGTCGAATTGGGTTTGACTGCTATACGCTTAACGGTTGGGCGTAATACGGCGACCGTGGATGGAAAAGAAGTCACGCTGAGTAGTGCCGTTAGCTTAAATAAGGGAGAAGCGGTTTTCCCAGCGGACTTCCTCAAGAAGAATCTCGGCGCGGTGACGCTATGGGATTCGAAACTTAAAGTGATGAAGGTGTCCATCGGCGCAGGGACGCTGGTAGTGGAATCGGCCGATACGCCCCAGCTTAAAAAGAAGGTCGTGCAGGGTAATCTTGCCGGACTAATCGGTAAATCGTATTGGGTCAATAATTATAACAACTGGGAACGGTTCTCTAAGGTAACGATCACCGATATCCTGCCGGTAGGCGGAGATAACTTTGAGATTGTATTCGCCACCGCTAAAGGCAAGACGTTAAAATCAGAAGTGACTTCGAGAGGTTTCGTGACGCTCATTTTAGGCGATCCATACACCTTCCTATCGTATGATCCTTTTAAGAAATATAATTGGTCTTCATCCACTTGGAATACGATTAAAGCATCCAAAATAGCAATAGGCATGAGCAAGACGCAGGTGGATTTATCCTGGGGCAAGCCCTCCTCCACCTCTCAGGCGGCCGGCAACGGAATTGCCGTAGATGTATGGAGGTACGGTTACCAATATGTAGTCTTCACCAACGGACTCGTGACACAAATCTATTCGTAGCTATAAATGTAAATGAGATGCACAAATGAATCTATAACAACAGTGGCGGCCACAGGGCCGCCATTTTGATTTGATCGGTAGACCCGACCCGATAAATGGCTCGAGGTCACTTCGCAGCGTCGGTCGACGCCTTCAGGACATCGCGCACGGATAGCGGCGAGCGGCCTAGCAGCTGGCCGAGCGTCGGATCGACGGCCGCGAATTCGCCTTCCCGGCTGGCACGGAAGATGCCGAGCAGCATATGGGCTTGCGCTTCGGGGACGCCGTGCGAGACGAGCGTGTCCCGATACGTATCGTCAGATACGACCACGCGCCGAATGGCGCGGCCGGTCAACTCCGAAGCGATCGCGGCAATGCCGGCGAGGTCGATCGCTTCGTTCGCGGTGAGGCCTGGCGAGAGGCCGTCGAGACGCTGCTCGGTCAAGGCGATGGCGGCAGCCTCGGCAAGATCGGCGTGCGTGGTCCAGGAGACCGGGCCATCCTCGGGGGCGGCCAGCTCGCCGGTCGAGAGAGCGTTGCCAAGCAGCATGAGCGCCGATGCGGTGTAGAAGCCGTTGCGCAGCGACGTGAAGGCGACGCCGGATGCCTGAAGCGCCTCTTCGGTAGCGGCATGATCGATCATCGGCGCAAAGTGCGAGGATGGGGACGAGCCCATATGACTCGTATAGAGAATGCGGCTCGCTCCGGCCTTCTTGGCCGCGTCGATCGCCGTAAGGTGAAGCCGAACGCTCGCTTCGCCGAAGCTGTCCGAGGAGACGATCAGCACTTGGGTCGCGCCTTCGAAGGCGTGGGCGAGACTGTCGCCGTCGTTGAAGTCCGCTTTTCGGACGCGTACGCCCTTCGCTTGCAGATGCTGCGCCTTCTGCGGATTGCGCACGCTGACACCGAGCCGTTCAGCCGGAATGCGCTCCAGCAGCCGCTCCACCGTCATCCCTCCGAGTTGACCGTTTGCTCCCGTTACAATGATCATGTTGAATCACCTTTCTTTATCGATATGCTAGACTGTACAGTGTAAAGGTAAACGGAACGGGGGACCCGAACAACCGGCATTCGGCCGATTACGTTGCGTAGCCGACATGGCGGTCGATGTGTCGGGTTTGGACCGCCGAAAGGGACGAGGTCAAATATGCCAGTTAACCTGGACGATCCCCGCGTGAAGCGGACGCGTCAGCTGATGCTGCAATCCTTTATGGATCTGCTTGAGCAGAAGAAAAACATTTACTCCATATCGGTACGGGACATTGCGGCCCACGCAACGGTGAATCGTGCCACCTTTTATGCCCACTTCGACGATAAATACGCATTTCTGGCCTGCTGGATGAGCGACAAGTTCCGCAAGGTCGCGGAGCTGCGCCTGCCTGCCTATGCGCTGACGGGAATAAGCGACCTGGAGACTTTGATTCATGTCACGTTTGAATTTATGGCCCGACTGCGTCAATATACATCGCCTGGGGACGTCCAATTCGAGCCGATGTTCGAGATCGCGATTCAGAAGGAGATCGAGAATCTGCTGCTCCAATGGCTGCGCGACAGTGAGGGACCGCAGGCACCCGTCGCGGAGGGCATGATCAAGACGCGGGCGGAAGTGATCAGTTGGGGGATATTCGGATCGGCCATGCAGTGGAGCCGCCACCCCGGACAACGTTCGTCCGAGGCGATGACGCGGGACGTGCTGGCCGTGGCTGCGGCGGTATTGGCACCGACAAGCTGACTCGCCGCGTGTGTGCAGCTGTGCGGCCCTTGGCCGATGGGATAAGCTAGGCTCGCTTGGCCTCTCGTCCGCCGTCTTGTTCTGATATGCGGAGAAAAAAGGAGAAATGTAGCATGGGAGTTTCTGTTTATTACACTTGCATGAGAAACCATAACCTTACCGACAGTGAGAAGCAAGAGATAACGGCCATCATTGATAAATACAATGCGGGTTTTGAAATGAAGGATATTGGAGAAACATTTTGTGTTTATGACTATGATCAGGATAAACCAACAGTGATCTTTGCAGGTTCAACAAAGCTACCCTTTTCAGATAATTTTGAGGATACATTGCATGCGCTTTTTTATTGGTTGAGCTGTTTGACGGATATTAGAAGAAGTATTTCTAATGGGGATTGGCATGTGCACCTGGATGATACGGATGCCATCTGGGATGAGGATAAGGGTTGGAAAATGCCGGAGGATTAGCTCTCGTATTCCTAATGAACCTCAAACAAAGGAGCAGCTTTTTACCTTCGTTCGCTCGAGGACAGTTTTTCGAAACTTACGGAGGAGTGGACGAGGAAACAAAGCTGTTAGCGCGACTGATCGCGGTATATATACCGGTACTGATCTTGATGCAGGCGGTCGATGATGGACATGAAGCGATTGCGGCTGAGGCGAGGTCGAACATTATACGAGCACTGACGGATTAAACTTATTATCCTTGTGGCTAAGGGGCTGCCAGCTATCGGCATCAATTGTTGCTAAAGCCTACAATCGAATACTCGAAGAGAGGAGCTCCGCTTCAAGCAAAGCTCCTCTCTTTGTCTCAGCCTACATGCGCCACAGCCCGAACCTCTACCCACTGTTCCGGAAATGCCAGGTAAGTCACCCCGATCATGCTTCCCGCCGGCCGATGCTCCCCGACATACTTTTTGAATAGACCGATCGCGGTTTCCCCGTGCTCCTGCGCATTCGTCAAATACAGCTCCACGTAAGCCAGATTATCCTTCGTCGCTCCGAACGCTTGCAACACGGCATCCAAATTCTCCAGCGTCTGCGTCATCTGTGCCCGAATATCGCCTGCTCCGACGAACTTGCCCTCTGCGTTATGGGAGAACTGTCCCGAGATATACAGCGTGTTGTCGACAAGGTACCCCTGCGAAATCCCGTGATCCCAGAGATTATGGTTGTACGTTCGAATGGTCGTCATTGCTTTAGCCCCTTTACTTTAAAGTAAGGCTAGTATAGACTGGGCGAAAATAAAGGGATAGTACGCACAAAGAAGTGGACTACTATCCGAAAGGATAGTGTGAACATGGGCATTTCCGATTTGAGGGGCAAGGAAACGGTAATCCAAGACACACCGTTCGGTTATACGATGTCCGTGATCGGCGGAAAGTGGAAGATGGCGATTCTGTACCTGCTGTCCGCCAAGCAGCCGGTTCGATTCAACGAAATGCAGAGACAGCTCGGAGCGGTGACGTACAAAGTCCTCAGCGCGCAGCTTAAGGAGTTGGAGGCCGACGGGCTGGTGGAGCGCGTGGAGTATCCACAGATTCCGCCCAAAGTGGAGTATTCGCTGACACCGAGAGGACAGACGCTGCTGCCTGTGTTGGAGCAGCTTTGCGAGTGGGGAGCACAGAATCGGTGAGATTTTACGTATTTTTGCAAGGAACGGGAAAATCCCTATGGCTACTCCGGTGAGTATTGGGACGAAATCACAACGCTCCAATACCTTCGAATCCACTGGTACGACGTAGGTTGGGACGGAAAATTTCTTGAACAACTTCTTTGCTAATTTTGTCATCATCATCTTGATTTTCTAGTACTACAGCAAGTGCAGTCATTTTAAGATGTGCAGCTTCTGAAAAAATACTTCGCCGCTGATATTAACAGCTTCATCGACGAGACCGACGATCTTGCCGCAGTGCAAATATTGACTGGCCTTATGTCAAGTAGGAAAGTACACCTTACGGTGGGAAAAAAGCGTAACATAAAATGTTGGCAGCCACAGGACCACCATTTGTTTTCACCGATAAACCCGATAAAGTGTACTTGGAAATAAAAAGTAGCACCAATATAAAGACGTTATTAAGTCTTTGTATTGGTGCTTGCCCTTACATAAGCTTTAAATACCAGTGACTATTTTTCTATAATCTTCTGGGGTTATTGAAAAGTCATGAACCATTTCAAAAACCTCTTGCGTCTCCTGTATAGAAGAAAGCTCAGTGGTTAGTAATTTTATTAATTCTTCTAGCTCCTGGTGTTGCTTCTGAGAGGACCAAGTCAAATTTAATTTTCCCCATTCATACAAACGCATTAGTTCAATGTGAGTCCATTCTGAGAGATTTTGTTTTCTGTCACTTAAATTAATGCCGCTGGTTGTTGTTAAATCCATGAGTTGTAAAGATTTTAGCAAGCTAGAACCGGAATTAATTTGAACATATATATTACTAATTACTACTTCAGGCCAATCTTGTAAAAGTCTCTTCCTCATATCACTGGTTATGTTTTCTAGAATTGAATGATCTTTTTGCCAAATGAGTTTTCTAATAATAATCGGTATTAATCCATTACTTTGAGTAAAGTCACGAATGCCTGAGAATATCTGCCAAGAAGTAATACCCTCTTTGCTCCATTTACGAATCCTTAATACCTGTTCCATGGACAATATATCATCTTGCAGATCTTTTTTAACATTAATAAATTGCGGTTCTTCCGATAAGTATTCAACTAATGCTTCGTGACGAAAAAAAATTACTGGATGAACGGAGGAACAAACAACAGAGAGTTTTTTGGCGTTACTTGTCTCATTTGGCTGAGCCAACTCATCTCCTCCTTAAAAATTATTACCTTGGTGTTACGGAATCAACCCATTGAGGCTGGCCTCCACCATTAGGAATAGAATAAACCTTTCCTGTGCCAGGATTCCAGTAGAGGTTAGACTTTGATTTCCCAGTTTGGTTTTTTAATGAAGGCCTGTGTGAAAGGGTTCTTTTTACCTCCGTATTACACTCACCGAATTCAAAATATGGTATATTTGGATCAGTCCTGTGTATGCAACAATAGGAGGAACAGATGTGAAGAAGGTTTTAGTATTCGTTCTTTTGTTAATTATGGTCGTACCGTCAGCAGCTTTAGCACATTCCGGCCGTACAGATTCAAACGGGGGCCACAATTGCTCCGCTAAGTCAAAGGCTAAAGGCTTATGTAGTGGTTACCATTATCATAATGGTGGAGGCTCATCCTCATCCTCGTCCGATTCTTCTTCATCCAGCTCATCCAGCAGCCATTCGTCTAACGGCACGTCCACAAGCGCTAAGAGTGGAGTGAAGAGCACCTCATCCAAATCAAAGTCTTCTACGGTTCAATACAAGAGCGCAAGTACTTCCATTTACTTGAATAATGAGCGGTTAGCCTTTAATAATGCTCCCATTGTAATTAACGATACAACTTTGGTTCCTCTGAAGGCTGTGGCAGATGCCGTAGGTGCATCTGTTCAATATGACGCCAAGAACAAGGTTATACAGTTGAAAAAGTCGGATAAGTCTGTTGTGCTCGTGGTCAACAGTAAGACCATGAAGGTAAACAATGTTGCTTCTACGTTAAACGTAGCGCCGGTTATCTATAAGGGTACTACCTATGTTCCCATCAAAGTTTTCTCCTTAGGTCTTGGCATTTCAATTTCCTATGACTCGTTTTTGGATCGTATCAATATCGCGTCTTAATCGATAAGGATCAATCCTGGCGGCCATAGTGCCGCCATTTGTCTTCTTCGTCATCTATGTAAGAACGTTAGACGAACAGGTTAATCCAAGTTATTTTCATAAAGAGGAAAGGCGGCAAGGTCCTGTGAAGGAGTACGCATGGTTTGCTTGGCTTATTGTCATCCCGATTGCTATGGGGATCATCTCAGGACTAATGCAGCCAGCTAAGAAGAAAAGGAGCGGCAATCGGCGGAAGCGTCCTACTAAGACGGTGAATAAGAAGACTACGACGCTGCCCTCGCGAACGTCGAAGTCTTGCCGTTCGGATGAGGTCCTTCTGACGTCAGCACTTGATCAATTAAACGGAGTAGAGTTCGAACGTCTGCTGGCACTGTATTTCAGAGGTCAAGGCTACCAAGTTCATGAGGTGGGCGTCGGCGGCAATGACGGAGGCGTTGACCTTGTAGTTGTGGACAAGCGAGGAGAACGGACGGCTGTTCAGGCCAAGTGCTACGCAGACCATAACTTTGTGCCAGTTCAGACAGTTCGGGAATTGGTCGCGGCGAAGCGCAACCACAACTGTATTCTATCGCTTCTGATTACAACATCAGACCTGACCAAGCCCGCCAAAGCAGAAGCAGAGAAGTTCAAGGTGGATTATTGGCACGGAGGCGTAATCGAACAAAAGCTTAGAGCTTGGGGAAAGTGGCAGCCCATAAAGTCACGGCGGGCATAAGCGTAACAAAGTCTGGCGGCCACAGGGCCGCCATTTGTTTTCGCCGATAGATCCGTTAAGGGGAACCCATATCGCAGTGCAAGTTTATAGTTTTTTAAATATTATCTCATAAAGCATATTACGCATTTCATCCATCTTTGAATGGTTTCTATTAAGGATCTCAAATAATATGGGATAGGCCATGATAAATATTCCAAGCAACTGAACTGAAAGAGTTAACCACAGCAGGGTTGTTTGATTAAAGGTAACTTCCTTTAATTCCGAAAAAGGAATCAGTCTTGCAAGCAAGACCACTATCGTACCAAGAAAGCTAATTAGCTTGGTACTCCTTTTTTTATCTCGAAGTTTTTCATTTAATATTTCAATTAAATAGTGAATTTTGTTTTCAGATGCTGTCTTATCCGATGGATTGTAAATTCCCTGTTTTTCAAGCAAATCAATTAGAATGACATACTTTCTTTCTAGAAAATCAATCTTTGTGCCATACTTTCTATTTCTAATCCTGGAAAGTTCTTTGTCGATAAACCAATACAAAAATATAGCCGAGATGAACATCGGGATATAGTAAAGTTGATTTGTATAAGATCCCAAATGACTGAAAAGAAAAATGAAAATAAATAGAATAGTAGCTTTAATTTGTGATCTAAAAGTAATAAACCTTAAAATCATTTTACTTGTAGAGAGATCTTTTTTGAATTGCTTAAAGATTAAATTAAATGTAGTCATATACTCCCCCGAAAACAATTTTTATTAATAGTACTTTTTATATACAGATCGGGTTTCAACCCACTCATCGGATATCAAAGGGCAAGTCCATCCGCTAACTGTTGGACAGGTTGCGCAGGACTAGCACACATAGGAACACCTGCATACAAATTACATGTATTACTGATTTAAAGGATAACAGTGTGTGGGATATCACAGTACGGTCGCTAATCAGCCGGACAAGGAGGATGCCGAATGGATAAAAAAGCCCAAAAAATATTGCTGAATACCTTCTGGTCGTCAAAGGGGTGGAAAGACGGACCGTATGCCTTTGCTGGCGAGGACTTCGACTATGCCAAGAGCAAAGGGCTTATGTTCGATCCTATCACGATCCATCATGATGATCTCATTAAGCGATTGCACGAATTGCATCAGGAGATTACTAAGGAACGGGTAGCCGCTGCGTTCCTGCACAGTCTGTCTACGAGAAAAGTTTATCTGAGGAGCTCCCTTTCAAGCTGGGCGCTGACTTCCGGGTTGCCTTTGCATTCCTATGAACAGCGGAGCTCGGTGCGGACAAATACGAGCAGCTGCGGGGATTGTAATTATCATCGGCTCATGGCGGATCGGGAATATGTGGAGGAGGATTTAAATGTGCTGAATTTCGAGCGGGTCAAATGGGGAGGCGTCCGCTTGAACGATCTTCTGTACTGTTGGCTGGACCTCGAACTACTCAGTAGAGAGGAAGCGATGGAATGTACGGACGAGGATGTGGCCATCCTCCACAACATGCTCGAAGCGATTCGGAGCTGTGCGGACAATGAGAGCGCCCGGATGTTGGAGAAGCGTTGGAAGAATGCGATGGTTTCCAGCAAACAAGAACGGGATGCGGTGATGGAAATATGGGGATATGCCGGTTTGCTGACGCAGCGTGATACACCCCGTAAACATAGAGGTGTAGGTCTTGATTTTAACGCTATGGCGCAATGGCAGGGGGATGATGGATACTCCGAAGAAGCGCTTGATTATTACTTCGGAGCTTACGTTCTTTAGATGATATTCTTGAGGAGGCTTAAATGTGAATTTAGAAAGCGAAAGAATTTATTTGCGAAAACTTGAAGAATTAGATGCACCGATCATGTTAGCTAATACAATGGATGAAGAAATACGTTATATGACAGGTACTAAATCTAACTTTACGTTGGAACAAATTCAAACGCATATAAATAATATTAATAACGATCCTTCTCGCTACGATTTTGCTATTTGTTTAAAAGACGATGACCGAATGATTGGTGAATTATCTATTTCGGATATTGATGAAGAAAATAAAAAAGCAGGATTTAGAATCACAATGAATTCAATTCAATTAACAGGAAAAGGTTATGGAACTGAAGCTATTAAAATTGTATTACGATTTGTTTTTGAAGAACTAAAATTAAATCGATTAGAATTAGAAGTATTTAGTCATAATCTTCGGGGAATAAGAGCATATGAAAAAGCAGGTTTTGTAAAAGAGGGCGTTTTACGTGAATCTTTGTATTATGACGGAACTTATTCCGATGAAATTATTATGGCAATGATTAAAAAAGATTATATGAAGATGTAGTGTTTACTCCGGCACCCAAACGGATGTGCGGCTCCGAAGTCTGCTTTGGAAGAATTGGCACCACTGGGACGTTGCAGATATCGTTGTATTTCTAGCCCAGAGGAAGCGCGATGGATCACGGGGCAGTTCATTGATGCTGCCGGTGGATTCCAGCTTAAGCGAGCAAGCGGATCTGGAGCAGGCCGATGCGCCAGAACGCTTGAAACCGTCAGGGAAGCTCCTGACGGTTTTTGGCTTCTGCGAGCTTTTACGAGGTCGGGAATGGGGGCGTTAGGAAAATGAGTAATCCATCACGACGATCCCATCTACGAATGGGCCGATAAATTGCAAAAATTGTTGATGCAGGGGGTGCTGAATATAATCCCGGCAAGCCGGCTGATCCTCAAAGGTAACTCGGATCCCCAGCGTAAAACCCTGCGCGTGCTCGACTTCCTCGGTTATGTTGATCCCGGCGCTAAGACCAACGACCCCCGGAATTTTCCCTTTAAAGTCATGTGCGCGCTTCACCGCATCTTCTTTCACTTCAGTAGAAACATTGGGCTTGAACTTCAATAGCACGATATGCTCAAACACGTGAATCCCTCCTAGGTCCCGGTTTAGTTTCGACTTTGATCCGCTTCAATGGCGAGATTTTTCCTTCATCCATTTCACGAAATTGTCGACTACGAGATCAAGGTACTTCATGGTAGGTTCGTCCGTCAGCTCGCCTTGCTCGTTAAGCTTTTCATGAACGAGGCCGATGTACGCTTCATTCCCCGGCAACAGCGGCGAAGAGATGCCGGACGAGAACAGAATGTCTCGCAGATGGCCCTGCGCTTTGACCGATCCCAACAATCCCATGGAAGATCCTACGATCCAGGAGGGCTTCCCGATCATGACGCGATCCACGCGGGATAGCCAGTCAATCGCATTGGCCATGACGCCGGGAATCGTCGAATTATACTCCGGAGTGACCCACAACACCGCGTCGGCAGCAGCGACTTGCGCCTTGAAGTCGATAACCGGCTGCGGCGGAGTCGTCTCGATATCCTGATCGTAAAAAGGGAGATCCCGAATGTTCAACAGATCCAACTGGAACAGATGCTGATAACGGTTCTGAATATAACGGGCTAACTTCAAGTTGTACGAATCTTTACGAATGCTTCCGACAATGGCAGCTACTTTCATTTTCATCACCTCTATGAGTATCTTGCTATTCTCCCTAAGGAGGACATAGACTAGTGTACATGGGCTTAACGAGGACAGGGAGAGATCTGGATATCGTAGGATTGGGAATCCTACTTTCATAAAGGGATAGGAGGCATGGCGATCATGGCGAACAAATTGGATCGTTATGAGGAATTAGCTCGTTTTTTGCGCTCACGCCGTGAACGAATAACTCCAAGGCAAGCCGGATTGCCGGAATCTGGACGCAGACGCACACCCGGGCTTCGTCGCAGCGAGGTGGCTCTGCTGGCCGATGTAGGATTGGATTGGTACACCTACTTGGAACAAGGGCGTCATATCAACGTATCCGCCGAGGTTCTTGATCGAATAGCAGAAGTGCTTCGGTTCGATGAATCGGAACGCAGGCATCTATACCATCTTGCCCGCAAGCAATTTCCCTTGATCGATACGAAGCAACCCTCTAAGGTAACTCAGGAACTTCAACGCTTTTTGGATAGCCAGAATTTGTCCCCTTCAAATGTCATGGATGCGCGAATGAACATCATTGCCTGGAATGAAGCCTACTGCGCATTAAATGGGGACCTTGCGGCGATGTCGGAGAGGGAGCGAAACTTTGTCTGGATGACGTTTACTTCTCCCCGTTTCCGCTATATTAAGGGAGACCAATGGGAATTGCATGCGCGACGGATCGCCGCTCATTTCCATGCCGGGTATGCGCGTCACGGCGACGACCCTTGGTGGTCCGAGCAGTTCGAGGCGCTGTCCCAGGCTAGCGGGGAGTTTCGGGAATTTTGGGACGCTCATGAGGTTCTCGATGCCATTGATGCTCCCAAGACGCTGCATTGTCCGAATCTCGGGATATTGAATTTTGACCTTGTGTCGTTTCAGTATTCGAACGATTCGAATTTGACCATTTCCATTCATGTTCCCCAACGAGACGGCACAGCGGAGAAGATGCAGCGGCTGCTGATCGAATATCGGAGCCGGCGCTCAGAGCCGCTTGAATCTTCTCAAAGAGTTTAGTACGGAGGCAATCAGAACTTTTTTAGACATAAATCAAGGCACCCATGCGGGTGCCTTGATTCATCTGCGGTTCGGCGCGGGCGTCGAGCCGACTACGCCGTAGCGGTACAGCACCTTGCGGCCGATCCAGCCGACGATGCGGTCGGTTGTGAAGCCCATCAGGCCGAGGCTGATCAGGCCGACGAAGATCCAGTCCGTCCGGAAGAACAGCCGCGAGTTCCAGATCAGGAAGCCGACGCCTTCGTTCGCCGCCATCATCTCCGCGCCGATGATGGCCATATAGGAGGTGCCCATCGCGAGGCGGATGCCGGTGAACATATAAGGCGTCGTGGCCGGAATGACGACGTGCAGCAGAATTTGCCATTCCGAAGCGCCCATGCTGCGGGCGGAGCGGACCTTATCCTCCTCCAGCGACAGCACCCCTACCAGCGTGTTGATCATGACGATGAACAGCGTCGCATACATGATGAGCGCGACCTTCGACTGCTCGCCGATGCCGAACCAGACCAGGAACAGGGTGATAAAGGCGATGGGCGGAATGAAGCGGATAAAATTCAGGAACGGCTCTGCGAACACGCGGATGACGGTCACGCGGCCGATGATCAGCCCGAGGGGAATCGCGACCAGACTCCCGAGCGACCAGCCGGCGATGACGCGATAGAAGCTGATGCCGATGTCCTTCAGCAGCGTGCCGTCGCTCAGCAGCTCCCGCGCCCCGCCCCAGGTCTCGACCGGCCCCGGAATGATGTCCGGTCCGTAGATCCAGGCGCCGAGCTGCCAGAGGGCAAGCGCGATCACCCAGAGCAGCGGGATCGTTATCCATTTGTTGTTCAATATGTTCACGGATAGCCCCCTCCTTCGAGCCCGGAATCGAAGTGCGACTGAATCCGCCGATTCAGAGAGAGAAACTCGGCGGATGCGGCGTCGCGCGGATAGGGCAGCGGTACGTCATAGACGTCCGCGATGCGCGAATCGGGTCCGGAGGACATGACGCCGATGCGTTCGCCGAGCAGGATCGCTTCCTGGATGTCGTGCGTAACGAAAATGACGGTCTTGTTCGTCTCCCGCCAGATCTGGCAGAGCTCCTTCTGCATCGTGCGCCGCGTCATCGCGTCGAGCGCCCCGAACGGCTCATCCATCAGCAGAATCGCCGGATCGTTCGCCAGCACCCGCGCCAGCTGGACGCGCTGCTACATGCCGCCCGACAGCTCGCGGGGAAATTTGTTCTCGTGGCCGGACAAGCTGACCATGCGGATGAACCGGTCGGAGATCTTCCGGCGCTCGTCCTTCGGCGTCTTCTTCATCTTCAGCCCAAACTCCACGTTCTGGCGCACGGTCAGCCAGGGAAACAGCGAGGAGTCGGCCTGCTGAAAGACGACGGCCCGATCCTGCCCGGGTTTGCGGACTTCGACGTCCCCGACCCGCAGATCGCCTCCGGTCTTGGAGACGAAGCCGGCGATGATGTTCAGCAGCGTCGACTTGCCGCAGCCGCTGGGGCCGAGGAGCACGAAGAACTCCCCGCCCCTGACGACCAGGTCGACGTCCTTGATGATGTAGTGCACGGCGCCGCCGGAAGAGCCCGGCTTATTCGCCGCGTAGCTCTTGCTCAAGCGCTCGATCGTGATGGTATTGGATGATGACGGGTTCGCTAAAGACATGACGTTCCCTCCATTATTGGCCGTAGGTGACCCGGTCCGGCACGGCCTGCTTTAGGCTGTCCAGGCCCAGCTTCGAAGCCAGGTCAAAATCCTTCTCGATAATGCCGTTGTCGACCATGTACTGCTTCTGGCCCGACAGGCTCTCGAACGATTCCTGCGAAAATCCGATCGCCCAGTTGACCGTCGACAGATCGCGCAGCGTCGCGTCCTTCGGCTGCTTCACTTCCGCGAACATAATGTCGGCCGTCTCCTCCGGATTCGCCGCGATGTACTGCGAGGCCTCTTCCACCGCCCGCAGGAAGTTGGCCACGCCCGCCGGATGCGCCTCGAGCAGGCTGTTCGGCGCGATGACGTCGCCGCCGATGCGCACCGGCGTCTTGGACATATCGGTCAGCTCGTGCGCGCCTTCGATGGTCTGAAACTTGGCGATCAGCGCCGCGCCGGTCACCCAAGTCGCGTCGATCTGCCCTTTCTGCAGCGCGATATACGCTTCGTCCAGCCCGCCTTGCCCGATCTGCTCGGTGTCCTTCACGGCGATGCCGTTGGCCTTAAAATATTCGTCCCACAGATAAGGCAGGAACGTTCCGCGCAGCGTGCTCAGCTTCTTACCCTTCAAATCGGCGCCCTGCTGAATGTCGTCCTGGGCGAACAGCTTCCACTGGGCCGCCGCCGCGTCGGTGTTCGTGCCCGTCGCCGCGATGATGGAATAGTCTCCTTTGCTCACCGCGTTCAAAATCGGGAAGTCGGCCCCCCACGCCAGGTCGGTCTGCTTGATGAACAGCGAGTTGATGCCTTCCGCCGGCGTAGCGAATGTGACGATGTCCGCGTCGATGCCGTATTTGTCGAAGAAGCCTTTGTTCTTCGCGACCCGGAACACCGGATTGCTGACGATGTCGGCAATCTTCACCTTGATCGGATCGTTCGCCGCCGGCGCAGGCGAAGAAGCTCCGGCCGTCTGCGCAGCGTCCGACGAGCCGGCGCTCGGGGAGGCGGAGCCGGACGGCGAGGTGCTATTATTGTTGTTGTTATTGTTGTTGCCCCCGCAAGCGGTCAGGATAACGGCGAACAGCGCGACGGCTGTCAGCATTCCGAATATGGAACGCGTTTGTCTGGCGATCCTGATTCTATGGATAATGGTCCTCATTTTATTTTCTCCTCCGGTTTCCGTTATCGAATGGATCAGTCCTCAGACGCCGGTCTCTCGCCGATGCTGGGTACGCAGAACGCCCCGTCCTCGAAGGAGATCGTTCCGGCGATCTCGACGACGGACACCGCGCCTCTCGCCGCCGCTCCCGGCACGCGATAATCGGCGACGTCGATCGGCGCGATCGCTTCCTCGCGCGGCTTCTCGAGCTGTGGAATCCATTCGTACGGCACGCGGTAAGCGCGATAGACCATATTCGAGTTGCGGTTGTTCTTGTAGGGCGAGATGTACTCCCACACCAGCTCGTGTGCCGCCGTAACCTCGAAGATCCGTCCGTCCGCCCCTTCGGTAATCAGCGTGTTGCCGTTCGGCAGCCGCTGCGCCGAGCTGATATACGGACTGTAGAAGCGATAGGAATCGAGCGGCGCCAGATAACCGGCCTCGGTCGGCGTATACTGCCATTCAATCTCGAGCGTCACCGGGTTGATCTCCAGCACGCGCGAATGATCGCGCACAGCGTTCTTCAGGCCGTCCGGCGACGCCGGATTCGGCAGCCCGTAGCCGCCCCAGCCGCCGTTGTCGAATACGAGCAGATTGCCTTCGCCGGGCAGCCCGCGTGGAATGATGTGCGCGTGATGCTGGCCGACGATCCAGCCGAGATGCTTGACTTCGGGCTTCGAGAAGTCCGGGCCAAGCTGCCAGACAATCTTGCCGGTCTTGCGGTCGGTAATGGCGATAATGTTCGACTCGCGGGCATCCCAGATGACGTTGTCCGGATGAAAGCGTTCGTCGCCGGCATCGTAAAACTTGTTCGGACCGACCCACGAGGCGGAATTGATATGCATCCAGTCGCCGCCGGTATTGCCGCCGAAATGGCGGCTGTTCGGGTCGCGGAACAGCGCCGCCTTGGCGTCCTCGTCGAAGCCCAGCTCTTCGAAATGATCGCTCGCCGCCCACTCCCAGACAATGTTGCCTTCCCAGTCCACTTCGATAATGACGTCGTCCAGCAGCAGCTTATCCGAGATTTCGGGTTTCGTCACGTTGCGATGAACGAGCACCAGCGTGCGGCCGCCCAACGCCTTGGGCTCCTGTCCCGGCACATAGTAGCCGACCGGGTTCCCCTCTCGCTGATAATCGTGGTGAGCGCGTGCCATCCACTGCGGCTCGTAGCCGGGGTCCTCGACGAACTCGAAGCGGCTGAAGCCCCAGACGACGTTGCCGTCCCAATCCAGCTGCACGAGATCGATCTCGTCCTGGAAGCCGTATTTCGGATCCCGCTCCTTGGTGCTGCCCGTCACATAGCCGCCCGGCAAAATCTTGTTCGGAAAACCGCGCAGTCCCTTCCACAGACGAACCTCCTTGCCGCTCATATCGATCAACAGCGCGCCGAGCTCGGCTGCCTGGAAGATCGTGTAGCCGCTCCAGGCTTTTTCCGGCAAGTATACTGTCGCTCCGGTAGGGTAAATCGTAGGATGTCCCATGATCCATCTCTCCTCAAATTTAGTAGTTTAAGAAACGGTTGTTCGGCGGGGAGTGATCCGGCCGTTTGCCGGGCTTCTCCATCGCCTGCTCCGCATTGTCCTTGACAAGCTCCATCACGGTTTCCGAGAAATGCGCCAGCCGATCGGCCATATTCCGGAAAATCTCCTTCTGCGTCTCCAGCTCCTGCCCGGTAAAGTCACCGAACAGGAGCGTGATACATCGCTGGCCCACATCCCGGTTCCGCGCGAGCATCGCGCGTCCTTCCGGCGTAATGTCGAGCAGCACGGTGCGGCGATCTTCTTCCATTCGCCGGCGCCGCGCAAAGCCCTTGTTTTCCAGCTTGTCGCACAGCGTCGTGATCGCTCCGGAGGTCAGGTCCAGCTCTTCCGCCAGATCCCCGAGCCTCTGCTCGCCGTCGCGGTTCACCTTCTGCAGGATCAGCATGCCGGGCAGCGCGATCCCTTCGACCGACACCTTGTCGCGTTCCTTCACAAACTTCCGAACCATCCGCCGGAACAGCCAGTCGATTTCCTCCAAACGTTTCCATTCTTCATCCGTCATCCTTTTTTTGTCGCACCCTCCTTCAGAGCATCAAAAAAAGACCGCAACTGTCCCCGAATCGGGGATCGCTGTGGCCTTTGGTTGGTCCAATCGGCTTATGAAATTGCTTTAACACTAAAATAACGAGTGCTAAAAGGTTTATGAGACGATATTAAACCCATAAATCACAGAAGTCAAGTCGGAATTTTTAGTTGGTTCGTAATAATTGATCAAATATTAATCTTGAAAAGTAAAGTGAATGGTATAATAGTTACACTTGAAATAACGGAGGAGCCTACATGGGACAGCACGTAGATCTGTTCAATATGTTTGAACAAGTTTATAACCAGGCTCCAATGGGCATTGTGCTCACGTCGGTTGTAGGGGATATATTAAAAGTAAATCAGGCATTCTGTGACTTATTGGGCTATTCTCATCAAGAGATAGAGGGGCTTTGCTATAAAGATATTTCATTTCCAACTGATTTCACTGAAAATGACCATTTGATTAGAGAATTAGCTGAGGGTCAGCGTTCTTATTTCCATTTGGAAAAAAGGTATATTCGAAAAGATAAAACGACGTTATGGGCATCCTTGCACGTATCGTTCGTTCAAGGACAAGCCGGGAATCATCCCTACTTGATATGCCATGTGATTGATATTTCCGAACAGAAGAAGGTTGAATTGCAATTAGTTGAGCGGGAAAAGATGTTTAGACTCATTACAAATCATGCGCAGGATATCATTTATATCACTAAACTGGATGGCATGTGTGAATTCATATCCCCATCCGTTTTTGATCTTCTTGGCTACCGCCCGGAAGAGTTTATCGGAAAATCGAACAGCGATTATTATCATCCTGAAGATTTAAAACGTCTGAGGAAGCTGAACTTTTCGCAGCAGGGTATTCTTCGCTATAGATTGCGCCACATCAATGGACATTACTTATGGTTTGAAACCACGTACGAAGTCGTCGGCGAATTGCCGGAAGACCAAAGGATACTTGCGATCGGTCGGGAAATTACGGATCGATGGAGAAGCGAGACAAACCTGAGGGAAGCTCAGAAAATTGCCAAGCTGGGTAGTTGGGAATATTATTTTGACACAAAAGAAGTGTGGGTTTCCGACCAAGCGTCTGAAATACTAGGACTTGATAATCAATCCGGACTTTTTAAGGCCGCTGACTTGCTTGAGGGGGTTCACCTCAAAGATCGCGATCAATTGTTAAACGCCATCAAGAATGTGTGCAAGGGAGATTTAATTGAACAGGAATATGCTTTTGCTGATAAGTATCTTAGTATAAGGGCTGTTGCTTCAAGCGATAAGCTTGGTGGAACGGTACAGGACATTACTGAGCGCAAGCAAGCAGAACTAAAACTGCTGGAGACCATTGAACGATATACATCGCTTAAACATTATAACCACGATGCCATTTTTTCATTTGATTTAGCTGGGAAAATTGAAAATACGAATCCCGCGGCATGCAGACTAACGATGCTGCCTATAACGTCATTACGAGGCTTGAGCATATGCGGGTTCATTGGAGAAGCCAACTGGAACTTGATCCGCAACGGACAGATGGAGCTGGCTGAACAAGGTATCCATAAAATCTTTAGGAGTGACGACACATCGGTCGAGGTGTTAGCTACGATTGCTCCTATCGTTGTTCATGACCAAAAAGTCGGTTACTTTCTCATAGCAAAGGATATCACGGAGCAAAAGCAACTCATGTTCTCTAAAGAAGTAGCGGAACGTGCCAATGAAGCAAAAAGCGATTTTGTAGCCATGATCAGTCATGAGATCAGAACGCCATTAAACGGTGTAATCGGGATGGCAGATCTGTTGCTTGATAAGCAAACCTTGCAGCCGGACGACAAGGATTGTATTGAAGTTATTCGAAGCAGCGGGGAAATGTTGTTGAAGATCGTTAATGATATCCTGGACATCTCCAAGGTCGAGGCCGGGAAAACAGTTCTGGAAGATCACCCTTTTTCGATCAAGGATGAAGTCTCCAGGACAGTTGAATTATTAATACCGAGAGCGCAGTCCAAAAATATTGAACTGTCCCTCTCCTTCGGTCCCCAATTAACGGATGCCGTGAGAGGGGATGCCACACGTTTAAGACAAGTGTTAACAAATCTTATCGGGAATGCCGTTAAGTTTACCGATCGAGGCGGCGTGCGTGTAAACGTGACTCAACTTAAGGAAATCAATCATAGAGCCTGCATTCAATTTGAGATCGTCGATACCGGAATCGGAATTCCGCCGGACCAGGCCGGTCATATTTTCGAACCCTATGTACAGCTCGCTAATTCTTCGGCGTCACAAGGGACTGGCTTAGGACTGTCCATTAGTAAAAAGCTGGTTGAACTGATGGATGGCCAAATTTGGGTCGATGCCACTCCCGGGGGAGGGGCGACGTTTGGATTTACGGCCTGCTTCCAACCGTTGGAGGGAAAAATGACTTAATGGTCTCATTAAAAAGACATCGTCTCGGAGGAGCGATGTCTTATTTAGTTATGTTCAGTGTTCAGTTGCCTATTTCATTTACTACATCATCTGCATCCGTGGAGCAAGCCAGCTCTTTCTGTGCTTCCAGTGCGGCCAGTCTGTCCAGCAGGGCTGCCCGGATTTGCTCATAGGCGTCACTGCCCAACGCCATACGTATCGGCCCCTCGCCCTGATCGACACGGTGGATAATCTGCTGCGCCATCTTATCCGGATCGCCGATAACCATTTTGTTGAACATGCTCATATCTATGCCTGGCAGTTCCCCCTTCATCAGGCTAACGAATTGGCCCGCCTCCGTATTTCGGTATTCGTCCATCCGCTCGCCGATCACGGCGTTGCTTAAAATGAAATTCGTTCGGATCCCGCCGGGCTCCACCATCGTGGTTTTAATATTGAACGAAGCCACTTCCTTAGCCAGCGCTTCGAAGGCCCCTTCGACTGCCCATTTCGAAGAGCAGTACAGTCCCATGCCCGGAATCGAATAATGACCCGCCATACTCGAAATCTGTACAATGTGACCGCCGCCCTGCTTGCGGAAAAAAGGCAGGACTGCACGGGCTGCACGCAGGGAGCCGAGCACATTGGTCATGAACAGATGCTCAATTTGCCTGTCGCTTGCTTCTTCCACTGCGCCATACAATCCATAGGCGGCATTATTGACCAACACATCGATCGTGCCCAGCTCTGAAAATGCACGTTCCACAACTTCGGCAATTTGCTGAGGGTGGGTCAGATCTAAATGAGCCTGCCATAGTTGGGAGCCATACTGTGCCTGCAGATCATCCAGCACACCCGGCTTGCGTACCGTTGCGGCTACACGGTCCCCTCTGTCCAGCAACCGGCGAGTTATACGTGCAGCCAAGCCTCCTGAAGCTCCTGTAATAAACCATGTTTGCATGCTAAGTCCCCTCCAATCGTTGTCTTCCACTGAAGCATACAAGCAACGGGAGGGAGCTAGCCACAGCACGTCTATTCTATTAACGGGAGTAACAGTCTACGGGAGCGGCCTGTCCTGCTCCAGTACACGCAATAATCTCTCCTCCGTGCCGGAACCGGGCACCGGAACAAAGAAACACCAGTGCAGTCCAGGGTCGTTATCGATGACACCCGCCGAATGGAGCGTGAACTCCATCTCTTGTGCGTCAGGAAGACGAAATAATGAGGTGGCTACGCGCTTTTGCTTGACTTCATATAGCTCCCATAAATGCACGAAGTCCTCGCTTTCCCGTCTCAAGCGTTCGAACCGTTCCATATATACCGGGTTGTCCTTGTAAAGGTCAAAGCTTGCCCGCATAACCGCTACGGAGTAACGGGCGGCACCTTCCCAATTCAGCAGTCTTGCACGGTAATCCGGCTTTAAAAACATAATCTCTATCATATTCCGTTCTTTGTCCGGCAGACTGCCGAAATCGGCTATGATCAGTTCTGCTGCCCGATTCCATACGATCACATCCGTACCTTCGTCCGTTATAAAAGAAGGATAATAAAGCTGATCTACGATTTTCTGCAAAACGCCGGTATCCGGCCTTCCGTTATTCGGGACTGTCACGACACTCGCCGCGTCTACATGGGCCAGATCGAACAGATGCTTCTGCTCATCTTCGTCAAGCTGAAGCGCTTTGCCGATACTTAGCAGCACTTCCGGCGAAGGATTCACCTCCTTGCCTTGCTCCAGCCAGGAATAGTAAGTCACGCTGATATGGGCAAGATAAGAGACTTCTTCTCTTCGAAGTCCCGGCGTGCGCCTTCGTCCGGGCAGCGGCAGGATCCCTGCCTCTGAAGGCTGCAAGCGTTCTCTGCGCGATTTGATGAACTCGCCCAATGCGGATGAGGAACGATTCGGTTTCAAGCAGCTCACCTCTAATTACTTATATGGAAGAATACGTATCGAAATTAAACAAGAACCCCAAGCACTTCGTACACGATTATTATAATCTCTGTTCAGGTGTCGTCGCCATGCTGTGGCTAAGCCTTCCTTCTTTACATCTTCCACTCCCAATGCTATCATGCAAACATGACGTTAACGTCATATTATATCCTGGAAGGAGTAATCCATCATGAACCGCATGCGCATTGGCGATCTGACAGAACGAGCCGGGGTAACCCAGCGCACGGTTCGCTATTACGAGAGCATTGGATTGCTTCCGTCCGGCGAGCGCGAAGGCAACGGTCATCATTACTACACGGAAGAAACGGTCGCTCGTCTGCAAAAGATTGATCAGTTGAAGAAGGTTGGCCTAAGTTTGGAGGAAATTCGGGACGTAATCGAGCTTTACTTTACGGATACGAGCGAGGTGCTGCCGAAACGAAAAGTCCTCGGCATCCTGTACCGGCATCTGGCCGACACGGACCAGAAGCTTGAAGCGCTCGGGCAGTTCCGCAGCGATTTGCAGTCGAATATAGAACGTTTCGAGCGGTGGCTTGAGGCCAATGAGAGGGATTAATTTTTTTTTGCCCTAAACATGACGTTGACGTAATGTTTATCGCCCTAAGGAGGTTAAATTCATGAGAGAAAACATTGGATTTATCGGACTCGGACTGCTAGGCATGCCAGTCGCCGCCAATCTGCTCCAAGCAGGATATGCGTTGACCGTATACAACCGCACCCCGGAAAAAGCGGCACCGCTCGTCGCTCAAGGTGCGCTGCAGGCGGGCCGTCCAGCAGACGCTGTGACAACCGGCGGCATCGTCGTCACCTTGGTGTGGGACGATGAAGCGTTGGAAGACGTCGTTAAAAGCGAAGATTTCCTAGAACGCCTGGGCATAGGCGGTATTCACCCGCACGCTCACTGGAAGAAGCACTAGGTATAGCCGAACGCGGCGGGGTTGATCCCAAAGCGGCGGTCAATATGCTTACGAGCACTCTGTTTACCGCCCCCATCTATCAAAGCTATGGCAAAATGCTAGCCGAGAAGTCATCCATACCCGAAAGTAAAATTCCGCAGAAAGATGTTGGCCTCTTGCTGTCGGCAGCGCAAAGCGCACAACTCGCGGCTCCGCTTGCTGGCCTGCTGCTTGATATGCTAGAGAAGGGAGATCGGAGCAGGACATAACGCTGACGTTTGGAGGGGATTGCTGAACGGTGTCGAATAGTAGGATCTAGAGTTCTCGTTTTCGACATCACTGTTTTGGAGGAACAAAATGTTTTTTGCAATCATGCACGATATCCGCTTTAACAAGTACACCCGAATCTTAGTTACCATTGTTTTAACCGTCGCGATCATCTTCTCCTCTGCTCTGTTACCTGTGCAAGCTGCGGTTCAGACGGCGTATCCGTCCTCCGTTCAACCTATCGTCAATCCGCTGCAGGTGTATTCCTATACCCGTATGAGCGCCGATTTGCAGGCTCTGTCGGCAAGATATCCTCGACTCATTAAGCTTGGTTCAGCAGGGAAAAGCGAATATGGCCGTTCGTTGTTCATGGTCGATGTCGGCCATGGGCCTGCCGTCATTATGTTGAATGGCTCACATCATGCTCGCGAGTGGATGACGACAATCGTATTGATGAGGTTGATTGAGGAAATGGCCGTTCAATACGAGAAAAACAGTATAGTCTCGGGCGGGCTTCGTGCCCGCGACCTGCTGGATCGCGTCACGTTCCGTATCGTTCCCATGGTCAATCCCGACGGCGTGACGCTCCAGCAATTCGGCTTGAGCGCTTTTCCGGAAGCCGACCGCGCGAATCTCATTTATATGAATAATGGCAGCAGAGACTTTAAGCGTTGGAAAGCGAATGCCAAAGGCATCGATCTGAACCGACAATACCCTGCGAATTGGGGTGGAATCGCGAATGCAGCCAATAGGCCGACTTATATGAACTATAAAGGCGCCCAACCGCTGCAAGCGAAAGAGGCGAAGGCCATGTACGACCTCGCGCTCGCCGTCAAACCGGAAATCTCGCTTGCCTATCATACGTCGGGCGAAATCGTATATTGGAATTTCCATACCCATCCGGCGAACTACAGCCGCGATTATAGCTTTGCGTCCGCTTACGCCAAGTTAACGGGTTATTCGCTCGTAGCGCCGCAGCCCAATCCGTCCGGCGGCGGGTTCTCCGACTGGTTTATCCAGCAGTTCGGCAGGCCCGCCCTGACGCCAGAGCTCGGAGTGGCCGCCGGATCGACGCACGTCCCGCTGTCGCAATGGAATCGAATCTGGCGGCAGCATAAAGATACGCTATGGATGATAGCGGAGAAAGGCTACGGCCTATGGTTGAAGCGGCAGCCGGCTGCTCAATGGACGAAAGAGGTTCGACTGCTCGCCGATGAAAAAGGATACCAATTCCCTGAACTTCGTTCGAAGTCGGCGGGTATCGTATATAAAGGCAGCTACCAAACGTTGCGACAGAAAGGCGATTGGCTGGAAATCTCCTCGCCGGCAGGTTCCGGCTGGATCTCCTCCAGAGCGGTCATAACAGGTCCGTTCGAGAAGCCGATGAACCTGGCCGTCAGCTTGACGGAGCAAGTCGTTCATTATGAAACGCCGATTGCTACGGAGCCCTCTCCCTCCAAGCTTCAAACGCAAACCGCCATCGTTCTCGAGCGTTGGGACGGTTGGCTTCTCGTCGAGGCGGTGGAGAGCATGATCTGGATCCGCGAGGCAGATCTACCGGCTGATGCCCTGACGACGATCTCGGAGGAAGAGACGCAAGAAGGAACGGAAATACCATCCAGTGATGCGACTACGTCTGTAGAAACAGAGGCGGACAGCGGGAGTGTTCCCGTGAATTCGTGAGCTTCTGCCGACCTCAGCGAGCCTTTCGAACACAATAATGTAGCAAGGCTTACCCCGCAGCGCCTCTATCTGCGGATGATCCCTTTTTCCTACGGATAAACAGCCGATCGATGAAAAAAGCGATGAGCAAGGACAGGGCGCCGAGCATAACCGGTATGCCAAACGCTTCAAGAGAGAAGGGCCTGCCCTCCAGCTTCAGGTGATCGGTGGCGCGATATTCAAGCCTCTTGGCGGCAAACTTCGCTGTCCGGATATCCTCCTGCCTGGCCAAATCCTCGAATGCGGGATCTATTGCGAACCGATCCGCCGCGTCGCGGTGCAGGAACAGCAATTTCGTGCTGCTGCCGCTGTTCTTCCATTGGTTGATGTCATCGGCGGCTGCAGCCTCGGCATCGGCACCGACAACGATCATTTTCGACAGCTTCGGCACGTCTTTGATCTGATAACGCGCGACGAGGTTCAGGCCGTGCTTCGTTACGATCGGTTCGTTCGCGCTGGAGACGGTCAACGTCGTTGTCGTACCGGAAGCGGCGTACGTATCGAATGCGGCGGACAAATCCAGTTCATCGGCGCCGTTATATAGCAGCACACCCGCCTTTACTTTGTTCCATTGAAAAGCGTTATTCAGTACGTACGTTATATCGCTGAGTCCGGCGACGAACGGTTTCATTTGCGGGTTTGTCACATAATCGTAGGAGGGATAGTTCATCTCTCCTGCCACTTTCTTCGCCGCCGCCTCGCCCAACTGCTGGGAGACGACGTATAGCACAGCGTCAATTCCCGAAGTCAGACCGGCAGAAGATACGAGGTTGCCTTGCGGGACGTAGCGCCGATCCTTCACCCACTGGATTTCCGGATATTTCTTTATGAGCCGGTTGATGTCTCCCCAGTGCGTCGCAGCCGATTTGCCGTTCAGCAAGCCGGTATCCGCCAGGTTTTCAGCCCCATTGCAAATGGAGAGCAATGTCGTCTTGGCACCCGAGTGCTTCCGAATCCATTCCCGGACGGGCGCATATTTTTTCTCGTTCAAAATCGGCATAAACGGAATGACGATAATGTCCGGGCTTTTACCGAGCATCGCATCCATCTCGTCAAATGAATAATGCGGGACGACATCGAGTCCGCCCGTTAGCGATTTAATCTCGCGATCCGGGGCAACGCCGTATACATTGTAAGCTTCAGTCATCGCAAACATTTCGTACGGGACGAGAAAATCGAACACTTCCGTCACTTCGTTCGCCAGCAGCACGGCCACTGTCGGTTAGTTTGCGTCATATTTTGGTACCTTTACATCCGTCAATGAAGGGGCGGTTTTATCGTATACCGACATTCCGGCATTCATGGTATGGACGTACCCGATGGCACCTGTCCCCCGTACGACGACGACAAAAACGATGATATAGATAAGGATGCGTAGTATAGTTTTCACTTGATCCGTTCCTTCCACAGCTAGATTGCTTACTCGTAAAATATAACGAAACAAGATAAACATAACCTCTGTCTGTGGTTCGATAAGTTCCGATGGCTTCGGAGTGATTTAAACGATAGAAAAGACAAACAAGCAGCGGCATCCGCTGCTTGTTCGTGTAATTTTACGCATGGTTTCGAGGATCATCTCTGCTTTCTCTGAATGACGACCTTCCCCCTCTTAGGATTCGTTTCGCACTTGCGGTACGCTTCGGATACTCCTTGAGATGTGAATGGTTCAATCCCGCTCAAATGAAC
>NZ_JAGXJW010000402.1 GCF_019091135.1 Cohnella sp. GbtcB17 | reverse complement strand
GCGGCTTGTCCGCAGCCGGCGAAGGTCGCTCGGCGAGATCTGTCTTTTGTACGGGACAAGGCGCCTGTCGGGCGTCATTCCTTTCCTTCATCGAACGCGGTCGCCACGCGCCCCCGGTGTAGATGAAGCATCTACTAGGAGGACCATGCATTCATGGTAAAACTGATGATACGCGGGGGGCGTTCGCCACGCGCGCCGGTGTCCCTCACTGGGGCCCTGAGCAGACGCCGTGGCCGGGTCCCC
>NZ_JAGXJW010000401.1 GCF_019091135.1 Cohnella sp. GbtcB17 | reverse complement strand
ATCGAAGCGATCGTACAGATTTTGTACGGCGTAGACCGCGGTACGGAACGGTCGATTCTCGATTCGCTCGAAATTCAGGATCCGGAGCTCGCCGAAGTGATCAAGAAACGCATGTTCGTGTTCGAGGATATCGTCAATCTCGACAATCGTACGATCCAGCGGATCATTCGCGACGTCGAAAGCCCCGATCTGCAGGTGGCGCGCATGGTCGCGAGCGAGGTAGTGCGGGACGTGATTTTCCGC
>NZ_JAGXJW010000400.1 GCF_019091135.1 Cohnella sp. GbtcB17 | reverse complement strand
GAAAATAAAGAAATATATCTTCTCTCAATCTTGGTAAACTTGGGGACAGTATGGGGTTTTAGAAAAAGAAAAGTAAAAAGCTTGGGGGTTCTGTTTGTGTGCTTATGATATCTTGAGCCAAAATTGTCTCTTGCCTATCCCGGAATATCTGAGCCATATTACCTAAGCCATGAAAAGACCTAATGATTCCAAAGAATGCTGTCAACATTAGTGGAGAAAGGTAAACATGCAAGCTTATGAGTTA
>NZ_JAGXJW010000399.1 GCF_019091135.1 Cohnella sp. GbtcB17 | reverse complement strand
TAGAATGGAAACTATACGAGATTTTTGGTTGAGCAACTTTAAGCTTCTTATCTACATAATCAATCAGATTGACGTCATGGAACATGACTTCCTTTGGTCCCAAGGTGAAAGTAAAACTCATTATGGGAGTCTACAGCGTCTCACTAATAATAGTGGGCACTGTAGACCACGACATTCTTTTTTTTTTAGTTTATAATAAGTAAATAATTTATTTATCAAGTAAATATATTTATTATATTAATAA
>NZ_JAGXJW010000398.1 GCF_019091135.1 Cohnella sp. GbtcB17 | reverse complement strand
CCATATCTAAACATAATTAAGCTTTGGAAATCAACAATAAACATAGCCAATAACCACAGCCACAAAATCATCAAACATGCAAAAATTCACTTTTCTTAAACTTCAAGAAATTAAAGAGGAGGTTGCTTAAAGGTTACCTTAGCTTGAATTACACTTAGAATTGCTGAAAACTTGCTGAATTAAAGAACAAAATCAAACCCTAGCAGCCCATAGGATTTTCTAGAGAGAGAAAGAGAGCTTGAGA
>NZ_JAGXJW010000397.1 GCF_019091135.1 Cohnella sp. GbtcB17 | reverse complement strand
CGAAGACGCGCCATGCGGGTGATAGTTGCCCATGACGGCGCCGACCGACTTCGCCGATTTGCGATACGGTTTGTCCGGTGTGGTGCCGGAGTCGAACATCGCGTACAGGATCCGGCGCTGGACCGGCTTCAATCCGGCGCGAACGTCGGGGATCGCGCGGTCTTGAATGATGTATTTGGAATAGCGTCCGTAGCGGTCGCCAACGACCTCCTCCAAAAACGCAGGCAAGGAGTTCTCGAGCAAG
>NZ_JAGXJW010000396.1 GCF_019091135.1 Cohnella sp. GbtcB17 | reverse complement strand
AGCAAGAGCGAGTCTGGGACGAGTCATCCGCGACGCAGCGGAATAACTACGCTAAGATGGTGCAGGACATAAATCATTTTTAGGAGCATTACCGGGAGGCGCTCGTACTCCGGCAGCTGGAGACGCTGACTGGCTTCAGCCGCGATTATCTGGTCGAGCAATTCCGCAAAACGTTCGGCATGACGCCGATTCAGTACTTGGTCCATAACCGGGTCGAACAGGCCAAGGGGCTGGCGCTGCACAC
>NZ_JAGXJW010000395.1 GCF_019091135.1 Cohnella sp. GbtcB17 | reverse complement strand
AGCGAGTACTTCGTACCACGCGCGAAGGGGTACGGCGCGCTGCACGCCATCGAGCGGCTGCGGACGCAGATCGCGACGTTATTGTATATTTGCGAGGTTCGCTCGATCGCCGCGGATGAGCGGTGGATGAGTCCATGCTACGGACGGGATTCGGTCGGCATCCATTTTACGTGGAAGCCCGATCAGGCGGCCGACTCCCGGGTGCTGCCCCTGATCGAGGAAGCGCTCGAGCCCTATCAGGTCC
>NZ_JAGXJW010000394.1 GCF_019091135.1 Cohnella sp. GbtcB17 | reverse complement strand
CAGATCTATCCGTTCGCGCAAAAGTTCTTTGCCAAGGGCGTTATGCTGGGCGCGGAGAAGGGCTGATGGTAGAATAAGCGGATCCACCTGTGTCGCGAAGGATGATGACTATCATGAAGCGGATCGTGACGACCCTCGGCGTACTGCAAATCTTCTTTTCTCTGCTGCTCGTCATCGCGAGTATGTTCGTATCCGCGTATCTCATCTACCGCAACTCCATATCCGGTATTTACGCCAAGGTCAC
>NZ_JAGXJW010000393.1 GCF_019091135.1 Cohnella sp. GbtcB17 | reverse complement strand
CTCTGCGTATGACGCACCTTCGCTTTGAAAGTGCTTACAGTAGCCAGTTTATCGAATTGGACCGGTCCGGAACACCGGAGCGGAGAACGATATACCCGGTGAAAAGTCGCATTGTGGCAGGGAGATAGAACAGTGGAGAGGCGAGCGGCGCCAAGTGCTTAGCGGCGAGTGGAGCGGACTCAGAAGCCGCTATTTTGCCGAAAACCGCCGATTGCCGCCCGTCTCGGACCACAGGTCCGCTATT
>NZ_JAGXJW010000040.1 GCF_019091135.1 Cohnella sp. GbtcB17 | reverse complement strand
GCTCTTGCACCGTCGGCCTCATCGGCGATCCGGTCACGATCAAGTCGATCGAGCAAGCGATCATCGATCGCGCCTTCGAAGAAGGCTGGGTAGTGCCCCAGCCGCCGAAGCATCGGACGGGCAAGCGCGTCGCCGTCGTCGGCTCCGGACCTGCCGGTCTGGCCGCTGCCGCCCAGCTGAACAAGGCGGGCCACAGCGTGACGGTGTTCGAGCGTGCGGACCGTCCGGGCGGCTTGCTCACCTACGGCATTCCGACGATGAAGCTCGAGAAGCATATCGTCAAGCGCCGCGTCGACCTGCTGGCCGAAGAGGGCATTGAGTTCGTGACGAACACGGAGATCGGCAAGGACATTTCCGCCAAGCAGCTCGCCGAGGAGTACGACGCGATCGTCTTGTGCGGCGGCGCGACGAAGGCGCGCGGACTCGGTCCAGTCGAAGGCGCGAACCTCAAGGGAATCCACCCCGCGATGGATTACTTGAACGGCACGATCAAGAGCTATCTCGACTCCAACCTCGAGGACGGCAATTATATCTCGGGCAAGGACAAGCATGTCATCGTCATCGGCGGCGGCGACACCGGCACGGACTGCGTCGCGACGGCGCTGCGCCACGGCTGCACGAGCGTTTCCCAATTCGGAACGCATGCCAAGGCTCCGCTGACGCGCGACCAGATCAACAACCCTTGGCCGGAATACCCGAACGTCTACACGCTCGATTACGCGCACGAAGAGGCGAAGGTGCTGTACGGCGAAGACCCGCGCGCGTTCTCCGTCCTGACGAAGAAGTTCGTCGGCGACGAAGAAGGCAACGTCAAGGAGCTGCACACGGTGCAAATCCGCCGCTACGTCGACGAGACGGGACGCAAGGTGTACGAAGAGATTCCTGGCACCGAGAAAGTATGGCCTGCTGACCTCGTTCTCGTCGCCGTCGGCTTCGAGGGACCGGAGTCGACGCTCATCGAGCAGCTCGGCCTGGAGACGGACCGCAGAACGAACGTCAAGGCCGCTTACGGCAAGTACAAGACGAGCGTCGACAAGGTGTTCGCTGCAGGCGACATGCGCCGCGGACAGAGCCTTATCGTATGGGCGATCAACGAGGGCCGCGAGGCTGCGCGCGAGGTCGACCGTTATCTGATGGGTTCGACGATGCTGCCTTAAGGTCTGCCGAATTTGCGGAATGATAAAATAAGGGTCGCACTCGAACCGTCTTCCATAGGAAGACGGCGGGTGACGGCCCTTTATTGCCGACGGAGGAAAAGCGATGTTTCGATATGGCGAAGAACGACCGAAGGAGCTCAAGTTTACCGGATTCGAAGCGAGCGTCGACCGGCGGGACGGACAATGGATCGACGTGGAGCTACGTCTTTGCCTGGACGCGTCGACGCCGTTGCCGGACGACGTCATCGACCTGACGGCGCTCGCCGTGTGCACGCATGCCGGACATCCGATCCAGATCGAGGCGCTCGACGAAGGGATCGATTGCGAGTATCAGTTCACGGTGTTCGAGAAGGAGCAGATCGAACGGTACATTCGCGGCGAAGAGCTGCAGGCGAGGATCGCTGAAGCCGCGCGGAATTGAGAAGGAGATATAGCCGGATGCGCGGCTAATAAATAGGTGCTGAAATTGCGCTGCAAGCAGCTTTGCAGCGCTATTCTTTTTCAAAGTGAGGCCGTATGCTAAACTATGGAAAAGCAGCAATCGGATCTATTGGCTTCGAGCGAAGGAGGCTTGGCTCATATGGCGGGGGCGGCATTGTTGACGCCGGGCGATGTGTCGGTCATCAGGCGGTACGTCCGAACCAAATACGCGCCTATGCCCGCGACACGCCAGGCGGAGATCGTCGCCGACGCGGTCGTGCGCACGATCCGCAAGCGGCTGCCCGATTGGCCCGAAGCGCTGAGGGACGAGGTGGCCGGCCGACTTGTGGCGTCTTGCGTCGTTGGCGAGCGGCGCGAAGTATATGCGGACGACGTGCTGCGCGTTTGCGCCAATCTGACGCTCGCGGAGGAAGCGCATGTCGCGAGCCTGCTCCGCTGGCTGAACGAGCGGACGGCGGCACAATGGACGGTGGAGCGGGTCGCTAAGCGTACGGATCAGGGGTTCGTACTGAAGCCCGGACTTGCGGAAGCGCGGAATTCCGTCGACAGCTTACTTGACAGCGCTTCATCTGATCATAGACCGCTAGGCGATATGGGTGCCGACGCTGCAGACGTAGATGATGTTCGACAGGGTGGCGACAGTCATGCCGATTACTTCGTTCAAACCAATGCCGAAGTTGGCGGCGGCTCCCCCGGAAGGGGCTGGTTAGCACCGGCCACTTTAAGGCCGCTCGTTCTCGCGGCTGTGCTTCTGTTTGCATTGACGGGCGTGCTGTTGACTTCGCTGTCTTATTACGCCAACGATGCGCAGCCGCGCTCGCTTGAATCGACGTCGAATCCGTCCACGTCGCGGCCAAGTGCCGAGCAAGTCGATACGCAGGCCAGATTCGCCTATTCGCCGTTCGATGCGGAGGCAGTACGTGCATACTTGTCGGGGCGAGACTCGCTGCTCGCCGAGCGGCCCTACTTCGAGGCGATCGTCGATAGCGCGCGCCTACACAGCGTCGATCCGCTGCTGCTATTCGCGGTGGCAGGCCAGGAGCAAGGCTTCGTCCCGAAGTCCGCCAAGAAATCAAAGCAGATCGCGAACAATCCGTTTAACGTCTTCCACAGCTGGGAGACGTACAATACGAACATCCGCGATTCGTCGGGCATCGCCGCGAAGCTGCTTGCCAAGCTGGCTGCAGGCATCCCCGAAGGCGAAGAGCCGTTTTCTTGGATGAATCGGACCTATGCGGAGGACCCGCGATGGTCGGACGGCGTCCGCGCGATTTACGGCAAGCTCGTATCGATCGGAAGGGCAAAGGAGGAGGAGACTTCATGACGGATCGCGCGCTATTGGAAAAGGGTTTGGCCGTCATCGCGTCGTGCTGCAGGCGTACAGGCGATATATGGGAGGCGCATTTCGGCGCAGCGGCGATTGCCGCTTATTTTTTTATCGCCGAAAACCGGCTGGAGGAGAGCATCGCGCGAAAAATCGCACAAGAAGCAGATCGGATGGTGTCTGGCCGGCTGGAAGCGCCGACAGGCTCCTTTACGGGCGAAATCAATTCGAAGCGCGGCGCAAGCGTTTACGAGCGAACCATCGCGGACGCGCTGGAAGAGACGATCGACGGCCTCTACTGGGTCGGTCACAATGCGATCTATGCGGCGGCGAGCTTGAAGGCGATTCGAGAATTGGACGGTTGGGGCGAAGCAGCGGATATCGAGGCGATCGCGGCGCTGATACGTTCGTTTAAAGGGAAAATACCGGGACGCTCCTGGATCGGCTACAAGACGTCGGAAGTGAAGGCGCTGACGCTGCGAGAGGAGGACGGACCTGCCGGCATCGAAGACGGGGCAGCGCTGTCACGTTTCGTGCTGCGCGAGCTTGCCGCTTTCGAGACGATCTATAGAGCGGAATCCCATCACGATCTGATCGGCCATATGCTCACCTTTTCGCATGCGCTCGTCACGCTTGAAGAACTGGGCTACCCGGCATTGTTCAAACGAGGTCTCGTGCCGCTCTTTAAGCTCGTGCACGTCCTGCGCGCCAGCCAGAGGCTGCGTCCCGGCGAATCGCTTCGTCTCCACTCGCCGGTCGACCGGGAGCCGCTGGCGCCGGCACGGCCGTCGACCTCGCTGCCGACCGAAGCGTCCTTCTGGGAGCGGGAACGAAGCGAGGACGTCTGGGATTTCGGACATGCGTTCAAATTTCCCTACAGCTTCTACCATCATGTCGCCCGCGCGGGCGGCGCGGATCCGGCGGCCTACGATCGCTTCAGGCGCATCGTCGGCTCGTGACGGCATGACGCCGGCGGTCTCTTCAGCCCTGCGCCAAATAAGCGTCGATCGCGGGCGGGACCTGATGAAGCGAGGAGAGCGTGAGGAAGGCGCCGCTCGGCTTCGCGTCCGCGATCGGCAGCACATTGTAGTCCCATTCCAGCTCCTGCTTCAGGTAGATCGCATGCAGACCGCAGGACAGCGCGGGCAGGACGTCCGTTCGGATCGAGTTGCCGACCATCCACGTACGGTCGATCCGCAGCTTTTGCGCACGCAATATGTCCTTTAGCGCCTCGACGTTTTTGTGAAGGCGGATATAAATGCGGTCGCGAAAATAACGCTGAAGGCCCGCTGCTTCGATCTTGCGCTTCTGAATGTCCGGGTCGCCGCCCGTATATAAATGAAGCTGGTGACCGGCGGCCGCAAGCGATTCGAGCGTCTCGTTCATGAACGGATAAGGCTCGGTCTCCTGTTCGAACACGCTAAGGCCCAGCTTCCACAGCAGCGCCTCCTCGTCCGCGGATTCGGAGCGTCCGTGCAGGGCGCTATAGTAGCGATACGTATCGACGAACGATTGGGGAAAGTGCTCGCTCTTGAAGCCGACGATGTGCACGCCGGCGATGTCGATCTCGCTGTGCTTGGCCAGCACGGCCTGCTTGGTCAGGCCGAACGGCGCGAACCAGGTCGTCATCAGGTCGGCGAACTGCTCTTGCACGAAATGAAAATATTTGTTGCAATGGATCAGCGTATCGTCCAGGTCGAACAGGATGTTCTGCTTCATCTCCGTGGCTCCTTCGTATGCTTGACGCACCGTCCGTTCCCCGCCGTGGCGGCGGACATGAATTTATTATGTCTAACCGGAGGGCGTTTGTAAATGAGCGCGGCGGGCAACCTAAACGTGAAGTCGGCCCGAACCTATATGAAGCATGGCATGGAGGTGAGTCGCGTATGCCGCCCTATCAAGGACCTAAAGCAGGAGCGAAGAGCATTACGGCCGGAGGACGCGGAAAAAGCCAGACGACGAAGCTGGACAAAATGTCCCGCTTGCCGCCCAGCTTGAACGGTATCGACAAAAACCTGCCTTAAAGCGTGCGCGCGCGTCGCGTCGGACTACGACGGCCGCAGCGACGCGCGCGCCGCCGTCAAGCGTACTTCTCGATCTTGGACTTGAGATCGCGCTTGATGAAGGCGAGCCGTTGACGCACATAAAAGTCGTAGCTGCCCCCGCTTAACTCGCGGGGGTTCATCGTATTGCCGCTGTCATTGTCGACGATCACGAGACGGCCGCTGTCGTAAAATTTGAAAGTCAGATCTCGTGACGGCCGGGATCCCCTGGAAGGCTCCAAATAACGGAGATGTTCGCAGTTCTCCACCCATCATCCCACCTTTGACTGGAATAGATAGAACGCATGTTCTTATTTGTATTATACCAAACGTTTGTTCGTATGGAAAGCAGTTCCGTAAAGAATTACACTAGAAAAAACGGCAGGAACGAAAGTCAGGGGGCAATCGGACGGGAATGATACATATCATCGGTCTTACACGCAAGCTGCCGACAGGCAAAAAGGTACTCGACGGCATCCACGGCCATCTGGAGCCGGGCAAGCTGTATGCGATCGTAGGCGCGAGCGGCAGCGGCAAGTCGATGCTGCTGCGCTGTCTCGGCCTCAAGGAGCCATGGACGAGCGGAGAGATGCGCATCGACGGCAAGGACGCGATCGCCGGCGGTACGCTCGCAAGACTTCGTTTAAAGCGCAAAATCGCCTATTTGGAACAAAAAGCGCTCATGTACGAAAAAAAGACGGCGCTTAAAAACGTCATTATCGGCGCGGTCGGCCAGGTGTCCTGGTTTCGCCGGATGACAGGCATGGTCAGAAGCGACGACTACATGGACGCTATGGAGACGCTGGAGAACGTCGGCTTGATCGACAGGGCGCACCAGCCGGCTGAGAAGCTGAGCGGCGGCGAACGTCAGCGCGTGGCGATCGCCAGGGCGATCGCGCACGGCGCCGAGGTGCTGCTCGCGGACGAGCCCGTGACCGGTCTCGACCCGCATTCCCAGGAGAGCATCATGAGCATGTTGAAGCAGCAGGCGAAGGACAAGAACATGATCGTCGTCGTGGCGCTGCATCGCCTGGAGCTCGCGGAGAAGTTCGCTGACGAGATCTGGGGTCTGCATGACGGCCGCGTGGTACTGACCGTTCGGGGAAGACGGCTTACGGGGGCCGAGAAGCACCAGATCTCCTAGGCCGTCCTCCTGCCACGGCGAGACGCTCCGCTATGCGGCATTCGTCCGGGTAGGCCGTTAAGGCTGAAGCGGCGCTTCCGATTCGCCTTCGGGCGCTTTTGCCGGGCGGATCTGTGAGCGCTCCTTGCGGCTTTTCCAGGCGCTTTCCTTTCGGCGTTTGGACGTCGTCATCGATGATCAGCTCCAATCCCGGGCGCGTCGGCCCGCATAATTAGCATGGCAAGGTCGATTGCCGCTTATCCGTCCGCGGCAGGCAAAGGCGCTTCCGCCTGCCGGACGGACGATGACGATCAAGGAGGTTTGTGAGATGTCGAATTCAACAGACGAGCAGACCGCGTCAGAACGTTCCTACCCGCTGCTGTCGGTGAACGTGGGCGCGGCACGCGAGGCGCAGTTCAAAGGCAAGCCGGCCAAGTCCGGCATTTATAAGGAAAAAGCGCTTGGCGCCGTCGCCGTTCATGCCGAGGGACTGTCGGGAGACGAGCAGGCGGACACGGTCAATCACGGCGGGCCGGACAAGGCGGTGTGCGCTTATCCGTACCGGCATTACGCCTTTTGGGAAGAGCGGCTCGGCAGGTCGCTCGAATTCGGCGCGTTCGGCGAGAACTTCACGATCGACGAAATCGACGAGTCCGAGGTATGCGTCGGGGATATTTTCAAGGTGGGGGAACTAACGCTTCAGATCAGCCAGCCGCGCGTGCCTTGCTGGAAGCTCGCAATGAAGTGGGGCGTCGACGAACTGCCGGCGCTGGTCCGGGATACGGGGAAAACCGGCTTTTATTTTCGTGTGCTGTCGCCGGGGGCGGTCTCGCCGGGCAAGCTCATCCTCGCTGTGCGGGATCCTGCCGGCGTCACGATCGAGGAAGCGAACAACGTGATGCACCGGGGAAAAGAAAACCGGGAAGGGATGCTACGCCTGCTCGCGGTCGATGCGCTTGCGGACGCCTGGAGGGAGACGCTGACGGCAAGGCTGTCCCGTCTCGCGCAGTCCTGATGCCGGGCAAGTACGCCGGCCGCACGGTCATCGTGACCGGCGCAGCCGGCGGCATCGGCAGCCATTTGTCGTGCGCGTATGCCGAAGCGGGCGCGTCTGTCGCGCTAAGCGACGCGCCGGGCACGAACGGCGAGGCGCTGGCCGCGCAATTGACGGGCGAGGGCCTGTCGTCCCTCTTTATCCCGGCTGATCTTACCGAAGCCGACGCCGCTGCGAGCATCGTCGAGCGGGCGTTGGCCTGGACGGGGCGCGTCGACGTGCTCGTGCACAATGCGGGCATCGGCGTCTGGAAGTCGCCGCTCGAGCTGACGCTCGAGGAATGGGATCGCGTCATGAACGTGAATTTGCGCGGCGCGTTCCTGTGCGGACGCGAAGCGGCCAAGGCGATGCAGCGGACCGGCGGCGGCTCCATCGTCAACATCGCGTCGACGCGCGCGATCCAGTCCGAGCCAAACTCCGAAGCGTACGCGGCGTCCAAGGGCGGCATTTTGGCGCTTACGCACGCGCTCGCCGTATCGCTTGGCCCAATCGGCATCGCCGTGAACGCGATCAGTCCCGGCTGGATCGAGACCGGCGACTATGACGCCTTGCGGCCCGCGGATCATGATCAGCATCCCGCCGGCCGGGTCGGCAAGCCGACGGACGTCGTCAAAGCGTGCTTTTATTTGACCGATCCCGAAGGCGGCTTCGTCACGGGGACGAATCTCGTCGTGGGCGGCGGCATGACGCGCAAAATGATTTACGAGCCGTAAGGGACGCCTGCGATATATTTCGAAAATATCTTTAATGGCCTTAAAGGTTCACGGTATAAATCGCTGGTAAACGAGACGATCGTCTCCGTCTCGGGTACGACGAACAGAAATTGCCCGCCGTAGCCCATCGCGTAATAGGTGTGCGGCACCAGTGGCGCACGCCCGCCGCCGGTGAACGTCCACCAGTGATAGCCGTACGAGCCGAGCCAGTCGTACGTATGATGCCTGGGCGCGGTCGATGCCGCGACCCAGTCCTCAGACACGATGCGTCGGCCGTTCCAGCGGCCGCGGGCGAGCATAAGCCGGCCCAGCTTGAACAGGTCGCCTCCGCGCAGCGCCAGTCCGAAGCCGCCGATGGATACGCCTTGCGGGTCCGTATGCCACTGCCAGGCGTCGATGCCGAGCGGCCCGAACAGATGCCTGGCGGCATAAGCTTCGGCGGTCATGCCGCTCTCCAGTTGCAGAATTAGGCTGAGCAGGTGTGAGCAGCCCGAGTTGTAGGACATGGCGACGCCCGGCGACGCTTTGGCCCGTCTCTCCAGGATGAAGGCGACCCAGTCGTCCGATTCGCACATCGGGTTGGGACGGCCGCCCCAGGCGCCCCATTCCGGCCAGTCCATCCCGGCCGTCATCGACAGCAGATGATGGAGGCGAATACGTCCGAGCGAAGCCGGGACGCGAGACAGACAGCCGGCGAGCGGCGTATCGAGCGGCGGGAATTCGCCCCGTGCGAGCGCGATGCCGACCAGGAGCGAGAGCACGCTTTTCGTCACCGAATTGACCTTGTGGAGCCGCTCGAGGGATCGGTCGTTACGCGCATATTCGAACTCGAGCGCGCCGCGGCCGCTGCCCGCCCGAACGCGGCATGTATCGATTTTGCAGGCTTGGACCGCCTGTCGCAGCCCTTCAAGATCGATCGTCACGCGGCTTGTCGTCGTCGACGTCATCGCGATCGCCTCCTTATGTCGGCCTATTATACCCGCCCCCGACATGTCTGAAGCGAATTTATGATATAATGTACAGCAATGCGCTTAACGTTTTTTTGCCGCTACTAGGGGGGACTGGCTACAATGGAAAGGCGTTTTGTCATCGAGGCGGTCATGATCGCCATATATGGTCAGCTGCTTCTGCCGAAACGGCCTGTGGAATACCGGATTCCGTATTCGACAGTGATGGAATTGTACGATATGAAGGATAGCGACGAGCCCGTTATGCCCGACCCGGACGACGACCGTCACGTCAAGGGCAAGATCGGGGAGATGATCGCGTACTTCGAGGATCCGTTCAACAAGAAGAAGCTCGAGCGCTCGCTGATCGCGCCTTGGCGCGAGAGCCCGCCGCTGCCGATCAACGACAAGGTGACGCTAGTCGTCGTCAACGCGGCCGAGAACATGCAGTACGGCGAGCTGCTCGATCCGATCGAGACGGAGATCGTGCTGACGTCGCTGCGCGCGCAGAGTCCCATCTTGACCGACCATATCGAATTCCAGGACAAGGTCGTACAGAACGCGATCCCGGTTCAGGTGTTCGACATCGACGATTACGAATTTGCGGTGGAGGAAAGTCCGGCTCCGACCGAATTCAACCCATGAGAGCTGCCGGCGGACGCCGGCGGCTCTCGTTGTTGTTCGGGGGAGCGGTATGATAGAATGAGGGCGTTCCCAACATCTTCAAGGAGGCTATCATCATGCTCGTGACGACTACGCCCAATGTGGAAGGATACAGAATCACGTCCTATTACGGACTGGTGAACGGAGAGACGATCATGGGCGCGAACATCTTCCGCGACTTCATGGCGTCGATCACCGACGTCGTCGGCGGCAGGTCCGGCTCCTATGAAAACAAGCTGAAGCAGGCCCGCGACATCGCCGTCTCCGAGATGGTCGAGCAAGCGCGGCGCATGGGCGCCAATGCGATCGTCGGCGTCGACGTGGACTACGAGGTCGTGCGGGAAGGCATGCTCATGGTTGCGGTCAGCGGCACCGCCGTCACCGTCGAAGCTTGATTAAAGCCGACTTTTCATCTTAATAGTACTGGAGGCTAACCGCATGCTGTATCGCAAGCTGGGATCGACCGGATTGAAAATATCCGCGGTAGGCGTGGGCACCTGGCAATTCGGCGGCGAGTGGGGCCGAAGCTATGAGCAAAAAGAGGCGGATGCGATTCTGGGTCGGGCGGCCGAACTCGGCATCAACCTGATCGATACCGCCGAATGCTACGGCGACCATCTGTCCGAATCGCTGATCGGTCCCGCCATCCGCGGGCGCCGCTCCGACTGGGTGCTCGCGACCAAGTTCGGCCATCACTTCCACGGACCGTTCAGCCGGACCGACGTCTACGATCCGCAGGACGTCGTGCGTCAGCTGGAAGCTTCCCTGAAGGCGCTTCAGACCGATTATATCGACCTCTATCAATTCCATTCCGGTCCGGATGCCGAGTTCGACCGGGACGGACTGTGGGAGGCGCTCGGCCGGCAGGTTGAAGCGGGCAAGATCAGGCATCTCGGCATCTCGATCGGATCGAATCGCAACGTCTACCAGACTTCCAAGGCGACGGCGGTCGGCGCGCAGGCGATCCAGGTCGTGTACAACCGGCTCGATCGCGCGCCGGAGGAGGAAGTCTTTCCGTCGTGCGAGGCGCAGCAGCTCGGCGTGCTCGCGCGGGTGCCGCTCGCAAGCGGCTTCCTGAGCGGCAAGTACAAGCCGGGCGCGACGTTCCCGAGCGACGACGTTCGGTCGAAGCGGGATCGCGAGGACGCGGACCGGCTGCTGCGCGAAGCGGAGGAGATCAAGCGCACGGAGGTGCCGGAAGGCGTCGATATGGCGTCCTGGGCGCTGGCGTGGTGTCTACGGCATCCGGCCGTCACCGCCGTTATCCCCGGCTGCAAGGACGTTGCGCAGGTAGAAGCGAATGCGGCGGCCGTCGCTCAGGTACCGGCCGGACATCCGCAGGACGCGTGATCGGTCGCCCATTCGGCGGCTTCGGCGCGCCCGGCGAATAGAAGCGGCCTCTTGAAGCAAATACTGGGGGGAAACCCAAGAAGGCGGTGCCCCCCATGTGCCAAAGATTTTCGCTTGCCGCGGATTTGCCCGAGCTCACCGAACGCTACAGGATCGATCAAGTTGTCGGATCGTACAAGCCAAGATATAACGTCGCCCCGACCCAGTACGCTGCCGTCATCGTCGAGGAGCGGCAGGAACGCAGGCTTGAGTCGCTGCGCTGGGGCCTCATGCCATACTGGTCGCGCGACGCGGTCAATGCGGACGGACCCGGCATCGGCGACCGGCCGATATTCAAGCGCATGACGAACAAGCAGCGCTGCGTCATTCCGGTCAGCGGATTTTACGGCTGGGAGACGAAGGGGAGAGCCCGCCAGCCGATCCATTTTGTGCTCAAGGGACGCGCGACGTTCGCGGTTCCCGGATTTTACGAAGTGTGGCCGCGTGTCGAAGGCGGCGACATCCGCGCGTATACGATGCTGACGACGCCGTCCAACGAGTTGGTCGGTCCGTACTCGAATCGGATGCCCGCCATTCTGGACGACGAAGGCATCGACCAATGGCTCAATGAGACGAATACGGAGTATCGCGGCGTTCTGGGCGCGATCCGCGGAATCTCGGCGGAAGAGATGATGATGTACCCGGTCGGCGCTTACGTGAACGAGCGGGAGCGGGAGACGCCGGAGTGTGTCGAGCCGATCCGCAACTTTTATTCCGCGATTCGGGAGTAGCAAGAGCGTTTTCTGAGGCCCTCCGTGCAGCCGCGCCGGAGGGTCGATTCATGTTGCAGGGAGGATGCCGCGATGTGCGCAAAAATGAACGAAAACGGCGAGCGGCCGATACAGGTATTCGTATTGTCGGGTTATCTGGGGAGCGGCAAGACGACCGTGCTGCAAAAGCTGCTCGAGGGCGCCAAGGCGCGAGGCTGGAGAGCGGCGGTGCTCATGAACGAAGCGGGCGACGTCAACCTCGACGGCGAGCTGCTGACGAAGGACGTGCCGATGGCGGAGCTGCTCGGCGGCTGCATTTGCTGCTCGGTTAAAAACGATCTTGGCGTCTCGCTGCTGCAGCTCGCCCGGGAGCATCGGCCGGACGTCATATGGATCGAGTCCACCGGCGTGGCGCAGCCGCTCGAGATGATGGACGCCGTGACGGACGTATCGATGTACGCGAAGCTCGAGCTGCGCGGACTGATCACCGTCGTCGACGCCAGACATCTGCTCGACCGGCTTCGGCTTGGCGCGGGGAAGACGCTGCGGCTTATGCGGGAGCAAATTCGCGGCGCCTCGCTGCTTTTGCTGAGCAAAACTGACCTCGTCGGCCCCGGGGAGGCGGAGGAGGTGCGAGCGCAGCTGCGCGAATGGAATCCGTCCGCTGCCATCGAGGATGCGGTCAAGGGGGAGACCGACAAGGATCTGTTGGCGCTGCTGCCCGGAGCCGTCGGCGCCCTGGGCAGCGGTCGGGAACGTCAAGAGCACGATCACGACCATCGCGATCGAGAGCATCACGACCAAGATTGCGACCATCACGGTCGAGACCATCACAATCACGACAGTCACGATCACGGACATCACGATCACAAATCGCCGCGCCTGCACGATCACGTGCACGTGCTGACGCATTACCCGTCCGCACCGTTCCGAAGCGACAGCTTCGAGCGCTTCCTGCGCGAGCTGCCGGCATCGGTGTACCGTGCCAAGGGGATCGTTACGTTTACGGATACGGCTGCGCGTTACTTGTTCCAGTTCGCCTACCGGGAATCCGACTTTATGCCGGTCGCGGCTCAAAATCCGACGCGCGACGTAGTCGTCCTCATCGGCGAGGACTTCAGCGAGGCGGACATGCGCGAGCGGCTTGTCCGACTGGAGACGATGCGAGAATAAGCAGACTTGCCGCAGCACATAAACCGGACCGGCCCAGGGAAACTTAAGCCGGGAAGGGAGGCTCCGGCAAATGAGGGGATTCGAAGCAGGCCGACTGTCGGTCATCACGAGCTTGATTTTATCCGTAGGACTCGTCAATCACGTCATTATTCTTCCGATCCTGCTGGGCACGGCCGGCCGGGACGCATGGATATCCGTGCTGCTGGCCGGCGCCCTGATGCTGGTCCTGCTACTGCCGCTGGCTTCCGTGCTCCGCGACATGGGCCTGCAGCCCTTCCCGGCCTGGCTCAAGGAGAAGGGCGGCTCCTTCTCCAAGCTGCTCATTTTAATCTTTGTCGGGGGCTATCTGCTGCTGGAGTCCGTCGTTACGACGGTCGATATGCTCACCTGGACGAATACGACGTATTTGCCCGACACGCCTCCGCTGATCACCTCCATCGTATTCGTGCTCCTATGCGTCGCTGCCGTATTGGTGGGCATGCAGGCGATCGTCTACATGTCCTGCATCGCCCTTCCCGTCGTCTCGGGATTGGGCGTGTTCGTCGCTTCGGGCAACACGAACCGCAAGGACTTTTCCCAATTGCTTCCCCTCATTGAACACGGATGGGGTCCGGTGCTGCGAGGCGCGGTCGTATCCGGCAGCGGATTGGCGGAGGTCATCATGTTCATGCTGCTGCAAATGTACGCAAACAAGCCTTTTCGTGCGGTCCATCTGTATGCGACGGGCTTATTCATTCTCATGCTGTCCTTTGGCCCGACCGTTGCCGCCATTTGCGAATTCGGCGTCCACGAATCCGGCATGATGCGGTTTCCCGCTTTTTCCCAGTGGCGGATCTTGCGCGTGGGCCGGTATATCGAGCACCTCGATTTTCTCGCCATCTTTCAATGGATCAGCGGCGCGCTCATCCGCACATCGCTTGCGCTCAGCATCCTGTTCGAGCTGTCCGGCATTGAAAAGCGCAAAATCAAGTTCTTCGCTTTAACGGCAATCGGAATCGCGCTTGTCGGCTTGACCGTTTATCCATTCGGCGACAGCAATCAATATTTGTTTTATAAGTCGCTGCGACCGTTCGCTTTTGCGACGCAGGTGGGCATTCTGCTGTACGTATGGGTGCTGGCGCTACGCAAGCGCAGGGAGAGGAGCGAGGTTCATGCGAACCGGGCTTGATTGGCTGGATGCCGAGCTCGCAGGCTGCGCGGACGTCGCCGTCGAGTCGCTGACGGCAGGAGATCGCACGGCCGCGCTGGCATCGGTGAAAGTCATGATCGACAACGCCGTCTATAAAGAGCGGTTGCTGCCATCGCTCGGCGAATGGATGGCGGGGCTGTCGCCTACCGAAAATCTCGCGGGCGCCATTCCGCTGGGCGCGTCCAGCGAAGACGAACGCGGTCAGGTTGTGGACGAGCTGTTCTCGGGCAGTGTAATCATCGTGGTCAACGGCGACTTGTTCGCTTATCCGATCCCTCGCCAGCCGGAGCGAACGCCCGAGGAATCCTCCTCGGAAATTTCCGTCAAAGGTCCGCGCGACGGCTTCGTGGAAAGTCTGCAGGTAAATCGTGCCTTGGTTCGCAAGCGAATCAAATCGCCCGATCTGAAGATTGAATCGTTCAGCGTGGGGACGGACAGCCGGATCGAGGTGAACCTGCTGTATTTGAAGTCGGCCGCGAGCCGCTCTCTCGTCGAGGAGGCGCGCAAGAGGATCGGGAGGCTATCGCCCGATATCGTGAACGGCGCCGGGCAGATCGAGGAAATGCTGTCCGACAGGTCACGCTCCCTGTTTCCCCTCGTCGACTATACCGGCCGCCCGGATTTTATCGTCGAATCCTTGGCAGCCGGCCGCGTCGCCATTATCGTGGACGGTCTGCCGCTCGTATATACGGCACCGACCAACATGTTCGAGCTGCTCAAGTCCGCTGAAGACATCCACAATTCGTACTATTTCGTGACGATGGAGCGGCTGCTCCGCTTGCTCGGCCTATTCATCACGCTCACCTTGCCGGGATTCTGGGTAGCGGTGTCGACGTTTAACGTCGACCAGATCCCTTTCCCGCTCATGGCGACGATCGTCGTCTCGCGCATCGGCCTGCCGATCTCGACAGCGATCGAGATGTTCCTCATGCTCTTCATGTTCGAGTTGTTCCGCGAAGCGGGCGTACGTCTGCCGAGGGCGGTCGGGCAGACGGTCGCGGTCGTCGGCGGCATCATTGTCGGGGACGCGGCGATCCGGGCGGGACTTACTTCGCCGACGATGCTGGTCGTCAGCGCCGTGACGAACGTCACCTCGTTTACGCTCGTCAATCAGACGCTGCTCGGGTCCGTCAATCTGCTCCGTTTTGTCGTGCTGCTGTTTTCGACTGCGCTCGGAATGTTCGGCTTTTTTATCGGCGTGTTCACGATCCTGCTGTATATGGTGTCGCTGCGTTCGTTCGGCGAACCGTATCTGAAGCCTGCGGCCCCGTTCGAGGCGCTGCGCGCACGCGGCGCCTTCCTCAAGCTGCCGTACGCGGATCGAAAAAGCAAAGGAAGCCCGAAGCGCGGCAAGTCGGGAGGATGAGCGGGATGCGCGCCGCGATGCGAATGATGCTGATGATCGTCATGGTCCTCGTTTTGACGTCATGCTGGGATCAGCGGTCGATACAGGAGACCAGTTATTTTACGAGCCTCGGGATCGACTTCGACGAACAAAAGGAGCGCTTTTCCATTTACGGGTCTTTGATCACGATGTCCGACGTCGCCAAGACGGAAGGGGCGAGCGGCAAGGCTTTTCCCTCGTATATCGGTCACGGTGAAGGCGAATCCCCGCAGCTCGCCTTAGAATCGTTGTATCGGAGCACCCAGCTCAGACCGTCGCTCGATCATCTCATGACGATCGTCGTCAAGGAAAAAGCGTTGTCGCGGATAGCTGACATTTTGGACAGCATCAATCGAAGCCGAACCGTGCGATACAACGTATTTATCGCGGTGACGACCGAACCGCTTGACGAATTGCTTGCGTCGGACACCTTTTTCAATTCGCCGATGTACACGTTTCTTTATACTCACCATGTCCATAGTGCCGCTATGCCGGCCGTGCAAATGGTGAGCCTGCAAGCGTTCGTGCGCGGATATTACGAAAAAAGCCGCACAACGTTTCTGCCTGTTCTTAAATTGGACCGCAGCAGCTGGAAGCAAGGGGGAAAGCCGAAAATCTATCTTTATTACGATGGCGCGCATGCGATCGTCGAACAAAAAGACCGCGCGGCGCTGGACGAAAAAGTGATGCAAGGCGTGAAGTGGTTCCTGTCAAAACAGAGGGGAGCTTTTCTGGAAGTCAGGGATGACGAAGGGAAATTCGTAGCCATTTTCGTCGTGACGAGCAGCAAAGGGCGCTTGTCCTATGTCGACGGCAACGCCGGCGGAAGCTTCAAGGCTGCCGTCTCCGTGCATGCGTATATTTATGAGCTGCACGAAAAGTCGGGCGAACGGCAGCTTGAGGCTTGGGCGGAGAATGGGATTCGCGAAAAGCTGGAGCATTCGATCGCGGTCGGACGCTCGAACGGGGTAGACCTCATCGGTATGGAGGAAGAGCTGTACCGGCATCATTTGTCGGCATGGAAAAAGCTCAAAAAAGAGGGCAGGGAGGTCGTGTCGCTTCCGGTCGACGTCTCCGTGGATTTAAAAATTACGAATACCGGGAAGCTTAAGCTATAACGAGGCAAGCTTGAGCGAGCAACATCAAAAAGCCGTCCCGATGGGACGGCTTGCCCAAGTAAAGCGTGCGATTAAAGGACGCGGCGGGCGGTCGTGTAGTGATTTTTCCACCAGCCCGAATTGATGCTCGAGATCGTGACGCCGGGCTTGCCGTACGTATGCAGCACCTTGCCGCCGCCGATATAGATGCCGACGTGGTGGATCGGCGAGTAGAAGAACACAAGGTCGCCGGGCTTCAGGTTAGCCTTGGATACGTACCTGCCGACCTTGGATTGCGCCTTAGATTCGCGCGGTAGGGACACGCCGTACTTGCGGTACAAGTATTGCGTGAACGAAGAGCAATCGAAGGAACGCGTGTTGCCCGTTTTCGCGCCGAACTTATATTTGACGCCCATGTACTTTTTGCCGAGGGCGATAATGCTGGAAGCTTTGGAGCTGGCGGTGACGGTCGCTTCCGCCGCGCTGACCGGCTTTGCGGGCAATGCCGCTGCCGCACCCCCGAACAGGACGGTGAATGCGACGGCCGACGCCATTAATTTTTTAAAGGTATAGGATGCTGCCATAGTTGTGATTCCTCCAATGTTGTTGTAGTCGTGCTGCGCTTGCTGCTAGAATCAATATATCAGATCGAAACTTCCCTTCATTTCCCTCTAAGCGGCGAAAGCTTGATGCATGGCGGTTTGGGCGTTTATATGAAAAACGATTAAGAAAATATTAATTCTAGACAACTGGACAAATGCGAAAAGTACGCTTTTTTTGCATAAATGGTTTTGAAACCGTTAAAATGGGGCAAGAAACCGCGTCTGACCGCGATAACAACCCGACAAAAAGGAGAATCGGCATGAACGTAAAGATATGCGAGGCGGCAATGACGAAGGACGAGGTCAACGGCTACGTCGGCAAAGTCGTGTTCGAGGTCGAGGGACACGACGCATCATACGAGATGGCGCTGCAGAGCGACAAGGGCAACGAATGGAGCTATTCGCTGCTCTTTGCAGGCAAGTCGGGCAGCGAGGAACAGATTGATGCTGTGGACGCGGAGATCGAGTCGAACGACGAGTTGTACGAACGGTTGATCGATGCGGCGGTGGATGCGCTAGGTTAACGATCCTTGCCATTCGAGGCGGGATGCGAGGCTACAGCGCAGCAAGGGGAAGCAAAAAGGGAAGCAAAAGGAAGCCGAACGCAGGAGCGCACATCGCTCCTGTGTTCGGCTTTTTGTGTTTGGGAGGGAGGAGGAGGACCGGTCGTCAAACCTCTCGGCACTATGGATGCAAGTATGGCTGCAACCGCCTCTCAGGCGGCTGTAACGTAACTTTTTGCTCCTGCAGCATCATTTAGAGCGGTTCGCGAGGCTGTAGAGACTGTAGAGTAACATTTTGCCCTTACAATACGATTTAGACCGATCTCGGGCTCGGTTCGGGGATGTTGCAGGTATGGAGTGGGTACGATATTAGCGATTGACAGGCGGCAGGCAAGCTTTTATGCTAAGAGAGTCTTATAAATACAACTTAGATCTAAGATAGATACTATGAGGTGAGATGATCTTATGAGTTCGGCCGTTGTGCGTGCGACCTATCGCATCGAGACCCCTTATCCGCTTGAGCGGGCGGCGGCTGTCATCGCCGGCGAGCAATCGACCGGCACCTTCGTAGCCGTGCCGGGCGAGACCGACCGTCTTAAAGCCCTGCATGCGGCGCGCATTTCTTCTATTGAAGAGGAGGCGCCCGTGGCCGCGCCGTCGCTGCCTGGCGCGAAGACGCCTGCAGGGGAAGGTGCCGTATTCAATCGCGGCAAGGTGACGCTTGAATTTCCGCTCGCGAACTTCGGACCGTCGATACCGAATCTGCTGGCAACGGTTGCCGGCAATTTGTTCGAGCTGCAAGAAGTATCGGGCCTGCGGCTGCTCGATCTGGAGCTGCCGGACGACTTCGCTCGGCGTTATGGCGGGCCGCGGTTCGGCGTCGCCGGCACGCGCGAGCTGACGGGCGTATACGGAAGGCCGATCGTCGGCACGATCGTAAAGCCGAGCATCGGGCTCAGTCCCGAAGAACTGGCGTCGCTAGTCGGACGGCTATGCGAGGCGGGTCTCGACTTTATCAAGGACGACGAGCTGAACGCGGATCCGCCGTTCGCCACGCTGGAGCAAAAGGTCAAGGCGGTCATGCCGGTCATCGAACGGGCTGCCGACCGCGCCGGCCGGAAGGTGATGTATGCCTTCAACATTACCGGCGATATCGAGGAGCTGAAGCGCAGGCACGAGCTGGTGGTTTCCCACGGCGGCACCTGCGTGATGGCGAGCGTGCAAAGCATAGGCTTTGCGGGTTTGGCTTACCTGCGCTCGTTCAGCGAGGTGCCCATTCACGCGCATCGCAACGGGTGGGGCATGCTGACGCGCCATCCGATGCTGGGCATGTCGTTTGCGGCTTATCAGAAGCTGGCCCGGCTCGCCGGCGCCGATCATCTGCATGTCAATGCGCTCGATAGCAAATTTTACGAGAGCAACGAATCCGTCATCGCCTCCGTTCGCGCGCTCCGTACGCCGCTGGCCGGAACCGAAAGCTGCATGCCGGTGCTCTCCTCCGGCCAATCGGCCGCGACGGCGGAGACGACATACCGGGAGCTCGGTACAGTCGATCTGATGAACATTGCGGGCGGCGGCATTATCGCCCATCCCGACGGGGCTGCGGCCGGTGTCGCCAGCATGCATCAAGCTTGGGAAGCGGCGCTGGCGGGTGTGCCCGCGGAGCAATACGCTAAGACCCGGAGCGAGCTGCGGCGCGCGCTGGAAGCGTTCGGGAGGCGGCCGTGAACGGCGCCTCCGAACGGCGTCCGACGTTAGAACCGCTGCTGATGGCCTACTACGGCGACGATTTTACCGGAACGACCGATTCGCTCGAAGCACTCGCGGCCGCGGGAATTCCGGCTGCGATGTTCCTCGAACCGCCCTCGGCAAGCTTGCTTCGGGAGCGATTCCCGCATATTCGCGCCTTCGGCGTGGCCGGCGTCGGGCGTTCTTTGTCGCCGTCGGAGATGGCGCGGGAGCTGCCCCCGACGTTCGAGGCTCTAAGCCGTAGCGGCGCACCGATCGTGCATTACAAGCTCTGCTCGACATTCGACTCGTCGCCGCAGCTTGGCAGCATCGGCAAGGCGATCGACCTAGCGCTCGAGACGTTCGACGGGCAAAGCTATGCGCCGCTGCTCGTCGGCGTGCCGCAGCTGCGCAGGTACACCGTTTTCGGCCAGCACTTCGCCGCGTTCGGCGCGGATGTCGTGCGGCTCGACCGGCATCCGACAATGTCTGCCCACCCGGCGACGCCGATGGACGAAGCCGACCTTCGACTCCATCTGGCCAAGCAGACCGACAAGCGAATCGCGCTCCTCAGCATACTGGACCTGGACGGACCACCGGAGAGCGTCGCGCAGACGTTTGACGCGAAGCTGGCGGACAATCCCGGCATCGTGCTGTTCGACGTGCTCGACGAAGCGCGGCTGCGAGGTGCCGGCAGGCTGCTTGCCAGGGAGGCGCGGCGAGGCGTCCGGTTCGTCGCCGGTTCCTCGGGCGTGCAATACGCGCTGGCGGCGCATTGGCGGGAGACGGGCGAGGTAGAGACCGCTGCGTCGCTGCTCCGGCCTTCCGAGCCTGTCGATCAGCTGCTGGCCGTCTCCGGGAGCTGCTCGCCCGTTACCGAATCGCAGATCCGGCATGCGCTCTCCAGCGGCTTTACGGGTGTTCGCGTCCATCCCGAGTCCTTTCTGTCGGATGCCGAAGGCGCCCGCGCGGCGATTTTGTCGCAAGCGGAAGACGTCTGGCGAGCGGGCGGCAGCCCGCTTCTTTATACGGCGCTCGGCGGAGAAGGGCTTGACGTGGGCGAGCTTAAACGGCTCATGCGCGAAGCGGGCATCGTATCGCCCGATACCGGACGCTTGATCGGGGAGCAGTTGGGCAAGGTCGCGCGCACGTTCGTCGAGCGCTGGCGTCCGCGGCGGATGATTGTCGCCGGCGGCGACACGTCGGGCTATGTCGCCAGGGAGCTCGGCATCCTCGGCCTTGAATGTCTGACGCCGATCGCGCCGGGCGGTCCGCTATGCCTCGCGCACGGCGCCGGTCCGGGCGCAGACGGCCTGGAGCTGGCGCTGAAGGGCGGACAGGTCGGGCAGGACGATTATTTTGAACGCGTCCAGCTCGGGCGATAAAGGGCGGGGCGTGAGCGCTCTTCCGGCAAGACCGGCCGCATAGCGCCGCAGCCCGCTCGAATTTATATAGAAGCGTTCGAGCATTCATCATACAATCGGAAAGAAGGAACCCAACATGGCAATTATCGCGCTGATCGGCGCCGGCGGCAAAATGGGCGGAAGAATCTCCGACCGTTTGTCCGGTGGAAGCCACCAAGTTTATTATGTAGAAAACGGAGAGCGCGGCAGAGCGAATATGAGCGCGCGCGGCCTTACGCCCAGCAGTCTGGACGAGGCGGCCGCAAGCGCGGACGTCGTCGTTCTCGCGGTGCCGGATACGGCGATTCGCGTCGTGGCTTCGCAAGCCGTGCCGCTTATGAAAAGCGGCGCCATGCTGATGCTGCTCGACCCGGCGGCGGCATATGCCGGGCATCTGCCGGAGCGCGAAGACATCGCCTACTTCGTCGCGCATCCTTGCCATCCGCCGGTATTCGGCGACGAGGACGATCCCGAAGCGCGCCGCGACTTCTTCGGCGGCATCAAGGCGAAGCAGGCGATCGTATGTGCGCTCATGCAGGGCGAAGAGGCGGACTATGCACGCGGCGAGGCGCTGGGCCGCGAGATCTACGCGCCCGTCATGCGCAGCCACCGGATGACGGTAGAGCAGATGGCGACGCTCGAGCCCGGCATGGCGGAGACGATCGGCGCGAGCGCGGCGATGTTTCTGCGCGGCGCCATGGACGAGGCGATTCGGCGGGGCGTGCCGGCCGAAGCCGCGCGCGATTTTATGCTCGGACATATCCATATCGAGCTGGCCATCGCCTTCGGCGAAGCCGGCAATCCGTTCTCCGACGCCTGCCAGGTCGCCATGGCATACGGCCGCGAAGCCTGGCTGAAGCCGGGCTGGGAGCGGCTGCTTTCGCCGGAGAGCGTGCGCGAGCAAGTGGACATCATGCTGGCGCCGCGTGGCGACGCGGTTTGATTCATATTTCAAGGGGGAAGCGCCCGTGATTATAGACGTACATGCCCATCTGGGGACGGACCGCGTATTCGACGAGGAGTTCACCGAACGCGAGCAATGGGACAAGATTGAAAATTTCGGCATCGACTTCACGATTCTGCAGCCGGCGCTCGTGCACACGCTGGAGGAAGTGAAGGCGCAGCACGATGCCATCGCGGCGCTCGTCCGTAGCCATCCGGACCGGTTCGCCGGCATGGCGAACCCGAATCCGCATCTGCCGGACGACGTCTACGAGGCCGAAGTGCGGCGCTGCGTCGAAACGCTCGGCTTCGTCGGCATCAAGCTTCATACATCCGCGCATGCGGTCAATCCGACGAGCCGGGACGGCCGCAAAGTGTTCGAATGGGGTCGCAGGCTCGGCGTACCCGTCATGGTGCATACCGGCGCGGGCATCCCTTTCGCGAATCCAAGCCATCTGATCCCGGTCGCGCAGTCGTACCCGGACGTGAACATCGTCATCGCGCATTGCGGCATGATGGTGCTCGCGGGCGAGACGCACATCGCGATGCAGGCCTGCCCGAACCTGTACGCCGACATCACGTGGACGGGCGGCTTTCTCATCCGGCATTGGGTGCGCGAGCTCGGCGCGGAACGCTTCATGTTCGGCACCGACCATGCGGACAACTGCGGCACGGAGCTCGCCAAGGTGGGTACGAGCGACCTGACGGCGGAGGAGCAGAACTGGCTGCTGTATCGCTCCGCGCTCCGCGTCTACGGCTTGCAGGATCGGGTTGGGAGGGCGGAATCGTGAGCAAACTCTGGCGGGTTGGCGTCGTGGGCACCGGTTACTGGAGCGAGCATCATCTGAACGCGTGGAACGCCATTCCAGGCGCGCGCGTCGCCGCGCTCTGCAACCGCAGTCCGGACAAGCTGGCGGCACGGGCAGCTCAGTTCGGCATACCTGCCGAGCGGACCTACGCGTCGCTGGACGATATGCTGGCGGCGGACGAGATCGATGTCGTCGATATCGTTACGGGACCCGAGACGCATCTCGAACTGGTCGTCAAGGCGGCGCGGGCGGGCAAGCATATCATGTGCCAAAAACCTTTCGCGGCTTCGATGGATGAAGCGAAGGCGATGGTCGCGGCGGCCGAGGCTGCCGGCGTGCGCCTCATGGTCACCGAAAACTGGCGCTGGCTCGAGCCGAACCGGCTTATCAGGCAACTGCTGGACGAGGGCGCCGTCGGGCAGGTTCGAATGGCGCGATATACGCACACGGACTTTTATACGCCGCGGATGGCGCCGGGCAAGGCGCTGCCGCAGCCGTTCTTCCGTGAAATGCCGCGGCTGCTGTTCTACGAGATGGGCGCCCATTGGTTCGATACGTGGCGATTCCTGTTCGGCGAATCCGACCGGCTGTATGCGCAGATGCTCCGCGTGAGTCCTCATATCGCCGGCGAAGACAGCGGCATCGTCACGCTGTCAAGCGGCAGCTTTGCGGGCCTTATGGACATGAGCTGGGCGACCCGCGGCGCACTGGACGGTCCCGTCGAAGATGCCGTCAGGCCCGCTCATCGCGAGCAGCTGATCGTCGAGGGCGAGCTCGCGACGATCAAGCTGTACCGAAGCGGCCGGCTCGCCTTGATCGGCGACGACGGCGCCGAGCGGACCGTGCGGGAGCGGACGGTGCTCGACCACGCTGCGAGCCACGTCCGTCTGCAGACGCATTTTATCGATCGTCTCAACGACGGAGCGCCATTTGAGACGGAGGGCGCCGACAATCTGCGCACGCTGGCTCTTATGTTCGCCGCCTACGAGAGCGCACGGACCCATCTGCCCGTCTCGCCTGCGGACATGCTATAATGACACATTATGCCGGGGGGAGTGGGAAGCGTTGAACGTCAATCCGGGAGGCGCCCAAAGCGCGCCGCTGCTAAAGGAGAAAGCCTATGCGGCCATCAAGCAGGCGATCATGGACGAGGTGTTCCCGCCGGGCGGCTTCTTGTCGGAGAAAAAGCTGATCGACTTTCTTGGCATGAGCAAGACGCCGATCAAGTCGGCGCTCGACCGGCTGGAATCCGAGGGATTCGTGACCGTATCGCCGAAGCAGGGCGTGCTCATCCGCGAGCTGTCGGTCTCCAAGGCGCGGGATATGTTCGAGCTGCGCGAGGCGATCGAGTGCTTTGTGTGCGCGCGCGTTGCCGGACGTCTGCGGCCACAGGCGCTCGAAGCGCTTCGTGTCTCCCTGGCGCGGCAGCGGGAAGCGGCCGAGGCGGGCGACGAGATCGCCTTTACCCGGGAGGACATCACGTTTCACACGCTGCTGTGCGCGAGCGCGGGGAATACCGAATTCGAGACGCTTATGCAAAATTATCAGGCGCATCTATATCGCTTCACCCTCGGCGTGCTTCGCCGCGTGCCGGATCGGATGCGGGCGGCGCTCGACGATCATGAAGCGATCGTCGACTTGCTGGCGGATGGAGAAGCGGAGGAGGCGACCGAAAGGATGCGGGCGCATCTCGATTTCGGCAAAAAGGTGCTGACCGGCTGAAGCGCGAATTACGCGACATTTCCGTGCAGCTCCAGCCCCCGTGCGGCTCTCCATGGAGCTGCACATCCTTCCCGTCCGATCTGCGGTAATCCCGCGACAACGGCCCAAGTGTCATCCCTTCCAACAATCTGGCCGCGAATCGCATCGCGAGCAACAATAAAGCCGCCTCTGTCCGTTCGCTGCGGAATCATGCGCGAACCAACAGGCCGCAGGCGGCTTTTTTTGTGCGCGCAAGCGGGAAAGATAAGAAGAGGTAAAGACAGGACAATCGATGTAAAGCTTCGATTATTGAGGATGCATGCAACCCCTTACATAATAAAAGCAAGAGGAACGAGCAGCTCCTCCCATCATCAAAGGGGGCAACGACATGAATCCGAATCTCAGAAAATACGGCAAGCTGGCGTCCGCGGCTACGGCGTTCGCGCTGGTGCTGACGGCATGCGCGGGCGGGGGCAACGACGCGAACAACGCAAATGCGAACGGCAACGGAAAGTCCGGCGCCTCGGCAGGCGCAAGTGAAGACAGCAGCATCCCGCTCGATCCGTTCGGCAAATATCCCGAGCCCGTCACGATCAGCTACAGCAAATACCAGGGCCAGGAAGTCAAGTTCGAGGGCAGCGACACAATCGACGACAATCCGATCATCCGTGAATATAAGGACAAGCTGAACATCAACGTTAAAAACGCCTGGGTCGTCAAAGGAACCGGCGATCAATACGACCAGAAGATGAACGTCGTCATCGCGTCCAACGAGCTTCCCGATCTCATGTACGTTAACGCCCAGCAGCTCAAGCAGCTCGTCGAGGCCGATCTCGTTCAGGATCTCGGTCCGCTGCTCGAGAAGTACGGCTCGCCGTTCGCCAAGGACGTCATGACCCAGGACGGCGGCAACGCGCTCAAGTCCGCCACGTTCGACGGCAAGCTGTATGCCATCCCGCAGACCGGCTCGAACATCGATTCGACGCCGATTCTGTGGATCCGCGAGGATTGGCGCAAGAAGCTCGGCCTGCCCGAGCCGAAGACGGCGGAAGACTTCTTCAAGCTGTCGGAGGCGTTCACGAAGCAGGACCCGGACGGCAACGGCAAAAACGATACGTTCGGACTTGGCTTAAGCAAGGATCTATGGGGCGGCATGCCCGGCCTCGAAGGCTTCTTCAATATGTATCACGCCTTCCCGAGCATCTGGGTCAAAGGAGCGGACGGCAAGCTCGTCTACGGCTCGGTGCAGCCCGAGGTCAAGCCGGCGCTGGCCAAGCTGAGCGAGCTGTACAAGGACGGCCAGATCGATCCCGAGTTCGCCTCCAAGGACGGCGGCAAAGTCGCCGAAGCCGCGACGAGCGGCAAGCTCGGCATGTACTTCGGCGCGATGTGGACGCCGCTGTGGCCGCTGCAGGACGGCAAGAAGCAAAATCCGGACATGGAATGGCAAGCGTACGCAGTTCCGTCTGCTGACGCCGAGCCGGCCAAGGTAAGCGCCGCGTTTCCGGTAGGCCACTACTTTGCCGTACGCAAGGGCTACGACCACCCGGAAGTCGCGATTAAGCTGCTCAACCTCGACATGGAGCGCCAGTGGGGCTCGCTTTACGATCCGGTCAAATATTGGAGCAAGGATCGTACGATCGAGTATCGCAAGTACGCCGTCTATCCCGAAGCCGAACCGAGCCGTCGCAACCTGAATACGCACATCGCGATGGTCGAAGCGCTCGCATCCAAAGACCCGTCCAAGCTGAACACGGAGGACAAGGACCGCTACGATCAGATTACGGCTTATTTGGAAAAGGGAGATCTGACCGGCTGGGCGAACGAACGCGTCTTCGGCAACACAAGCTCCTTTACCGTCATCGAGAACTACGTCAAAAACAATCTCGTCAACGACAACGCCTTCTACGGCGCGCCGACCGAAGCGATGGGCGAGAAGTCCGCGGCGCTCGGCAAGATGCAGCTCGAGAGCTTCACCAAGATTATAATGGGCGCGGCATCGCCGGATACGTTCGACAAGTACGTCACCGACTGGTCCAAGCTCGGCGGCAGCGAAATTACGGAGCAGGTCAACGCCTGGAAGGCGTCCAATCCGTAATCTGCCGGAGCAAGTTTGGCGAAGGCGACAAGTATAGAAAGCCGCATGCAAGCTGCGGGACGGAGGGCGGCACGGTCGCCGTTCTCCGTCCCGATCGCGGCGGCGCGTAGGAGGAGAGAGAGACAATGGCTCAATTCGCCAGAAAATTCCGACAAATACCGCTCCACCTGATGCTGCTGCCCGGCGTTATTCTCGTGTTTATTTACAGCTACCTGCCGATGGCGGGCATCGCGATCGGTTTTCAAAAGTTCATGCCCTCCAAGGGCATGTTCGGCTCCAAGTGGACGGGACTCGATAATCTCCATTATATGCTGAATATGCCGGGAATCGGCCGCGTCGTCTTCAATACGATCTACATCGCCTCCATGAAGATCGCGCTCGGCCAGATTTTCCCGATCGTCATAGCGCTGCTGCTGAACGAGATCGTCAGGCAAAAGTTCAAGAAGATCGTGCAAACGCTCATTTATTTGCCGCATTTTTTGTCCTGGATCATCCTCGGCGGAATTCTGGTGGACATTTTGTCTCCGGGACAAGGGATCGTCAATCAGTTTCTCGGACTGTTCGGCGTGAAACCGATCTATTTTCTGGGCGACAACGACTGGTTCCCCTATACGCTCGTCGTCACCGACATCTGGAAGGAATTCGGCTTTAATACGATCGTCTACCTGGCCGCGCTTACCGCGATTAATCCTTCGCTGTACGAGGCCGCCTACATGGACGGCGCGGGCCGCTGGAAGCAAACGTGGCATGTGACGCTGCCGGGCATGATGCCGATCATCGTACTGCTGGCGACGCTGAGTCTCGGCAACGTGCTGAACGCCGGCTTCGACCAGGTATTCAATTTGTACGGTCCTGCCGTGTACGAGAGCGGGGACATCATCGATACGCTCGTCTACCGGACCGGTCTCGTCGACATGCAGTACGGCGTCGCGACGATCGTCGGTCTGTTCAAGTCCGTCGTTTCTCTTATCCTGATCAGCGTTTCGTACTGGACGGCGTACCGGTTCGCCAACTACCGGATTTTCTAACCGAAAGGAGAATCGACATGTACGCCTACACCGCCGGCAGGCGGGCGTTCGAATACGCCAACTACGCGTTTTTGACGCTGCTGTCGCTCGCTTGCATTTTCCCGCTCGTGCACGTGCTCGCGATCTCGTTCAGCTCGAGCAGCGCCGCGACCGCAGGTCTCGTCACCTTCTGGCCGGTCGGCTTCACGACGAAGTCGTACCAGTATATTCTCGACGATCCGAGCTTTATCCGGTCGTTCGGCATCACGCTGGAGCGGGTCGCGCTCGGCACCGCCATCAACATGGTGCTCACCGTGCTGATCGCCTACCCGCTGTCCAAGGAGGCGCGTCAGTTCAAATTCAGAACCGTCTACGCCTGGTACTTCGTCTTCACGATTCTGCTCAGCGGCGGTCTGATTCCCTGGTACATGACCATCAAATCCACGGGCATCATGGACTCGATCTGGGCGCTCGTGCTGCCGGGCGCCGTCCCCGTGTTCAACGTCATCCTGCTGCTGAACTTTTTCCGCGGCTTGCCCAAGGAGCTCGAGGAGTCGGCCTTCATCGACGGCTCCGGCTACTGGGGGGCGCTCTGGCGCATTTATGTGCCGCTCTCGATGCCGTCGCTCGCGACGATATTGCTGTTTACGATCGTCGGCCACTGGAACGCCTGGTTCGACGGCCTGATTCTGATGAATTCGCCCGCCAACTATCCGCTGTCGACTTATTTGCAGACGATATTGACGAAAATCAATATGTCGTCGCTGAGCACGGACCAGATGAAGGCGCTCGCCGCCGTCTCCGACCGGACCGCAAAAGCGGCGCAAATTTTCCTTGGCGCGCTGCCGATCCTGATCGTCTATCCGTTTTTGCAGCGATTTTTCGTCAAAGGCATCGTCATGGGGAGCGTGAAGGAATAACCGTTCGCCGCTTGTCCGGTCTGCGATTCATGACCGATAATAGAAGGCATACGCCGACATCCGAGGAGCAGCCTTCATGACCCGACACCGTATCCTGCAGCGTCTTCGCTCGATCAACGCCAAGCTGATCATTACGTTTTTGGCCGCCCTTGCGCCGTTGTTTCTCGTCAGTCTTCAATTGAACCGTATGGGCGCGGACAGCGTCATGACACAGGTCAAGGAGTCGATGAGCTCGCGCGTCGGCTATTATCTCGATTCCCTCCAGAAGGCCGTGGACGGCATCTCGAGACTTCAGCGCCAATACGTCATCGACGAGGATATCCAAAAGCTGAGCGGCATCGCGCCGTCCATGAGTCCGTTCGAGCGGGCGATGGCGCAGCGGCGCGTACAGGACAAGATGATGCTGATGACGATCTCGAGCCCTTACGTGGCCGAGTCCCGCATCTTCATCCCGATGATCGGGAAGACGATCCTGTCGGGATCGGACGAAGGGGAGATGAGCCCATCGGACGTCAAGGCGGCCAAGCAGGCCGCCGTCACGCAGGACAAGCCGATCGCCCGACTGGGGGATCGGCTCGTCGTGCAATACATCTCGCCGAATCCGCAGATCGCGCCGGAAAAAACGTCCTTTATTATGCAGATCGATCTGTCTCGCGAGCAGATTATGATCGAGCTTGCCCAGCTGTCGGCAACCGAGGGCAGCGGGGCTGCGCTCATCAATCGCTCGCAGAGCTGGGCCGTATCGACGATGGACGACGACGACAAGGGGCCGGGAAGGGCGGCGGTCGAATTCGTGAACGCGCGCTTCGAGGAGGGCGTCCGGAGCGGGGAGGAGCGAATGCGGCTGAACGGCCGGACGTACCTCGTCGCCTTCGCATACTCGGAGGCGCTCCGCAGTTCTCTGATGCTGACGCTACCCGAATCGGCCTCTGTTGGGGATCTCGGACGATACCGCGTATGGCTGTGGGTGCTGTCGGGCTTGTCGCTGCTCACGATTTTGCTGTTCTCGTCCTCGCTCTACCGCGTCATTCACAAGCCGCTGCGCAGCATGGTATCGGCGTTCCGGCGGCTGGAGCGGGGAGACATGAGCGTACGGATCGGCATGAAGCGACAGGACGAATTCCAGTATTTATACACCCAGTTCAACATTACGGTCGACCGGCTGGGCTCCCTCATCGGCGAAGTGTACGAGAGCCGCATCATGCTGCAGCGTGCCGAGCTCAAGCAGCTGCAGCCTCAGATCAATCCGCACTTTTTGTACAATACGTATTTTCTCGTTCATCGGATGGCCAAGGCGTTCAAGACCGAGGAGGTGATCCGGGCGACCGAGTATTTGGGCATTTACTTCCGTCATATTACGCGCAGCGCCTCGGACGAGGTCCCGCTGGCGGACGAATACCGCCACATCGTCGTGTTCATGGAGCTTCAGGCGCTTCGGTACCGGGACCGGATCAAGGCCGAATTCGATCCGTTGCCCAGCGGCCTGGGCGAGCTGTCGGTGCCCCGCCTGCTGCTGCAGCCGATGATCGAGAACGTCTACCAGCACGGGTTAAAGAACAAGCTGGAGCAAGGCGTCCTGCGGGTAACCGTCTCCGAGGAGACGGACGGGACGGCGCCGTCCCGGATCGTCATCCATATCGAGGACAACGGGGAAGAGCTGACGGATGCCGCGCTGGAAGCGCTCGAGGGCAGCCTCGACGGGGCGCTTCCCGACGCGGAGATCACGGGCCTGCTGAACGTTCACCGGCGCGTCCGGCTGCGATACGGCGAAGACTTCGGGCTTAAGCTGTCGCGCAGTCCGCTCGGCGGTCTGCGCGCGACGCTCGCGATACCGGCGGCGCTCGCGAGGGTCGCGGGGAAAAGGGAGGAGGAAGCGCTTTGATTCGTTTGCTGATCGTCGACGACGAGCCCTACGTCGTCGAAGGCTTGACCGGCCTTCTGCAGGAGGCGGACATCCCGAATCTGGAGACGTACGGGGCGACCTCGTCGCGCGAGGCGCTCGAGCGCCTCGCCCGGACCCGGGTGGACATCGTTCTGTCCGACATCCACATGCCCGGCATGAACGGCCTGGAGCTGCAAAAGCGAATTCTCGCCCAGTGGCCGAAGTGCAAGGTCGTTTTTCTCACCGGACACGATACGTTCGAGTACGCCAAGGAAGCGCTGCGCCACGGCGCCTCGGACTACATTCTAAAAACCGACGGCGACGAAGAGATCGTCGCGGCCGTCCTGCGCACGATCGGCGAGCTCGAAGCGCAGCTCGAGCGCGATACGTATATGGCGCAGGCGCAGCGGCAAATGCGCAGCGCGCTGCCGTTGCTCCAGAAGGAGTTCTTGCTGGAGCTCCTTCGCCGGCCGCCGGCGTCCGCCGCGCAGCTCGGCGGGCAGCTGCGCGAGCTTGGCGTGCCGCTCTCCGCCTCGTCCGGCGTGCTGCTCGTCCAGAGCCGCATCCTCCAATGGCCCGAAGCGCTGAGCGCGTCGGACCGTACGTTGCTGCTGTTCGCGATTCGCAACATCGGCGAGGAATTCTGGTCCGCCGGCGCCTCGCTCGTCTCCTTCGCGTACGAGGGCAACCGAATCTCCTGGCTGCTTCAGCCATCCTCCGCTCCCGATGAAGACGTCGGGAGCGCCGCACAAGCACAGGAGCGGCTGAAGCATTTCGTATACGGCAATCTGGAGCCGATCCAGACGGCCTGCCGGAGTCTCCTGAAGCTGTCCGTCTCCTTCGTCATGGCATCGGCATGCGTGCCGTGGGAGACGCTGCCCGACAAGTCCGCGGCGCTCGACCTGATGTTCCACCGCAGCTTCGGGCCGCTCGAGGAACTGCTGCTGCTCGAGGGCGAGAACGCGGGGCTCGCGGCGGAGGGCGAGGGCATCGCGGCGCGGAGCGTGGCGAACCGGGCGGCTGCGCTCGCTTCGCTGCTCGATGCCGGCGAGCAACAAGCGTTCGCGGACGCGCTGCGGGCGCTCATGCTCGACGAGAGCCTGGCCGGCGCGACCGAAGCGGAGCGGATGACCGTCTATTATCAGCTCGTCGCCCTGTTTATGAACGATCTGATGCGCGGGGGGCTGTTCCGCAGCGTCGCGGAGCGGATCGATCTCGCGCGACTCACCCGCTACGAGTCGCACGCGACCTGGGAGGCTCGGCTCGTCTACTTCCTCAAGCTGGCGGAGGCGCTGTTCGAGGACCGCCGTTCGGGTCGGCAGCGGCTCGGCGACGAACTGATCGAAGCGGTCGGCGCCTATGTCGACAGCCATCTGTCGGGGGATTTGTCGCTCACCCGGCTGGGCGAAGTATTTTCGTTTAATGCCAGCTATCTGTCGCGCGTGTTCAAGCTGCATTCGGGCATCAATCTGACGGAGCATATTCTTGCCAAGCGGCTCCAGGAGGCCAAGCGGCTGCTCAGAGATACGAGCATGCAGGTGCAGGAGATTACGAAAGCCGTCGGCTTCGAATCGGCCCCGTATTTCATCCGCTTGTTCAAAAAGGAAACTGACATGACGCCGCAGCAATACCGGGAATGGGCCAAATAACGAGAGTCAAAAACGAAAGGGGAACGCAATCGTGAACAACCGGATTCAAATTTCGAAAGACCGCTCCTATTTGGAGCGAGCGGGCAAGCCGTTTTTTTATATCGCCGATACGGTGTGGAGCGTATTTTCCAACGCTACCCTCGAAGAGTGGGCGCAATATCTCGATTACCGGCGGAGCCAAGGCTTTAACGCGGTGCAAATCTCGATTTTGCCGATCATCCACGACGCCAGCGAATCGGTGCTCGGCATCGAGCCGTTTCACGCGCGGGAGGGCGGAGGCTGGGATTATGCGCATCCGAACGACGCATTTTTCGAGCGGGCGGGGACGATGGCGCGGATGGCGAGCGAGCGCGGCATTTTGCCTTGTCTGGTCGTGCTGTGGGGCAACTATGCGCCGGGCAACTGGATGAGCCGGCAGTCGGAGGGCTCGCACGTCATGCCGATCGAGACGGTGCGGCCGTATGCGGAACTTGTGGCCCGCACGTTCCTGCCTTATTCCCCGATGTACTTCATCAGCGGCGATACGAACTTCGAGTCGGAGGAGGCCGCGGCCGGCCATTATCTGGAGGCGCTGCGGGGCATCAAGGCGGTCGATCCCGATGCAATCGCTTCGCTGCATATGAATGGCGGCGCTTACGAGATACCGGCCGATCTCGAGCGGGAGCTTGACTTCTACGTGTATCAATCGAGCCACGATCCGGCGAGCCAGAACGGCGCTTATTTGCTGCCGGAGAAGTTTATGGCGAAAAGCGTGCGCCGGCCGGTGCTGAACGCGGAGCCGTGCTACGAGGGGATCGGGCATTTCGGCAAATACGGACGATTCCAGGCGTTCGACGTGCGCAAGGCGTTCTGGTGGAGCGTGCTGTCCGGCGCATCGGCGGGTTTCGCCTACGGCGCGCACGGCTTGTGGTCCTGGCACCGCAAGGAGACGGCGTTCAACAGCGAAGACTTTTACTTGACGCCGTTCGTCTGGTCGGAGGCGCTGCGGCTGGCCGGTGCCGCGGATGTCTCGCTTGGCGGCTGGTTAGTCGAAAAGTACGGCTTGTGCGGCATTCCCGCCGCCCAGGACAAGCTTGCCTTCGAATGTCCGGAAATTCGCGTCGCCGCTTGGCCTGACGACAGCGCCATTTTCGCCTATGTCCCTTACAGCCGCAAGCTCGCGCTTCGCGTCGACCCGGAGCGTTACCGCTTCGAAGCGTTCGACCTGGACCGCCGCCTGCCGATCGTCCTTGACGTGCGGGTTTGCCCGGAAGGCGCGCTCGTGGAGCTTCCCGAGACGAATGCCGATCTGTTGATCGCGGCGATACGGATCTGACGCGGTCTTCCTATGTATTTTACTTGGCTAACGATATACGATATATTATAGGGCAGACCTGCACAGTCAGCCTGCATAAGCCTTGAATAACAGACATCGGTCCCTTCCCTTTTGGGAAGAGACCGATTTTTGTCGTTGGACCGGGCAAGCGCCGAACAAGCGGCCCCGATTACTTGACGATCAGCACCGGCGTCTTGGCATGCTGCATGACGTTGTGGCTGACGCTGCCGAGCACGAACTCACGGATGCCGCCGAGCCCGCGGCTGCCGAGCACGATGAGGTCCGCGCCGTTGTCGCCGGCATAGTCGAGGATCGTGTTGGCCGGATCGCCGTCGATCAGCTTGAACGTCGCGTTGACCGTAGACGGTACGAGCGCCTTCGCTTCCTCGAGCACCTTGAACGAGTGATCCATGTATTGCTGGGACCAGTCGGCAGGCAAGGTGACCATGAAGTCGCCGTTGTTGACGAGCGGCACCTGGTAGACGTGCATCACCGTCAACGCTGCACCGTAGCTCTCCGCCAGCGCGGAGGCATGGGAGATCGCCTTTCGCGACAGATTCGAACCGTCGTACGCCACCAAAATGTTGTTGTAGCTCATCGATATGCCCTCCTCGCCGAATTATGTAACTTGTATAGGCCATGTATCTTCCTTTATTTAACCATACTTAATCAGCCGTAATCAATTTGAAGGAGGATGCGATCGTGTCGGAAGACCAAAGATTCCGTGAAGAAACGGTGAAACTGGAGCATACGAAGGAAGCGATTCGAACGCAGATCGCGGGCATCGGCCCGCGGTACACGGGCAACGATTATACCGAACAGACGCTCGACGCCATTCGTCAGGAGCGCAAGATTCGATTGACCGCATCCGAAAAGGAACCGTACTTCGGAAGGCTCGACTTCCGCGAGGCGGGCAAGAGCGAGCCGCTGCCGCTTTATATCGGGAAGTCTGGCGTAGGCGAGGAGAACGGGCACCGCCTGCTCGTCGTGGATTGGCGGGCGCCGGTATCGAGCTTGTTTTACGCGTTCTCTGGCGGCGATCCCGAGGTTGCCTACGATTCGCCGGAGGGGCCCGTGCCCGGCACCGTCCACTTGAAGCGCAACCTGCTCGTGCGCGAAGGCGAGCTGCAGCGCGTCGTGGACAGCTATGCCGAAGGCGGCGAGCAGGGCGGCTCGGCCGGCGACGAGTTTTTGTTGCACAAGCTTGGAGAGAGCAAGGACAACAAGCTGCGGGATATCGTGTCGACGATTCAGCAGGAACAGGACGCGATTATCCGTACCGAGAAAAACAAAGCCGTATTCATCCAGGGCGTCGCGGGAAGCGGCAAGACGACCGTCGCGCTTCATCGGCTCGCCTACCTGCTCTACCGCTATCAGGATCGCGTCCGCGCCGACCGCATGATGATCCTCGCGCCGAGCAAAATGTTCCTGAATTATATATCCGGGGTGCTACCCGAGCTTGGCGTCGGGGATATCGGCCAGCAGACGTTCGAAGATTGGGCGCTCGAGCAGATCGGCGAGGAGCTGCGGCTCCGGGATCCGGCGGAAGAGTTGGCCCGGTGGTTTGAGGGCGATGCCGTCGCGAGCGGTCGGTCGGACACGCCGGCCAAGCGCAAGGGCAGTCTCGGCTTTTTGGCAGAGATCGACGAAGCGATCGCGGAGCTTGCGCGGACGATGGTGCCGGACGAGCCGTTCTCGCCCGACGATCGCCGCATCCTGACGGCAGAGCAGGTTCGCGCCTGGTTCGCGGAGGAAAATCCGCTCGATCCGCTCATGAAAAAGCGGGAACGGGTGCTTAACCGGATCAAGCGCTGGATGGAGATCGAGCTCGGCAAAGCCAAATGGAGCGAAGCCGAGGTGCGCAAAAAGGCGAATGCTCGCTGGAAGGCATACGCCGGCAAGCTGCCGCAGCATACGGCCGCTTCCTTTTACAAAGCGTGCGGCTGGCTGGCGAACGAGGCAGAAGGGACAAAGCGCGCCGGCGCGTCTTCCAGATCGAAGGGTAAAAGCAAGGCTTCCGCCGTTTTCGCCAGGGAAGATCTGGCCGCGCTCGTCCATATTCATCTGAAACTGCTCGGCCCGACCGTGCCGGCCTACGACCATATCGTGATCGACGAAGCGCAGGATTATGCGCCGGCGCAGCTGCATGTGCTGAGGCAGCATCAACGGATCACGTCGATGACGGTGCTCGGCGATCTGCAGCAGGGCATCCACGACTATGCGGGCATCACCGACTGGGCGGAGCTCAAAGGCTTGTTTCCCGCGGACGAGACTTCGTATTACGAGCTGGACCGGAGTTACCGGTCGACGCTGGAAATCATCGAATTCGCCAACCGCATTCTGAAGGGCATGGGCGGGGGCGTCAAGCCGGCGCGCCCCGTCTTCCGCAGCGGCCGGCCGGTGGAGGTCGAGCGGACCGCCGAGTCGCCGGACGTCGCCGCGATCGCGGCGATCGTCGAAGAGTGGGGGCGGGAAGCCGAGCTGCAAAGCATCGCGGTGCTGGGCCGGACGGCCGCGGCCTGCGCGCGCATTCATGCGGGTCTGACGGCCCGCGGCATTCAAGCTTCGCTGCTGGAGGCGAAGCAGCAAAATTACGAAGGCGGGATCACGGTCGCGCCGGTGTATTTGTCCAAGGGACTTGAATTCGATGCCGTGCTCATTCCGGATGCAGGCGCGGCGGACTACGGGGCGGGGGACGCCAAGCTGCTCTACGTCGGATGCACGCGCGCGCTGCACAGGCTGAAGCTGCTCTATGCGGACGCGCCGACAGCGCTTATTGCCGAGCGGGACGGCGCGCCGGAGGTGGCGAGCCGATGAGAAGAGGAGGCCTGCGGGCTGTCTTGAATTTTGCGCTTATCATTGCCGCGTATCTCGGACTGAACTTCTTTATCGGCTGGAATGCGCAAACCTGGCTGAACGTTTGGTTGCCCGGCTTTCCGGACGCGGCGCTGTGGACATTGCTCGCTTTGGCGGCGCTCGGCTATTTGATTGGGCGTCTCCGTTTTCTGCCGAAGCCCGTCGGGCGCGGGCTGAAGGTGTTCGGCGCTTATTATATCGGGCTGTTCGAATACGCCGTGCTCCTGCTGCCGCTCGCCGATCTGGCGGTGTGGCTGTTCTACGAAGCGGGCTCGGATTATAAGCATACGGTAGAAACGACCGGTTTCATCGTCGCCGTACTGCTGCTGCTCCTGTTCGCCTGGGGAACCTGGAACGCCTGGACGCCGATCGTGCGCAAATACGAGCTCGACGTCGCGAAGGATGTCGGGGGACGGCGCCGAATGGACATCGTGCTCGTCAGCGACCTTCATCTGGGCAACATCGTCGGCAACCGCCACCTGGATCGATTGCTCCCCCGCGTGGAAAAGATCAAGCCTGATCTGATCTTGCTCGCAGGCGACGTGCTCGACGACGTGATCGAGCCGTTCGTCCGCAACCGGATGGCCGAGCGTCTCGGCCGGCTCGCGGCGCCGCTCGGCGTCTACGCCGTGCTCGGCAATCACGAATACTACGGCGGGCATATCGAGGAATACGTCGAGCGCATGAAGGCGCTCGGCTTCCCCGTACTGCGCGACGAGCATGCGACGCCGGGCGGCATCTTGAACGTCGTCGGCCGCAAGGACAAGGCGGCGGAGTCGATGGATCCGAACGGCCGCAAGCCGGTGGCCGAGCTGCTTGCGGGCGTCGATCGCTCGCTGCCGATCATACTCATGGACCATCAGCCGTACGGCTATGCGGCGGCCGAGGAGGCCGGCGTCGACATCGTCGTGTCGGGCCACACGCATCGGGGCCAGTTCGCGCCGAACCACTGGGTGACGGGGAGACTGTTCGAGCTGGACTGGGGTTATTTGCGAAAAGGCAGAATGCACGCGGTCGTCTCATCCGGCTACGGAACCTGGGGGCCGCCGGTCCGTCTGGCGAGCCGCAGCGAGATCGTGCACTTGTCCGTCACCTTCAGCGGAGGAGCGTGATAAGCGGTGGAGTGTCCTTATTGCCAGGCCGAGCTGGTGCAGGTCGCGGGGAGATGCCCGAACTGCAGGCGCAAGCTGTACGAGGTGACCGAAGAAGACTTCGAAGAGACGGCGTTAGAGGCGGGCGGCGCCCCGGAGGACGAAGGGTCTTCGGGCGATGCCGAAGACTTGGAGCCTCGTGATATTCGAGAGTTGGCGGAGGCGCTCGAGGATCGCTTCGTCTGCCGCCGCTGCGGCGGACGCGGAGGCATTGCCAAAGAAGTGTCGATGACCGGCGCAGGACTCAGCAAGCTGCTGGACGTGCAGCATTATCACTATCTTTTTGTGTCCTGCGAACGCTGCGGCAACGTCGAGATTTACGACCCTGAGGTGCTGCTCGGCCGCAAGCCGGGCAAGCTGGGCACCGCGCTCGACATGCTTTTCGGCGGCTAGTGCGAAGTGTAAGGGCGGAACTAATAGTGTTTTAAAAGCACGCTGGTGGTCGGTGATTCGGTCGAAGCGCCGACCAAGCCGGGCTGTCCCGGGGGACTATTCGCAAGGCTGTTTTTGCTTTAAAATGTGAACCAAGCAACGTTTTTCCTCATTAGATCCTATCGATTCGAAGGAGCCTGGCCATGTCACGTAAGCTTCTGCTGCTGTTTGCGGCGCTGATGCTGCTCGTTCCGTCCGTTGGCGCTGCGGCCAGCTGGGACACGCCGTTTGTCGTTTATTACGACAATTTGTACAAAATAACGGATGAATCCGTGCCCGCAGACCGGCTCGGCATGAAGCTGGGCAAAGTTTCCCTTTATGCCGAGACCGAAGGCGCTTACAAGGGGAATTTCTCCAACGCGCTGCCGAAGGGCACCGAATTCAAAGGGATTCTGGGCATCGACGTGCAGGATGCGATCGCTATCGACGCAGGAGGCGGCGTCTACGTCAAAGCGGTCTACCAGGAGTCCTACAAGGACAGCAAGCTAAGCGGCACGAGAGAAGCGCTGGCGAAGCTCGACTGGCTGTGGTCGCTGCTTATCGCCGCAGCAGCGATCGCCGCTTATGTCGTCTGGCAGCGCAATTCGAAGCGTAGCACTGGACATAGCCGGTGATCATTTGGATCAACGGCGCTTTCGGTGCAGGCAAGACGACGGCCGCATATGAGCTGCACCGGAGACTTCCCGGCTCGTTCGTGTTCGATCCGGAGGAGGCCGGTTTCTACATCCGCGCGAGGCTGCCCAAGTCGCTTCGCGGCAGCGACTTCCAGGACTTTCCGATGTGGCGGTCGATCAACCGCGAGATGCTGGCTTATCTGGCGGCGAAGCATGCGGGACCGATCATCGTGCCGATGACGGTCGTGAACGAGGATTACATGGACGAGTTGGTCGGCGCGCTGCGCGGCTCGGCATTCGCGTCGACGACTACACGCTGACGGCGTCGCGCGAGACGCTGCTGCGTCGTCTTCGCAGCCGGTGGGAGAGCGAGCGCTCATGGGCGGCTCTGCAGATCGACCGATGCTTGGCCGGCTTGTCGAAGCCGGCATTCGAGGTCCATATTCAAACGGACGGCATGAATCCGGATCAAGTCGTCGCCCGCATCTCCGAGTTGTCCGGACTCGCGCTCGCGCCGGATCGCCGCGGCTCGATCAAGCGGGCCTGGGACAGGCTGCGAACGAAAGCCGGCCATATTCGGCTCGGGCGATAGTGTATAAGCATAGAGACAGGCGCCGCGGCACATTTCCCGCGGCGCCTGTTCGTGTTACCCCGCAACTGCATTAAAGCTGCCGCACCGAACGCCGAACGATGAGCTCGGCGGGCAGCACGATCTTGCGCCAGCCCGGCACCTGTCCGTCGCGGGATTGGATTCGATCTAGCAGCATCTGCATGCCGAGGTAGCCGAATTGGTAAGCTTGCTGGGAGATGACCGTGAGGAAGGGATCCATCTCGGCGTAAGACACCAGCTCGTCGAAGCAGACGAGCGATACGTCTTCCGGCACGCGAAGCCCGCGCGATCTAAGCGACCGCATGAGCTCGACGGCAAGCACGTTGTTGCCTGCGACGAAGGCTGTAGGAAGGGGGCGCAGGCTGTCGAGCCAAGCTTCGATGCCGGTCAGATCGCTGCGCGGACCGAAGCTCGTCTCCAGCACCAGCGCTTCGTCGTAGGCAAGATCGTTCAGCTTGAGCGCTTCCCGGTAGCCCTCGAGCCGCTCCCTGGCGCTTGAGATCGTGCGCGAGCCGTTGATCAGCGCAATTCTGCGGTGGCCGCAGCCGACGAGCTGCTTGACCAGTTGGCGCGCGCCCTCCTTGCTGTCGCCGAGCACGACGTCGCTGTCCATGCCCGGCACCTCGCGGTCGAGCAGCACGAACGGCACGCGGTGACGACGCAGCATCTCAAGATGAGGGAGGGACGCATCCCCGGCAGGAGCGATGAGCACGCCGTCCGCCCGCGTTTTCAGAACGGCGTCGATATAGTCGTTTTCCTTTTCCAGGTCCTCGTCCGTATTGCCGAACAGCAGCCGATAGCCGTGCTTTTTCGCCGCGTCCTCGGCACCGCGCGCAAGCGTCGTATAAAAAGGGTTTGTAATATCGGTAATCATCAGAAACAGCAGCCGCGTCTCCTGGAGGACGAGGCTGCGCGCCATCTGGTTCGGCACATACCCCAGCTCGTCCATGACGCGTTTGACTTTTGTCCGCGTTTTTTCGCTGATGCGTCCCGTGTTATTGATAACTCTAGATACCGTCATCGCCGAGACGCCGGCTTTTTCCGCGATATCGTAGATGGTGACCATGCGCGTCCAATCCTTTCATCAAGCCGCCATATGCTTAATCTCTATCTTACAAAAGTGATGGATTGACAGCAAGACGTTTCGTTGTTAATTTAGAGTTATCGATAACATATTAATCGCTTTCAAGGAGGCATCATTAATGACTGACAACGCTTACCGGTATCAAAGCGGATTTCCCAAGATCGGCATTCGCCCGACGATCGACGGCCGTCGCAAGGGCGTGCGCGAATCGCTTGAGGACCAGACGATGAACATGGCCAAGGCCGTGGCGGAGCTGCTCAGCAGCACGCTGCGGTACCCGAACGGCGAGCCGGTCGAGTGCGTCATCTCGGACACCTGCATCGGCGGCGTCGCCGAGGCTGCCGCATCGGCCGACAAATTCGCCAAGGCCGGCGTCGGCGTCTCGCTCACTGTCACGCCGTGCTGGTGCTACGGCACCGAGACGATGGACATGGACCCGACGCTGCCGAAGGCGGTGTGGGGCTTCAACGGCACGGAGCGTCCGGGCGCCGTCTACCTGGCCGCCGTGCTGTCCGGCTACGCGCAAAAGGGACTGCCCGCGTTCGGCATTTACGGCGAGCAGGTGCAGGACTCTGGCGACACGACCGTACCCGAGGACGTCCGCGAGAAGCTGATCGGGTTCGCCCGCGCGGGGCTTGCGGTCGCGATTATGCGCGGCAAATCGTATTTGTCGATGGGCTCGGTATCGATGGGCATCGCAGGCTCGATCGTGAACGACGGCCTGTTCCAGGAATACCTCGGCATGCGCACGGAGTACGTGGACATGTCCGAGTTCGTGCGCCGCATCGAAGAGGAGATCTACGATCCGGCCGAGTTCGAAAAGGCGCTGGCGTGGGTGAAGGAGAACTGCAAGGAAGGGCCGGACAACAATCCGGAGCGCCTGCAGAAGAGCCGCGCGGACAAGGACAAGGATTGGGAGACCGTCGTCAAGATGACGCAGATCGCCCGCGATCTGATGATCGGCAACCCGCGACTGGCGGAGCTCGGCTTCGGCGAAGAAGCGCTCGGCCACAACGCGATCGTCTCCGGCTTCCAGGGGCAGCGCGCTTGGACCGATCATTTCCCGAACGGCGACTTCCTCGAGACGATTCTGAATTCGTCGTTCGACTGGAACGGCATCCGCGCGCCTTATATCGTCGCCACGGAAAACGACAGCCTGAACGGCATCCCGATGCTGATGGGCTACCTGCTCACGAACACCGCGCAAATTTTCGCCGACGTGCGGACATACTGGGGACCCGATTCGGTTGAAAGAGTTACCGGTCACAAATTAACGGGTGCTGCCGCGGGCGGCCTGCTGCACCTCATCAACTCCGGCTCCGCGACGATGGACGGCACCGGCGAACAATCGAAGGACGGCAAGCCGGCGATGAAGCCGTTCTGGGACATTTCGCCCGAAGAGGCGCAAAAGTGTCTGGACGCGACGAGCTGGCGTCCGGCGTCCGCGGAATACTTCCGCGGGGGCGGCTATTCGTCGGACTTCCTGACGAAGGGCGGCATGCCGATGACGATGTCCCGCCTGAACTACGTCAAAGGCATCGGCCCGACGCTGCAAATCGCCGAAGGCTATTCGGTCGACCTGCCGCCCGAAGTGCACGACGCGCTCGACAAGCGCACCGACCCGACCTGGCCGACGACCTGGTTTGCCCCGATCGTGACCGGCAAGGGCGCGTTCCGCACCGTGTACGACGTCATGGACAACTGGGGCGCGAACCACGGCTCGATCAGCTACGGCCATATCGGCGCCGACCTGATCACGCTCGCTTCGATGCTTCGCATTCCGATCAGCATGCACAACGTCGCCGAGGAGCGCGTCTTCCGCCCGCGGGCATGGGGACTGTTCGGCACGGACGGCATCGAAGGCGCCGACTTCAGAGCGTGCGCGAACTTCGGACCGCTTTACAAATAACGGGCCGACGAACGGGCCATCCAGCGAAGCCGTCCGCTCCGGGCGGCCTTCGTCCCGTCTGATCCTTTTCTTTGTTCGACCGCACCGTTTTCCGTCGGCATTTTCCGATCGCAACTTTTTAAAACCTTGGAGGTCATTCACGCATGAGCGCCACCGATATTCGCAATGAGCTGTGCAAGTACGCGCGCAAGACGGTATCGAACAAACTGGTCGTCGGGCCCGGCGGCAATCTGAGCGCCCGTCACGAGGGCAAAATGTATCTGTCTCCGAGCGGGTTCGCCCTGGACGAGATCGCGCCCGAGCAATGGGTCGAGGTGGACATCGAGAGCGGGGACATTACCGACATCGGACTGCGGCCATCGTCAGAGGTGCTGATGCATCTGTACGCCTATCGGGCCAATCCGTCCATCGGGGCGATCGTTCACACGCATCCGCCGTACTGCATCGCCTTCACGCTGGTCGAGCAGGAGCTGCCCGTCATGTTCCCCGACCAGGCGGCGCTTGTCGGCACGACGACGTATGTTCCGTACGTGCTGCCGACGACCGATCGTCTCGCTGACGCTGTCGTCGCCAAGGTGAACGACTACAGCACGATTCTGCTCGGCAATCACGGCCTGGTCACGACGGGGCGCAATCTTCGCGAAGCGTACTACCGTACCGAAGTCGTCGAGGAGAGCGCGAAGATCTGGCTGATCGCGAGCGCCATCAAGACGCCGAAGGCTTTGACGGACGCCGAGTACAAAGAGATCGCTTCCCTGGAGAGCGAGGCGTATCGGATCGAGCTGCTGCAAAAAATGAAATAGGCGGAGGACGGGACATGAGCGAGACAACGGCTGCAAGGGGCGATTCTCGCCGCGCGATCGCGCTGGCGTTCGATATGGGCGCAAGCTCGGGGCGCGCCTATGTCGGTGAGCTTGCCGCAGAAGCGGACGGCACCCGCAAGCTAAAGGTGGCCGAGATGCACCGCTTCGAAAACGAAGCCGTCCGCGTGGGCAAACATCTGCATTGGGACATCCTGCGCTTGCTGCAGGAAATTAAGCGCGGCATTCGCAAGACGTTCCAGGCCGGCTATGCGCCGCGGACGCTCGGCATCGATACGTGGGGCGTCGACTTCGGGCTGATCGACAAAGGCGGCGAACTGCTCGGCAATCCGTACCATTATCGCGATCCGCAGACCGAAGGGTTGATCGAGGAGCTGAGCGAGCGCTTCGGCGCAGACGAGCTGTTCGCGTCGAGCGGGCTTCAATTCATGCCCTTCAATACGCTTTATCAGCTCTATGCGATGAGCCGGGCCGGTTCGGCGAAGCTCGCCGCAGCCAAGACGCTGCTGCTGACGCCCGATCTGCTCACCTATTTGCTCACGGGCGTGCCGGCTTGCGAATTCACGATGGCGACGACGACGCAGCTGTTCGACCCGCGCACGCGCAGCTGGAACACTTCGCTGATGAGCGCGCTCGGCATTCCCGAGACGCTGTTCCTCGAGCCGGTCGCGCCGGGCACGCGGATCGGCACGCTGTCGGACGAGGTGCTGGAGGAGCTGCGCATTCCCGCGATCGAAGCGGTGGCGGTCGGCTCCCACGATACGGCATCCGCGATCGCGGCCGTGCCGGCGGGAGACGAGCCGTTCGCCTATCTCGTCTGCGGCACCTGGTCGCTGCTCGGCACGGAGCTGGCGGAGCCGGTTCTGAAGCCGGAGACGCTGGCGCTGTCCTTTTCCAACGAAGGCGGCGTCGGCGGCAAATACCAGCTGCTTAAAAACATCATGGGCCTGTGGATCTTGCAGGAGTGCAAACGTGAATGGGACGAGAGCGGGTCCCCGATCGGCTATCCCGAGCTGGTCGAGCTTGCGGAAGCGGCAGAGCCGCTGCGGAGCTTGATCGACCCGGACGACGCGCGCTTTTACGGACCTTCCGACATGACGTCCAAGATTCGCGCTTTCTGCCGGGAGACCGGCCAGCCGGAGCCGCGGAACCCGGGCGAATTCGCCCGCTGCATTATCGAGAGTCTCGCGCTCCGCTATCGCCAGGCGCTGGAACAGGCGGAGGCGCTTACCGGCCGTCAGTTCGGCGGACTGTACATGGTCGGCGGCGGCATCCAGAACAAGCTGCTCTGCCGGCTTTCGGCCGGCGCGATCGGCCGTCCGGTCCATGCGGGACCGGCCGAGGCGAGCGCGATCGGCAATCTGCTGCTGCAATTCGTCGCCCAAGGCGAGATCTCGGATCTAGCCGAAGCAAGACGTCTTGTGTCGGCTTCGTTCCCGGCGGATCGTTACGAGCCTGCCGAGGGGGAAGCATGGGAGGCGGCCTATAGCCGGTTTCGGGCGCTGAAGCCTGAAGCCGAGATGTAGCTTCTAACTGGATATAATGAATAACCCGCTGCTTCCGAAAGGAAAAGGCGGGTTTATTTCATTTCACTTTCCTAATCTTTAAACGACATTAAACGACAATAAACGACTTTGTTGTTGATAATTCATCAAATATTTCATCGATTACGGGTTTGACATTAAGTTATTTTAATCCTCACGCCGATATGTGAAGTAGAGAGCAACCTAACGAAGAGCCGGACGTGCGGCGGGAGGCAGTCAACGGATGAATTGGACGGTCGGCAAAAAAATGGTAGCGGCGTTTACCGCCATCGTCGTCGCGCTTGCGGCGCTGGGCTTTATCAGCTTGGTTAACATGAGCTTTATGAACAAGCAGTCGCAGGAGATCGGCAACGACTGGCTAAGCGGCGTCGAATCGATGAGCAACATCAAAATCGATCTTCAGGAGATTACCAATCAATACTATCAGTCGTTAATGGCCGCGGACGCAGCCGCCAAAAAGAAGGCAATCGACCAATTGACGGCTTTGTTCCCGGAGATCGATAAAAGCGTGAGCGAATATAAAAGCTCGGTCGCAAACGATGAAGACAAGAAGCTTTATGAGGCGCTGCAGCAAAACTGGACGGAATTCAAGGCCAGCTATGCGGCTTCGTCTCAAAATGCCGGCAGCGCGGACATCTCGAACAAAACGGTCGAAGCGTTCACAAAGCTTGAAAAAGACGTGGACCTGCTGATCGACTTTAACCACGACGGTGCCGTAAAAAGCGTGAAGGATAACGACAAGCTGTTCAAAAGCAGCGCATCGCTCGTTTTTTACCTTGGAATCGCGATCGTTCTGCTCGCAGTCGTGCTGTCCTGGTCGATGATCCGCAACATTACGGTGCCGCTGAAGCAGACGACGGAAGCACTTGGCCGAGTAGCCGCGGGCGATCTTCAGATTACCTCGATCGAAACGAAGCGAAGCGACGAGTTCGGCACGCTGCTGAGGAGACTGAACGATACGGTCGCCAAATTGAGGGGCTCCGTCAGCCAGATACAGGACAGCGCTTCGGTGCTCGCAACGTCCGCGATCCAACTGTCCGGCGGCTCCGAGCAGAACAAAGGCGCATCCGGGAAGATCGCGGAGTCCGTCTCGCTCATCGCTTCCAATTCGGAAAGCCAGGCCAAGTCGGCGGCAGAGTGCGACAGAGTGATGGAGGAGATGGCAGAGGGCGTCAGCAGAATCGCGGAGACGACCTCCGAGGTCGCGGAGCTGTCCGCAGGTGCCGCTGCTGCGGCTACGACGGGGACAGATCGCATCGTCAATGTGACGGAGCGAATGGCGTCGCTTGAGCAGACCGTAGCGCTTGCCGGCAAGCAGATCACCAATCTCGTCGCCAAATCTCAACAGATCGGCGAGGTGACGGGCATCATCGGCGAGATCGCTTCGCGCACCAACCTGCTCGCGCTGAACGCCGCGATCGAAGCGACTCGCGCAGGCGAGCACGGTGCAGGCTTTGCGGTCGTTGCGGGTGAAGTTCGCAAGCTCGCCACCCAGACCAACGAATCTGTCGGCAACGTCTACACGCTGATCACCGAGGTGCGCGAGCAAGTCGAGTCGATGTCCGCGCTCATGAACGCGAGCATCGAAGAGGTGCAAGCCGGCAGCACGGCCGTGAACGAAGCGGCTGCCGCCTTCAAGCAGATCGCGAGCGCCTCGTACGACGTTTCCTCCCGCGTACAGGAGGCTGCAGCGGCAGCCGAACAATTGGCCGCGAGCTCGGAGGAAGTGTCCGCGTCGGTGTCGAATATCGGCCATATGGCGTCCACGACCGCTTCGATGACGCAAGAGGCGGCGGCTTCGGCGGAGGAGCAGCTCGCGTTCAGCGAGGAGCTGTCTTCCTCGTCCCGGACGCTGTCCGGCATCGCGGCGGAGCTCAAGAATACCGTCAGCGCTTTTAAGCTGTAAGAGAGCATAGACTGGGAAAAGCCGCACTCGCGTTTTTGCGAAGGCGGCTTTTCGGCACGTTATGACGGGGATGCATGCTGCGTGAGCGGAAGCTCGACCGTGACGCGCGTGCCGACGACGAGCCGGTTCGCGATCGACACATCGCCGCTGTGCATTTGCACGATCCGCTGGACGATCGACAGGCCGGGACCGCTGCCGCCGGCCGCCCGGTTGCGCGATTTGTCCGCTTTGTAAAATCGCTCGAACAGACGGGGGAGATGCTCGGGCGCAACGCCGGGGCCGGTATCTTCGACGTGCACGACTGCGCTGCCGCCCGTTACGGTCAGCGTGATGCCGAGCATGCCGCCTTCGGGCGTAAATTTGATCGCATTGTGAAGCAGGTTCACCCACACCTGTCTCAGCAGCTCTTCGTCGGCTTCCAGTTCGCATTCGGCGAGTCGGATGTCGAGCTCCAGCCGTTTGGCTTGCCATTGGGGCTCGGCGGCCAGCACGACCTGGCGCAGCTGCTTGTCCAGCCTGTACGTGCGGGGCTGGAACGCCGGGCGCTTGGATTCGAGCGTCGTAAGCATGAGCAGGTTGTCGCTGAGCCTGGACAGTCGCTCGCTCTCCGCTTCGATAATGTCCAGGTAATGCTTGCGCTGCGCCTCCGTGAGCCGATCCGATTTGAGCGCCTGCGCAAAGCCTTTGATCGACGTGAGCGGCGATTGAATCTCGTGAGAGACGTTGGCGACGAACTGCTGCCGCATATTTTCGATCTGACCGAGATCGGCAGCCATCTGCTTGAAATTTTTGACGACCTCATAGTATTGTCCCGCGTACCGCGGATTGACCTCCAGGTTCACGTTGAAGTCGCCTTTGCCCATTCGGGACATCGCGTCGGTCAGCGCATTCACGAGCTGCATCGCCCTTGCCTCCGGCCTGAACAGATAACGAATGACGGCAATGGACAAGCCAAACAGGAAAAAAGTAAAAATGAGCGTCAAATATTCGCGCAGTGTCCCGGGCATCGGCAGCATGCGGTTGACGGCACGAAGCAAAAAGTGCGCGGCGGTCCAAAGAATGGAGTAGCAGGTTAGAAACACGAAGACGCCGGTCAAAAAATGCAACGGCGGCGGCAGCCTCTCGAACCATGCCCGCGTTCCGCCGGCCGCCAGCGCCTCGCTTCTGCGCTGCTCGCGCATGCGGTTCTCGAATTGCTTTTGCAGCCGGCGATATTCCTTGTGGCTCTGTTCGAATTTCTTCCATAGACGGGAAAGCCGCGATCCGCCGATGTTCAAGCGAGCACCTCCAGCCGGTAGCCAAGCCCCCGAATCGTGGTGATCCGGAAGCCGCAATCGTCGGGGAAGCGCTCGCGCAGCCGTTTGATATGCACGTCGACCGTACGCTCGTCGCCTTCGTAGTCGAAGCCCCAGATCTGCTCGATGAGCTGATCGCGGGAGAACGTCTGACCGGGATGGCTCGCCAGCTTGAACAACAGCTCGAACTCCTTGAGCGGCAGCGTGAGCGGCTCGCCGTCCAGCTGAAGCTCGAACGTCTGCCGGTTCATGACGACGCGGCCGACCTGTGTCTGATGGGAGACGGCGATCTTGTACCTGCGCATGAGCGCCTTGACGCGTACGACCAGCTCCGCCGGCTCGAACGGCTTCACCATATAGTCGTCGGTGCCGAGCTGGAAGCCCTTGACCTTCTGCGCGGTCTCGCCCATCGCAGTGAGCATGAGGACCGGCAGCTCGTAATGCGTCCTTAGTTCGCGGCACAGCTCCCAGCCGTCCATGTTCGGCATCATAATGTCCAGCACGACCAGATCGAACGGTGATTCCGCCAGCATCGCCAGCGCTTCTTGGCCATCCGTCGCTTCCTGGATCTCGAAGCCTTCGGCGGCCAGGAAATGACCGAGCAACTCGCGGATATGCGGATCATCGTCTACAATAAGAATGCGCGCCACAAGCATCGGCCACCTTTGCGCTTGGATTGGGACATGCGCGGGTTGCGCTGCCTAGAGTATAGAAATAAAGAAAGTATAGAAAGTATTTTGACGCTAGTTTGTGAACTGAATATGAATCCTATTATGCTACAAGATCGCGTATTGGAGAAAGGGGAAGGGAGATGGCTGCAAACGGGAAACCGATTCGCGGCAGATTCGCGCCCACGCCGTCCGGCAGGCTGCATCTGGGCAACGCGCTGACGGCGCTGCTGGCCTGGCTGCACATTCGCTCGGCGGGCGGGGAGATCGTTCTGCGGCTGGAGGACCTCGATCGGCAAAGATGCAAGCCGGAGCTGGCCGGCGAGCTGCCCGGTGAGCTCAAGTGGCTGGGCCTGGACTGGGACGAAGGGCCGGACGTGGGCGGACCCCACGCGCCTTACGAGCAGAGCAGGCGTACGGCGTTATACGAACGGGTATTGGACGAGCTGCAGCGGCAGGGGCGCTTGTATCCGTGCTATTGCAGCCGTGCGGACCTGCAGGCTGCGGCCAGCGCGCCGCACGGGCTTGACGCGGAGGGGCCGGCCTATCCGGGCACTTGCCGAAGACTGACCGCCGCAGAGCGGACGGAGCGGGCGCTGCGCAAGACGCCGTCGCTGCGCTTTGCGATGGATGAGCAAGCGAACTATCGGTTCCATGACGGCATCGCCGGCGAGACCGTATTCTCCGGCGCGAGCGGCGGCGACTTCGTCGTGCGGCGCGCGGACGGCATCGTGGCTTATCAGCTCGCCGTCGTTGCCGACGATATCGAGATGGAGATTACCGACGTGCTGCGCGGCTGGGATCTGCTCGATTCGACGCCACGGCAGCTGGCGCTTTACGAAGCGTTGGGCAGTCCGCCGCCGCGCTTCGCGCATTCGCCGCTGCTGCTCGGCGCGGACGGCAGCCGACTGTCCAAGCGTCACGGAGCGGTATCGCTTCCGGAGCTCAGGGACCGGTTCGGCGTGCGCGCGGAGCGTTTGGTCGGGTTTCTGGCCTGGCTCGCCGGCTTGTGCGACCGAGTCGAGGCGTCGAGGCCGGCGGATTGGATCGCCGCCTTCGACCTTGCTTCCGTCCGCAGGCAAGCGGTGACGCTGCCGGACAACTGGATCGATCTGCTGACCGGCAAGTAGCTTGCGGACCATTCATTAAAAATAGAGGAGACGTGGCAACATGCCGCACATTATCGGCCAGCGCGTTCGACTGCGCGAATATCGCCATGAGGATCTCGTGCCGATCCGCCAATGGGTGAACGACGAAGCCATTACGGAATTTTTGTCGGATATTTTTCTGTTTCCGCACGGACTGGAGTCGACGGAAGGATTTCTGGCCGACATGATGGATCAGCGGCCGGACAGCCGCAGCTTCGTCATCGCGGAAGCGGATACGGAGCTGTATATCGGACAGATCGGACTGGACGCGATCGATTGGAAAAACCGCTGCGGGCGGATCGGCGTCGTCATCGGCACGCTCGAGCGCTGCGGGCAGGGACTGGGGACGGAAGCGATGCGGCTTTTGTGCGGCTATGCGTTCAAGGAGCTTAATCTCCATCGATTGGAACTGGAGGTGTACGATTTTAACGAGAGAGCGTATCGGAGCTATTTGAAGTGCGGTTTTGTCGAAGAGGGGAGGTTAAGAGAGAAGCTGTACCGAAATGGCCGCTATGCGGACGTCATTCAAATGGGATTATTGAGGTCGGAATGGACTGAATAATAAACGCGTCATAAAATATATTATGTAAACAAAATCTGCAAAAACCGCCCGTTCCGCCTTCTGCGTGCCTCGTGCTTGTATCAAGGCGGTTTTAGTTAATGACATTAACATTTGAATTTGCCAGTCGAATGCAACTCCTCCTCTTTTAAAGCGTCTAATGAATAGATTCATAGATGGCTTGAAAGAGAGGGAGCGTTACCCTGATGAGATTGCCTTATCCGATTCGAAAATGTCTCCCGGCCGTTCTGGCCTCGGCGATGCTGCTGCCGATCGGCGCGCAAGGCGCTTCGGCGGCGACGGCGCCAGCGGTCACGATCGTGCTGGACGACGTGAAGCTGCCCGTACCCGTGCCGCCGCTCAACAGCAAAGGAACGATTCTGCTGCCGTTCCGGAAGATTGCGGAGGCGCTGGGCGTCAACGCGGTCTGGGTGCCCGCGAACAAGTCTGTCATCGCGAAGGGCAAAGGCGCCGCGGGGCAGCGTGTCGAGGTGCTTTTGAAGCTCGGCCAGAAAACGGCTACAATTAACAACGTTAAATATGCGCTGAACGCTGCGCCTGTCATGTCTGGCGATTCGGTGCTCGTGCCGCTAGCCTTTTTCAGCCAGGCATTTGGCGCGCAAGTGACTTGGGACGGGCCTGCCAAGACGGTCCGCGTCGTATCGCCGCAAAGCGAGATGCGGCTGCTCGGTTTTTATGCAGTAGGGGCTTATAGTCAGCTGGCGATTACGAACGAAATGAACGATGTTGCCTTCGGCTGGAGCCAGGTCGATTACAATGGGCAAATCAACATAAAAGATACGACCGGCGATCGCTGGTATTGGCCGCAAGCGGCAGCCGAAGATACGCCCGAATCGATCGTGGCGCAAGTCAATTCGAACGGCTCGGGCAGCTACTTGGCGGTGCTCGGCAAGGACGGCAAGGGGCAGCTGATGAAGATGCTGACCGACAAGACGCTGCGGGACGCATCGATCGAACGACTGCATTCTCTCGCCAAGGACAACGCCTTTGGCGGCATCATGCTCGACTTCGAAGGGCTTGGCTGGCGCGACGATCCCGTCATGGCCCAGTCGGCGTTGAACGGCTATGTCAAGCAGCTCGTCTCGGCAGTCAAGCCGGACGGCATCAAGGTAGCGCTAGCAGTGCCGCCGCTCAACGGCGAATACAAGGGGTACGATTATGCGGCGTTGGCCAAATGGGCGGACGAGCTCGTCATTATGGCCTATGACTACGGAAACAACGATAAGCCGCAGCCGAACGCGAAGGTCGTAGAGGCAATCGACAAGGCGATCGCGACGGGCGCGCCAAAGTCCAAGCTGCTGCTGGCGATTAATTTGAATGCGGAAAACGAGACTACGGTCGACGACAAGCTCGGTCTGGCGAAGCGCTACGGTCTTGGCGGCGCCGCCTTTTGGAGATTGGGGCTATTTACGGACGCCGAGCGGACCGCTATCGATCGTTCGGTGAAGAAGATCGGAGGATAGGCATGCCGTTTGCCGCTTTATTGAACCGCTACGATCCGGGAACAAGCTGGACGGTCTCCGAGGGAGAGAGCGGCTGGAACAACACGACGCGAATCGCGGAAAACGATTGCGGCGATAAGCGCGTGCTTCGTATCTATGAGACGCACAAGGATGCCGACAAGATCGCATTCGAGCACGATGTGCTGCTGAAGCTGAACGAGACGGCTTTGCCGTTTGCCGTGCCACGGCCGATCGCGCTGCCGGGCGGCGCGACCTTTTCGACGCTGGCGGATGGGACGGGGCGTTATGCCGCGTTGTTTACGTATACGGAGGGCGTCAGGCCGGACGGATCGGAGCCTGCCGTCGCCGCTTCGATCGGCGATGCCGTCGGCCGTCTGTCGCTGGCGCTCCGGACGCTCGAGCCCGCTGCTGCGCCGGCCTATTTGCCATGCTACGAGCTCGAGCGGACGCATCCTGCATGTTCGGGCAGCGTTATCATGGCTTTTTGCAAGGCGCCGCCGGCCGTGTTTGCCGATTTGCAGGACTCGCTTCAGCTGATCGGCAAGGCGATGCACGACTTTCAGGCGGCGCTAGACACCGTTCGCAGCCTGCCGCATCAGCTGGTGCACGGCGATATTAACGATTCCAATCTGCTGGTCGACACGCACATTCGTACGCAGATCGCGGCTATACTGGACTTTGAGTTTTGCACGATGGAACTTAGAGCGATGGAGCCGGCGGTTACGTTGGCGGGGTTAATCGGCGAGGCGGGGAACCTTGACGCGGCGGCCTCGTTTTTAAGCGGTTTCGGCGGCATCGCTCCGCTAAGCGAAGAAGAGATCGATGCGCTGCCTCTGCTCATGCGGCTTCGGCGGCTGGATGTTTTCGTCCATTTCCTGGGACGCTATTTAAGCGAAGTGGACGGTGCAGACGTCCTTCGTCAGCAGACGAAGGATATGGCGGCGGGGCTGGCGCTATTGGATCGGCATGAAGCGGCCATTCGGTCGGTGTGCATGGAGACGATGACGAAGAAAGCGAGTGGATAACGATGGCAATCGCACAAGTGACGATCGTGCCGATCGGCACCGGATCGACGAGCGTCAGCGCATACGTCGCCGAGGTCGAGCGCGTATTGCGCATGGCGCCGGAGCGTATCAAACATGAGATGACGCCGATGAGCACGATCATTGAAGGCGAGCTCGAGGATGTGCTGGCTGTCGTCAGACGCATGCACGAGACGCCGTATAATCATGGCGCCCAGCGCGTATCGACGTCGATCACGATCGACGACCGCCGGGATAAGCAGGGGAGTATGGCGCAAAAAATGGAGGCTGTCGCGGACAAGCTGCGGCAGCAGTCGGAATAAAAAAGGCGCTTGCCACAACTTGCATCGCGTTTTCGCGCGTAGCGAACGGACCGGGGCGCCGCTATTGTTGGATTTATCGCGATTCCCGGCCCGCTTGCGGACACCGAGGACGCTATTTCGGGTAAGTCGGCCTTTCTCAGCGTCGATCCGAGTAAATAACGTCGTTCCAGTCCGAAACCTATCGGAATTAGCCCCTTTTTTAAGAAATAGCGTCCATTGAGTCCGAAGTGCCGCGGATGCTTTTACGTCATAGAACACTTTAAAATCGGTTAAAAAAAGGGACGATGCGAGATCGTCCCTTTTGCGGTGTGTACGATTAAGAATCCGAGGTACGGCGCTTGTCGATCGCTTCCTCCATCGTTTTGTCCGTCAGATGCGCGTAGATCTGCGTCGTCTCCGGCGATGCGTGGCCGAGCTGCTCCTGCGTCTTGTATAGATCGTTGGACAGATAGTAGTCGGTCGCGAACGAATGGCGAAGCTTGTGGACGGACAGATAAGGCTTGCCGAACCGCTTCGCGTATTTGATTACCATTTCTTGGACCGCGCGCTTGGTCATGCGCGAGCCTTCTTTCTTGCCGTTTGCCAGCGCGAGAAAGAGGGCTTTTTCGCGTTTAGGCGCATGATAGCGAATCTCGCGCTGCTGCAGGTAGGACTCCAGGTTGGCAAGCGCGTCTTGCCGGAAAAAAACCGGCGTCTTGAAGGTGTCGTCGTTGCTGCCCTTGCGGTAGACGTACACAAGCTTCTTTTTAAGATCCAGATCCTCGAGGTTCAGGTTCACAAGCTCCGATACGCGCAAGCCTGAATTCAAAATGAGGCTTACGATACAGGCGTCCCGCGTATGGTTCAGCTCGTGAGCGTAAAGGGCCTGCTTATTGTTCGCGACGTCCAACGCATAATACTCGTTGATATACGCGATAAATTCCGAAATTTCCTCCTCCTGAAGCAACTTGCCTTCCAGCTTGGCCGCCGTGTCCTTCGGCTTGTGCGTTCGTTTGATCGACACCTTGGCCATCACGTTGCGCTTGAGCAACGGGTAGAAGTCGTCATCCTCCGCGATCTGGCTGAGATAGTGGAACAGCGAGCGGAGGGAGGAGAGCTTGCGCGAGATGGTCGTCCGAGAATTGGCATGCTCGCGGCGGGTGGACAGCTCCATCCGGAAGCTGTCGATTTCGTCCATTTTCAGCTTCTCCAGCGCTTCGATCGGAATGTCGGACATCTTCTCCGCCGTCGTCAAACCTTCGCGCATCAACCAGCTAAAAAAAGCTTCGTAATCTCTCACATACTCCAGCAGGGAAGAGGGGGAGAGGTCCGGCAGCTTGTAGTTAATAAACTTCTCGACGTACCAGGGCATACTGGGCACGCGCTGGTCCAGCTGCTCGCGGTCTTTTAATTTTTGCAGGTTCATTGAATTCGCGCTCCATGCAGTTGATTTAGGGTTATTATACCAGACCAACGGATGGAAGTGCGCTACGAACTCTCAATAGAAGGCGTCGTAAATAATATTATGTAAACTGAATTTGAATAGCTGCCCCAAAAATCAGTTTAAAGGGGCTGTTCCAGCGAAGTTGACATTGAATGCCCATTTCCGACACATTATGGATTAATCTCCAAAATCAAAAAGAGACGACCCTGGTAAACACCAGAATCATCTCTTTTTAAAAGACCATTTGAACTAAAATAAACGCCGTGATATAATCTTTGGCGTCATTGAAAATTTCATTTTGTTCGGTAATTATTTTGATCCCTATCTTAATAGTAAACCGAATACTGCGTTTTGTCAATGCTCTTTTTAATCCCTCGAAGAAATTATGAAGGAGTGTATCCATGGAGAAATTAAGGCGATAAGCTGGCGTTCGGTGCAATAGGGGTTAAAACAGGTGTCAACAACAAAAACGCAACGGTTAGGAGAGATGTTGAATGAACGCTCTGGTTCTCGACTTTCAAGAAATGAATCCTTCTCAGCTTTTGTTAGTGGGCGGAAAAGGGCTGCACTTGGGGGCTTTATCCAAGCTGGAAGGAATTCAAGTGCCGGAAGGGTTCTGTGTGACGACGGTTGGCTATCAAAAAGCCATCGCGTCTAACCAAACATTCCATGCGTTGCTGGATCGGTTGGCCATGCTTCAAATGGATGATCGGGATCAAATCGTTGAGATCAGCAACAAGATCCGACAGGTCATTATGGAAACAGACATTCCTTCCGATGTTGAGCAGGCCGTGACTGACCGTCTCTCCTGGTTCGGCGATGAACATGCTTATTCCGTACGTTCCAGTGCGACAGCCGAAGATTTGCCCCATGCTTCATTTGCAGGACAACAAGACACCTACTTGAATATTATCGGCAAGGCATCCATCCTGGAACACATTCGCAAATGTTGGGCTTCTTTATTTACGGAACGCGCGGTCATTTACCGCATGCTGAACGGATACGATCATAGGCAAGTTTATTTATCCGTAATCGTCCAAAGAATGGTGTTCCCACAAGCTTCGGGAATTTTATTTACCGCCGATCCTGTCTCCGGCAATCGAAAAATACTCACGATCGATGCCAGCTTCGGTCTTGGGGAAGCGCTGGTGTCCGGCTTGGTATCCGCCGACGGCTATCAAATCAAGGACGGGGGCATCGTCAACAAGCGGATTGAAACCAAGAAAATCGCAATTTACGGAAGAAAGGAAGGCGGAACAGAAACACGAGCGATCGATCTCGATCGGCAAGTGACGCAAACACTCACAGATCAACAAATTTTACAATTGGCGAGCATCGGCAGACAGATCGAGCAACATTTCGGCAGTCCCCAGGATATCGAATGGGGGTTGGCCGACGATACGTTTTATATCCTTCAAAGCCGACCGATCACCACGTTATATCCGATTCCGGAAACGAATGACGAAGAGAATCATGTGTATGTATCGGTCGGCCATCAACAGATGATGACGGACCCCATTAAGCCGCTGGGGATATCCGTTTGGAAGCTGACAGGGGCCGCAACGATGTTTAAAACGGGCGGTGGGCGGCTGTTCGTGGATATTTCGATGGGTTTAGGGACAGCTGAAGGCCGGCAAAATTTATTGGGTGTGCTGGGGCACTCCGATCCGTTGATCAAAGATGCGCTTATGACTCTCATAGAGCGAGATTTTATTAAATTGAACCCTAATGCCAAGAGCGCCTCGGGCCCCGTGAAAAGCCATGTAGGGATGTCGTCTGCGGATATTTTGGCTGAGGCAGGAAATGACCCGGGCATTGTGGCAGCTCTGATTAAGCGTAGCCAGGCATCGATAGCTGTCTTAAAACAAAACATTCAGTCCAAGTCGGGATTAGATGTAATGGAATGCATTCTGGAGGATATGCAGCAACGGAGGCAGCATAGTTCAGATTTAAAACATTTGAACGTAATTATGGCCGCCATCCATGCCTCGGCATGGATTAATGAAAAAATGAATGACTGGTTGGGTGAAAAAAATGTGGCAGACACCCTTTCCCTGTCTGTCCCTAACAATGTCACTTCTGAAATGGGCTTGGAGCTGCTGGATGTAGCCGATGCAATCCGCCCCTATCCGGAGATCATCGCGTATTTGCAACAAGTCAAGGATGAGCCCTTTTTGGATGAACTGGTATCATTCGAAGGCGGACGTCAGGTGCGGGATGCTATAGTCGCTTATCTCGACAAATACGGGATGCGCTGTGCCGGAGAGATCGATATTACAAGAACGCGCTGGCGTGAAAAGCCCAACATACTGGTCCCGATGATCCTCAGCAACATCAAAAATCAATCGCCTGGCGCCAGTAAACGAAAATTCGAGCAAGGACGACAGGAGGCTTTGAAAAAAGAGCAAGATTTGTTGGCCCGATTAAATGCGCTGCCGGATGGTGAGCAAAAAGCCGATGAAACCAAACAAATGATCGACTTGATCCGGAATTTCATCGGATATCGGGAATATCCGAAGTACGACATTGTCAGCCGCTACTACATTTATAAGCAAGCGTTGCTGAAGGAAGCGAAGCAACTCGTTCTGACCGGCGTGATCCAAGATCAAGAGGATATCTACTATCTCACGTTTGAAGAGCTTCAAGAAGTCATTCGCACTCGCCAACTGGATCGCACGGTCATCGACAAACGAAAAGACGAGTACAAGTTGTATGAAAAATTGACGCCGCCGCGTGTGATCACGTCGGATGGCGAAATCATCACGGGGCAATACAAACGGGAAAACGTTCCCGCCGGAGCCATTGCTGGACTCGCAGTTTCTTCAGGTGTTATAGAAGGAAGGGCGCGTGTAATTTTGAACGTCGAAGAGGCTGATCTGGAGGAGGGCGATATTCTGGTTACCGCCTTTACCGACCCGAGCTGGACGCCATTGTTTTTATCCATCAAAGGCTTGGTTACCGAGGTGGGCGGATTGATGACGCATGGAGCCGTTATCGCTCGCGAATATGGCTTGCCCGCCGTTGTCGGCGTGGAGAACGCCACCAAGCGGATCAAGGACGGGCAGCGTATACGCGTACACGGAACCGAAGGGTATATCGAGATTATTTAATGGGCTACCCCACTTACAGTGAGGAACTGCGCTTCGTATACAAGGAGGAAAGAAAATGGGCAAAGTGATCCTAAATATCAGCATGTCACTGGACGGTTTTATCGCCGGTCCCCGTATCCGGGACGAGGAGCCTATGGGCGATGCGGGCGAGAAGCTCCACGATTGGATGTTCAAGGGGAACACGGAAGGGGAGGCCAACGAATTCCTGGCTGAATTTTTCGAGAATACCGGCGCCTACATTATGGGGAAACGTACATTCGAACTCGGGCTGAAGCCGTGGGGAGAAAATCCGCCGTTCCATGCCCCTTGCTTTGTGTTAACCGCTGAGCCGGGCGAAACCATTATCAAGCAAGGTGGCACCTCGTATAATTTTGTCACTGACGGTATTGAGCGTGCACTCGAACGAGCACGAGAGGCTGCAGGCACTAAAGATGTTATTGTCATGGGCGGCGCTGGTGCTGCCCAACAATACCTTAACGCCGGCTTGCTAGACGAGATCTATATTCATCTGGCTCATGTGCTCCTCGGCGACGGTACGCGCTTGTTTGATCGACTTACGATCCAGCCAGCTGATCTGGAGGCAATAGCGGTTGCAGCGAAACCTGGTGTTACTCATCTGAAGTTTCGGATGAAGGACTATATGTAAGGACAAAATCAAACCATAATATGAGAAGACACTGGCCTTGCCCTGATAGGGTAACCCTGTGTCTTTTTTTTAGTTCGTGACAATCGTATTTCGACATTTAATGACAATAACATATTGAATTCGATCAATTAATGCTCTAAATCCTCGGACACCAGGTCTTTAATACCCCTCCGAATAATCTCGCAGCGCAGCATTTGAACGAACTCTGCATCCAGACCAAGCGATCTGGCCTCGAAATAACTGCTGGACAGATGTTCGTCCTGCAGATGCGCCAGAATAAATCTCATTTGGGGAATCACCTTGCCGGATGGTGTCTTTATGAGCCCGGCCGCTTCCTTGAAGCGAAGCATTTCCATTTGCACTTCTTCGGCGATATTCAATATTTCATGGCGGTTAAGCCTCACCTTGACCATTTGCTCCTGCAGCACGGTTTGAACCGCGAGAGAGGTGAACCATGCGTCGTCGCTTTCCTTTATCTCCTTCATCGTAATCACCTGCTAAACCTCGTTTACTTTTAGTTTGAAAGGAATAGAATTCTTTTGAATGCATTGCGCTTATATGTTAAAGTTTACCTGTAATTTATTGGTGTTGTCAGTGCAATTTGCGTGCGTGAAGATGCAATTTGAAGTGCATTTTTTCGTTTAAAATCAAAATAATGGAACTGTTACGCTAATAATAGTGTTTTCCTTTGCTAAAAGTTCAAAAAAGCCCTTTCCTCTTTTGGAGAGGAGAAAGGGCTTCCAATTACAAATTATAATATTATTGTTGAAGCGATTACTATGTTAGGACCAAAAACCTGCTGTACTCGTACCATCAGACTTATAAACAACCTTTTTTAGTATTGAAATTTCTTTTCCATTTAACTTAGAAGAGAGAGAAGTAAATCCATTCTGTACTTCATTCTTTTTGAAAGCTCGAATTTCTTTTTTTACTTCCGATGATGAATAGGTCAAAAGCATATCGCATACCTCCTAAAGTAATATAATCTCTAAGTAAAATATACCATGAAACTTGTTGTTAGGGGGAGAAATATGTCGAATAAAAGGATTTATCCAATTTTATTTTTGTTTTCAATTGCATCCTTAATATGGTTTATGAGCGTGATAGAGAAGTATCAATACCTAGACATTGAAATTGAAGAAAGCCATGGAAAATGGTACGTAACTGCCATTGATTCCAAGAGTCAGGCTTCTAAGACTAGTTTAAAAGTTGGGGCAGAGATTTTGAGTATAGATGGGGAGAATGTTTTATCTAATAAGTCTGTTAGAAGATGGAGAACAATCAATGATGCAAATTCAATCCTCATTCTTCAAAATGATGAAGTTAAAGAAATTAACTTTTCGAAATTTCCGAAACTGACCATTTATGATACGTCTTCGTTAATTGAAGGGATTTTCAGTTTGCTCTTGTCTTTTGTCCTCATTTCAAATGTACGAAATTCCCTCTCTGCACGTTATTTATCCTATGTTTTCATAAATATCGGTTTAACCTTTTTTAGTTTAGGTGCATCAATTAGGGGAGACATTCTAGGTAAATTTACAATTGGATTATGTATGAAGCTTATTCCTATTGTATTATTGCATTTTATTTTTGTTTTTCTTTATGAAAAGAGTAATATACGTATAAATACTAAAATTTTTAATTGGATTTATGGGTTCGTTGCGGTTAATTCCCTTCTAGAAGTTTTGTATTTTTTTGACTTCGAATTTGGCTATAGATTGCATGACTTTCAAGCAACTTTTGAATTGGCGTTTTTTTCAATAGGCGTAATATTCGATATTGTCTTTTTAACCATAATTTATAATCAAAATAAAGATCTGAATCCGTACGTATCAACTTTGTTAAAATCAATTGGAATCTTTTTTACAATTTCAATTTCCCCTATTGTGTTTCTTTCTTTTTTATCCAAATTTGTTTTTGGTGAAGTTTGGGTGAGCACTGTTTATACAACTTGGTTTATTCTAATATTCCCTATATCATTTACTTATCTTCTATTGGCAAAAAAAATATATGATATTGACCTAGTCGTACGAAGATTAATTCTTACTACCACCGTATCAATTATCCCGAGTCTATTAATGGTAAGTATGATATCAATACTTTTTCCGGCAAATTTAAAGCTCGACACCTCGCTTTTAACTTTCATTTTTACATTAGTAATTTTATCTGGAACTCTTTTCTCTTTAGAATATTTATCATCCCGTTGGGAGCGCGTAGTCTTTCCAAGAAGACATTTTTTGCAAAATTCCTTAAAAAAGATCGCTAAAAAGTTGAGTTTCATATCAAGTTTTAAGGAATTGAAAGAAATGATTCTTGTAGACATTCTTGAGAGCTTAAATGTTTCTGGGGGAGCGGTTATTTTTAAACATAATAATTCGACAGAAATCATTAGTGTAGGAGCGATTGATGATCATCTAATTGAAGAGCGATTAACATTATCTTCCACAGAGGTCTCAGACTTATTATTATTTGAATTGACTCGAAATCAAGATTACGCTAGCTACCTTGTATTGACCCAGAAGAAAACAAACACGCAGCTCGGAAATGAAGAATTGCAATGGCTCAATTTAATTATTTCTTATTTATCTGTAAGTCTGGAAAACTTATTTTTAATTCGGAAAATGTCGGAACGCCTTGAGCATTTGGCTTCACAAGTACCAAATGAGGAAACAGCTAACGACATTGCTTGGTTTCGCAAACTCATGTTCGAACTTCAAGAAAAAGAACGATTCCGCATCGCTACCGATCTGCACGATACGACCATGCAGGATTTGTTCTTTTTAAAAAGAAAGCTGACTGCATTGCTTGATAAGTACGCGGATGATTGGCAGGATTCGGAGCAAGCGAAGAGCTTGCTGGATTATATCGACATTATCAATATGAATTTGCGCCAGAGCTGCTTCGAGCTGCATCCGTATTTGCTTCAGGAACTTGGCTTGGTTCGAACGATCGATAAGCTGATCGAGCTCGAGCAAACCACCCTTCCGTTTGAAATTGAGTTCAGGTACGGGGGGATCGACATGATTGAATCCTGCGATATCGAGATGAAGCGTCATCTGTTCCGCGTGTTCCAGGAGCTGATCAACAACGCGAAGAAGCATTCGAACGCAAATAAAGTGAATTTTAACTTGAGCGCTTCCAGCGGCAAGCTGATCGTTCAATACCGTGACGATGGGTTGGGCTTTATGTCCGACAATGATACCGTACGCGAGATCGGAGGCTCTCATATCGGTCTGGAACAATTAAAGAGCAGAATCTTATCGATGCGCGGCGTGTTCGAGATTAAGTCCGGCCATGGCAGTGGCATGTCGTTCAGCGCCGCAATCCCGCTTAAAGAAGGTATGACTGCATGAAGCGAAAATATAAAACGATCGTCGTTGACGACCATCCGCTGATGGCGCAGGCGACGCTGCAATTGCTTGGCCAGATGGAACGGATCGAGACGGCCGGGGTTGCCAAGAACGGCGAGGAAGCGATTCAGTTATCCGCGGCGGTGCGACCCGATCTGGTGCTGCTGGATTATCAGCTGCCCGATCTAAGCGGCACGCAGGTCGCGGAGCAGTTGAAGGCGGCGCATCCCAACCTCAAGATCATCATTTTCACTGGCGTCGATGTGTCGGATCTGCTTCCCTTTTTGCTGTCCGGCCTGATTGGCGGCATCATCTCCAAAGGCGTCACCGAGTCGACGATGAAGCATATCGTCGCTTGCGTACTGGACGATCAGATCGTTCTGCCGCAGAGCATGCTACCGCAGCTCAAGAACGTAACGGGCAAAGATGCCGTCAACCAGCTGTTGACGGACGAAGAGGTGCTGCTCATGACACTGATCATCAAAGGCGACACGTACGAGAAGATTGCCGAGCAAATGTATATCAGCAAGCGTTCGGTCGACAATTATTTGCGGCGCATCTATGAGAAGCTCGGCGTTCAGACGCGGGCGCAGGCGATCGAGAAATTTGTGCAAAGTCCGCAATATCAGGGCTGAGAGGGAGACGGACATGGACGAGAGCATCCTGGTGGAGCTTCACCGCATGGTTGACGAATACGCGCTGGAGTCGACGCTGAACGCGACGCTGCGGAGCTTTATCGCGGAGAAGGCAGCCGAAAAGACGTCCTGGGCCGAGATGACCCGCTGTACGCATCGGATGCTGGGCGGACGGTCGCCGGACCTGGAGCGGCATGCGGCACTGACCGAGCTGATCATCCTGCTGCTGGACATCGTGGACGACCTGCAGGATCGGGATAGTCCGACCAGGCCATGGATGAGCTGCGATCAAGCGGTCACGCTGAACGCCGTGCTGACGATGTTCGCCGCCATCCTTGGCAACTGCGACAGGCCGGGAATCGGCCCCATGATCGGCGGACTGCTGGCGCGTTCGATTCAAGGACAGCAGGCGGATATTACGGACAAGGTTCGGACGGAGGAAGAATATTTTCGGATGGTTGCCGACAAATCGGGCGCTTTGATGCAACTAGCCGTCTCTATGGGCTATTCGCTCGTCGAGGGAGTGGAACCCGATACGCTAAAGGCGTTGGACCAGTTGGCCGTATGCGCGGGCATCGTGTCCCAGATCGAAAACGATGCGAGGGATGTGCTGAGGCTCGACTACAAGAACGATCTTCTGCACAAAAAGCGTACGCTGCCCGTTCTGTTTATGCTGGAGGACAGCCATGAGGAATTCCCGGCGCTGGACGCGTATTACGCGGGATCGCTGTCGCGCGAACAGTTCATCGAGCGTCAGCATCAATTCGTGCAGTATGCGCGGGATTCGGGCTGCATCGAATACTGCAAGGTCGTGCAGGCGCTTTATAAGGACAAAGCGAACGAGCTGTACGAGCTGCTGCCGCCGATGCTGGAGCCATGGGCCGGGCAATTCAGAGAAATATTTGTCCCGGACTACGACGTTCGGTATAATGCAAGTTGAGAGGGGGGCGTTAGTCGATGGCAAATCACTTTGCCGGAATGCGCTTAACTCATGCAAAGCCTGCGATCAGGGCGATACTTTGCATGGGGCCGGACTTTCAGTTTTAATCGATCGCCCGTACCAGCGTTATCGTTTCTAATCATGGGCTTTGCACCTAATTAGCGAACCATACTAATTAAGGGGCTGAAAGCATGCAACCATTCATTAGAAACCATCAATATAACCTGATCAAAAAACAAGTCGGTCTTCTGCAGAACACCTGCACGACCGTTGCGGATCCGAAGATCGTCGAGTCGGTCCGTTCAAATATGCAGTTCAAACTCACCGAGGCTTTCCCGGAAGCAAGCGAAGCGGCGCGCGACCTCATACTGCGCGGTGCCGAGCTGGGGACGGCGCCTGAATTCCAGCTTTATCTGGCATCGCTGGAGAGCTGCCGGATCGCGTTCGAGCCGGGAACGGAGCAGCAGCTGAAAAAGCTGTATCCGAAGATCAAGAAGCTGAAGCTTCCGGATCTGGATGCGATCGATTGGAAAGCGATCAGCTATCTGGGCTGGTCGGACATCGCCGCGAACAAGCTGTTTATCGTGTACCCGCTGGACGGCCGGCTCATCGGCATCGAAGGCCGGTTCACGCCGACGAACAAGAAGGGGACCTGCTTCGTCTGCAACCGGCAGACGGAGGTCGGTCTGTTCACGGCGCTTACGAAGTCCAGGCCTGCGAACGCTTCGCCGGACTATTACAAGGCGATCGGCAATTATATGTGCGCTGACAGCGTAGTTTGCAATGGCAATATCACGGATCCCGCTCCGCTCGAGCAGTTCTTGAGCAGCCTCGTCAAGTAGAAGCATCACAAAAACGGTGAAGCGCAAGCGGCTTCACCGTTTTTTGTTGTCTAGGACACCGCGGCGGGTTTGAGGACGGGGGCGTCGACTTCACCGCGCAGCAGCGCGATCTCATGCTTGTAAGGCGGGTTGACGTATTTCTTCGCTCCGATCGATGGCGTCTCGAGCAGCATGGGGAGGCCCTGAAGCTGGGGATGCCTGACGACATAGCGAAGCGCCTTAAGCCCGATAAAGCCATGCCCGATATTTTCGTGCCTGTCCTTGCGCGATCCTCGTTCATGCTTGGAATCGTTGATATGCAGCACCTTTAGCCGGTCCAGGCCGACGATGCGGTCGAATTCGTCCAGAACGCCGTCAAAGCCGGCGGCGACGTCATAGCCTGCGTCATGAATATGGCAAGTGTCGAGGCAGACGGACAAACGCTCGTTGTGCGTAACACCGTCAATAATTCGGGCCAGCTCCTCGAAGCTTCTGCCGCATTCCGTGCCTTTGCCCGCCATCGTCTCGAGCGATATCTGGACGTCCCGGCGTTCGGACAGCGCTTCGTTAAGCCCTTCGACGATGCGCGCGATGCCCGCTTCGACGCCAGCGCCGACATGCGAGCCGGGGTGCAGAACGAGCTGGCGGCTGCCGAGCGCTTCCGTGCGCATCAGTTCCTCGCGCAGCAGCTCGATGCCGAATTCGAACGTGCGCGGCGAGACGGTATTGGCCAGATTGATAATAAACGGCGCGTGAACGACGATGTTCGAGATGCCGTGCTCACGCATATGGGCGGCGCCTGCCTCGATCTGGAGCGCTTCGATCGGCTTGCGACGGGAATTGTGTGGCGCACCGGTATAGATCAAAAACGTATTCGCGCCGTACGAGGCCGCTTCCTCGCTGGCTTGCAGCAGCATGCGGGGGCCGGACATCGATACGTGCGAGCCGATTAACAAGGACATGCTTGCGGTACGCCTCCTCGAAAGGGTCGTTCGTTCGAACGGTCGTCTCTTTTTCATCATCATAAGTCGCCTTGGGCGCTCCGTCCAATGCCAAATAAACCAAGCGCGCTATCGCTCCGTGGAAGACGAAGCTTGCGCGCCGATTGCCTTCGTTGGCATCATGGTATACTTGAAGAACCGAAATAGGGGGAGGACATCGACATGAAAGGCAGCATGACTTTGGCGGATGCGTTTAAAAACAGCAAGCATCCGGTCGTCGGCCACGGCAAGCGCAGCGTGCAGGTGCTGTTGGAATCGCTGGCGGGAACAGACGCCGATACGGCCAGCGATATGTACGGAAAAGGGGATATTATCGAACGATTCCAGGCGAAAATGGCAGATTATCTGGGCAAGCCGGAGGCCGTCTTTTTCCCAAGCGGGACGATGGCTCAGCAGATTGCGCTACGAATCCATTGCGACGAGACGGGAAAGCGACAGGTCGCTTACCATCCGCTCAGCCATCTCGAGCTGCACGAAGAGGACGGTCTGAAGGAGCTGCATCGGATCGAGACAGTGCTGCTGGCCGACCGGAATCGGCTCATCCGATTCGATGACGTCCGGCTTTTGAGTGAGGATGTAGCCTGCCTGCTGCTTGAGCTGCCTCAGCGGGAGATCGGCGGACAATTGCCGCCGTATGCGGAGCTTGAGAAAATATCGGCCTACTGCCGCAGCCGGGGGATCAGGCTTCATCTGGACGGCGCGCGTTTGTTCGAGATTTTGCCTCATTACGAGAAGTCAGCCGCTGACATCTGCGCGTTGTTCGATAGCGTGTATGTGTCGTTCTATAAGGGACTCGGCGGCATCGCCGGCGCGATATTGGCGGGAGAACCCGCGCTGACCGAGCGTTCGAAAATCTGGAAGCGGCGGCATGGCGGGGACCTGATCAGCTTGTATCCGTACGTGATCAGCTCGGATTATTACTTCGACAAGCGGATCGGCAAAATGGCGCAGTATTACGATGAAGCGAAGGCGCTGGCGGAAATGTACAACGAATGCGCCGATTCGATATGCACCGTGCCGGCGGTGCCGGTGTCCAACATGTTTCATGTCGAGGCGGATGTGCCGAAGGAGGCGCTGGAGCCGATCTTAGCCAGCGTCGCCGAGGAGACGGGTGTCGGCTTGTCCGCGTGGGTCAAGACGCTGGATAGCGGCGGCAGCGGCTATGAAGTGAATATCGGCGACCGCTATGCGGCCGTGCCTGAAGCGCGGTTGCGCGAAGCATTTGCGCTGCTGCGGGAAAAGCTGTTGTCGTTCTCCGCGGAAGAACATGCGAAGGCATAGCCGTAACGCCGCACCATTATCCTCCGTGGACGAGTATCGGGCTTAAAGTCTACGCGCATCCTAACGGAGGCGATGCCATTCGTTTAAAAGCGAAGGGAGACCGATATGCGCAAAAAGGAAATCGAGGCGCTTGAAGCGCTGAAGCGGCTCGCAGTTCCGTATAAGGGCGCGGTTCACGCGGATGCGCTCGTCGAGCGTGCGGGCCTAGCCAGATTTGTGTTGATCGGCGAAGCCTCGCACGGGACGTCGGAGTTTTATGCCGAGCGCGCGGAGCTGACCAAACGATTGATCATCGAAAAGGGCTTTCGGTTTATCGCGGTCGAAGGCGATTGGCCTTCATGTTATGTTCTGAACCGCTACGTCAAAGGCGATGCGTCGGCGGGCGACATCGCGGCGGATGCGCTCCGGGATTTCTCGCGCTGGCCGACGTGGATGTGGGCCAATCGGGAAGTAGCCGCGTTTGCCGATTGGCTTCGCGTGTTCAACGACGGCAGGGCCGAGGAAGACAAGGTCGGCTTTTACGGATTCGATCTGTACAGCCTTTGGGAGTCGATGGACGAGATTCTGAAGTACCTCGGGGAAAAAGACGGGGCCGACCTGGAGGCGGCCAAACGCGCCTTTGCGTGCTTCGAGCCGCATGGGCGGGAGGAGCAGCAATACGGGCTCGCGGCCAACTTCTACGGGGAAGGCTGCGAGGAAGAGGTCGTTGCGCTGCTGCGCAAGCTGCAGGAAAAATGGAAAACCGCACAGCCGGGCGACCGCGAGGACGCGTTAGCGGCGGAGCTAAATGCGCTCGCAGTAAAAGGCGCGGAGGATTATTACAGGACGATGATTCGCCACGACGCGGAATCCTGGAACGTGCGCGACCGGCACATGGTCGATGTGCTTGAGCGTCTCATGGCGTATCATGGGCCTGCGGCGCGTGCCGTCGTCTGGGCGCACAATACGCATGTGGGCGATGCGCGCGCGACGGACATGGCCCGCGAAGGCATGGTCAACGTCGGCCAGCTGCTGCGCGAGTCGCACGGCGCCGAGGTGTGCGCCATCGGTTTCGGCTCCTACGAAGGCACCGTGATCGCAGGCCGCGGCTGGGGTATGCCGCTTGAGGCGATGAAGGTGCCCGCAGCGGAAGCCGGGAGTCTGGAGGAGCTGCTTCATCGGATCGGGCCGGCCGACAAGCTGCTCCTCCTAGACGAAGCGGACCAGGCGCTGCGCGAATCGTGGATCGGACACCGCGCGATCGGCGTCGTATATCATCCCGAGCACGAGCGGGGCAATTACGTGCCAACCAGGCTGGCGGAGCGGTACGACGCGTTTATTTTTATCGACCGGACGACCGCACTGTCCCCGCTTGCCGTAGAAGAGATCTATTCCTAGCAGGGACTGGCTAAACCGAAGGAGGCGACAAACTTGTCCAACGAAAAGGAATTGCACGATCTGAAAACCGAGCAGGCCGGCATCGTGGATCAACACGAAACGCGCATCACGGACGAGCCCGTGTTGATCGAGCCGCCCGAGGTCAGCCCCGGACCTTACAGCAAACGGACGCAGGAAGCCGGCAAGCGCAGAAACGACTGAAGCGAGAAGTGCAGATGCAGGCGAAACACGATATGTGGGGAAAAGAAGACCGTCAGGGCAATGGGCCCCTGACGGTTTTTACGTTGGAAATGGTGGTGTAAAGGAACAAAGCTTCTCTAAGGCAGTACCGTATTAAAAGCAACACGAGCGGCTTTTTCGATGAAGGTGCACAGCGAACATACTCAGTCCACTTGCTCCACCATCACTTCCAAACCCGCTTCGGTCATCTCGCGCAGGTGCTGCTCGGAGATCCGGCTGTCGGTGATGACCAGGTCGAGCTCGCCGGGCTCGGCGAATTGGACGAACGAATTTTTGCCGATCTTGGCGCTGTCGCACAGCAGGACGACCTGTGTCGCGATGCGGATCATCGTCCGCTTGACCTCGGCCTGGTTCATGTCCGGCGTCGTGCAGCCTTTGCGGACGCTGAAGGCGTTCGTCCCGAGGAACGCCTTGTCCACGTTCAGCTCGGAGAGCAGCTTGACGGCAAACGGTCCGACCGTACAGTGAAAGCCGCGACGCAGCAGGCCGCCGATGACGACGACCGTCATGTTATCGAAACGCTCGAGCATTGAGGCGATCTCGATGTCGCTGACGATAACGGTCAGGTTTTGTTTGTCCTGCAGATGCGCGCACATGGCTTTGGTCGTTAAACCGGCGTCCAACAGGATAATGTCGCCGTCGTCGACAAGCTCGGCAGCCCTTTTGGCAATCGCTTGCTTCAGGATCAGATCCTTCGCCGTCTTGTCCATGTTGTCCGGCTCGAAGCCGACCGGGGCGGCGTCCCCCGGTATCGCGCCGCCGTGCGTGCGCTTGATCAACCCTCTGGCTTCCAAATCCCGCAGATCGCCCCGAATCGTAGCCGGCGACATTTTAAAGTAGGCGACGAGATCGGGCACGCGAACTTTCCCGCGCTCCTGTACCATTTTGGCAATTGCCGCCTGCCGCTCCTCGGCGAAAAGGACGTCCGAGTTCCCCTCGTTCATGGCCATCTTCCTTCGAAGTTGAATGATTATCGCAAATTGTAGCGCCCGATCGAAAAATTGATCAATCCAGCGGACGGTTCTTCTGAATTATACTATATAACAGCAAGCGATTGTCGTTTGATCGCAAATTAGCATATCCATTTGTTGTTTATACAACAAACGATAACGAACGACAATTCTTCGCGATCGGAAGGCAAACGAATCCTCAAAGCGGGTGAAATGGCTCATGAAGCATAGGGAAATCGGCGTATGTGTGATCGGAGCGGGGAGAGCGGGCATGATCCATGCCGCCAACTTTCGTAAAAACGTACCGTTCGCCAGACTCGTCGCCGTCGTCGATCCGAACGAGGAAACGGCCGCATCCGCTGCCAATTCGCTTGGCATCGAACGGTACTACACGGACTACAGGCAAGCGCTCGCGGATGACGAGATCGATGCCGTCGTCGTCGTGACGCCGACGATCTACCATCGCGATATCGTCGTAGCGTCCGCTCATGCGGGCAAGCACGTACTCTGTGAAAAGCCGATGGCGATCAGCGTTCGCGAATGCGACGAAATGATCTCCGCATGCGAGACCGCAGGCGTCACGCTGCAGGTCGCGTTCATGAGACGCTTCGACGAGAGCTTCGTCGAAGCGAAGCGCGCGATTGATGAAGGCGCCATCGGAGAGGTCGTGCTCGTCAAGTCGCTGACGCGGGGGCCGAGCCAGCCGATGCCGTGGATGTACGATCTCGCCAAGAGCAACGGTCCGCTCGCCGAGGTCAACAGCCACGACATCGACACGATCCGCTGGTTCTCGGGCTCGGAGGTGTCGGAGGTTTACGCCATCGGCGGCAATTACCGCAACCGGCATGTTGCGGCCGAATACCCGGACTTTTACGATAACGTCTCGCTTACGGCCCGCTTCGCGAGCGGCGCGCAAGCGAGCGTCGACGGCGCGGTCGCCGTCCGCTACGGCTACGACAGCCGCGTCGAGATTCTCGGCACCGAGGGCGTCATCTTCCTCGGCCAGACGCACGAGAAGACGACGATCGTCGCAGGACCGGACCGACTGCTCCGCCGGCCGTTCATGAACAGCTGGCGTTCGCTTTTTAAGGAAGCGTATCTTGCCGAGGATACCGACTTCGTCGCCGCGATATTGGAAGGCCGGCCGCCCCGTGTGACGGGGCATGACGGCAAGATGGCCGTACGCGTCGTAGAGGCTGGCAATGCGTCGATCAAAAGCGGCGCATCGGTCAGGCTTTAAGGAGGGAACAAGAATATGTTAGCGGCCAGATTGTACGGACCCGGCGACATACGGCTGGACGAGGTGCCTGTACCGGTCATCACGGACCGGGAGATTCTCGTCAAGGTCAGGAGCGCGGGCATCTGCGGCACGGATATGCGAATGATCAAAAACGGTTTTCCGGGCATCACAGAGGCGTCGCCGCGGACGCTCGGCCACGAGCTGAGCGGCGAGATCGCCGAGGTCGGCGCGCAGGTGACCGGCTATCGGGTTGGTATGCGCGTCGGCATCGCGCCCAATATGGGCTGCGGCATCTGCGGAGAATGCATCCGCGGCAACCAGCATCTGTGCGCGAGCTATGAGGCGCTCGGCGTCCAGATGGACGGCGGCTTCGCCGAGTACGTGCGCGTGCCGGAGCAGGCGCTGCGCTTCGGCAACGTCGTCGAGCTGCCGGCGCAGGTGACGTTCGACCATGCGGCTGTCAACGAGCCGCTATCCTGCGTGTACAACGGGATCGAGCAGTGCCCGATCCGCGCCGGAGACGACGTGCTCATCATCGGCGCCGGTCCGATCGGCATTATGTACGCGCAGCTCGCCAAAATGTCGGGCGCCGGCAGGGTGTTCCTCAGCAACCGATCGACCGGCCGGTTGGAGCTGGCGCGCCGCATCGATCCTTCGTTTATCGCGCTGCCGGCCGACGGGCTGAAGGAAAGCTTGCTTGCGCAAACCGGCGGCCGAGGCGCGGACGTCATCGTGACGGCCAATCCGTCGCCCGAAGCGCAGCAGCTCGCGATCGAGCTTGCCGCGATGGGCGGCCGGATCAACTTTTTCGGCGGCCTGCCGAAGGATAGCGTCCCCGTCGCGCTGGACACGAACGTCATTCATTACAAGCAGCTGCTGGTGACGGGCAGCACGAAGGCGAACAACGCGCATTTCCGCAAGACGCTTCAATTTATCGCAAGCGGCATTCTCGACGTCGACAAGCTCGTATCGGCGCGCTATGCGATCGACCGCTTCGACGAGGCGCTGCGTCATGCCGGCAGCTCGCAGGGCATCAAGACCGTCATCGCGTTCGATTAGAGGGGAGAGGGACCACTTGCCATCCGACAACAGCCGATCAAGCTTCACGATCGCCGTGGATCTCGGCACGCAGGGGACAAAAGCCGCGCTCGTCTCTGCGGACGGCCAACTGCTGGGCAACGCGTTCGTAGCCTCGAACCTCATACGTCCCGCGCCCGGACAGGTGGAGCAGGACCCGGACGAGATGTTCGGGTCGGTCGTCTCCGCCATCCGGTCGGTCATGGACCGCACGGACATCGCTCCCGCGCGCGTAGCCGCCGTCGGCATCGGCGGCCAGATGGCCGGCGTGCTGGGCATCGACGCGGACTGGCAGGCCGTGACGCCCTATGACTCCTGGCTCGACAGCCGCTGCGAAGCGGCCATGCCTATCATTCGGGACTGGGGCGAGGACGCCTTTATCGGCGTGACGGGCAGTCCGGTCACTTATGCGCACGGACCGAAGATTCTGTGGTGGCGTCGGGAGCGGCCGGAGGTCTATCGCGCGATCGCCAAATTCCTCGTACCCAGCGCCTACGTCGCCGGCAGACTCGCCGGCCTGCGCGCGCAGGATGCGTTCATCGATCATACGCATCTTCACTTTGCCGGCTTTGCCGACATCCGGAAGCTGGCCTGGTCGGAGGAGCTGCTGCGGGCGTTCGGCATCGATGGCGCCAAAATGCCCGCCATCGTTAGGCCATGGGACATCGTCGGCGGGCTGACGGATCGATACGCGGCCGCGGCAGGACTGCTGCCGGGCACGCCGATCGCGGCGGGCCTCGGCGATACCGCAGCGGCCACGCTCGGCGCGGGGATCGCGCGGCCGGGCCTGCTGTTCGACGTGGCGGGCACGGCGTCGGTGCTGGCGTGCTGCACGGCCGAGTACAGGCCGGATACCGAGGGCAAGACGCTGATCTACGCCCGCTCGGCGCTGCCCGATCTGTGGACGCCGCTCGCTTATATCAACGGCGGCGGCCAATGCCTCGCCTGGTTTAAGCGGCTCACCGGCGCGAGCTACGACGAGCTAAACGCGCTGGCCGAGTCGGTGGAGCCGGGCTGCGGGGGGCTGACGTTTGTACCGCATTTCGGCGGACGTGTCTGTCCGAACACGCCGGGTTTGCGCGGCAGCTGGACCGGCATGGCCTGGTCCCACGAGCGCGGCGCGCTGTTCCGGGCGATCCTCGAATCGGTCGCCTACGAATACAAGCATTATCTCGGCACGCTCGAGCGGCTCGTCGGCACGGCTTCGTACGAAGCCGTGCACGTAGCGGGCGGCGGCGCGCGCAGCGCGCTGTTCAACCGCATCAAGGCGGATACGCTCGGCATTGCGTACCGGCCGCTTCAGGCGGAGGACACGGCGCTGATCGGTGCGGCGCTCGTCGCGGGGCACGGCGTCGGGCTTTTCCCGGATCTGGCTGCGTCTGCCGAGCGCTTCGCGGCGCCGGGAGACGCGATCGAGCCGGATGCCGGCAGGCATCGTCTGTACACGGCTGCTGCAAGTCGGTACCGCCGAACGGTGGACGGCATGCAGGCGTTGTATGCGAGTCTGAACGAGAACGAGGAACTGGTCGAAACGTTCGAACGTTAAGGAAACCAGCCTATATGCAGATGCTCCGGGGCGCGACGCCCGGTGGCAAAGAGAGGAGCGCGAACCTATGAAGCTGCCGCCAAGCGCGGCGTCGCCGACGATGTACTTCGTCGGCGTGACGACCGGACAATCGTCCATTATGAAGCTGTTCCCGCTGTGGGCCGAAGCGCTCGGCCTCGGCGGACCGAAGATGGTCGGCATCGATATCGCCATTCACGCGGAGCCCGAGGTTTACCGGGAATGCGTCCGTTTTATCAAGGAGGACCCGCTCTCCCTGGGCGCGCTCGTCACGACGCACAAGATCGATCTGTTCAACGCCGCGCGCGATCTGTTCGACACGCTGGACTCGTACGCCGTCACGTTCGAGGAGATCTCGTCGATCTCCAAGGCGGACGGACGACTCGCCGGACACGCCAAGGACCCGATCTCGAGCGGGCTGTCGCTCGAGGCGTTTGTGCCCCCGGGACACTGGAAGCGGACCGGCGGCCATGCGATGATCATGGGCGCGGGCGGCAGTGCGCTCGCCATCTGCAGCTATTTGACGGCGCCGGAGCGCGAAGACGACGTGCCGGGCACGATCGTGATCACGAACCGCAGTCCGGAGCGTCTCGCATCGGCTCGCGAGCTGCTCGGCCGGATCGATACGCCTGTGCGGTTCGAATACAGGCTGTGTCCGGAGCCGGCGGACAATGACGCGGTGCTGGCTGAGATGCCCGCCGGCTCGCTCGTCGTCAATGCGACTGGGCTCGGCAAGGACCGCCCGGGCTCTCCGCTTACGGACGGCGCCGTTTTTCCGGAAAGCGGCCTCGTTTGGGAGCTGAACTACCGCGGCGCGCTCGACTTTATGCATCAGGCGCTTCGTCAGCGGGATCAGCGGCGGCTCCACGTGGAGGACGGCTGGATTTATTTCATTCACGGCTGGACGCAGGTCATCTCCGAGGTGTTCCACGTGCCGATCGAGGGCGAGACGTTCGACCGGCTGGAGCGGATCGCGATGGAGCTGCGCGGCAGCGGCGAAACGAAAGGAGCTGCAAAGGCATGACGCAAACGCACGCAATCGGTACGAAGCTGTCGAACCCGTTAACCCCGTTTACGCTTTATTTCAGCCTGAACAACGGTTTGTCCGACGCGGCGCCTTCGCTCAAGCGCCATCTGTCGAAAATGAAGGGGATGTATGCGGACGACGAGGCGTTTGACCGTCTTCTCGCAGAAGGCGCAGACCCGCTTCTGTATGAATTCCACGAGCTCGGCATTCCCGAATCCGACGGCAACCTGGCGTTCGGCACGAGCATCGTCTATCCGGGCAAGGTCGGCGACGAATATTACATGACCAAGGGGCACTTCCATACGATCCTCGACACGGCCGAAGTGTACTACTGCATCGGGGGCAAAGGGATGATGCTCATGGAAAATCCGGAGGGCGACTGGGACGTGCAGGAGTTCGCGCCGGGCAAGGCCGTCTATGTGCCGGGCCGGTATGCGCACCGCAGCATCAACACCGGGCATGAACCGCTGATTACCTTCTACGTCTTCCGGGCGGACGCCGGCCACGACTACGGCTCGATCGAGACGAAGGGCTATCGGAAAATCGTCGTCGAACGCGACGGAAAGCCCGCTGTGCTCGACAATCCGAAGTGGAAATGAGCAGAGCGCCGCGCAAAGGAGGGCTGCCGTCATGGCACCGAAGCTGAAAATCGTCGTGACGCCCCGTTCGTTCGGCAAGTCGGATCCGGCGCCGATCGAGCTGCTGGCGTCGCAGGGGTACGACGTCGTGTATAACCCGTACGGTCGCATTCTGACGAAGGACGAAATGAAGGAGCTGCTGGCAGATGCGGACGGCGTCATCGTCGGCGTCGACCCGCTCGATCGCGACGTGCTGGCGCAAGCGCCTAGGCTCAGGATCATCTCCAAGTACGGGGTCGGCACGGACAACATCGATTTGAGATACGCCGAGGAGCGGGGGATCCGTGTAGCGACGGCGGCGGGCTCGAATACCGAGGCGGTGGCGGATTTTGCGTTTGCGCTGATGATGGCGGTCGCCAGAAGGGTGAACGTCATCGACCGCGCCTGTCGCGAAGGGATATGGAAGGCCGAGACCGCGATCGATATATACGGCAAAACGCTTGGCCTGCTCGGACTCGGCGCCATCGGTAAGGCGGTCGCCCGCAGAGCGGCCGGCTTCGGGATGAAGGTGCTCGCCTACGATCTGTTCCGCGACGAGGCCGTCGCGGCGGCGCATGGCATTGCCTATCGCGACACGGTGAACGAGATCGTCCGTGAGGCCGACTTTATAAGCCTGCATCTGCCGCTCGACGACAAGACGGCGGGCATCATCGGACGCGAGCAGTTCGCGATAATGAAGCCGACCGCGGTGCTCGTGGATACGGCGCGCGGCGGGCTCATCGGCGGAGCGGCGCTGGTGGACGCGCTGCGCGCGAGC
>NZ_JAGXJW010000004.1 GCF_019091135.1 Cohnella sp. GbtcB17 | reverse complement strand
GGCAGCGCCGGATGATCATCGACCAGGGATTAAGCGCCCGTGAAGCCGCCAGCCGCGCGATCGGTACGGCCGGCAGCGCCGTCTTTTTCGCCGGCCTGACCGTCATCATCGCCCTTTGCGGCATGCTCGTCATCGGCATCACGTTCCTGTCGGCCATGGCGCTCGTCGCCGCGGCGACCGTCCTCGTCAACGTGCTGATCGCGCTGACGTTGCTGCCCGCGCTGCTCGGCCTGATCGGCGAACGCATCTGCTCCGCCAAGGCACGGGCGAATAAAGGCGCTGCGGGTTCCGAAAAGCACGGCTTCGCGCATGCTTGGGTCAAGGGCATCGTCAAGGCGCGCTGGCTTGTCGTCGTGCTCGTCGTCGTCGTCCTCGGCTTCGCCGCGATTCCGGTCGCCAATATGAAGATGGGCATTCCGTCCGGCGCGACGGCGAACCTGGACACCGGGGCCCGCCAGAGCTACGACGCCATCTCCGCGGGCTTCGGCGAAGGCTACAACGGCCCGCTGCTGCTCGTCGCCGAGCCGCGCGCCGAATCGGGGAAGATCACGATGGAGACGCTGGGCGCGATCGTTCAGGGCATCCAGCAGCAGGAAGGCGTCGCCATCGTCTCGCCTATGGGCATCAACGAAACCGGCGATATCGGCATCATCACCGTGATCCCGACGACCGGGCCGAACGACGATGCGACCAAGGATCTCGTGCAGGCGCTGCGCGACTCGGATTCGCCGGTTGCAAAGGCCAGCGACGTCAAGCTCGGCGTCACGGGCTTCACCGCCATCAATATCGACATGTCCGCCAAGCTGGCGGAGGCGTTTCCGGTATACATCGTTATTATCGTAATTTTGTCGCTGATCATTCTGCTGCTCGTCTTCCGGTCGATCATCGTGCCGATCAAGGCGACGGTCGGCTTCCTGCTCAGCGTGCTCGCCACGTTCGGCATCACGACGGCCGTCTATCAGTGGGGCTGGCTCCATGCGCTGTTCGGCTTCGACACCGGCGGGCCGCTGCTCAGCTTCATGCCGATCCTCGTAACCGGTATATTGTACGGACTGGCGATGGACTATCAGGTGTTCCTCGTCAGCTCGATGCGCGAATCGTACGTTCACGGCCATAAAGGGATCGACGGCGTCGTGCACGGCTACGAACAAGCCAGCCGCGTCGTCGTGGCAGCCGCCGTCATCATGGTCTCCGTCTTCGCCGGCTTTATATTCGCGCCGGACATCATGATCAAGCAGATCGGCTTCGCGCTCGCGATCGGCATTCTGGTCGACGCCTTCATCGTCCGCATGGCGCTCGTCCCCGCGGTCATGGCGATCTTCGGCAATGCCGCCTGGCACCTGCCCAAGTGGCTCGACCGCATCCTGCCGAATCTCGACGTCGAAGGCGACAAGCTGCTCGCCCAGCTTAAAGCGAAGGGCGAAAACTGATCGCCCGACGAACAACGACGCCGTCCTGCAACGCCTACAACCGCCTGCGGCCTTCACTGGCTGCAGGCGGTTTTTCGACCGTAATTTGCATGTTCGCTTCAGGCATAGTTCGCCGTCGCGCTCGGCAACCTATGTACGCTGTTCCATTCCAAGCTCGGGAGGTGCAACGCATGCCGAACAACAAGCAAAACGGAACGACCCGTCAAGGCGCCAACGTTCAAGCGAACAAAATTCCCGCTGCTTCCCAAAGCGACACGGAATTCGCTTCCGAGCAATCTCCGGGCACCGGGTCCGTGACGAAGCTGCCTAGCCGCAAAGGCTAAGCAGACGCAGCGATGCACGCCCTCCAAGCCAATATGTTTTGCACAAAGAAAAGGCTGTCCCATGTCGGGGCAGCCTTTTGCGCGTTCGTACATAATAGGATTCATCGCCCCGCCTATAGGAAATGCATTCCTATATCGGAGCTCTTTTTAGGAGGTCCATGCCGCGCAATAGGAACATTGGGGGATAGGCGCAGGAACGGCAACAATGAGAAGGTCAGGGGATATGGCTGACGCGGGAGCGATGGTATATTCATAAGCGTAGCACGACAAGACACGGCACAACAAGACACGACAAAAAGCAGCAGGAATAAATTGGCACCCGCCAGGCGTTGCCAAAGTCTTCATACCGTCGTTTGTCCCGCCGATATTCCATGTACAGACCTAACATTAGGTCTTTACCCACCTTCTCAAACATTCAAACACACGATGGAGGTTTTTTCTTGAAAAAGTTCAGCTCGGTGGCATTAGCGCTTGTTACGGCCTTTGGTGTCGTCTACGGTTTCTCCTCCTCTGCCGACAAGACGGCCTATGCGCTTTCCGGCAATACCTCACAAATTTTCTCCGCAGCCGCCGATTTTAATCATACGCAAGGCGAGCGTCAATGGTACTATCAATCGCTCACAGGCTCCGTTTACACAGATCTCGTCTATAACGCGGACAACAAGCGTTGGCAGCCGTCGAACGGCGCTTATCCCTGGGTATCCAAGAATCAGCTGCAACCGTCCGAAAATGCCGACTCCGTTCTGAAGTGGGTGTCGCCGGGCAAAGGCACGATCGCGATCACCGGAGAGGTGTCCAGAAGCTCCGAGCTCGGAGACGGCATTGTCGTCACGGTGCTGAAGGACAGCAAGATGCTGTGGAAAAATACGTTGACACTCGTAAAAGGCTACGCGCCGAAAAGCGTCGGCAGCGTCCCCGTCGAAAAGGGAACGGCGATCTATTTTATCGTCAATCGCAGAAATACCTCCGTCGGCGACAACGCGCTCTGGAGCCCGACGATCGAATTCAAGTCGGATGCGCCGGTCGCCACGCCGACGCCTACTCCAACTCCGACCGCTACGCCGATCGCCAAGCCGACTACCGTTACGCCGTCGCCTACTCCTACTGCTGCTCCTACTGCAACGCCTACACCAACTTCTACGCCTACTCCGACGCCTACGGCCACTCCGGCTGCAACAGCAACGCCAACGCCGGCCAACGCCGGCATCGACGTGACGAGCTGCGGCGCGATCGCCGACGACGGCAAGGACGACTACGCCGCCTTCGCCGCCTGCGCGACCAAGGCCAAGACGCAAGGCAAGCTCGTAACCGTACCGGCCGGCAACTTCACGCTCGGCAAAATCCTGACGCTCGACGGCGTAAGCCTGAGCGGCGCCGGCATGGACAAGACCACGCTCATCTCCACGGATCCGCAGAACGGCTCGATCGACATCAAGGGCGACGGCGTCAAGCTGACCGGCATCAAGCATACGTATGCGACGACGGTGGCACGGGGCAACGGCGCCAACGAGAAGAACAGCATCACCGTCCGCAGCGCCACGAACTTCGTCATCGACGGCGTGTACGTCTACAAATCCAGCACGGCCGGCATTCTGGTTACCTATGAAGCCAAAGGCGGACGCATCTCCAACAACGTCGTCGATTCGACCGGCGCCGACGGCATTCATATGACAAACGGCAGCAGCGACATTGTAGTCGAAGGCAACCTCGTGAAGGGCGTCGGCGACGATACGATCGCGGTCGTCAGCTACGACGAGCCGGCCGTTCACAACATTACGATCCGCAACAACGATGTCGGATACGGCTCCAAAGCGCGCGGCATCTCCGTCGTCGGCGGCAAAGACGTGCTGATCGAAGGCAACGCCGTCAAGGATACGCAAATGGCGGGCATCTATATCGCCTGCGAAGGCTCCTACAATACGGCCAACGTCAACAACGTCACGGTGAAGGGCAATACGGTCGACCATACGGGCATCCAGGAGCCCCAGAACCATCCGAACGTGCTCGTCTACGCCTCGACGGGCGTAATCGACAACGTTACCTTCACGAACAACATCATCAAAAACGCCGCGCATCGCGGAATCGGCGTATGGGGCGACGGTCAGATCAAGGACGTTTACTTCACGGGCAATACGCTCATCAACGACAAAGGCGCCAACACGACGTTCAAAAACGGTACGATCCACTTGCTCGACAATATCGGCTTCTAAGCGAATCAGACAGAAGGTGCACGACACCAATCCGGGCCGCCGGATTGGTGTTTTGCTTTTCTTACGACCGAGTCGGAGCGGGCGGAAGCGGCTTGTCGAAGATGTCGACCGGAGCTTTCCCCATAGTTCCCTAAAAGTTGTTCCAGTAGTCGACCGTTAGCTGAAGAGGTGTTGCACAGCGTTACATGATGGATCTGCGTCGTACTCTCGGCAGAAGAAACGCTGCAAAGCGTTACTGACGGGACTGCGAGTATTCCGAGGCCGATAGAGTCCATCGTGAACGATGAACAACGCCAAGCCTGCGGGCTTGGCGTCCTTGCGCTCGTGTCCTTGCGCTTGCTGCCTTGCACTCGTGGCCTTGCGCTTGCGCCCTGTCCCCTGCCCGATAGCTGTTAAAAAGCCGTTATTTCCCTTGATCGCGACGTCCTGAATGGAATAAGTGTTAAAGCGCAGTTAAATTGTCAACTTCGAACGTTTTGGTCCGATTTTGATCTCATTAATTGCGTTTGAACACTTATTTCACCCCCGGCCCGGTTTAGCGCGACGATTAACTGCTTTTGAACACTTATCGCCCCACACTCCCCGCCTGCTGTTTTGCTACTTTAAGAAAAAAAACCTTCCTCGAAAAATGTCGAGGAAGGGAATGGCACTTATTGCTATTCTTTTTCCTGTTCCTTTTCCTTCGCCTCTAGCATCCGGAGCAGTACGGCGACCGTTTCCGCTCTCGTCGCGACGTCCTTCGGGAAGAAGCCGTTGCCGCCTTTGCCCTGCATGATGCCCAGCTTCTTCATCTCTGCAGCCGCGCCGACGGCCCAGGCCGGAATGTCGCGATCGTCAGCGAAGCCCGCGGACGCCGTTTCAGGCGTCAGGCTCAACGCTCTCGCGAGCATGACGGCCATTTCCGCTCTCGTGAGCGGCGCGTCCGGACGGAAGTTGTCGTTCGCGTCGCCCCGGATCAGTCCCATGCTTACGGCTTGCGCAACGGCCGTCCGGGCCCACTGGCCGATTCGGTCCGCGTCGTTGAAGGACAGAACCGACGCTTCGTTCTGAAGCTTCAGCGCCTTGACCAGCATGACCGCAAATTCGGCGCGCGTCACCGTGCGGTAAGGACGGAACGAGCCGTCCGGATAACCTGTAATGATCCCTCTTTTTGCGGCTTCCATAATACTCGCTTGCGCCCAGTGACCGGCGATGTCCGAGAACTCGCGGCCTGGAACGTCCGGCGTGTCCGGGCCATCGCTTGGCTCGTCGGGTTTGACCGGCGGCGTCACGATCGTTCCTCCGTTCGGACGCTCGTGGACGGAAATGCTTATTTTGCCGGTTACGGACGTTGTAGCGGATAACACTGCCGTGATCGTCGCCTCTCCGGCTGTTGACGGCGCCGTGAAGCGCACGCTGAACCGGCCGTTCGCATCCGTTGTCGCTTTGGACGCCTGAATGCTGCCCGATGAAGCCGCGAGTTCAACCTCTACGCCGGACACAGGCAGACGGTCGCGATCCGTTACGATGCCCGTCACGGTCGCTTCGTCTCCGGTCCACACGGCGGATGGCGCAGCCTGCATGTCGATTCGGACAGGCACTTGCTCGGCTTGGCCGACGGACACTTTAACCGCGCTCGTCACGGACGGATAGGCGGTCAAGGCGGCTGTGATCTTCGCTTCTCCGGCTGCGGACGGTGCCGTATACACCGTGCCGAACCGGCCGTTCGAATCCGTTACCAGCCTGGCGTTCTTGACGCTGCCCGCCGAGGCCGAGACTTCGACCTCTACGCCGGGGACAGGCAGATCGTTGCCGTCATAGACAACGCCCAAGACAGACACTTCGCCCCCCGCCGTCACGGCAGACGGCATCGTCTGCAGGTCGATGCGAACGGGCACTTGCACGTCATCATGGACCGAAACGGCAATCGTATTCGCCACGGACGGATTCGCGGCCGAAGCGGCCGTAATCGTCACCTCTCCTGCGACGGACGGTGCCTTAAAGATCGCGTTGAACTCGCCGTTCGCGTCCGTAATCGCTGTAACCGGTTCGAAGCTGCCCGCCGAAGCCGCGAGCTCGACCTCTGCGCCGGGAACGGGCAGATCGTCGCCGTCGTATACGGTTCCCGTCACGGACACGGCCCCGCCGACCGCCACGGAAGACGGCGTCGCCTGCAGCTTGATGCCAACGGGCACCTGCTGGGCCCACTTCACCGGCACGACAATCGTTCCCGTCACGGACGGACTCGAAGGCAGAACGACCGAGATCGTCATGTCGCCGGCAACCCCCGGCGCCGCGTAAACATGGCTGAACCCGCCGTTTTCGTCCGTGATCGCGCGGACGGTGTCGGCGCTTCCCGGCGCTGCCGAAATTTCGACGGCCATGCCGGATATCGGAAGCCCGTCGCCGTCATATACGACGCCCGAGACGGACACGTCTTCGCCTACCGTCGCGGAAGACGGCGACGCCTTCAGCTCGACCCGTGCAGGAATCCGCTCCGCAGTCTCGGCGCCGTACACTTTAAATTCCCAGAGCGAATAACCGTAGGTGCTCCCTCTTTTTATGCCGTTCATCTTGACGTATCGGGCATTTACCGGTTCGAAGGAGATCTCGTCGATATCGCCGTCCCCGTTCGCGGTGCTGTACACGGTCGTCCAATCCGCCGCATTGTCGGATACCTGGATTTGATACTCCTTGCCGTACGCGGCCTCCCAATGCAAGACGACCTTCGCGATCGTCTGGCTTGCGCCCAGATCGACGTAAATCGACTGCTGATCCGAATAGTTGGATCCCCAGCGGGTCGTCAGCGAGCCGTCGACCGCATTGCCCGCCGATACGTCGGCCGCCCGTGTCGAGCTGACCGTCACGTTCTTGCCCTCCGCGAGATTGGGCGCCACCGCCTCGTAGACGTTGAATTCGGCCAGCGAATAGCCGTCCGCGGTCCCTTGCTTTACGCCCTGCATGCGGACGTACCTGGCGTTTACCTTATTGAAGGAAATGTCGTCGATGCCGCCGTCTCCCAGCGAGGTGGCATAGACGTCCGTCCAGGCGACGGCATCGTTCGACACTTGAATTTTGTAGCTTTTCCCGTAGGCCGACTCCCACTTCAATCGGACTTTATTGATCGTATACGGGTCCTGCAAATCCACGTAAAGCCACTCGTCGTCCGAAGCGTTCGAATGCCAGAAGGAGGTTCTGTACAAATCCGTCGCGTTCGAGGCGAATTGCTTGCCTTGACTGGAGGATGCCGCCGCGCCTTTGGTGTAGGCAAGGTCGAATCCGCTGTCGTCGAGGGCGGCACCCTCGTTCAGGGTCACGCTTCGGCCGGCGAAGATGTCTTTGCCGAGCCGATAGGTCGTCGTCGTCTTTTCCCCGTCCCGATCCAGCGTCACGTTCACCGTAATGCCGGGCGTCTCGGGATTGGCGACCGAGATGCGGGCAGGCGTCTTGGACTCGTCCACGATCACCATGGCGGCCTTATCCACCGCAACCGTCAGCCCGTCTCTTACCGTTACCGTTCCCGGCTGATAGAACAGCATTTCCGACAGGCGCAGCGTTTCGTGCCGAACGGCCTGAACCGACGCCGTGTTCGAAAGGATGCGAATCGGATTGTCGTTCGCGTAGCTGCCGACCTCTTCGGCCGATTTGTCCGGCAGCACGATGTACTGGTAGGAAGCGCCGGTCGGCTTTACGCCATGATCGAGCCAGATCGAGAAGAGCGGCTTCGTGATCGATTCCGTCGAGCTGCCCGTGACGACGTCGCTCCATTTGCCGGTTTTCGTCTCCAGCTTCACTTGAAAATCCGTCGGATTCGGGAATACATAGCCGATCCGATCGTTGTAGGCCCACTTGCCGTTCGCCTGCTTCGTCCCTTCCGCCATCGTCTGGCCGTCCACGATCACGTCGCCGACCGCCATGCTTTGGTTCAACGTCGTATGGATCGGAGCGGCGTTCGTGGAAGCGATGCCCGCGCCGAGCGCCACCATTTCGTCGTCGAAAAAGAAGTAGCCCTTTTTGCCGCTCGTGCTCAGCTTGTTGAAGTCGAAGGCGGTGGCGCCGTAGCGCTCGTTGGTCACGCCGCCTACGAACGTCCGGGGATTGTTGAAATTCCCGTCCTTCGTAAGTACGTAAGGAGCCGTCGTGCCCGGAACGTGCATCCAGTCCATCAACGGATAGACCGGCCTGTATTCGTCGCCCGTCCGCTGAATGGCGGTCGCGCCCTGCGGCGTCCAGTACAGCAGGTTGTAGCCGCCCGGATTGATCGTTCTCCATTCGCCGCCCTTCACCGTGCTGGAGGACATTTTGACCGTAATGCCGTAGTCGGACCGCATATGGGACGAGACGAGCGTCTGCCATTGCGTCATATTGTTGTCGTTCAGTCCGTTGCTTGTGCTCGTGCCGATCCGGCGAATGTTGTCCAGGAAGCTCGCGAACTCCGAAGACCGCTTTGGATTGGCCGCCTCCATCCACTGCATCGGATCTTCATAGAAGGTCAAAGCCGCGCTCTCGTAGTCTGGCCAGTCCGGTCCGTTCATCCCCATGCCCAGGTCGGCCACGTCGCCTCTCACCAGATACCGGGTGCCGTCAAGCAGGTAGGACGACAGCGAGTCGATCGCCGCCTCGCTGTAGGCGAAGACGGTATCCGAAGTAATATAGGCCCAGAACGACATGTCTCTGGCGAAGCTTCTGCCGTAACCCGTCGTGTAGTTGGTTTTGCCGTGCTGGAAAAAGGACATGTCCGACTGGATGCCCGTCACTGTCTTCGTCACCTTGGACAGGATGTTGAACGCCTCCACGGCGTCCCGGACGATGGCGGCATCCTCCAGCAGCAAGCCCCGATACATGTAATTTTGGTTGTACCAGGACGAATTGGCGCCGTCGACGGTGTTCGGGCTGCTGTCCAGCGTACCGACGATATTGGCCGCTTGCGTCGCCGTCAGGTAGCCTTCGCACAGCACCGCGATCTTCTCCAGCCTTAACTGGGTGCCGATCGTGTTCTCCCACCAGTTGGTGGAGGTCGGCTTGACCGTGAACCAGTGATCCAGCGCCCGCTTGATGCCGTCCAGCATCGCATCGCCATGGTAGCTCGGGCTCTTCGGATCGGCGAACGCCGCAGCCATCGACTGCATCCGGTCCAGCGCCAGGTAGGAAGGCCAGCCGCGTCCGTTGGCGGCCGACTGCTTGCTCGCATAATCGACGTCCGCCCAGCTGCCGTCCGGCTTCTGGCTGGCTAAGTAAGAAGCGGCCTGCGATTTGAACGTCCATTCGACCCGGCCGTTCGTGCCGTCGTTGATAATATCCTTGGAGATCAGAAAGTCGACGATCCGCAGCTTCATCCGCTTGATATCCGCGTTCTCTTGCGCAGCGTTCGGGGATTGGGGATCGGCCGCCGATGCGGACGGGGAAAGCCACAAGGAAGAGATTATCGCGCCGGCGAGCAGGAGACAGATCCACCTTTTCGCCAGCCTATGTATTTGTCCAGTCATGCCCATGCACTCCTTTTTAAACGTAACTTTAATCGATCGTTTGATAGCGCTTTCCAACCGTTGGAAGAAAGAAGGCAGCTCGCACTGCCTTCAGTCTGTTAATGCAGCGTATCGAAAATGTCCGTCAACGGGATGTCCACGCCGGCCATCGCTTCGTCCGCGGCGCCGTAATACATGCGGATCGTTCGATCGAGCAGCAGCGCGCCGCACGAGAAGACGACCCGGCCGAAAAAGCCGTTCACCTCGTATTCCGCTTCCGGCTCCAGGATGGGCACGCGGGATCTGGCGATCACGCGGGCCGGATCCGCCAGGTCCAGCAGCAGCGCGCCCATGCAATAGCGGTCCGTCTCGTCCGCGCCGTGGTACAGGGCAAGCCAGCCCTCGTGCGTCCGGATCGGAACGGCTCCGCCGCCGATTCTCCCTCCGTCCCATTGACCTTCCCGAAGGCCGATCAGATGCCGATGCCGTCCCCAATGAACGAGATCGGGAGACTGTGCGATCCACATCTCGGGAGAACCGATCGCCTTCGGCACCGGCCGATGGAGCGCATAGTAGCTGCCGCCGATTTTTTCGGGGAAAATCGCCACGTCTTTATTCTCGGGAGGAAGCATCGTGCCGGTTCGCGCAAAGGTCACGAAGTCCTCCGTCACGGCGACGCCGACGCTCACGCCCTTTGACGAGATCGCGCTGTACGTGATGTAATATTGACGGCCGATCTGCGTAATCCGCGGGTCTTCGATGCCCCAGGACTCCAGCGGGCCGTCCGGCAGCATCGCCGGACCCGGGTCCACCGTAAAGCGGATGCCGTCCGAGCTGCGCGCAATCCTTAAGTAGGAGAGGGAGGTCAGGTACGCGAACTTGCCCCGCTGCTTGATCACGCGCGAGTCCGACAGATCGTACCGGTCGTCCGACCTGGCGATGCGGACGATCTCCAGCTCGCCGTTTGTCTCGCTCAGCACGGGGACCAGCACCTGATCTTCGTCGGATTGAATCGGCATCTCCGCGACCCGCAGCAATAAAATAATCTCGTCTCCGAAGGTTGCCACCCCCGCGTTAAAAACGCCGACGACTTGAAAATCGGGATAGATCGGCTTTACGTCGTTCGTTGCTACGATCGGATTGTGCGCAAACCTGCTCAAGGCCATCTTCGAATCTCCTTATTTCTGCGCCGCCAGATACGCATCCAGCTGCTTTTGATATTCCGCTTGAATTTTTTTCAGATCCGATCCGTATTTGGCCTCGAAGTCGGCAAAGGATTTGTCCGGATCGAGCGTGCCGAGCAGAATCGGATAAACGTACGAGTTCGCCTTCAGCCTTGCCATCTCTTGCAGCACCGGCTCCGGATTAAACGTGAAGCCGGAATCCTTCGACTTCGTGAAGTTGGCCGCGTCCTTCGCCCAGTTCCACCATTTCAGCTCGTCCGGCGACAGGGACGCGTCGTAGCGTTCGTTGGTCGGGTTCCAGATCCAGTCGAAGCCGAAGTTCGGATAATCGCCGTTCAGCGCCTTGAAGCCGTCTTCGCCGACTGCCTCCCAGTTTTTCCCTTCCAGACCGTAGCTGAGCAAATCGTAATTTTCTTTTTCGTTCGCCCAGTTCAGGAACATGATGGCGCGCTCTTTGTTTTTGCTGCTTTTCGGCACGCTGATGAAGTTCCATTGCTTGAAGTCGGTCTGGTACTTTTGCGACGGATCCATAAAGGTGACCCATTCGGCCGACCCGCCGAGCTTGCCGACGGCGTCCTGGATCGATGACGGGATGCCGACGTCCGCGGAGGTGATCGCCGCCGTTTTGCCCGCCGTGAACAAATCCCGCTCGTTCTGCACCGCCAGGTTATCCTTGTTCACGATGCCGTCCTGATACCATTTGCGCATGCCTTGAATGCCCGACCAGATGCCCTCGTCCTTCTTTTCGAACAGCGTATAGATTTTTCCGTCGTTGTTTTTCTTATAGAAGAAAGGATACATCTCGGGAATTTCCTGCTTCACGTCGTAGGCCGAATCGAAATAGAAAGGATACGCGTTCGTGATGCGGTCCGTCGACACGAGTGTCGTCAGCGGACTCATCCCCTGCTCGTTTTCCTTCACCTTGTACAGATACTGCGAGAGATCGTCGAACGTTTTCAGCGGCTGCATGCCGTACTTTTCTCTCAGGTCTTTGCGGATGTAGAAGCCTTTGATCTGGTATTGCGAGACGCCAAGCGGTATGCCGTAAATATGGCCGTTAAACTTGTTCGCGTCCCACATTTCCTGCGGCCGGGTTTTCAGTATCGTCTGGCCGTACTGCTGGAGCAGCGGCTCCAGATCCTCGTACGTATCGGAGGCGACCATCTTGTTCATATGCAGCCACGGCGCATCGAAGATCAGGTCGACGGCTTCCCCGGAAGCAAGCGCGAGCGACGTTTTGTTGTCCAGATCCGACCATGGAATAAACGTGATGTTAAGCTTGACGTTAAGCGTGCCTTCCATCCGCTTCTCGGCCTCGGCGATGACGGCGTCCATATCCTTGGGCCGGTCTCCGGGAATATAAATTTTTAACGTGGCGGGGCTAAGCGCTTCATCCGTCTGCGCTTGCTGCGTGCCCGCAGGGCTTGAGCCCGTCGCTTCCTTGTTGTCGTTGTCATCGCCGCCGCTGCAGCCGGCCAGTGCGCCTGTAGCGGTCAGCGCCGTCAAGCACGCCAGCAGCATCACTTTTCTTTTCATTTCGATTGCCTCCCTGGAATGTTTCTTTATATGCTCAACCGAATACTGCCGGTTATAGCCCGAATTAGCCTTTGACCGAGCCGATCGTCAGCCCTTTGACGAAGTAGCGCTGCAGGAACGGATACAGCAGCACGATCGGACCGATCGTCACGCAGACGGTCGCCAGCTGCACCCCGTAGGCCGGGATCTGCTGGAGCTGGCCCGTCGACGCGCCCTGAATGTAAGCCGCAGCGTTCATGTTGGAGATGAGCTGCCGAATCATGATCTGAAGCGGGTGCAGCGTGTAGTCGTCGATGAACAAAAGCGCGAGCCACCAGTCGTTCCAGTACTGCAAGGCGTACAGCAGCGTCGTCGTGGCGAGGACCGGCGTCGTGATCGGCAGGATGATACGGAAGAACGTCCGCCATTCGCCCGAGCCGTCGACCGTCGCGGCTTCGTTCAGCTCGTACGGCACTGTACGGAAAAACGATACGAGGACGAACGTATTGAACGGGTTCAGAAGATACGGCAGGATCAAGGCCCAAAGCGTATCCTTCAAATGCAGCCAGTTGACGACGAGAATGTAAAAGCCGACAAGTCCCGAACCGAACAGCATCGTAAAATAGGTGAGAAACGACAACGCATTTTTGTACTTGATCTTGCGATGGGCGAGCACGTAGGCGAACATGGCGCTGATCAGGACCGCTGTAAGCGTACCGATGACGGTCGTCTCGATCGTCACGAGATAGCTTCGGTACACTTGCCCGCCGCGCAGCAAAAATTCATAGGCGTACAGGCTCAGCTTGCTGGGGATCAGCTTGAAGCCCTCCGCTCTGAGACTGCTCTCGTCCGTAAAGGAGCCGATGATGACCATCCAGAACGGAATCAAGCAAAAGAGGGCGAAAAGCGTCGTAATCGCATAAGCGGAACCGTTGACGAGCCGATCGCCGATACTCGTTTTCGAACGTCGTTGCATGTGCGGGTTCTCCTTTAGAAAAGCCTGGAATCAGGATCGTATTTTTTAACGAGTCCGTTAAACAGCAGAATGGTCAATAGACCCATGACGGACTGGTAAAGCGCCACCGAGGAAGCCATGCCGAAATCGCCCAGCCCGCGAAGCGCGCGGAACGTGAACGTATCGATCACGTCGGTCGTCGGATAAAGCAGCGAGTTCTCGCCGACGATGCCGTAGATCATGCCGAAGTCCCCGTAGAAGATCCGCCCGACCGCCAGCAGCGTCAATATGACCAAAGTAGGTCTCAGCAAGGGGAATGTAATGTAAAAGATTTGTTGAAGCCGGTTCGCGCCGTCGATGCGCGCGCTCTCGTAAAGCTCGTCGGAGATGCCCGAGATGGCCGCTAAAAAGATGATCGAGTTGTAGCCGGCAAACTTCCAAATGGAGATGACGGTCAGGATGGCCGGCCAATACGCCGGCGTGCTGTACCAGTCGATCGCGCCGATATGAAGCGACTGCAGCTCGTGATTGATCATGCCGTTCGTCGAATTGAGCAAGCCGAACACCATCAGGCTGACGACCAGCCAGGAGACGAAATACGGCAGAAATATAATGGATTGCGCCAGCTTCTTGTAAAGCCGGGCATGGATCTCGTTCAGCGCGATGGACAGAATCACGGCCAGGCCGAGGCCGAAGACGAGAAACAGCGCGTTAAGTCCCATCGTATTGAGCGTCACGCGGATCCAGTCGTCGCTGCCGAAAAAGAACTTGAAGTTATTGAAGCCGTTCCATTCGCTCCCCCATATGCCCTTCGAGACGGAAAACTTCTTAAAGGCGATCACGTGGCCCACCATAGGCAGGTAGGCGAACACGAGCAGGAATAGAAGACCGGGCAACGCCATCGCATAAATACTTTTGTTTTTGTGAAGCTCTCGCAAGAAACTCAATTGTGCCCTCTCCTTTCAATGTCCTCATCGTATCGGAAGGCATGCGGTTCTGGATAGTTCTCGTTCTACCAAAACGCCGTTCTTATGCGGTTTTTGCAGGTTCTCGTTGTAACGAAACGCAGCAAGAACTTCTTTTCTCGCAGATGTTACATAAAAGAGGCTGCCGCCTGCTCGCACAGTCGGCAACCTCAACGTACAGCTTAGGATTCAACGTTCAGATAGAGCCGATCAAGCTTCGCCAGCAGCACGACCGCCTCTTCGCGCGTGACCGCATCGGACAGACGCGAGATGTCGGCTTGTGCGATCAGACCTTGACCGAGGAAGTAGCGGACCGCCTCCCTGGCATAGCCGGGGACGCCGCCCAGATTTGGTCTGCCGGCTGCCGAATCGTTGCGATCTCCCCCGGCAATGAACTTCTGGAGGGTCAGGTAGCGATAGGACATCACCAGATAATCGAGATTCCGAACCTGGCCCTTGGGATTAAACGTATTCGCATCCGTGCCGTTAACCAGGCCCAGCTCGCTGGCCGCCCCGACGGCTCCGGCAAAGTAGCTATCCTGCTTCACATCCTGGAACGCAGTGGTCAGGTTGTCCTTGATCCCGAACAAGCGGTTCAACAAAATGATGGCGTCCGCCCGCTTGAGCGCTGCATTGCCGTTGAATTTATAATCCGGCGTGCCAAGGACGACGCCTTTGTCGTACATCGCCTGGATGGAAGCCTGTGCCGGGTTGTTGCGGCCTACATCGCTGAACACTTCATTCAACGGTTTGGAGGTTGGCGCGGGCGTCGGACTTGGTGCAGACGTCGGACTTGGCGGCGGCGTCGGCGTCGGCGTCGGTGTCGGCGTTGGTGTCGGTGTCGGTGTCGGCGTTGGTGTCGGTGTCGGCGTCGGTGTTGGCGTCGGCGTCGGTGTCGGTGTCGGTGTCGGTGTCGGTGTCGGTGTCGGTGTCGGTGTCGGTGTCGGCGCCGGACTTACCGTGACTTTGACCGTCGTCGTTTTCCCTTCGAGCGTTATACCGACTTCGGCCGTCCCTGCCGATATGGCCTTTACCAGTCCTGCCGAAGTGACCGTCGCCACTTGCGGCTTGTTGCTGACATACAGGATGCCTGCCGCCGTTGTCACATCTTTGGTTTCAGCCGTGCTGTAGGCAGCATCGACTTTCAGCTGTTCGCTATCCTTTTCGCCCAGCTTCAGCTCCACGGATTGCGGGACGGCTGTCAATTGCGATACCGTCGGTTTGTCCGCAATCTGGAAGTAGAAGCGTTTGGCGTTTTCCGTATAACCGTCGTTAAGCAAAAACGCGAGGTAGTACTCACCCGGCGCCAAATCCTGCAGCCTCGGATATTCCTTGCGTCCTTCGCTTGCGTCCGTGATCGTTATCGTACCGCTCGGAATGCCGCTGACATACGCCCATTTCCAGGCGTTCGTTCCTTTTTTCGGCGTTTCGCTTGCGCGGTAAATACCGATCCAGTCTTTAGCGCTTTGAGCCCCTGTGTATTGGATGGTCAACGGCTGCCCACGCTCTACCGTCTTCAAATCCATATTTAGCGTACTGGTAAGCTCGGGCTCGGGAGCCGACGGCAAATTCAGGTCCGCATAGGTGCGCGGCTTCACCTTGAACTTGGATACGACGGCGCGATGGTCGGGCAAGTAGCTGTCCAGTTGAACGTCCGCATAGGAGGTCGGTCCGCCGTTGACTTTCTTTTCGCCGATCAGCTTGCTTCCGAGCGTCGTCGCGGGCCCTCCGGCATACACATAGTCGATTCGATCGTATACTTCGTTCGGCTTTCTCCACTCGGTACCTTCGACCGCCCAGGTAATGCCGGGCATCGCGACCGGGTCGGGATAGATGGCCCGATAGGAATCGATCATACCCAGCTGCTCCAGCTTCTTCGATACCGGCCACTCCACCACCTTGCCGAAGTAGCGGTCCTTCGTCGCCTCCGTCCAATCCAGATGCGACGGCACATTGAAGTCTCCCGTCAGAAAGACGGGCAGCCCTTGCTCGGCGAGCGCGGGAAGCTTGCCAAACTGGTTGCGCATCTCGACCATATGCCCTACATTCTCGTCGGCAATGACGCTTTGCACGGTCATGCCGTCCGCAATGCTATAGGGGCTGTAGGGCTTGGAATTCAAATGCACGTTGCCGACGGCCACCGCTCTGCCCGGATCGACTTCGATCAGGTAGTAATCCTTGTCCTTATCGACATCGAGAATCGGGTATTTGCTGATGAGACTGCGATCCGAGCCGGTCCTGATGCTGACGTTGTAGCCTAACGCTGCGGCTGCCTGCGTCACGATCGCATCGTTGGATTCCTGGATGCCGACGACATCCGCGCCAGACACCCGGATCACGTTCTCGAGGAACTCGACCACCTTGTCTTTGCCGTGCTTTTTGATGGCATCCCCCGCCCACAGGTTCAAGCTCATCACCGTGAACTCGATCTCCGGCTTCGGACCAGGTTCCTGCGTCGCCGGCCCTACCGTGACTTCGACCGTTGCCGACGTTCCTTCGAACGAAATGCCGATCGAAGCGGTACCCTCCGACACGGCCTGCACCAATCCTGCCGAGGTCACCGTCGCGACTTGCGTATTGCTGCTGATGTACTGAATGCCGGCTGCCGCCGTCACGTCTTTCGTTTCCTTCGTATTGTAGGTTGCTTCGACTTGCAGCTGCGCGCTGTTCTCCTGCTCGTCCAGCTTTAACGTTACCGACTCCGGAACCGCTTTCAATTGTGTGATCGCTTTGTTGACGATTTGGAAATAAAAGCGATCCGCATTTTCCGTATAACCGTCGTTAAGCAAATACGCGAGATAGTACTCTCCCGGCGGCAGATCCTGCAGTCTCGGGTATTCCTTTTTGCCTTCGCTTGCATCCGTCAGCGTGATCGTGCCATCGGGGATGTCGTTCACATACCCCCATTTCCAGGCATTCGTCCCCTTTTTCGGCGTTTCGGTTTTAAGGTAAATGCCGATCCAGTCCTTCTTGCCTTGAGCGCCCGTGTAACGGATCGTCAACGGCTGCCCTCGTTCTACTACCGTCTGATCCATGCTCAGCGTGCTGCGTTCCGCCGCACGAGCGCTGTTGGCAGACAAACTCCATGTCCCTAATAAAATTACGAATGCCAATAACGATTTCAATACTTTACCCATAGACATTTCCCTCCCCTTTCGGTGCCCCCATCTTATCGGAGCTTTCCTGGTTCTGGATAGTTCTCGTTCTATCAAAAGGCTGCGCCTACGCGGTTTTTGCAGGTTCTCGATTGAACAAAACACCAAAAGGGGGCGAGAGCGGCGGGCGATCGGGGAGAACCGCACATTTTTTGTGCGGTTCCAGGGTTCGCGGGCGCGGCGGGCAGCCGCGGGAGCGTATGTACGCGCGGCGCGGCGGGCGATCGAGCAAGAACCGCACATTTTTTGTGCGGTTCCAGGTTTCGCGGGCGCGGCGGGCAGCCGCGGGAGCGTATGTATGCGCGGCGCGGCAGGCGATCGGGGAGAACCGCACATTTTTTGTGCGGTTCCAGGTTTCGCGGGCGCGGCGGGCAGCCGCGGGAGCGTATGTATGCGCACGCGGCGAGCGATCGGGCAAGAACCGCACATTTTTTGTGCGGTTCCGAGGGCGCTGGCGCAGGAGGTTGCAGCGGGAGCGGCCGAGTGACCTGTCGAAACAACCCCTTCCCATTTTCTCATCATGAGTGATCGTCCGCTTCGAACCTGAACTGCATGGGCGTCATCCCCGTCGCCTTCTTGAACACCGTGAAGAAGTGGCTTTTCGTCTGGAAGCCGGCGGAATCCATTATTTGCGTGATCGGCCAGTCCGTCGCGCGCAGCAGCTTTTTAGCCTTTTCGATTCGAAGGCCGAGGATAAAGTCCGAGAGCGACAGCTGCAAAACATCCTTGAATATCGTTCGCACATAGTTCGGGGAAAGACCGATATGCTCGGCGATCTGTTCGACGGTCAATACCGTTTCCTGCAAATGCCTGCTTACGTAATCGACGACGGATGCGACGACGTCCTCCTTGCGCGTCTCGCGGCCGGGCTTTTGGTTGCGTTCCTTGAACGCGATCATCTCGTTCTTCAGCCACGCGTAAACCTCGTTCAGGTTGGCGAAGCGATCCAGCTGGCGCGAGACGCCGTCGAAGTCCTGAAGCGCGCCGGCCCGCAAAAATATTTTTTTCATGCCGTACACGAGCCGGATGAGCTGGAACCTGCATTCTTCGAAGGGCAGATGCCGCAGGCGCGCGAACAGCTGCTCCATGACAAGGAACGCCTCGTGCTCCTCGCCCTTGCTGACGGATTGAAGAAGCTGCTGAATCAGCTTGTCGGAGAACGGCTCCAGCGTTTGCGTCTGAAACCGGCTCCAGTCCGATTCCTCGTAAATTCTGTCCTCGCCGTTCAAAAATTTCAGCATGGAATACTCCATTGCCTGCCGGTAGACAGATTGAAGATTAAAGTTCTGTTCGGACGTCAAATGATAGGAACATACCGTAGCGATATGCAGGCATCGGTCGATATTCCCTTTCATATCCGCCAGCATGCGGCGGATGTCCTCGCCGGACATCGAGCCGGCCCAGATCAATACGATATGATCGTCGTCAAAATCGACGGCTTCGCATTCCGCATGGTGATAGCGCAGCGTTTCCTGCGCAATGTTGCCCATGGCGTACTTCAGCAGCTTTCTGGAATAAAAATTGTACTTCTCCTCGAAGGAGGAATAGTATTCGATTCGGACGACCGCGAGCCCCAGCTGCTTCGCTTTGGCGATCGGGGTCAGCTCGATCAGCGACTGAAGCGCTTCGGCCGGCAGCGTCCCGTTGCGAATCCACAGCCGCAGCATATCCTCCCGGATCGTCTGCCGGTTTGATTTGACCGATTGGTTCATCTGCTCGACCTGCGTCACCAGCTTGCCGATCCCGCTGCGCAGAATCTGATGCTCGGGCTGAAGGCGCCCGCTCTCGTCCGCGTCCGTCCCATGGCGCTGAATCAAGCCGATCAGCTCGCTGAACGGCATATAATGCCGGCGGGAAACCCAGAACAGGAAGATGAGCGTGAGCGTCAGCATGACGACCGCCGACCATAAAATGGCGTTGCGCAGCTCCTTCAGCTTGTACTGCCAGACGTCCCAAGGCGTAAACTGGTAGACGTGCCAGCCTTCGGGCTCGATTTGCGCTGTATGCACGAACCACTTCCGGCCGTCGCCCTTCCAATCGAAGCTGCCCTCCGGCCTCTCTCCGAACGTCGGGATCGCCGTCAGCAGCCGTTCGTTCTCGTTGCCAAGTATAAAGTTGCCGGAGGCGTCCGTGACGAGCAGCTGCATCTGGCTGTAAATCTCGGACTGCAGCACATTGTCGTCGAAGTTGCGTTTATCGACCATCATGACCAGATAGCCGTCCGAATTTTTCATCGAGTTGTCGCGAATCGCCAAATAAATATACGACCGCTTCCCGTCGCTGTGCCCCTGAAACCGGAAATAAGGGCTTCTGTCGTTCCTGACCTTCTGAAGCAGCGGCTGATCGAAAAAATCGATATTGTCGAACATCGACTCGCGCAGCGTCCATACGCGATTCTCTCTGGCGCTGATCAAATAAATATTTTGGATAAAAGGCTCGGACGCGGCATACTCCTTCATGCTGTTCGACAGGCGCACGAGCAGTTGCGGATCGTTCGGGCTCGAGAACCATTCGCGGACCAATTCGTCCGCGAACATCCGCATCCCGTACAAGCGAAGCTTATACAGCGTAAACTCCGTGCTTTTTTGCACCTGCTTCAGCTGGTTCTGGATGGTCGAGAGCACCTCGTCCCGCGCGGACTGGGAAAACCTTTGCACCAGATACAGAGAAAACGCGCTGACAATGACCGTGATCAAAATAGCCGAGGTGACAAACGCCCGGAGGTACGTTTTCCGCATGATCGTATTTTTCGCCATCCCGTTCAATGACCCCTCTTATAAATATCATCTCTCTATAATGAAGGGATCGAGACGGTTTCTTAAAGTACTAATTTTAACAAAGCCTTACTTGAGCCCGGTCGTGGACACCCCTTCGACGAACTTCCGCTGCGCGAAGAAGAAGACGAGCAGCAGCGGCGCCGTCGTCATGACGGCGGCGGCCATCAGCAGATGCCAGGCCGTCCCGGCCGTGTCCGTGAACAGGTTCATCGCGATCGGCAGCGTGAACAGCTTCGACGAGTTCAAGTAGATCAGCGGGTCGAGAAAGTCCTCCCAGCTGTTCAGGAACGTGAAGATCGCGAGCGTCGCGAAGGCGGGCGTCGTCATCGGGATCATGATTCGCCAGAAAGTCGTCCATGGCGTGCATCCGTCGATCTCGGCCGCTTCGTCGAGCTCCTTCGGAATCGTAATGTAAAACTGTCGCAGCAAAAAGACGCCGAAGATGCCGCCCGCCCCCAGAATCGGCGGCACGATGATCGGAAAATGATTGTCGACGAGCCCCAGCTTGGAAAACCAGATGAAGTTCGGGATAATCGTCACTTCGTTCGGAATCATCATGCCGCTCAGCAGCACGAGGAACAGCGTATTGCGGAACGGAAACGAGAGCTTGGCGAAGGCGAATCCCGCGAGCGCGCCCACGAGGCACGTGCCGATCGTGACCAGGACGGCGATATAGACGCTGTTCCAATACTGCCGCAGAAACTCGGGCTGCGCGGTAAACACTTCCTTGTAGTTCGACCAGACGACCGGATGCGGCAGCCACTGCGGCGGGAAGTCGAAAATTTTGTTCTGATCCTTTAGCGACGTCGTCACCATCCAGAAAAACGGAATGACGACCAGAGCGGTGACGACGATCAGCAGCAAGTATCGCATGCCGAGGCCGGCATATCGCAGCGCGTTACTCCTCATGATGCACCCACCTTTTGCGCAGCGACCACTGCACGAGCGTCAGCGCCATGACGAGGAAGAAGAGCAGGAAGGCTACAGCCGAGGCGTATCCGAGCTGATAGTTTTTGAACGCCAGCTTATAGATGTAATAGACCAGGACGCTGGTGCTGGTACCCGGTCCGCCGCCGGTCATGACGACGATCTGCGAAAATACTTTGAGCGAGCCGATCAGCGTAATGATCAGCGTCAGGAACAAGGACGGCGAGATCATGGGAAGCGTGACCTTCGTGAACTGCTTCCACTTCGAAGCCCCGTCCAGCGTAGCCGCCTCGTAATACATCTTCGGCACCTCCTGCAGCGCGGCGAGGAAGATGACCATATTCATCCCGACCTTCTTCAGCACGCTGGTCACGATGACGACGGGCATGGCGAGGCGCTTGTCGTACAGCCAGGCCGGACCCTGGATGCCGAAGAAGTGCAGCACCTGATTGACCAGGCCGGCGTCCGTCGCAAAAATGTATTTCCAGACGATGGCCCAGATGATGACCGACGTCACGACGGGCGTAAAGATCGCGGTGCGGAACAGCCCCATGCCCCTCAGCTTGCCGGACAGCAGCAAGGCGAGCGCCAGCGCCAGCGTCAGATTAAGCGGGATCAGCCCCGCCGAGAAGTAAAGCGTATTTTTAACGGTCGTCCAGAACGTATCGTCCTGCGTGAAGACGTGCCGGTAATTGTCCAGGCCGACGAACGAGCTGGGCTGCAGCAGCGAATAGTTCGTGAAGCTGATGCCGAAGGCCCCAATGATCGGCCCGGCCATGAAGAACAGAAAACCGAGCATGATCGGAGCGATGAACAAGTATCCGTATATCGCCTTTCTGCGACTTTGTTTGCTGTAGGAAATGCGCATGCGTTCCGCTCCTTTCATGACGATTGCCAAGCTCGTCGCTTGGCAACCGTCGCATACTTATCCGTTATTGCGATGCCAGAATCGGGTTCAGGTCGCTCTCCATCTTCTTCAGGATGTTCGGGATCGTATCGGATCGCGTATAGATCATATCGAAGTCTTCCTTCATCTTGTCGTTGATCAGCTGGTAGTTGGCGAAGCCCGGCCTGACCTTCGCGCTCGCCATCTGATCGAGGATTGCCGTCTTGACGCTCTCGGGCGACGGACCCTGCTTCAGGAATTCGTCGGATTCGAGCACGGACTTGCGTCCCGGCACGAAAAATTGCGAAGTGATCGCCATGTTCGGCTTGCCGGCCAAAAACTTCAGGAAGTCGAGCGCTTCGGCTTTGTGCGCGCTGTCCTTCGTGATCATGTAAGCGGCGTAGCCCATCGTCGTCCCCTGGCTGCCGCCCGGTCCCTTCGGCATCGGTGCAATATCCCATTCGAAGTCGGTGATCGCCTTCGCCTTGCCGATATAGCTGAGCAGGTTTTGCTGCATGCCGATCTTGCCCGATTCGAATCCGGTCTGGTCGCCGGGCTTCGGATGAATGCCGTCCTTGAACATCGTGTCGCTGAAAAATTGGAGCGCCTGCTCGCCTTGCGGCGTATTAAGCGCGAACTTTTTGCCGTCCGGGCTGAAGTAGTCGGCGCCGTACGCCCACATGACGGTGATGAGCGACTCCATCCAGCTCTCCGTCCACGAGCTGCTCGGGAGAATCAGATCCATGCCGTAAACGCCTTTGCCCGGATCGGAGATCGCCTTGGCCGCCTTCACCATCTCGTCGTACGTCCAGTTGCCTTCTTTATAGAGCTCCGACGGCGTCTTCAGGCCTTTCTCCTCGAACAGCTTCTTGTTGTAATAAATCATGTTCGGCGGCGTGGAGAACGGAACGCCGTACAGCTTGCCGTCCCGGGTCACCAGCTCGAGCGTCGACGGAATGAAGTCCGCGAATTCGAATGCCGGATCGTCCTTAAGCTGCGAGAGGTCTTCGACCTGCCCTGAATTCAAAAACTGCGGAATCGATCGCTCCAGCATCCACATGATGTCCGGCGCGGTCTTGGAGGCCAGCATCACGGAAATTTTCTGCTGGTAGTCTGCGGCCGGAATCGTCATGATCTCGACGTCGACGTTCGGCTTGGTCTTCTTGTATTCCGCGATCATATCCTCGTACATCTTTTTGTGCGTGTCGTTCCCCCAGATGCTGAACGTCAGATTGACCGGCTTGCCCGCGTCCGCGGACGCCGAGCCGCTTGCCGCATCCGATGCGGAAGCGCCGCCTTTTCCTTCGCCGCAGGCCGACAGCAGCAAGCCCGTCAGCACGACGGCGGAAACCCCCGCAGTCCATTTTTTCATGTTCGTAGCTCCCCCGTTCGTTCATATTAAGCGCTTACAGGTCTAATCTTACCGTCTGCGGAGCCGCCTCCGTAACGCCACGAAATCCATAAATGACCCAAAATCGTAAGATGTTTCGGAAGACGCGTCAGGCATCCCGGAATTCGTTCGGCGTGCAGCCGGCATGCTGCTTAAAAAGCGCGCGGAAATATTTGTGGTTCGCCAGGCCGCACATCTGCGAGATTTCCGGCACCTTGAGCGCCGTCTCCTTCAGCAGCTTTTTTGCCTTGTGAATTCTCCGCTCCGTGACGTAGTCGGACAGATTTTGCCCCGTCTCCCGCTTGAACAGATCGGAGAGATACTTCGGGTGCAGGTACACATGCTCCGCGAGATAAGACAGCGACAGCTCCTGATCGAGCCGCTCGTTCACCAGGCTTTTTACCTTGCGGATCAGCAGCCGCTCATTGTCGTCGCCCGGCACTTCGGCAGGCGTCTCGCCCTTGCGCGCGTCGAACGCCTCCCTGATTTTGTGCAGCACGCGCGCCAGCTCGACCCGCTCGATCGGCTTGAGCAAATAGTCGGCGGCCCCGTGACGAAGCGCTTCGCGCACGTACGCGAACTCATCGTAGCCGCTGATGACGATAAATGCGGCGTCCGGATGGGACTGTCGGGCCAGCCCCATCAGCTCGAGCCCGTTCATCTCGCGCATGCGGATATCGGTAATGACCAGGTCGACTTCTTCCTGCCTGCGCAGCCATTCCCAGGCTTCCTTGCCGCTTGCCGCCTCCGTCACCTGCAGGCGGTCGGGGACGATCTGCTCCACCAGCGCGCGGATGCCCTGCCGGATCTTGGTCTCGTCCTCAACGATCAATATCTTCATCCTGTCCATCCTCCTCCCACTGGAACGGCATGCGAACCTGAACGGTCACGCCCGCCTGCGAGGCATCGATCTTAAGTCCGTACGGCTCGCCGTAGAGCAGCCGCAGCCGCTGGTGGATGTTGCGCAGCGCGAAGCCCTTCGTACGCTTGTCCGCAAGTCGCGCGGTCGCAGGCGACTCCGGCTCGTAGACGCTCCGCTCGATCCCCCGCAAGCGCGCGGGATCGATTCCCCGGCCGTCGTCCTTTACGCACAGCAGCAGGTCCTGGCCCGACACGCTGGAGACGATCGTCACGCTGATCGGCGCTTCGCCCAGCCCGTGCTCGATCGCATTCTCGACGAGCGGCTGCAGGATGAGCTTCGGCACGATCGCCGGCTCGTGCGCGAAGTCGACCACGATATCGAAGCGCAGCTTGTCCTCCAGCCGGAAAGCTTGAATGTTCAGGTAGCTCTCCACAAACGCCAGCTCATCCTTCAAGTACACGCTCCGTTCCTTGTTGTTCACCGTGTAGCGAAGCAGCTTGCCGAGGCTGGCGATCACCTCGGACAGACTGTCGTGCTTCTCCCGGTGGGCGGCCATGGAGATCGATTCCAGCGTATTGTACAAAAAGTGCGGGTTCATCTGGCTGAGCAGCGCGCTGAGCGCCGCGTCCTTTTCTCTCAGGCGCAGCTCGTATATATCCTTGATCATAATGTTCAGCTGCGACACCATCGTATTGAAGCCTTCGGTCAGCAGGCCGACCTCGTCCCGCGAGTACACCTTGGCCCTGCCTTCGAAGTCGCCGTTCTGCACGCGCCGCATGCGGCCGAGCAATTGCTTGATCGGCTTGACGAAGCTGTTCGACGTCAGCACCGCGAGCAGATACGCGAGGATGAGCGCGGCCGCGGAGATCCACAGCGTGAAGCTGGTCAGCTGCCGGGCGTCCGCCAGCACGTCGGCCCGCGGTACGGCGCTGACGATGGTCAAGCCTCCGTAGTTCGTCGTGCGCTTCGAGATCAGCCAGCGGTCGGACGGGGCGTCCGCGATGCTCCGGTAGCTCGCGCCGCCCGCTTCGTCGAACGGATAGAGCTGTCGGAGATCGTCGTTAAAAACGAACAGCTTGCTGTTGTCGGTCACCTTGACGCTGGACAGTATTTTCTCGAAGCCGTCGCTGGTCAGATCGATTTTCACATAGCCGCGGTCCTTGTTCGTGATCGGATCCTTGATGAGCCGCGCCAGCGAGAGCACCTGTCTCGGCGCGTCGCGATAATAGGTCTCGTCCTCCGGCGGCAGGATGGCGAGCCCCCCGTCCTTCTGCTTCGCCTGCGCCATCCAGTCGTTGGACGACAGATCCCAGCTTCGCTGAACGGTCTCCAGCAGATTGCTGAACAAGCTGCCGTCCAGCGCGAAGATGAACACGCCCTCGAGTTCCGTCCGTTCGATGATCTGCGACGAGATCAGCTCGTTGATGCTCGACACTTCGCCGACCGTCAAATAGCCGCTGCCCGCGCCGGCAGGCCCTTTATGGTGATTCAACACGGCCATGACGCCGGAATCGTAATAAATCGAGAGCGTAATCCGATCCATGTCCTGCACGTAGCGCTCCAGATTGATCGCGACCTGCTCGGAGATCTGCTCCGAATACGCCTTGGCGTCGCGTTCGACGTTCCTCGAATAGCGCTGGTAGGTCAGAACGCCGCTGAGCAGAAATGGAAGCGTAATCATAAGCGCGAACAAAATCAGGAATTTCGTTCGCAGCGAGACGAAACGCGAGGCGGTATTGCGAATCATGGCGGAGCCCCCTTGCCCGGATGTCATTCTACTGTATTACAAAAGAACCCGAGAAGGATAGCTCCTCTTCGGGTTCCTCGAACGGCGCCGAAGCGCTGGCTACGCTAGAACGGCGCCGCCCGCGATCAGCTCCCGCTGCAGGAGCGCGATATCGAGCTCGGCCGGCGCGACGCCTTGCCGGACGGCGAGCCCGGCAGCCGTGCCCGCCGCCTGCCCGGTGGCCATGCAGCTCGGCGTCAGCCGCGTCGTCGCCAGCGCCTCATGCGACGTCGAAATGCAGCGGCCCGCCACCAGCAGATTGCCGACCTCCCGCGGAAGCAGGCAGCGGTAAGGGATGTCGTAAGCGCCGTCGCCTTGCACCCAGGCGGCGGTCACGCCTTTGCCCGAAGGATCGTGAATGTCGATCGGGTAACCGCTCCGGGCGATGACGTCGTCGAACCGTCGGCCCTGAACGACGTCCTCGGCCTGCAGCGCGTACGCCCCGTCGATGCGCCGCGTCTCGCGAATGCCGATCTGCGCCCCCACGTTGGAGATGGACGCTTTCTCGAAGCCCGGCAGGTTGGCGGTCATGAACGCCGCCACCATGAGCACCTGCTTGCGGCCGAGCTCCTCGGCTTCCGTCAGATCCTCCACGTCCAGGCCGTTCAAGCCCTGCACCCGGGTGGTGTTCACCAGCACCTCATCCTCCGCCGGGCCGGTGAACATGAGCACCTGCTCGCGGTTGATCGGCAGGTCGGCGTTCTGCCAATGCTTCTTGAAGCCCTGAATGCCGGACAGCGGCAGATGCGGCAGCTCGTCGATCGGCGTCTTGTGGTAAAATTCGTCCGGGTGGTCGATCATGTACTGCTTGACCTTCTGCAGATCGACGCCCCGCATCCGGAACTTCATCGTCATCGGCTGCGTCAGGTTGTCGCCTCCGCGTCCGACGAGACAGGGCGCGCCTGCGCGGTAAGCCAAATCGGCGTCGCCCGTCGCATCCACGAACTGCTTGCCTTCGACGCGGATTGTGCCCGACTTGGTCGCAAGCTCGATCGCTTCGATCCTCCCGTCTACCGTCCGCACTTCGTCCATGAAGCTGTGGAGCAGCAGCTTCGCGCCCGCTTCCTTCAGCATATCGACGGCCAGCACCTTATACATCTCCGGATGGTACGGGGTGATCGTGTTCGTGAAGCCGACCGTGTCCCGCAGATGGCCGGGCGAGCCGCCCATCGCCATCAGCCGGTCGATGATCTCCTGCGCGATGCCCTTGATGACCTGCTTGCCGTCCAGCGTATGGAACGTCATCCACGGATAGACGAGCGCCGCCGTCGACATCCCGCCGACGAAGCCGTACCTTTCGATCAGTATCGTCCTCGCGCCCGTTCTCCCGGCGGCGATCGCCGCGTTCACGCCCGCCGGCCCGCCGCCGCATACGACGATGTCCGCTTCCATCACTTTCATTCCCATTCTCTCCCTCTGCCGGCCTGCGGCCGCGGTTGATATCCCGATTATGCAGGAGAAAAAGCTTTAAGTTTAGTTTCACTTTTGTTTAAAATAGGAGGACAAGTCGGAAGAACGCAAGGAGATGGGGATGCGATGCGGCGCAAACGCGTAACGCTGGCCGATCTCGCGGACAGGCTCGGCCTGTCGGTGCAAACCGTCTCCAAGGGGCTGACGGGCAAGCCGGGCATGTCCGAGGAGACGCGAAGCGAGATCGTCAAGATGGCGAGAACGATGGGCTACCTGACCCGGGATCAGAAGAACACGATGGCCGTGGAGCGAATTCCGCCCTATCCGCTTCTGAAGCGGCGGTTCGTGCTGCTGCATAACGAGCGGTCGATCAACTTCAACCGGCTGCTGCTCGCCGGGCTGCACGACCGGTTCACCGAATTCGGGCATGCCGTCGATCCCGTCCTGCTCCCTGCGGGCCTCGCGCCGCACAACTTCGGCGATTGGGTCGAAGCCTCGGGGCTCGCCTATGCGGAGGGCGTCTTCATCGCACCGCGAATGGACCGCGGGACGGAGGAGCTTCTGCTGGAGCTGCCGACGACGCGGATTCTGCTCAACTATCCGCCGCCCGAATCGCGGGTGGACTCCGTCATCTGGGACGTGGACGAAGCCGTCCACCAGTCCGTTCGGCAGCTGGCGCGTGCCGGCCATCGGCGCATCATGTACGCAGGGGATATCGTCAAGCAGCGGGGCTTTCGCCTGCGCTGGCAGGCGTTCCAGGAGGCGATGCGCGACCTGGCATTGCCGTTCGATCCGGCGGCGCATGCGACGGCGCCGTTTCATGGGACGGAGACCGCGTGGGTACAGGACTTTCTCGCGAAATATCGGACGATTCGTCCAAGCGCGATCATTTGCGGCGTGGACGAGCAGGTGGCCCCCGCCTACTATGCATTGACGGAAGCCGGCGTGCATATTCCACGGGATTGCTCGATGGTCGGCATGCTGAACGAACCGTCCGACCTTTTTCCCGCGATGTCGAGACCTTACTTGCCGATCAAGGAGGTCGGCTACCGGGCCGCCGACCGCATGCTGTGGCGATTGGCGAACCCGACCGCCCCCTTCGAGCATATCCGCATCCGGGGGCCGTTTTCCGCGGGGAGCACAACGAGAACGGTGTGAAGCAGCCGGCCCGGAGCTTGTCCTTGAGCGCCGGATTGCTTGTGCTGTCGCCTGCGTTCAGCCCGCCTTTGCGAGTCTCGCGCCGCGAACCGATGCGGCGGCATATACGATCAGCGCGGTCCAGATCAGCGAGAAGCCGACGAGCAAAACCGGCGACACCGATTCCTTGAACGCAAACACGCTAAGGAGCAGCATGATCGTCGGCCCGATATACTGCACGAAGCCGAGCGTGGACAGCGACATGCGGGCGGCCGCCCGCGCGAAGAAGAGCAGCGGCAGCGCCGTCACGATGCCGGACAGCAGCAGCTCGACGAACGTGGACGCAGGCAGCGTCCATGCCGTCGTCTTGCCCGCGGCGGCCAGGTAGATCCAATAGCCGAGCGCGATCGGCAGGACGACCGCCGTCTCCGACAGCAAGCCAATCGATGCGTCCTGCCGGATCTTTTTCTTCGCGAAGCCGTACAACCCGAACGACGCGGCGAGCGAGATCGCGATCCACGGGAACCGCCCGTAGTCGACGGCGATGATCAGCACCGCGGCGCCTGCGATGGCGATCGCGAGCCATTGGCCGCGGTTCGGCTTCTCGCGAAGGAAGACGACCGCCAGCAGCACGTTCAGCAGCGGGTTCAAATAGTAGCCGAGACTTGTCTCGACGACATGGCCGTTGTTGACCGCCCAGATGAAGATGAGCCAATTGGCCGCGATCAAGAGCCCGCTGGCGACGAGCGGCAGCAGGAGCGCGCGGCTGGCCGCAATTCGCTTCATATCGCCCCAGCGGCGCTGCAGAACCACGACGATGCCCATGAAGACAAAAGACCAGACGACCCGATGCGACAGAATCTCGCCCGCCGGCACATCGTTGAACAGCTTCCAATAAAGCGGGAGAACCCCCCACATGATATACGCGATAACCGCGTTGACCAACCCGTTGTTCATAACCTTTTCCTCGCTTCTCGCTCGATGTCTGAACGGATTATACGCCTCGATCCGCGCTTAGGCAAAGGAAATAATTGGTTTTCAATAAGAGAGCCGACTGATAGGCCTGCTGCGATCGAAAACGGCATAGCATTCCTTGCTATCTCATTCGTGACGGCTGCCCCCCGGTCAAGCGTCGTGCCTCTCCCGACTTCTTGGACATAGACTGTCATGGAAGAAAGACGGGGAAGGGGGACAAACGATGTCCGGGCCTCTGGTCAGCATCATCATCCCGTTTTATAACGACGGCTACGTCAACCAGGCGGTCGCCAGCGCCCTGTCGCAGACCTACCCGAATATCGAGGTCCTCGTCGTAGACGACGGCTCAACCGCCAACCAGCACCTGCTGGATCCGTACCGGTCCAGAATTCACTACTTGGGCAAGGCGAACGGCGGTACGGCGAGCGCGCTCAACCACGGCATCCGCATGTCCAGAGGCGAATACATCGCTTGGCTCAGCTCCGACGATCTCTTTTATCCGCACAAGGTCGCCGGCCAGCTCGGCCATATGCTGACGCGCGGCGCTTTGATCAGCGCCACGGACTTCGACCTGATCGGCGCCGGCGGCGAGCTACTGAAGCCGCAGCTGGCCGTCAAATTCCATAGCGCCGGCGCTTTTCTGCGCGCGTTCCACACCTTTTGCCCGATCAACGGCTGTACGGTCATGATGCATCGCAGCGTCGTGGGCCGCGTCGGTTGGTTTAACGAAGGGCTTCGTTATACGCAGGATTACGATTATTGGATGCGGACGATTTTCGCGGGCTTCGACTTTCATTTCGTCCATTCGCCACTCACCGCCTACCGCTGGCACGGAAACTCGGGCACCTCCCGCTACCTGGACCAGGTCAACGCCGAGTTCGGCGTAGTACACAACGGGTACGCGCATGAACTTGACCGGCTGATCGCCCGCGTAGGCGGATGATCGCGCGCCTTAAGCGTATAATGGCGCGAGTGCGCAAAACAAATAGCGGCGTCCGGCTTTTTCGGACTTCCGCTATTCGTCATGGCTATGGCTTTGACTATGGCTATGATTATCCCCTGCCGCGAATGCGGTTCAAATAGCCGCTTTCGTGGAACGCCTTCATCGGATCGGCCGGCAGGCCTCTTTCCTCGCGGAACGCTTCCAGCAGCGGCGTCACGTCCTGCTCGAAGGCGCTTCGCACCGCGTGCTCGGCGCCGAGGACGTCCTGGCGTTGCTGCGCCTGCCCGACTTCCTCGGGGTTAATCAGCAGCGCCTTGGCGAATTGGGTCTGCACGTTGAGCACGGAACGGATTATCGCTGGTATTTTCTCTTCGATATTGTGGCTCTGATCGATCATGTAGGCGATGTTGGCCGCCGTCTGCCTGACGCCGGCGTCGCCGTCCCGCATGGCATCGACAATTTGATAAAAAATTAGAAACAGCTCGTAGGGATTCATGGAGCCGACGATCAGATCGTCGTCCCCGTATTTGCGGCTGTTGAAATGAAAGCCGCCCAGCTTCTTCTCATTCAACAGGTAGGCGACGATATGCTCGATGTTTGCGCCCTGCGCATGGTGGCCGGTGTCCACGAGCACCTCGGCTTGCGGTCCGAGCTTACTGGCCAGGTTAAACGCCATGCCCCAATCCGCGAGATCGGTATGATAGAAGGCCGGCTCGTAAAACTTGTACTCGATCAGCATCCGCATGCCTGGATCGAGCCGCGCGTACACCTCCTGAAGGCATGCCTGCATCCAGTTTGCGCGCTGCCGGATCGGCGCCTGACCCGGATAATTGGTACCATCCGCGAACCACAGGCTGAGCGCGTCCGAGCCGACCGCCTTAGCGATGTCGACGCATTCGAGCAGATGGCCGGTCGCCTTGCGACGCCCCTCTTCAAGGCTGTTCGTGACGCTGCCGAGCCGGTAGGCCTCATCCTGGAACAGGTTCGGGTTCACCGCGCCGATCCGCAAGCCTTTGGACGCGGCATATGCGCCGAGCTCGCCGTAATCGTCCGTCGCATCCCAAGGGATATGGATGGCTACAGCGGGGCATGCCCCCGTATATTCGTGAACGACTGCCGCATCGTCGATCTTCTCGAACGGCGTTCGCGCAGCGCCCCGATAATGGAACGTCTTGAAGCGCGTCCCCTGGTCCGCATAGCCCCAGGAGGGCGTCTCGATGACGAGCGCTTCAAGCGCCGCCTTCACCTGTCCGAGGTCGATGCCTCTCGCTTTTTGTTTGTCTTCAAAGCAGGCATAAGCCCGATCCGTCATTTTAGCGCGTCTCCTTTCCATTCAGCAAAGTCTTGAGCTGCCGGCAAACTCGCAGCACTAAGCCACGGCTTCACGCAACGCTTGGGTCAACGCCACCAGGTCCGCACCGGGCTTGAAGACGCTCGACGTGCCCGCCACGAAAATATCCGCGCCGGCCTGCCGCATTTTTTTCGCGTTTTCCATGCTTACGTTCCCGTCCACTTCAATCTCGATATGGCCGCAATCCCGTTCCTCAAGGTACTTCTTGAGCCGCGAGATTTTCTGCAGCGTCGCCGGTACGAGCTTTTGTCCGGCAAAGCCCGGATTCACCGTCATGACCAGAATCAGGTCGACGTCGTCCAGCACGTCCTCGATCGACAGCACCGACGTTGCCGGATTTAGCGCTACGGACGCTCTGGCGCCGAGCGACTTGATCTGCTGCAGCGTCCGCTGCAGATGAGGCGTCGATTCCTGGTGCACGGATACGATGTCCCCTTCTTGTACGGGAAACAGATGCAGATGACGCTCGGGGTGGTCCACCATGAGATGGAAATCGAGCGGAATGCGCGTCGCCTGGCGGACGGCATGCACGAAGTCCGGCCCGAGCGTGAAGTTCGGGACGAACGCGCCGTCCATAATGTCGATGTGAAGATAGTCGACGCCCGCCCGGTCCAGCGCGGACAGCGTCTGTTCGAGATGAAGAAAATCGGCGCACATCAGGGAAGGCGCAATTTTACCGCCCATGGATAAGGTTCCTCCGTTCGAGCCCGTCAAGGCTTGATAATGACGCGCATGCCCGCATGGCTCTCCGCCATGGCGATCGCTTCTTCGATCGATGCGAGCGGATAACGGTGCGAAATATACTTGTTCATATCGATCATGCCGGTATTAATCAGCTCGACCGCCTTCTGGTGATGGCGCGGCAGCGAGCCGTGGGCGCCGTGAACGAATAGCTCCTTGTAATGAATGACGTTCGTATCCAGCGTCACCATCGATTGACCCTTCGGGAGACCGCCGAAAAAATTGACGCGCGCGCGATTTTTGGCCATATGAATCGCATCGACCTGGGCTTCCGGAGACGGGTTGCACGTGATGACGACGTCCGCGCCTAGACCGCCCGTTTCCTCAAGCACCCGCTCGATCGCATTTTCCTCCGCCGAGCAGATATAGGCGTGCGCGCCAAGCTGCTTCGCCATTTCAAGCCGCGGGCGGGAACGATTCACAAGCAGCACGCGCGCGCCCATCTTAAGCGCCACTTCGACCAGCATGCAGCCGATCGGTCCGGCGCCGATCACGACGACCGTGTCCCCAATGGAGACGTTCGACAGCTCGAGGCCGTTGAGCACGCAAGCAAGCGGCTCCGCCAGGGCGGCTTCGTCGTACGTAATATGATCCGCGATCTTGTGGATCGGGCCGTAATGGACGACCGTCTTGTTCAGCAGGACGTATTCGGCGAAGCTGCCCGCGAATTGGTAGCCTAGCGCATAGTTGATCTGGCAGTTGTTGCCCATGCCCGCTTCGCAGAAGACGCACGCGCCGCAGGGAACGTCCGCACCGAGCGATACGCGGTCCCCTGGCGCGAACTTCGTCACGTTGCGGCCGACCTTCACGATGCGGCCGGACGCCTCGTGGCCCAGCGTCTGAGGCAGCTCGACCCGGCTGTTGCCGTGGTGGAAAATGCGAATGTCCGAGCCGCAAATCCCGACGGCCTCCACCTTCATCAGCATGCTGTCGTCATCCGGCTCCGGCAGCTGCACTTCCTTGATCGTCATTCGTTCAAGCGCTTCCAATACGGCGGCTTTCATCGCTGCTCCTCCTCCTCGCTCTGGCAAAACATGACTTTGTTATGGAATGCGCTGCGATCCCGCATCATCTCCAACGCGTCGTTCAGTTCGTCAAGCGGCACGCGATTCGTGACGAGCGGCAGCAGCTCGATCCGGCCGGCCGCCATCGCCTCGACGACCAGCTTCCATTCGTTTTTCGGCAGACTTGCGTAGCCGGAATTCCAGGTTCCCTTCAGCGTCAATTGCTTGCGCAAGATCTCCCAGTACCCTTGCTGCGAGAGCTTCATCTCGCCTGCCGGATTGCCCATCAGGACGACGCGGCCGAAGCTGCGGGCGGCCTTCAAGCATACCTCGAGCGACGCCCCCGCTCCGGCGCCTTCGACGGCGACATCCGCCCCTCGGCCGGTGATCCGGAGCACTTGTTCCGCGGCGTCTTCCTCAACTGCATTCACCGTGTCAGCAAAGCCCAAAGAGCGCGCAAACGCCAGCTTCGCGGGGTCGATATCGGACAGCAGCACCCTCGAAGCGCCCCAGGCGTACGCCCACTTGGCCAGCATCAGGCCGATCGGACCTGCGCCGCTGATCAGCACCTGGTCGCCGATCTCGATGCCCGCCTGCCTGAGCGCATGCAGGGCGACCGCTGCCGGCTCAGTCATCGCGAGCTCCTCATAAGTGAGGCTATCCGGCGCCGGAACGACGTTCCACGCGGGTACGGCGATATATTCCGCGAATGCGCCGTGACTTCTCGAGCCCATGTAGTCGTAGCGCTCGCACTGGGCGAACTCTCCGATCTCGCACGCTGCGCAGTCGCGGCATGGAATGAGCGGGAACACGGCGGCCTTGCGGCCGACGAGCACCGGGTCCACGCCCTCGCCCGCGGCCACGATTTTTCCGGCAAATTCATGTCCCGGAATCGTCGGAAAGCTGTAGGTGCCTTTCGTAAAAATGCGGGGAATGTCGGAGCCGCACACGCCGCAAGCTTTTACTTGAAGCAATACTTCTCCACTGCGTGGTGCCGGACGCTCGACCTCTTCGATCCGAAGATCGCCGACGGCGTGAAGCACGGCCGCTCTCATCTGCCTCGCTCCTTCCTTCACTTCGCGATGAACCGGCGCCAATACGCGACGGACTCCTTGTGATCTTCAATGATGCGAAACTCCGTCGACCAGGCTTCGCGGTGCGAGATCTCGAAGACGATCTCCGCCTCCGTCGCCCCCGATTGCTCGATCGCGGCCAGCAGCGGCTCGCCGTGGATGATGCCGAGCCGGTTGTATTCCTCCGTAAAGGGCCAGTGCCGGCTGTGATCCTTTTCCGTCTGCTGAATATGAATGACCGGCGACACGCTTCCCAGCTCTCTGACCCAGCGGTAAGGATCGCGATCGTCCGGATGCGGCGCATGACCGACGTCCAGACACAGCTTGAACGGTATGCCTGCATCCTCGTTCAGCCGCGCCAGCAGCTCCCGCGTGTCTTCGACCGTATTGGCCATCTCGCGCGGAATGGACATCGGCTCGAACATCAGGTATTCCATGCCCAGCTCCTTGCAGTACCAGCTCAGCTCCTGCCAGCTTTTGAGCGCTTCGCCGACGAGATATTCCCTGCGGGCAGGATCGTCGTAGTCGGCGAATGTGAGAATGCCGAAGTGGCTGCCGGTCGACTTCGCGCCCAATTCCGCGGAGACGCGCGCGAACTTCTTGAACCACTCCAGCCATACCTTGCGCGTCTCGGCGTCCGGATGCATGAAGTGATTGACGCGCGTAAAAGCGCTGGTGAACGTGCTGGTCACGTTCAGGCCGTACTGCTGCGTGCTGCGGTTGATCCGTTCGACTTGCTCGCGAATGATGGCATCCGGCAAAAAGACGTTTAGCAGGTCGGCGACGAATTGAACATTTCGAATGCCCAGCTCCTCCGCGGCGATTCGGGACCACACCTCGGGCTCCACGTACTTGTTGATGGCAAAGCCGAGGTTGATGCCCAGCTTCAAATTCGGTTTCACTGAATCACCTCTGATACTTTTATTTATTATTAATACTATTATGTATCACTAGTACATACAACCGCCTTTTTTAAAATAATTGCTGCTGCCGCCGTAAACTGAGGACATCACAAAAACAAGCCGGCTCCGATTCAACCATCGGGGCGGCTTGCGGACTGAGCTCTTATCTGGGATTGGTCTGAAAAAGGGCAACGAATGGGGCGACGGTCTTGCTGATTGATAAGCATGTGTGTCGGGGGAGCGGGACTTGAGGCGGAAAGTAGTCGACGTACGTGCATACTTCGAGCGCGACGCGAGGCTTGAGGACCGAAGTGTCAACGTACGTGCATACTTCCGGCGCGGAGCGAGGCTTGAGGCCGGAAGTGTCAACGTACGTGCATACTTCAGGTGAGGCGCGCGGCTTGGGCCGCGATGTATCGACTTACGTGCATACTTCTGCGACGCTCTCGCGGACGATCAACGTCGTGGGCTGCTTCACAGGCTGCGGCGTCCGTTCCGGATGGCGGATCCGCTCCAGGAGCAGCGCGACGGCGGCTTCGCCCAGCGGCTCGGGCGGCTTGCGCACGGTCGTGATCGGGACGACCGATAGCTGCGCGACGGACGAGTCGGTGAATCCCGCGACCGACAGCCGGCCGGGCACGTCGATACCCGCGCGTACGCAAGTGTTGATCGTCAGGTTGGCGAGCAGATCGTTGGCGCAGAAAACGGCGCTCATCTCGGGATGCTCAAGCAAAAAGGCGTGCAGCTCCGATCGCTTCCTCTCCTCGTCCGCATCCGGCGCATCCGCGCAAATGTAGCTTAACGCTTTGGAAAAAGGAATGCCGCGATCCAGCAGCGCCTGCAAATAGCCGTGATAACGCTCCTCCCGGCTCATGATGCCCTCGATATCCTCCGTGATAAATCCGATATGCCGGTGTCCCCGGTCGATCAGCCACGAGGTCAGCTCGTATGCGCCCTGGTAATGGTCGTGAGAGACGCTCGGAATATCGATCTCGCGGAACGCCCGGTCGACGATCACGATCGGGAAGCTGGCCAGATGAAGCCGGAGCACCTCGTTGCTGCAAGCTTTGCGGTTGCCGGGAAACCAGATCACGCCGCCGATCTCCTGCATCGCGGCCGCTTCCTTGATCATTTCCTCCTCCTTTTCCGGCTCGCCGCCCGAAATATAAAGAGCGATGTCCGCGTCCTGGCGGCTGCCTGCCTCAATGGCCGCTTCCACGATTTTGCCGGTATAGTCGTCAAGCGCAGGCAGCACGACGGCCAGCTTCAGGCGCACGCCGGTGCTGCCTGCACTGCCAGCGCCCTTCGCCTCGGCCAGGAACGTGCCGCGCCTGGGCATCCGGTAGACGATGCCCTCCTTGGCGAGCGCGATCAGCGCTTCTTTGCTTGTCCTCGTGCTCACGCCGAACAAGGCGGCCAGCTCGACCTCCGAAGGCAACGGATCGTGCGGCTGCAGCCGGCGTTCCTCGATCAGCTCGACGATTTTGAGCCGCATCTGTTCGTACAGGGCAAGCGGGCCCTTCACAAGCTTATTTCCGGCGTCCATGCCTCTGCTCCTTTGTCGTGAATCTCTCGTCTGATACGTACTAACAATCACTAATACATACTAATACATGCGAAGAGCCCCGTCAAAGGAGGGGGCTCCCGCGTTCTGCTCTAGCGCATGCCATTTTATACGTTCAATTGAAGCTGCCTTATTCAGCGTTCGAAAGCCAGACGTTGTACATCACCTGAGCGGCTTCGGCTCGCGAAGCGGATGCCATCGGACGGAACGACTGACCGCTGCCCTGCAGGATGCCGGCGGAGACCAGCGCGCCGATGCCTTCCCGCGCATAGGCGGCCATATCGGACGCGTCTTTGAAAACGGCGCTGCCCACTGCCTGCCCCTCCGGCACGGCAAGCCGCCCCGTCAAGAGAAGCGCCCGATAGACCATCGCGGCCAGCTCCTGTCTTGAGATCTGTGCATTCGGACGAAAGCGGCCGTCTCCGTCCCCTGTTACGATGCCGTCGGCTGCCGCGGCGCGAAGCGCAGCCGCATAATACGCGCCGGCGTTCACGTCCTTAAAAAGCGGCGCCTCGCCGGAACCGCTGCCGCCACCCTTCGTCTCGCGTTCCAACGTTCTCATCAACAGCGCTACGAATTCAGCTCTCGATATCGGTGCAGCAGGATCGAAGACGCCGTCTCTTCTTCCCTTGACGATCTCCCTGGCAGCCAACGCGCCAACGGCCCTATGCGCCCAATGGGAGGCGGGCACATCGATGAACGCCTGGCCGCCGTACGCTATGGCATAGGTGCTGAGATGCGTGGTTCGGAAAAGGACTTCACCGTTCTCGTAACGGCCGTTCGGGACCGGCATCGACCGGCCGCTGTCATCGACGTACCGGACGATCAGCATCTCTGCCGCTTCCCCCTGCGCTGGCGTATAAGGAATCGTCGCCTTGACCGGCGAAGCAACGTTGCTCCAGTCGACGCCCTTACCGTCGAGCCGCACGCTTATATCGACTGCCGGACGATTGCCGACGGCGTTGCGCGCCGCCTCGTTCCAACCGTCGCGGTTCGCTGCCGCTATCGTAAATTCCGCGACCGAAGCCCCGTCTCCGTCCAACATATCCGAAGCGAGCGTAACGGATGCGACGGGCGTTTCCAGCGTAATAAACGCCGATTTGGAATCCGCACGAAGGGCCGCCGCCGGGAGCGCGATGCGATAACCCTTTGCGGCTTCCGCTGCGTTTGCCTGGATCGTTATGCGGCGCGCGCCGTCTGCATCGGGCTTCGCCAGCGCCATCGCCCGATTTAATGCTTCGCTGCCGATCGCGGCGAAAAAAACGCTGCTATCCGGATCGCGACTCCATCTCGGCGTTATGACAACCGTGCCGTCGGCCCCAGAAAGAATTTGAAAATCATCGGTGCCGGGAACGACATTCGCGCCTGAATCGCCGCCGCTCGTCGGCGTGGTGCCCGAATACGTATATTCGGCTTCCAGGGGCGCTCCTCCGCCTGCCGACGAACCGATCGCGCGAACGCGGTAAGTCCCCTTCGTCGCAGTAAGGCTGACGTAGCTGAAGCGAAAGCCGCCTGCTTCGTCCGTCTTTTTCTGATTAAAGTAGTCCATTCGGCCTTCCGGGTCCGTGACCGTGACCAGAACCTCGGTGCCGGCTTCAGGAAGCCTGCCTTCGATAACTACCGTTCGGTCGCTCTGATCGATCTTCGCCGTCAGCGCTCCCTCGGCCGCGGCCGCGTTCGCCCCGGCCGGCAGGAGCTGAACGGCCAGCACCGCGATCAGCAGCAGCAAAATCCACTTTCTCATAGCCGATGTCCTCCTCCGCACCGGACGCAATCGATGCCGCCCGGCGTCTCTGTTCGTATCGCTCACTCTCCGGCCAGCACGGCCGGCTCGCTTAAAATGCCGGTCGGGGCCAGAAAATCGCTGCCGCTCACGACGAACAGCTTCGCTTTAAATCCGGCTACTGCGTTCGGCAGTTTGAAGCCCGCCGTCAGCGTCGACGTCTCGCCGGCAGCGAGCGTCTGCGTCCGGTAAGAGAAGTTGACCATCGCTCCGTCCTCGCCTGAAGCGTCATACAACGCCGTCACCAGCGTGACCGTCTGCGCTGTCGCGCCATTGTTCGTCGCTTGAAGCATGCCCGTGAGCAGCTCGCCTGGCGCAAGCCCCGTGGGATTCCCGTTATGGCCCACCTTGAAGGAGGTCGATATCGTAAACGGCGACTCGACGTTCACCGTATAGACGACGGACTCCTGTCCCTGGGTCGATTGCAAAATCACCTTCATGCCGTCCTCGACCGCGCCTCCGGCAACGGGCGTCGTCCCGTCCGCGCGGAACAAGTCGACCGCAGCGTTAACGGAGGCAAGCCGGCTCAGGAACGTATCGACCGATTCTCCGTACCGTACGCCTGCTATCGTACGCGCCGATTCGTCGATCGCATACGCGGCGGAGATGAGAAGGGATTCGTCCGTCAGCACTTTAAACTCCTTCATCGTCGCCCAGTTGCCCCAGCCCGCGATCATGTTGACGCGCACATGCCGGTAGCTGCCCGCCACGTCGTCCGCAAAAGAAGGGCCTTGCACCGCATTGTCCGACCGATCGGCGAGCATCGTCCAGTCCGTCCCGTCGTTCGAGCCCTCGAGCGTGTACTTCCAAGGGTCGTTCGTGAGATACAGCTGCTCGATCCTGCTTAACCGATAAGACCGGCCGAGATCCACCCGGAGCGATTGAGGCAGATCGCCGTTCGCCGCTACCCAGGCCGTCGCATCGTCGCCGTCCACCGCCATCGCCGGATCGGAGCTGGGCACGTTGTTGCTGGAAGCGATGACCGGCTTGCCTTGCGACACGTTCGCGCTGGCCGTAGCGTGTTCGGTCAGCAGCGCCGTCCGGTACGAGGAGGCGTCGCCGATCGTATTCTCGCCTTGGCCGAAGTTCGTCAAAATGCCCTTTAGCTGGCCGTTCGCGCGGAAGTCGCCGATCATTACACCCAGGCCGAGCTTCATATTCGGACCCGGCGTAAACGACTCCCCGTTTTTGCGGAGCGCGCTCCACGGCAGGAACGCTTCGAGCGCGTAGCCGTCCGTCGTCTTTTTCCCCGCGACCTTCACGCCTGCCCGGTAATCGGCGCCGCCCCATTTCCAATGCTCGTACCAAGCGGCCGGTCCGCTTTGACTGGTGCCCGACGTCGGCACGAAGTCGAAAATGTATGCGTCCGCTGTACCGGACGTTTTGCGGTTCATCGGGTCGACGGTCAACTGGATGACATCGTTGTTGTTCAGCGGGTCTCCCTGGCCGTAAGGATTAAAATACTCGTTGTCCCGAACCGTTCCCGCCAAATAAAGCCCGAAGGAATCCCACATCAACCGGACGGTGCCGGTCAGGTCCGTTTCTGTTGCGCCGATCAGCGCGCCGTCCCCATGCGCGACCTGCGTCTCGTCGCTCATGTCGATCGGTTCGGCAGCCGTCCACTCCGCGGCGCCGATCTCCCCGTCGATGTCGGGCTTCGCCGTCGCCTTGCCGACCGTCATGATCGGCGTTGCCTTCGCGCTGCCGAAAAACAGCCCGCTCACGGTCGCCTTGCTGTCCGCAGCCCCGGTCACCTTGACGACGACATGGCCCGCCGCATCGAATACGTAATAAACGCCGTCTCCGAAATTTTCGATTGTACGCGGTTCGATGAGCACCTGTCCCGCTTCGTCCTCGACCGTCACCGACTGCTTCATGCCTTCGCGATTCCAGTCCGCCATGTAGAAGGCGATCCGGTGCGTCAAGCCGTCTTTCAGATCGAGATCGTAGGCGAGCGTACCTCCCTTTTCCGGCGTGACCAGGGCGGCTGCCGACCTTAACGTGCCTTGCGCATTGGTGAGCGCTCTGCGATCGGAGGTCGCCTCCTGCAGGACGACGGGGCTCGCGCCGCTAGTCTCGTTCAGCACGACATAGGCAGGAAGCTTCGCTTCCAGCTTTTCGAGCTTGTAACCTTCCCGTCCGAACCGGCTGCGCCAATCGCCGGAGGTCGCCGTGTCGAGCTCGACGAACTCGGCTTTGAGCGCATCGGGCACATAGGTCATGTTCGTCAGCGTGAACCCGTCGGCGCTCCCTTCCAGGAACGGAACCTGCGCGTCTCCCCGATCGACGGTCACGTTCTGGATCGTGCCTGTTGATCGGGTGTTCGGGAAAAACTTGAGGCCGCCGCTGGAGTTCCCGGGGCTTCTGCCGAAGTTGCGAACGATCGCGCCATCGACATGAGCGCCGTCGGTGCCGCCCACGCCGCCGTTGTCGAAGATCATGATGCCGGCGCCGTCGATGCCGTCTATGACGGCGTTGCGCAGCGTGACATTGGATGCGTCCGTACCGCCTTCAAAATCGAAGCCGACGCCGTCGTATCCCTGCGAGCCTTTGCCGATGTTGCGAAGCTCAACCCCGTCAAACACGACGTTTTTCGAGTTGGCGACGACGATACCGCCGATGCCGTAAGGATTGACGCCGTCATGCGTGCCGCCCAGCACGCCCACATTTTCAGCGCTGATATTCGTGATGGACGCATCCACCATGAACAGGAAGTTGAAGCCCCACTGCTTGGCGTTCGTCGCGGTCAAACCGTCGATCGTCACGTCCTTGAACCTGGCGTTCGTACCGAACCCGGCCGTGTTCGTATATTGGGAAATGGCCCCCTGGAAGAGCGGCGTATTCACGTTGTCGAAGACGATCGACTTCATCGTAAGTCCGCGCAGATGGTACGTCGACGCGTTGCCGTTCCCCTTCAGGGCGATCCCCGTGGAAAAGTGGTTGTACAAATTCGGCTTGCTGTTAAACGTATCGTCGAGATCGCGGATGTCGAGATTCTCGAACGTGAGCGACCGCTTGTCGTACACGCCGTCGAATTCCGCGTTGATGCCCGTCATCGCCTTCTCCATCGCGATGCCGTCGATGCGCCAGCCTTCCTCGTTATGGAGCGTGATGGCGGCCGCATCCATCAGTTGAGGAGAAATAAGCGGCTTGTCCCCCGTCCCGTAGGACGACAGCTCGATGGGCAGGTCCGGCGTACCGCTGCCGCGCAGGGTCAGCGTCTCTCCCGTCCATCGGTCGCCAGCCTTGAGCAGAATGCGGTCTCCGGGCTGAAATGTCTTCTGCGACACATGCGTCAACGTCTTCCAGGCGGTCGCCTCCGACAGTCCGTCAGCGGTGTCGTCCCCTTCCGACTGGCTGACGTAGTATACGGCCGCATCTGCCGCATGTACGACCGCCGGCGAGAACACAAAACCGATAAGCTGCATGACTAGCAGGACAGCAAAGAGTATCAATAGACACGGCCTCAAACGCGCATATTTCATAGATAGTCGTCCCCTTCTTGAAATGAATTCGCTTTCAAATCGACTTGTAGAAAGGAGAAATCAGTCATCTGCATGACGATCCCCTTCACTCATCGTCTGCAAGAACAGGCAGCCGTATGGCTTCAACCGCAGCCGGAAAGGCAGCTTCACATGTGCTCGGCTTCCTGTCTCGGGATTATAAACCACGGCGGACGAAACTCCCCCTGCCCCTGCGTCCAGCACCGCTTCCGCCATGCCGTCGCCGGCATGGAGCAGCATGAGCAATTCCTCGCCGTTCTTGCGGTAACGGCTCATGAACAGCCGCTCGCCGCCGTCGACACCCGCGATCCGAAGCGCAGGCTGAGCTATCGATTCGGAGCAGGCGGCCCGTATCCTTACTGTGGCTTCTTCTCCCGGCACAAGCTCGCACGCTCGCATCCGCCGGACAACTTCGGCATGCTCGTCGGCGTAAATGCCGCTAGCCGGCAACGCTCCGGACCAGACGATCCGTCCGCCGGAGGCTTCGAAGCGCTGCAGCTTCTCCAGCACGGCGAGCGGGATGACCTCCACGTTCTGCATCAACACCACGCGATAAGCAATGCCGCCGACTTCGAGCGCACCGCCTTTGAGCTCGGCATCGGTAATCGCCCGATCGTCGAGGAAATTAAAATCCAGCCCCGCCGACAAGAGTCCGCGCGCCGTCGCTAGCAGCGATTCGTGGCGGTCCCACATCGACCCAGACTGATGGCGCACCGCTTGGCGAATCGGCTTATAGTCGGCCTGATAAGTCTCGATACCGTAGTAGACGCCGACATCGGGCAGATGCGCCGCGCCCTCCAGCATGACGCCGAGCCTGCCGACATGCGCGCAGTAGCGCCGGTATTGCTCCTCTCCCATTTCCAGAGCGTTGTAATAGGAGTTGATGTGCGTCACGCCGCCCATATACAGCAGATTGGCGGTTCCCGTCATGTCGCTTAGCGACGCATCGCCGTCATATGTAAACGCGCCGGACGGATCAAAATGAACCGGGCAGATCTCGGCCATCACATCCCGTCGTCCGGCGGCCCGCGCAGCGGAACTGACGAACTTCGGGGCAAGCAGATAGCCGAACGGATCGTCGACATAGCGTCGGGGCCTTGTCGTCAGCATGTCGACGCCGGGAAACGGCATCTCCCGCAGCACGCGCATGAGGCTGCCGTAATAAGCAGTGTGATACACCATGCTCTCTTCCAGCAACGCATGTCCCGAAAAGTGGATGCCCCTCGTCCTGCACCAGTCGGCAAGCTGACGGAAGTAACTCTCGGCAAGCAAGCTGGAGACGGTGCGGTAAAACTGCACGCGAACGGTTCTCTCCGCTACGCCGTCGCCTTCGAACAGCGCATGCAGGCAAGGCGCGAGCGCGTAGCCGTGCTCCCGCTCAAATCGGCCGGGCAGCGCCTCCGTCCACGGCACGACGGCGCGCGCGTACGTTTCTTCCGTATTTTGATAGGCGGCCATCAGGCTCGGCTCGTCGGTAAAAAAGGCGGACACCGCTTCGCCGATTCGTCCCTGGCCGATATGGACCGCATACGGTTCGTACGTCGTCTCGATAAACCGCCGAACCGCCCGGCTGTCCAACAGATTGGGATAACGCCGCGGTGACCAGCCGTTCCGCTCGGCGTGGGTGCCTTCGTACAAGTATTTCTCCACGTAAGCGTGCAGCACCCATTCGCCTTCGATGCCCTCGGTTCGCACCGTCAACCCGTCCGGCGCCGTTTCCGCGCATTTCGCCCCAGTGCCGCCGCTCGCCGCTTCCTCTAACGAATGCAGCGATGCCGAATAGAAGCGAATGCCGTCATCCGGCACCGATACGACCACTGGTGCGATTCCGCTGCCGCGCACAGAAATCCGGTACAACCCCCGCGCCTGCAGCTCCGGATGGTCCGACAGCGCGAGGCCGTCCGCCGAGCCGCTGGGATAGCCTTTTTCGTCGTACAGCCAGATGCCGAGTCCCATTTCCCTTACCGCTTCCATATGTGCAGCGAGCTCTCGGAATGCGCTCTCATTCTGCAGATAGCGATCGTCCCAAGGGACGTTCGTCACGATGCCGCCGATCCCGAGCGAAGCCAGGCGATCCAGCTTCTCTCCCGGATCGGGCCCCCAATCGTGGACGATCTGATAGGGGCGATATCGCAGCGGCGGCGTTTCGAACGCGCTTCCTTCACCGTTGTTCGCGTCGTTCATCGTCTCGCCATCCTCCTCGTTCGCCTGCAAGCGCAAGCTAGCCTTTTACCGAGCCAACGACCAGGCCCTTCAGCAAATACCTTTGCGTAAACAAGAAGAACAAGATCATCGGTATGGCGGACAGGAAGCAAAGCGCGTACACCGGTCCCCAATCCACCGTCGCGTTGGCGCCCATGAACTTGTAGACGGACATCATAAGCGGCGCTACGTCACCGGCATTCAAATAGATTAGCGGCCCCTGAAAATCGTTCCAGTACCAGTACACGGTCGTCGTGACGATCGTGGCCGTCGCCGGCCTGAGAAGCGGCAGGATGATGCGGAAAAATGTCTGGTATCGCCCGCAGCCGTCGATGAAGGCCGATTCTTCCAGCGCTTGCGGAATCGTCCTCGTGAAGGCCGCGAAGAACAGCGATGCAAAGGCCGTGCCCCCCGCCACGTAGATGATGATCAGAAAAACGGGCGTGTTGATCAGATGCGTCGCCACCCCGAGCTTGTAGAGCGGCAGCATGCTCGACTGGGCGGGAATGATTTGGCCGGCAGCGAACAGCGCATACATCCACTTGATCCACCTCCGCTCGGAGCGGCTGATGATGTAGCCGGCCATTGAAGAGAACAGGACGATAAAAAAGAGGGTAACGGCGCAGATGACGACCGTGAGCGACAATGAAGCGAAGAAGTCCGTATTCCGCAGCATCGTTTTGTAATTGCTCAGATCCGTGAGATCCGGCATGTAAAAGGCGTCGAAAATATGCGCTTTATCCTTGAACGTATTCAGGAAGAACAGCAGAAAAGGAGCAAGGAACAGCGCACCCATGAGCCATGTGGCGGCCTGGGACGCGACGTGAAGCGACGACCGCGATGCGGCCGCTCGCGCCGGTACGCGATTGACGCGATCGACCTGCCGTTTGGCCCGGGCCGAAGTCTGAAGCGCGCTCATCTTAGATCTGCACCTCCTTGCTTCTCGTCAGCCTGAGCTGAAGCAGCGATACGACGCCGACGAACAGAAAGAGAATGATGCCCCCGGCCGTCGCGTACCCGTAATTGCTATAGCTGAACGCATGCTTGTAAATGATCAGGGAGATTGTGTTCGAGGCGTCGCCCGGACCGCCGTTCGTCATGATAAAAGGCAGATCGAACATCCGCAGCGTCGTCGTCAGCCCAAGGAAAGTCACGACCGTGATCGACGGCATGAGCAGCGGGAAGGTGATGTAGCGAAAAACGGATACCGGGCCTGCGCCGTCCAGATTGGCCGCCTCGTAAAGCTCGGCCGGAATCGAGCTGAGGCCTGCGAGAAAGACGATGACGCCAAAGCCGACGCCGCCCCACACCATAATGACGATCAGGGCGGGCATAACCGAGTCGTACGTGCCGAGCCACTCCCGCCCCGCCGAACCGAGTCCGATCGACCGCAGCAGCTGGTTCAGCGCGCCGTCATTGTGGTAGATCATCGTCCAGACGATCGACATCGTGACGAAGCTGACGACGCCCGGCAAATAAAAGATCGTGCGCAGCACCGTCTGCGAGCGACCCGCCCTGTTCAGCGCCAGCGCGAGCGCAAGGCTCAGCGCGTTGCTCAGGAAAAGGCCGGCCAGCGCAAAAAGCAGCGTATTGCGAAGCGCAATCCGAAAGCCGGGTTCCTTGAACAAGTTGACGAAGTTGTCGAAACCGATAAAGACCGGCTTGGAAAATCCGTCCCACTGCGTCAAGGCGTAATAGAACGAACTGACGAACGGCCAGACGACGATGATAAGAAAAAAAATCAATGCGGGCGCCGCAAAAGAGAGTTCGACCCATGCATTTCTAAAACCCGATTTCATACGCTTCCCTGCTTTCGGTTGTTCGTTGGAAAGAAGAAGGGATACGGCGGCGAAGCTCGATCCGCGGCATCCCTTCCCGGCCTTGCGGCCAGTTGCTGTCCATGATAAAACTTACTGCTCGGGAGCGGCCACGAGCCCCTTGTCGCGAACGAAGGCGCTGTCGGCTTCGTCAAGCCAGGACGGGCTGAACGCTTTGCCGGCCAGCATCTTGGTGAACAGCTTGGCATAGACGTCGCCGACGGACGCCGGCATGAACTGCCCCTGAATCATGCTCTTGGTGGAGCCGAGCACGCTCAGGAAATCCTTGTTGCCCACTTCTTTGTAATCGATGTCGATTCCTTTGATGGCCGGGAATACGCCCGCATCCTTGTCGCGAATGACGATGGCATCCGGATCGTGCATCGCCGTCACCAGGTCCTTGGCCCGCTGCAGGTTTTTCGTATGCGCATTGACGCCCGTCAATACGCCGACGGATACGCTGAGCAGCGGCTCGCCTTTGTCGCTCGGCAGGGCGAAAAATCCGGTTTCCATGCCGCCGCTGTCTTTCATCTCGCTGTTGACGAGACCGCCGATGTACGGACCGTGGATAATCATGGCCGCTTTGCCGTCCTCGAAATCCTTGCGCTGCAGATCCCATCCGTTGCTGAGCGCGTTGCTTCCGAAATAACCTTTGTCCACGAACTGCTGGAGCTTGCCGAATGCGGCCTGAATTTCCGGACCGTTCAGCTTCTTGGTGCCGTTGTAAACGTCCTTCTCGAACGTATCGCTGCCGTACTCGTTAGGCAGGAATACGCTGACGGTCATGCTCGCCACCCAGGCGTCCTTGAAGCCGCCGGCAAAAGGCGTAATCCCCTTGCTTTTCAGCGTCTCCGCCGTCTGCACCAGCTCGTCCCACGTCTTCGGCACCTGGATGCCGTTGTCCTCGAACAGCTTGCGGTTGTACCAGACGCCGTTGCTGTTCAGGTCGAACGGCGCTGCGTACACTTTGCCGCCGTAAGAGCTTTGCGTTTTGGGCGCGCCGTCGATATTCGCCACGAACGGCATGTCCGACAGGTCGGCGATATAGCCCGCCTTCGCGAACAGCGGCAACTGCGCGCTCTGGAACTGGACGACGTCGGCCGCCGACGCCGAAGCCATTTGCGCTTTGAGCAGATCGAAGTAGGCTTCGCCCGGGGTATTCTTGTATTCGATCGTGGCGTTCGGATATTTGACTTTGTAGGCCTTCTCGAACGCTTCGCGATAAGCCTTCACGATGCCCAGCGGCTCGTCTCCGAGGTTCCAGCTCGCCACGCTGATCGTAAACGCTTCGGTATCCTGCGCCGACGCGTCGCTTCCGGTCGGCGCGCTGCTGGCCGTCGCTTCGCCGCTTGCCGGACTCGCGGACGCCGTATTTGGGCTTGCAACGGATCCATTTCCTCCCGCATCCGAGTTCGATCCGCATGCCGAGAGCAAGCCGAGCGCAAGGATACTGGCCGGAATCAATGTCTGTACTTTTTTTCGTGTCCGTACGTTATTCATTGAGAACCCCTCCTATGATGAACAGACCATGCGGCATCGTCCCGCATGCTCATTGTAAGCCGGACGCCGCGGCATCGAATAGAATCAACATCTTGACATCAGGTGTAATTTCTTGATCATCCCATAGAACGCGCTCCGGTGCCATGCTATGATAGGAACAACTTAAGGCCTACTAACAACCTGGAGTGGAGCTCGATGCGTAAATGGCGCTTTCCGGCAAACAACTCAATCGCGTATCGGCTGTTCGTGATCTACCTGCTCGCGATATCGGTGCCCGTCTTCCTTTACGGCGCCGTCTCCTACACCCTGTCCGCGCGCAACGTAGAGAACAACTATATCCGCAATAAAGCGGCCATCTCCGACCAGATCATGCGCAACATCGACGAAAACGTGCTGATCCTGCAGAAGCAATCGGCCTCCCTCTTTTTGATCAGCAAAGAAATTACCTATATGCTCGGCTCCGGGCCAGGCGACACGAGCGATGCCTACTTCGACTACAAGGAGCGACTCGACCGCTATTTTCTCGCCCTTATTCAGATGAACGACAAACTGAACGGCATTACCCTGATCGACACGCACGGCGAAATCAAGTACGCCATTAACGTTCAGGGCCGCAACTCCGTCGCCGGCTCCGTGCTGGACGAGCCCTGGTTCAAGGAGACGATGGCGCTTAACGGCGCGCCCCATTTTCTCGATCCGCACACGAACGATTTTCTTTTTAATCCCGTCAGCGCCCCCAAGCCCGTCGTCATCTCGGTCGCGCAGTCCATCGCCGATTACAATGCGGACGGACCGGCCGGCGTCTTGCTTGTCGATCAGAACACCGAGCAGTTCTTCGGCGACATCGCCAATATTAATTTGCAGGAGGGCGAGCAGACCGCCATCATCAGCCGAACGGGCAAGCTCATCTACAGCAATGTCCAATGGGGGGAAAAGGAGAGCGACAAACTGCTGTCCGTCGCCAAGGGGCTAAGCCGCGGCCAGGTCAAGACCGACATCGGCGGACAGAGTATGCTTGTCATCGCCAGCGCGCCGTCCCAGTACGGATTTCAGGTCGTGTCCCTGCTCCCGATGTCCGAGCTGCAGAAGAAAAGCGGCTTTCTCCGGAGCATAACGGCCCTCATGCTGATCGTCGTCTCGGGAATCGTGCTGCTCATCTCCATCGTCGTCTCCTTTTTGATCGTCAAGCCGCTTCGCCGGCTCATGCCCTCGTTCAAGCAATTGGAGATGGGGAACTTCTCCACGCGGGTTCCCGTCAAGGGCAACGACGAGCTGGCCCGCATCAGCCAGGCGTTCAACACCATGGTCGGGAATATCGAATCGCTGATCGTTCAGAAGTATGAAGCGAACCTGCTTCGCAACCAGGCGGAGCTCAATGCGCTGCAGTCGCAGATCAATCCTCATTTCTTGTACAACACGCTGTATGCGACCAAGTCGGTCATCGACCGCCACGATTATGAACGCGCTTCCGCGATGGTGCAGAACCTGTCGGGCATTTTCCGGTACAGCCTGCATCAGGGCAGCAGCGCCGTCACCCTGCGCGAAGAGATCGATCACATCCGGAAATACATTTATCTTCACGATATCCGCTTTGCCGGACGGTTCTCTACCGTTTTCGAGATCGACGACGCGCTGTGGGAAAAGCCCGTGCCAAGATTGACGCTTCAGCCGCTCGTCGAGAACGCGATCCAGCACGGACTGGCGAACAAGACGATCGGCGGCGAGCTGCGCATTACAGCCAAGCCGGCGGACGATCACTGGCTCATCTATATTTACGATAACGGTTCGGGCATGTCCGAAGAAGAAATATCGCGGCTGAACGGCTGGTTCGCTTTATCGTCGTCCGAGGCGGCCGGCACGCCTCGGACCGTAACGGACGAAGCGACTGTCGCAGGCAGCCAAGGAAACGGGCTTGGCATTCGAAACGTGCATGCGCGCATCCGGCTGCATTTCGGCCCGGCATTTGGAATCAAAATAAGCGGCAAGGCGGGCGCCTTCACGACGGTAAGAATCAAGCTCCCGCTGCACGACAGGCTTGGAGAGGAGGCGGTCTGACATGAACATCCTGATTGTCGAAGACGAGACGCAAATTCGCGGCTCGCTCGAGGACGCTCTCCGCCGGTTCGGCATCGACGACATCCGGATCGCCGGCAACGGCTCGGAGGCGCTCGCGCTGCTGGAGGAGCGGAAGGCCGACCTAATCCTGTCCGATATTAGAATGCCCGAAATGGACGGCATCGCCCTGCTGGAGCGCGTTCGCGAGCGTCATGGCGACGTGCCGTTCATCGTGCTGAGCGGCTACGATCTATTCGAATACGCGCAAAAGGCGCTAAAATTCGGCGCTTACGCCTATCTGCTGAAGCCCGTCGCCGAAACCGAACTCGAAGACGTCGTCCGTCGCGCGCTGCAGGAATTGATGCAGAAGCGGGACCTGCGCGAAGACGAGCTACGGCTTCAGATCAAGTTAAACGCCGGCACCTCGGAGCTGCGCCGCCGTTACTTGACCGAGATCGTCGAGGGCAAGGAAGCATCCGGCAGGCAGGCGCGCAAATGCGAAGAATACGGCATCCGATTTCCGTATCCCTTCCATTATGTATGGCTGGCCGGCATGGACGAGGCGGTTCGCATCGCGCAAGCGATGCCGCGCTCCGATGTCGAGCTGCTGAAGTACGGGCTTGAAAATCTTTGTCTCGAGGTCTTTCGGGAGGGTGGGCTTATCGCGGAGCCGTTTCGATGGGATGACGGGATCGGCCTGCTGCTGAATGGGGACGGTGAGGATGGGCAGTATGCGGATGGGCAGAGCGCGGATGGGCAGAGCGCGGATGGGCAGAGCGCGAATGGACAGAGCGCGGATGGGCAGAATGCGGATGGGCAGAACGCGGATGGGCAGAACGCGGATGGGCAGAACGCGGATGGGAAGATAGCGGCGCTGTCTGATCGGGCGTCCGGACTCGCGCTCGACGTGTTGAAGCTGTCTATTACGGCGGGCGTCGGACACGCTGCCGGACGGCTCGACGAGACGCCGGCTTCGTTCGCCTCCGCGCGTCGCGCCTATGCGCAGAAGCTGGTGCACGGCGGGGGTCGCGTGTATGCGTGCAGAGCGGTGCGGGATTCGGCTCCCGAGAGCGTAACGCTCGACCTTGCGGCGGAACGGGAGCTGCTGGCCCTGTTCGAGGCGCACCGTCAGGACGAGGCCTCGGCATTCCTTGCGGAGCGCTTCGCGCCTTTCCGCGTTCCCTGCTCGTTCGAGATCGCCGACGTAGCCAAGCTGAATTATCGGCTCGTGGTGCTGATCGCCACCATCTTGAGGCAGCTTGGCTTCGACGCCGACGAAGCGCTCGGCGACGAGTATCATTTGTATACGCAGGTCAACGCGCTGCAAAGCGTGGAGGAAATGATCGCCTGGTTCCGGCAGCGGTGCATGGACGCATTCGCGCATATCCAGGAAAAATCGACCCGATCGACCAAGAAGCTGATGGGAAAGGCGCGCGATTTTATTGCCGAGCACTTCCACGAGGCGATCAGTCTGGAGCTGGTGGCGGACCATCTGCAGATCAGCCCGGAATATCTCAGCAGGGAGTTCAAAAAGGAGCTCGGCGAAAACTTCACCGACTTCCTGCTGAGGCTGCGCATGGAGAAGGCGAAGTTTTATATCCGCGAAGGCCGGTACCGAACCTATGAGATTGCCAATCTCGTAGGATTTCAAAATGAGAAATATTTCTCCAAAGTGTTCAAGAAAGCGACCGGGTTTACGCCAAGCGAGTTTAAATTTCGCACGCTGTGACCACCGCCGCGCCGGGGCGAACGAAAAAGCGGCTGTCTCAAGCTGAGCGAGGCCGAATTCGCCAAAAATGGGGCTCACTCGCGGGTCGATTGCTGACCCTTTGAGAAAGCCCCTTTTTTGTTTCGATTCATCCCTTTCAGTCGATCTCCACTCGCTTGCGTCATGCGCAAGAATAGCGCAGAATTGCGCTATACTCGCATGCTCGCATTTAGCCGTCCGCTCCCCTACCGCGCCATGCTTAAGCATAGCTCAAAATTGAGCTATTCTTGCATGCACGCCGTCTAGACACCCCCACCTACTCGCGTCATGTGCAAGAATAGCGCAGAATTGCGCTATACTCGCATGCTCGCATTTAGCCGACCGCTCCACTACCGCGCCATGCTTAAGCATAGCTCAGAATTGAGCTATGCTTGCATGCACGCTCTCTAGACGCCCTCACCCGCTCGCGTCATACTCAGGAATAGCGCAGAATTGCGCTATACTCGCATGCTCGCATTTAGGCGATCGCTCCCCTACCGCGCCATGCTTAAGCATAGCTCAAAATTGAGCTATGCTTGCATGCACGTCCTCTAGACGCCCTCACCCGCTCGCGTCATACTCAGGAATAGCGCAGAATTGCGCTATACTCGCATGCACGCTCTTCAGTCTCCCCCACCAGCACGCGTCATGCGCAGGAATAGCGCAGAATTGCGCTATTCCTGTATCCACGCCCATCAGACGATCGCCACTATCGGCATCAACTGCTAAATACCTGAATCTCGTTGACGCGCGCATAGCTGCTCGCCGCATCGCCAAGCGTCGCGTACACTCGTATCTTGGAGCCGGTCACCGGCGCAAAGACATGCGTGCTGTGTGCCTGCGCATTGCCCGTCACCGCCGGAACGCAGTCGACCCAGGCGGCGCCGTTCCAGACTTGAAGCTGATAGTTCCGCAGCTCGTACCCGCTCGTCGTGAACAGCTCGACCCGGCCCAATGTCCGGTTCGCGCCAAAGTCGATTTGCACCCACTGCGGCATAATCGGTGAAGCGCTGGCCCAGCCGTTAAAGTCGGTGGTCGCCGTTCCGTCGTTTACCTTGGCGGCCGAATAGCCGTTGGCGGTATCCGTCGACGACGCGGAAGCGGTGCCGCCATAGGCCAGATTGACCTGGTACAGCAGCGTCACGGGACCGTAGGCGCGGTTGCCCGAAATCCCGGTATTCCAGCCGGATCCGTTATTATAGACCGAGCCGCCAACCGTCCCGAAGCCAAGCGTGATCGTCGTATTGTCGCTGTACCACTGATCGCCGCCGTTGTCCTCGGTCGTCACGAGCAGGTAGGCGGTGCCCGGCAGAAGCGAGACGCTTTCCGCCAGCTTGCAATATTGATAACCGAGCGAATCCGGCGTTCCCGCGGACGTCCGGACGCTGCAGGCGCCGAGCATCGCCTTGTCGCTATCGCGATACAGCTTGAGCGTATGCGACTTTTCATTGCCCGCAGTAAATTGCCTTCCCAGCCCGTTCACGCTGATAACGCCGGCGCCGGTCGTGAACTTGAAGCCGACTTCGCCGTTCGAATCGTTGCGCAGCGTGCCCGGCGTCTGCGAAGCGACCAGCCCGGTCCCGGCCGGGGAAGGCAAGGCGGACGGTGCCGTCGGCACGTAGGTCGTCGGCACGGTATTCACCGTATTCGCCGCAAAGTAAAATCCGCCGTATGTTCCGCCGTACGTGCTGCGGCCGCGGCTGTTGTTGAACACATTGTTCGTTACGAGGCCGCTGCCGCCAGCAAACTGGATCCCTTCGCTGCTGTTGCCCGGATTCGTGCCGTAATGGCTGACGACGTTATTCTCGATGACCGAATCGACGTCCGGCAGACTCGAGTTGTTGAAGTGGAAAATGCCCGCTCCGGCCGTATCGTGAATGTTCATGCCGCGCAGCGAGATGTTCTTGCCGACGCCTTCGAAGTCGAAGCCGACGCCGTCGTAATTTTGATCGGGGTGTCTGGCTACGTTCGCGATCTCGCCCCCGATTACTTCCACGTTCTTGGAATAGGCGACCACCATGCCAGCCGAGCCGAACGGATTGGAGACGGCGCCGATGTTTTTGGCCGTCAGGTTGGTGAGCGTCCCACCATCCACGAAAATAACGTTGAAGCCCCACATGCCGCCCCCGTCGATCGTCAGATTGTCCATGACGACGCGCTTCGTCCATAAATGCTCGTTCGGATTAAAGCCGGAGACAGGCGCCCCGAACCAGGTGGCGGTGTCGCAATTGTAAAACGCTACGTTTTTGATCGTTAAGTTCGTAAGCGCCGTCAGTCTGCCCGGCGCGTTCACCTTGTCGGTATACGCGGGCGACACGGCGTCGGCCATCGTCTTGACGCTGATGCCGGCGGATGTATGGTTGTAAGTCGCCGGGGCGCTATTGTATGCGGCCGTCATATCGCGGATCGTCATATTTTCAATCCAGATATAATCCCGGTTATACGCATGATCGTACTGGAGCCTGATGCCTTCCCAGGCGTTCTTCAGCTCCAGACCCGTAATCTTCCACCCCGCATAACCGTCGATGAGCACGGCGATGGCATCCGTCGTGCCGGGTGCGATGACAGGCTTCGCGCCCGCCCCGTAGGCGGACAACACGATGGGATTGGCTGCCGTTCCGCTGCCCTTCAGCGTCAGCGTCTGTCCCGTCCAGGTCGCGCCGCTCCTGAGCAGCACCTGGTCTCCCGCCGCGAACGTCCGGGCGTTGACCGGGGTAAAGTCGCACCAGGGCGCCGTCGTCGACGTACCTGCCGACGCATTGCTGCAGCCGGCGCCGCTCTGGTTGTTCACGTAGTAGACCGCAGCATCCGCCTGATCCGCATGGGCTGAAAGCCCGAGCGCGATGACGCCGACAATGCCGATCATCCATGCCGCCAACCGAGACATTCTCTTCATTTGTTTTCCTCCCGCCTGATTTTGGTTGCGCTTACAATTCGCCATACGCCATTCCGACTGAGCAGGCATCATTCATACAGCCTTAGTATCGGGCCATCCCGACAATGCGTATAGCGTCAAAATTTTGATATTGGCGTTATTTTTTGTGGTTGCGTACGACTTTGGCCCCGGACCATGTAGAATGGAATCATAGCACTCGAATTCAAGCAAGGAGACGCCTCCATGGAACCAAAAAAAGCGGCGCGCCAAACGATCGGCTTCCGGGAGCTGGCTCCCTACGTCCGTCTCGTCCAGCATATCGCCGGCGACGATCGCTACCGGCTGCCGCCGCGCATCATCTACGATTACGAGCTCAAGTTCGTACTCGAAGGCCGCTGCGATTATGTGATCGAAGGCGTTCATTACGCGATCGGTCCGGGCGATATGGTCGTCTTGCAGCCGATGGTGCGGCATTCCTGCGCGGTCCCGCCGAACGGGACCTTCCGGTATTATGCAGCGCATTTCGACTTGATCTATATGGGGGACGCCTACAACTTTTCCGTCGACGACGTCTACCTGAGCCAGGATTACGTGCATTCGCCGTTCATCCCGGACGATCCGGAGCTTGCCGAACGCCCTGTCGTATCGCTGGCAGAAGTCGATTTTCCATGCGTCGTCTCTACGTCCGACCCCGTCGCATACGAAGCGCTGTTTCGTTCCCTGTATGCGGCGTTCGAGAGCGGGGAATACGGCAGGGAGCTGAGCATGCGCGGAGACCTCCTTCATGTGCTCGCGCTGCTCGTCCGGGAGCTGTCGACGCCTGCGGGGATCAGCATCCGTCATCCGCAGCGCGAACGGATCGGCCGGGCGGTCCAATGGATGCAGGCGCATTATCGTTCCCAGCTTCAGCTAAGCGATATCGCGGCGTCCGTGCATTTGTCGCCGAGCCGGTTTCGCGCCCTGTTCAAGGAAGCGACGGGTCAATCTCCGATGGAGATGCTCCTCTCGATCCGTATGGACAAGGCGAAGGAGCTGCTGCTTCACTCGACGCTCACGGTCGGACAGATCGCCGACGAAGTCGGCTATCCCGACCTGCATTATTTCAGCCGGCTGTTCAAGCGCTGCGAAGGCTTGTCACCGCTGCAATATGCGCAGTCTCTGCGGGCCAGGTTCAGTTGAATCGTCCAACAAGCCCGTCGTATCGTCCAAATACGCGCACCTATCGCTTTTCGTAAACTAAAGTCAGCAACATTCACAATCCAAGGAACGAAGGTGCGTAAATGACTGACATCCGCAAACCGGAAGTTGCCGTCTATTATTTTCCGAACTATCATGTCGATCCCCGCAACGAAGCGACGCACGGCGCAGGCTGGAACGAATGGGAGCTCGTGCGGCGGGCGACGCCGCGCTTCCCCGGACACCAGCAGCCCAAGGTTCCGATGTGGGGCTACCTCGACGAATCCAAACCCGAGACTGCCGAAAAGCAGATTGCCGCCGCGGCCGACCACGGCATCGACGCCTTCATTTACGACTGGTACTGGTACGAAGACGGCGCCTTTCTGAACAAGGCGCTCGAGAACGGGTTCCTGCAAGCGTCCAACAACGACCGGCTGAAATTTTCCCTCATGTGGGCGAATCACGACTGGATCAACATTTTCCCGTACAAACGCGGCATGGACCATACGCTGCTGCACAGCGGACAAGTGTCGCTGCAGGCGTTCGAAGCGGCCTGCGACTATATGATCGATAAGTACTTCGGCCACCCGTCTTATTGGCGCGTGGAGGGCGGCTTATACTTCTCCGTCTACGAGCTGATGAGCCTGATTCAAAGCCTGGGAGGTATCGAACAGACGAAAACGGCGCTCGACGGATTCCGGGCCAAGGTGCGGAACGCGGGACTCGGCGAGCTGCATCTGAACGCCGTCGTCTGGGGCATTCAGAATCTGCCGGGCGAGCGTACGCTCGAAAATCCGGGCGAACGCGTGCAGGAGCTCGGCTTCGACAGCGTCACTTCGTACGTCTGGATTCATCATATTGCGCTGGATTCGTATCCGACCGTCGACTATCCGGCATACGCCAAGAAGTCGGAAGCGGATTGGGGCAAATTCCGCAAGCAGTTCGGGGATTACGGCATCCCCTACTACCCCAATGTTTCCATGGGCTGGGATTCGAGCCCTCGTACCGTACAATCCGACGTTCACGCCAATATCGGCTATCCGTTCACGCCGGTTCTTGTCGGCAATACGCCCGAAGCGTTCCGCGAGTCGCTCGCGGCCGCCAAGGCATTCATGGAAGCGTCAAGCGATACGGTCCCTCCAATCCTGACGATCAACTCCTGGAACGAATGGACGGAAGGCAGCTATATCGAACCGGACACCGTGAACGGCATGGGGTATCTGGAAGCGATTCAATCGGTATTCGGCAAAAACTGAAGCGAACGGAAAGCAAAAAACACAGGCAGGCGCAGCGTGCATACGCGGCGCCTGCCTGTGTTGTGCCCTTTCCAATTTCACATTACACGAGGAAGCGGATATGGTAATCTATACCCAAACCACCTGAAGAGGAGGGACTTTTAATGGAGCAAGCCTGGAAACCACCGGGGTTTAACAGCGTCAATCCCTATTTGATCGTCCGGGAAGCGGACCGGCTGATCGACTTTCTGGCGGATGTATTCGACGCCAGTCTGATCGAACGGCATACGGACGAGTCCGGTGCGGTGCGTCATGCAGCCTGCCGGCTGGGCGATTCCATCGTAGAGCTGAGCGGCGGCGTGAACGAAAGTTTTCCGCCGACGCGCTGCGCGCTTCACGTGTATGTCGAAGACGCGGACGCAACGTACGCCAGGGCGCTGAACGCGGGAGCCACACCCTTGTATCCGCCGCAGGATCACGACTACGGCGAACGTTCGGGCGGGGTCGAGGACGCCTTCGGCAACCATTGGTATATCGCAACGTTCGGAAAAAAATAAGAGCTATTCACTGAAGGAGCAGCAAAGTGGCCACTGTCCGGAAATCCGGACGCGAATAGCTTTACTCTGCCTATGGGCGATGGTTGGCCAACAGGGCGGCGAACCGATCGAACAGCTCCAGCATCCCTTCAGTCATACCGGACTAATGCTCCAAAAATAATATGCTCAAAATGTAAGGCCAGCTCCTCGTGGAAAGCCGGATCCGGATGATTAATACCATTGGCCAGGCGCGTGTGGATATCGACCCCGTCATTCTCCATCTGCTCCCAGATACGATAGGAATCCACACATGGCAGATCCATTTCCAGAGCCAGTTTTCTTAGCGCATCCATGTACAAGGTGAGATAACCCGCTTCCGCTACCTGGATGAATGCTGGAACGGCAGCCCGATGCGCTTGATGAATGCGCTCGTTATCCCGCTTCATCATCATGCCGGGGATGAATAGCAAGAGATCGGCATCCGTCTCCGTTTGCAAGCGCACAACCAGGTCGCGAATCGCGCTTATGAACCGTTCCAAGCCGGCAGGGCCGGCATGCGCGTCATTGAGGCCAAACCCGATCGTGACCAGATCGGGTTGATACAGGAACACATCTCTATCCCATCTTTGACGCGATTCGTCAGCGCTGTCTCCCTCAACCCCCGAATTGATCGCGTTCACCACCGTGCCCGGAAATCTCCGCTCCATTCTTCTTTTCAGCGCTTGATGGAAGACGGATTCGTATTCGACGACGCCATAACCCATACACCCTTGGGTGACACTATCGCCCAAGGCAACGAAAGTTACGGCACGTGCCTTAGGATCGTCCGCCTTCTCCTTCAAACGGTTCCGCAAGCGCTCGAATTTGTTATCGTCCACGTCACGTCACTTCTCCTTGCCTCTCCTGATTTTGTTCGCATGTATCCGTTTACTATAATCCTTTTTACATGTTAAAATGACCCTGTCAGCCATCATCTTGACGTAAGGGAGAGGATCGCATGCAGATTCGCGCTTACGGTTACGATAACTCTCTTGACACGTCTCAGCCCATACATGAGAATCTTTCACTCTTCCCCTTGGAGTCGAGAATCGGCGGTCTTCACCCTCAGCACCATGAATTACTCTATATAATCGAAGGAACACTGAAAATTACGATTAACCACGTAACCTATCGGTTGACGGGTCCATCCGTCCTACTGATCCCTTTGAATACCTCCCACCATTTGCAATTCCTTTCCCTGAGGTATCGTTATGCCTACTGGGAACTGCAAGACGACGCTAACGAAGCCTTCCCTGTCCCTGCTAACTGCGACAAATGGAACCGCCTTCAGGCTGAGCCGGACGGAAGCTTGCCAGCCGTTCGATTAGTCTATGAACGCATTCAGGCGCTTCACCAGGTTCTGATGGCAGAGTGGATGCGCGAGCAGCCCGATCTGGCACGGCAAATCAGCTATTCCGACATCCGAGCCATCCTGGCTATTATTCGGTCTGTGGCCAAGCCGGATACGAAGCTCTACGGAAGGTCGAGTCAACTGCCGGACAACCGGATTGCTTCAACGATGGAAACGATCGAGATTCTTGTCCGTTGGATGGAATCCAGCTACTGGGAGAATTTCACCTTGCAGAAGCTGTGCGAATATGCCCATTTGAATCCTTCCTATATGATTCGCACCTTTAAAGCCTGCAAAGGCGTTTCCCCCTTGCAATTTCTCAATAACCTTCGAATGAGCGCTGCCGAGAAGTACTTGCTGGAAAGCATGATGAGCGTTCAGGATATCGCGAACGCCACGGGTTTTCAGTCCATCCATTATTTTAGCCGCCTGTTCAAGCAGAAGTACGGCAAAAGCCCCGCACATTGGAGGAGCGAGCATAAGAAGACGACTTCGGTCTCGGACTAACGACTCCCCGATCTGCCGAATGTCAATCCGGCCACCGGACATCGCGGAAGGTGCCGGTCTCCGCGGACTCCTTGGCCTTCAGGCACAATAACGTGCTGTTCAAGCCATCCTTCAGCGTAGACACGGACGTTTGCGTCCTCCCCCGCATAAGCGAGATAAAATTGTCGAGCAGCGTAGCGTCGCCCCCTGCATGGCCGACTGCCGTGGCTGCGTCATCGATCTCGTACGATTCGACTCGAGGCGTATGGTGCATAAATACTTGAATCCGGTTCGCCGCCCAATCGAATTCGACCGTCCCTTTGTACCCGAGAAACCGTGCGCCTCTTGCGGCCGCTTTTTTTCGGACAAAAAAGTTTTGCGAATAGGATACGTGCATGCCCGATTCATAAGCGACTAACGCGCTGCCTGAATCCTCGTTGCCGGTATCCTCCGCGAAGCAGCAATAAGGGCCCAACGGTTCCTCGAATGCAAGTTTCCGAAGATTGTCCGGACTTTCCGGACAGGTGCTTGTCTCTTCGCAGTCCTTGCATTGCAACCCTGCCCGCTTGTTCCCCTTGAAGATTTGTTTCGACGTCATCGCGCATACGGTCACGGGCTTCAGCCCCAGAATATGATTAATATAATCGAAATCATGCGTCGCTTTTTGTACGAACAGACCTTGTGTCTCCGTCTCGTCGCGGAACCATCCATGATAATAAATACTGCCGTAATTCACGTTATTTACAGCCTGTACATGCTCCACTGTTCCGATTTTTCCCGAATCGATAATTTCCTTGACCAGCTGTACATGATGCGAAACCCGCAGAGGGAAAGACACGACCGTCTTGCTGCCGTATAAGGCATCCGCATCCCGCAGCTTTACCAGGTCCTCCATCGTTGTCGCAACCGGTTTCTCCAAATAAAGCGGAAGCTGTCTGGGCAGCACTTTTAAGGCCATGGGGGTATGAAGGGAGCAGCGCGTTCCGACGAATACGCCGTCCAGCTCCTCGTTGTTCAGCATGTCATCCGCATTTCCGTAAAATGAAATCCCCGAAGGGTCGCCCCCGTCCGCTATCATCCGCTCCCGGATTTCATGATGGCGAACGTCGGCGATCGCTGTAATTCCGCAACTGCTATCCATCTCTTGCATCATGCCCAGCAGTCTTTTCACTTGATGACCGTACCCGATAACCCCTACTTTGATCATGCGTTTCCCTCCCGATGTCTCCATTTAGCCTTTGACTCCACCCATGGTGGCGCCTTCTATGATCCTTCTCTGAAACAACACGTATACGATAACGGTAGGTATGATCGTGATGACAAGACCTGCCAGCAGCGTCACCCAATCCGCCTTGTATTCCATCATGGCATTGGCATTATACATGTTCACGCTAATCGGGTACTTGGCCGGATCGCTGATCAGAATAAAGGGACCCAGGAAATCGTTGTACAGGCCTACGAACTTGAAGATGCCGATCGTGACGATGCCTGGCATAGATAGAGGCAGGATGATTTTGCGAAAAACCTGAAATAGTGTGGCACCGTCAATAAACGCGCTTTCGTCCAGTTCCTTCGGCAAGGTGCGCATGAAGCTCCCGAGCAAGAGCAGTTCGAAGGCGCCGACCGGCAGACTCGCAAGCAGGACGAGTCCGTTCAGGCTGTCGGTCAGATTCAGTGCGCGCATCAACGTGTACTGGGATACGAGAATGTTGATGCCCGGCAGGAACAAAGAAAGCATGATCATGCTCCACAGCAAAGATCGCAGCCTCCACTCAATCCGCGTGAAGGCGTAGGCATTCACCGTGGAAACAAACAAACTGATCAGGAGGCTCAGGCCGACATAGTATAGCGTGTTGACCACCGATTGACCGATGCCCAGACTTGTCCAAGCCTTCTCGTAATTGCTCCACTCCAGATGCTCGGGGAAGGCCCATATATCGGCGAAAAACGCTTGATTCGTTTTGAGAGATTGGTAGAATATCCAGAACAGCGGCAGCAGGATGGTAAGCGCCCAGAGGAACAGCACCATGCGCCATAACCATGAAGAAATCCCGGTTCTCATGGAACCCCCTCCTTTCAGTATTCTACGCTGTCTTTGGCGAAGAATTTGTCCAATATCAGCTTTAAACCGACGAGCAACACAAAGATCATCATACCGATCGTGGATGCATAACCGTAAATATGCTGGCCGAGATTCAGGCTGCCAAAGGCAAAGTTGAACATATACAGGGAGATGACATCCGTCGCGCCGCCCGGACCGCCTTGCGTCATAATAAACATATATTCAAAGCCTTTGATCACGGAGAGCATCAGGAAAATGACCCCGACGCGAATGACGCCGGATAACAGAGGAAGCGTAATCTTCGAAAAACGCTGCATATGCGTGATGCCGTCCAAAGTGGCGGATTCATACAGAGACTTCGGGATGCCTCGCATGGCGTTCATGAATATGACGACGTAGAACCCTGCATAACACCACACGTACAGCGGAATCATGGAGAGCAGCGCCGTTCCTTTGCTGCCAAGCCAATTATGCTCTCCCCCCAGGCCGAGCACGCGAAGAATTCCGTTCAGCAAGCCGAATGTGCCGTCATAAATAAATGACCAGACGAGCGCAATGACGACCAGAGACAAAACGTTCGGAAAAAAATAGAGTACCTTGTAGAACGAATTCTCTTTAAATGCCCGGTTTATGAGAAGATCGGCCAATACCAACGAGATGATAAGCGTAATAGGAATGACCGTAACGAGCAAAATCAGATTGTGCCCTAAGGCCCGCAAGATGAAAGGATCATGAAACAGCCGGATATAATTGTCCCATCCCACGAATGTCTTGGCGCCTATGCCGTCCCATTCCAGGAAGGAATAGTAGATGGAGAGGGCATTCGGATAGAGCGTGAATAGAACATAGGCCGCAAACGCCGGAGCAACGACAATGAAGAGAAAAATCGATTTTTGAAGCCGTGCGTTTTTTAACATAGGCATAGTGGTTTTCTCCCCCGAATATCACGATTGAAAGGCAGTCCGGATGACTGCCTCTCGACCGCTAAGTAATCCGATTACGCTTTGTTCTGGGCCTTTTTGTCTTTGGCAATGGCGTTCTGAAGCAGCTTCTCCGCGTCCGCCAAGATCGGTTCCGGATCTTCCTGTCCCGTCAGCACGAGAGCCATATTATCCACGATGACCTTGAGCGACGCCATATTATCGGGATCCGTGAGTTCGATCTTGCGATTCTTCAGTTCGAGTACGACCGGGTTATCTTTCAGGTACGTGGCGATCGATTTCTGCAGCGGCTTCATCTGATCCGCCCGCGTCTGGTCATCCAGGTAATCCTTGCGTAGAGGAAGCGCGCCGCCCTTCTCGACCAGTACCTGCTGGATCTCATTCGACATGAGCGAGAGGAGGAACTGTTTGGCCCATTTCTTGTTCAAGTCAGGCTTGGCTGCCCATATCTCAAAGGAATAGCTCAGTCCGTTCGTCACATAGATGGGACCGTTCGGATTGTTAGTGAAAGGAACCGCCATATAGCCCCATTGGAAGCCGTCGGGAGCGGTATCCTTCATCTCGTTCTCGATCCAGTCGCCTGAAGGCACCATTGCCGCTTTATGCTGAAGGACGAGCATTTGCGATTGCGTATGATTCATGCCTACGCTTTTCTTGCTGATATACCCCTGCTTCCCCATATCGTGCAGCCGCTTGTACACTTCGATGCTCTCCGGCGACGTATACTGCGGACCGTTATAATACTCGAAATCGTTGCGAAATTGTTTATTGCCTCGCTCGTCGGCAATCTCGAATATCTTCGTATCAAAGGCGAACTGCGCGTAATTGTATAAGCCCGCATATACGATCGGATCGATGCCCTTGCTCTTGATCGCTTCGCAAAGCTGGATAAACTCGTCATAGGTCTTAGGGTTCTTGTTCCAGCCGTTCTCGTCGAACAGCTTCTGATCGAAGAACATGCCGCCGACGTAGTTTGCGATCGGGAACACCCAGGCATTGTCTTTATAATATTTCTCGGGATCGTTAAAGCCCGGGACAATTAAATCGTTCAGCTTCCGGCCGGGCGCGTCGTCCGGCGACATCTTGAAAATATCCGTTACGGGCTCCAGCTTGTTGGCGTTTACATATTCCGTCCAGGTGGCTCCGTAGAACAAATCGAACATATCGTTATCGTTGCCGGCCGAAGCCTTGGTCGAGATGAGGTCGCCGATTTTCGGCGAAGCCGTAATATCGAATTGCACGTTCGGATATTTTTCCGTGAAGCGCTTGACGGCAAGGTCGAACCACTCTCTTCCATAGCCGGATTCGAGCAAGCCGATCATTAACGTCACCTTTTCGTTTTTTGGAAGTCCGTTCTCATAGTTGGCCGCTTCCGAGGAAGCCTGCCCGCTCGCTGCCGGGGCCTGCGTGCCGGAAACGTTACTCGCGTTCTGCGTTTCCTTCGTATTGGCAGTATTGGAGCATCCTGCAGCCATGAGTGCCGTACATAGTAACAACGAAATACCAGCCGTTCTTTTGTTCATCGTTAGACCCTCCCGTTTTTCTGTTGAAATGGTTAATAAGGGGCTGCCGCAAGCGTTCCGCTATTATCTACCGTGACTTTATAGCGCGTGCCGTTCGGCGCCTTCAGAATAAAGCCCTCGCCAGCCACGTCCAGCGACCGATTCAGCTCATTAATAAAAGAGTTACGATAATTGCTGTCAACCGCCGTGCTGAACGCCATACCGGTTGCGAAGAGAGAGCCGACCTCGGCGGTCAACTTGATTTTGGCATAAGCGGCATCGCCCGGAATGGCCGCCGTCACCATCAGATCCGTCCAGTTGACGTCGATGTCCACAGTCCCGAATAAATAGGTTTCCGTCGTAGCCGAAGCCGTGCCGTTCGCCTTGAACCAGAGAAGCTTAATCCCGGCATGACCGCCGCCGCCTATCCTCTTGGCCTTCATCCGGAATACAGCCAGCGTATTCGGGGTTACCGAGAACGGCTGAGAAGTAATAAACGATTCGCCTGTCGCAACGACCTCAATGGCGCTCGCATAGCCCGACGGAATATTAGAGGTGGTTTTACGGAAATAGACGGCTCCCGCGCCATACACATTTGTCCATACCCAGCCGGATTTATTCGCCGTGTTGGCGCTAGTCGCCATATTCTCGCCGGTCGTATCGACAGAGGCAATCAAATTGACATCATCTTTTTTGTCGTGGATCGTTTGGCTCTGCATGGAGCCTCCCGCCGTATAGATGAAGTGGGTATCCTGAACGAATACGCGGCTTCTTTCCTTTGATAAAGCAATATAGTAAGGCGCCCATTCGCCTAAATCGCAGCGCGCGATACTGACATGGTAGTTCGGAGCGTTCCCCAGTCCGGATATGATGTAATTCGTCAAGTAGTCTGCTACTCCAACGCTGCGAGACATCCGGACATTCTGAATTCTTAGAGAGCCCGTCGATCCCGGCACAACCTGGAACATGGGCAATCCGGAGTTGCCGCCCATAAATCCGCCGTGAACGACATCAAGCGTCACGTCTCCCTCGGCTTTTACCCATGTGCAGGGCATTTCCATGACGCAGTTCGATACGACGAGGTTGCGGCCCAGAAGCCCGCATCCCTCCAAGTATTCGACTTTCAGCAGTTCGCTGTCTTCAACGGAGATCTGGCCGATCTTGCAAGTAATAAGGGTTGAATCCGGAATGCTGAACGGGTTGCCCGCTTGAAATACCCATTCCCTCTGATGACAATCGATCGTGCTTCCGGATATCTTCAGGAATCCGTTCGGCTGATTGCTAATGATGCAGTTCTGCAGGCTCCGGCAGCGAAAGCCGTACAAGTAATTCTCGCTCTGCGGCGCATCGTGGGGACTTGGATCATCCAGCCATGCCCCGTACTGAATGCCTACGAGGATGTCTCTGATGTACATGCCGTAAATATTAATAAAGCCGGCTTGGGGGAAATTGGGGCGCGAATACCAATGAATCGCTGCACGGTAATTGCGGTTGAATTGTCCATTGATTTTGATATCGTACAGCTCCAGGTAGATGCCTGTAATTTTCAGTATCGCATCCTTGTCTGCCGCGGTGTCTCCGCTTCCCGTGACTCCGATCAGCCAATACCCGTTAAAGTTAATCGTCTGTGTATCGCCTTTCATCTCTACCGACTTGACATAGTAGTTCCGCGTGAAGAGGACCGTGAGACCCGAATCGAATGCGGCTTGAACGGCCAAGGTGTCGTCGGGATCGGTATCGCCCTTGTAGAAATCCGGCGTAACGGCACGGCGGCTAAATTCCTGATCAATGAGGTCGAAGTTAGCGTTGACATCGGTGACGTCCAGCGGATCTGTCTTCTTGAGCTTCATGTTCGTTGTAAGCGTTGTCGAGTTAGCGTAAGAAAGCTTGGCACCTGTCATCAAGGAGAGTCCGGTCAATCCCAGCACCGTCATCATTTTCCTGCGGCTGATGGGCGACATGAGCGCTTTGTCTAATCTGCTAAGCGGCTCCGAAGCGCTATTCCATTCATCGATAGAAGGCCGGTGGTGATTCGACATTTAATCATTCCTCCTTGGATTATCGATTCAGCTTGTCTCATCCATCCTGCTATGCAGCGGCAACCCAGTCCGATTCTCGACTTTCACCTTGTAGCCCGGAGGAGCATCAATCCAATATTCCACGCGCCCGCTTGCCTTGGTCCACGCTACGCGGATCGCTCCGTCATCTATCGGCAGCACCCCCTTACAGCATGAAATTTCCAGATCGCTCAATCTAAGCGTCATGCTTCTGGCGATCGGATCAATTTGATAGACGCCAAGCACATCGCGTATCAGGCTGTGTACGACATGCGAAGCGAATCCGTGATTGCAGCTGGCGTAGTCCCCGTCATTCTCCCAGAGCGTCCCGGTTCGTTCTGCCATATACAGCAGGTAATCCGCAGATTCATCCAGTGACTGCTGAACGTATTCGTAACGGGCCAGCAATTCGAGGCGCAAATAATTTCCGATAAAGGCATTGGCTTCGTGAACATCCGGAAAAGCATTCGTGTGCTTCCTGGATGGCCCAAACCGGGTGAGCAGCGTATGCCACAGCTCGGGATATCTCTCCGGATCGGCAGTGCCGAAGTAGAACGCATAATACTGGCAAACCTCGCTCTTATTTTGAGTTTGGACCAACCGGCCATCCTCTCTCACTGCATGGTCTATGAAAAAGCTTCCGTCGAAGGACTGCTCACGAATAGCCTGATTCACCCGCTCGGCCTCTTGCAGGAGATGCGGTAAACGATAGAGTCGTCCAGCGGCAGCAAGCGAAGCGGCATAAAGCATATTGCTAGGATAATTGACGTCCTGTACGAATTCGTTCGCTTTGGACCACTCCAGGAATACCCAGCCTTCAAGACGCTCCAGCAGTCCGTCTTCGTTCTTGAACCGTTCGAAGTAATCAAATAATTCAAGGATTCTTGGCTGCATCGCTTCGATCAGCTGCCGGTCTCCGCTCCGTTCCAGATACGCCTCCAGTTGGATAACGAACCATAGCGACCAGTTCGGAATAAAATTGCCATCATAATGGTCCGCGGGGTAGCACATCGGGAGCATGCCTTCAGGCAAATGCGGAAAGCGATCGGGCAAAAGGTAATTCTCGAAGAAGGCTCGCTCCACCTTCGTCTGACCTGTCAGGCTTAACGCCGCCCGTCCCATGAAGTAGCTGTCGCAGAGCCATCCGGCACGCTCCCTTGAAGGGCAATCCATGAACAGATCGACAACGTTCTGGCGGAAAGTTTCCCTTCCTGCTTCGAAGATCATATTGAGCCGTTCGTCGCCGGATTCAAACTGCGCTTTGCCGGCAGCAGCGTTGGCGTACTCCCTCATATAAACCTCGGATACCTCGCACGCCCCTTCGGCTGCAATCCACTTCATATAACGCAGCGTATACGGCTCGAACGATTCCAGCCTGTAGGTTCCCGGCTCAAGCTCATACCGCAGGGCATTCACGCAACCGAACCGCAAAAAATCAACGTCGTCCTCTCGCAGCACCTCGTCGAACGTAATGTACAGCAATGTACGAACGCGGCATCGGACAGTAGCGCCGATGAACCCGGTCCTGTTGATTCCCATATCCACAATCCCGAACTCGTTGGGATTGAGCTTCAGCGAGCTGCCTTGCGTAAGCGGCTGCCGACTGACACGAAGGCTATGCGCTGGCAGATCGGTCAACTCATCCGACAGAATAAAGGCCAGTTGTTCCATTTCATAACCTCCCAAGAGAGGTCCTATATCTGTGAGAGATCGGTCGCGCCAATATACGCCTTGCGATTTGCGGCGGGCAACTTCACCTCTTGCGTATAGCGCAATCGGATGGCGTTCGGTGAACGCAGCCAAGGGCACATCCCTTGGAATAAGCAGCTTTTCGTTTGTCTCCGCGCAGATGACGTTATCGAATGGCGCGCTCATATCCGAGCGCCAGCGATCGAAACCCGATCCGAGCGCGTATGCCTCGACAAAAGTTCTCTGAAAGCTGAATCGCTGGACCTTTTGTATGCGTTCCTTTAACAGAGCTGCCTCAAATCCGCTCTCGGCCGTCGTTGCCAGAAGGACCTCCTCACCTGCCCGGACTTCCGCTTGCACAAAAGAAGGCTGATCGAGTACATAATAGCTGTTGATATTGTAGCCCGCGACTTCTATCGCCACGATGTTGTCGCCCTCGTTCGCAGATTCGCTCAGGTCCCATACATCGACTCGGTAATGTCCATGGGGTCCGCGGGCGGGGCCGTGCCCGACGAACCGGCCGTTCAAATAGCAGCGATACAGGGTCGATGCGGCGATGTGGAGCGTTAATCTGTCGTTCTTGCGCTTGGCTGCCACGCCCCTGAACCCGGCGGTCAGATTTCTGTCCAGCTCTCTATCCTTGGGCCAAACGGGTCTGGCTGAACGAAAATGCTCATGGTTCGTCTTCTTGCTCACACCTGTGCATCCTCCTCACATGCCTGTTCTTCCTTGGCGGCAGCCGCGGCCGATTGTCCTGGATGATCGCCAGCCGATAGAAAGTCGGTCTGCGGACAGAAGAACACTTTAATCGCTTCCTGCCGGTTCAACAGTTCAACGGCTTGGCCATAATCCCCGAATGACGCATGATGGGTTTGGAGGCATTCGGTGTTCAGCCCCTTGTTCTCGACAAGATCGATTAGAAGTTGATGATCGCGCGGACCTACAGGCCTGTATTTATACGATTCCAGCTTGGTACCCCGCGCCCACAAATTTTCAGGATAAGTAATGTCTCCGCGCAGCACCCCGAAGATGACGACATGCTCGTTCACATGAGAGAGTACATTTTGAATCGAAGCGGCCACGCCCACGCAGTCGTATCCGAGCTCAAATCGCAGATCCTGCAATTCGTTCGCATGCATGACCGTACCCAAGCCTAAATTTCGAACGTATTGAATTCTGCTCTCGCTGACATCGATGCCGACGACACGCGAAGCTCCCCACAGACGAGCCACCTGTACGGCCAAAATGCCGGCAGGTCCAAGACCCGACACCAGAAGCGACTTTCCTCTGAGATCGCCGAGCTGCATTAACCCGATGACCACGCACTTCAACAGCTCGAACGACACCGCCTGCTTAAGCGTTATGCTGTCGGGAAGCTTAATCAGCTCTTCTTCGCGGTAAGCGGCGAACTGTGCATAGGCTCCTTTAGGGACGATATGCTCTAGAGCCGCGACGCGATCTCCAACGGCGAAGCGGTATACGCCGGGCCCCACGGCTTTGACGACGCCCGCCATCTCATGCCCCGGAAAACCAATCGGCAGAGGATATTCCGGAGCTTCGTCATAATTGAACATATCTCGCCCGGCCATCATATTCATGTCCCAGCGCGGGCAAGTCGACACCATTTGGATTTCTACCAGCACCTGATGATCCTGAAGCTCGGGCATTTCTGCATCCACAATTCGGAATTGCCCGGCACCGACGATTTGCAACGCTTTCATTGCTGTTCCTCCCTACTTCCGTTTCGATGAATAGCCTTTCGATTAGTCTTATCCTACTGTGAAAACACGTCTGCGTCTTTGCAGAGTTTATTGTTATGCCGCGTATGGCAGAGGCTTTCTTCGAGCATCCGGACGGCGTTTGCGACACGTCATTTGCACAAAACTGACTTTCGCGAGGGCGCCTGAGTAAACACTTCCATCAGCTCCGCTCCAATGTCCGTTGTCTTCTTCCAAAAGCAAGCTTGGATAAAAATACGCTGATTTCGTATAACAGTACGAGCGGTACTGCGACAAGCAAATCCGATACAACGTCCGGTGGAGTAACCATTACGCCGATCGCAATCAGAATAAGCCAAGAAATTTTCCTTATTCTAACGAGCAACGCCGGGCTCAGAATACCGATACGGCTCAGAAACAAAATGACGAGCGGAAGTTCGAACAACAGAGAGATCGGTATCAATAGGTTGATCAAGAACGAAAAATATTGCGCCACCCCATATGTTTGCTCAAGCCCTAAATTCATAGTGACCTTCTCCGTGAACAAGAATGCCATCGGAAAAACGACAAAATAAGAGAAAGCCAAGCCGACGAGGCACATAACAAGCGCCCAAGGAACGAATACGAGCGTTGCCTTCTGCTCTTTTTTCTCTAACGCTGGTTTCGCGAATAACCACAGCTGAAACATTGCGAATGGAATCGCGACGACGAATGAGATTAAAAATGCAAATTTCATATATAGCCCGATGGCATCCCAAGGTGAAAACGCGTGCAGATTCAAGTTGTTCACCGGTGCCGCTTCCACCAAATAATCGAATACAGGCTCAGAACCAAACAAGCCCCCGATAAGGCCGGCAACGAATACGATCAAGCAAAAAATAATCCGTTTTCGCAATTCGCCGAGATGATCCGTGAGCGGCATCCATTCGTCACTGCGTTGTGCGCTTTGGTTTTCGGCCATCTATCACTTTTCGCCCCCGCGACAATGAGGCCGCCCCTAAGGCGAAAAGATATTTCGCATCGAGAAGCCGGCCCCATGAAATTTTGTTCGTTGCAAAATCGCTTTATTCCGGCAGTCGCCGTTCCGCTTTCAGCGGCTCCGGCTGTTCCGGGTAAATGTCGACACGGCTTGCAGGTTTCGGCTCGTTCAATAAATCATTAGCGCCCTTCTTGAACTCGCGCAACGTACGCCCGAACGCTTTGCCAAGTTCAGGAAGCTTATTCGGTCCGAATAACAGCAACGCGATCAACACAAGCAATATGATGCCGGATGTACCAATACCGCCCATCGTATTCCCTCCGTTCTTATAAATTGATTTAGTTGTATCGTACTGCATGAACGGATTGGCGTCTTTGCAGGTCTTGGACTTTTTCACCAATTTCGAAGTCTTATTTTTGTTGTTGTGCCATCGATTCGACTTCTTCATTTGCACGAATTTGACAATGGCGAAGACATAGGGGGCCGAATACATCGGTCGGCTTCACTTTCAGCTAGATAGGTAAAGAGGCCGCCAAATTGGCGGCCTCTCACTGACTGCGTTTATGCTTTCCCTCCGACGGGATCTCCCTGCCTATTTAAGAAGTGGTCAGGACAGCTCGCGCCAAATGCGTTGAAACTCCCGGTACATGCGTTCTCTGTCGATTTGCTTGCCGATGTACGCTTTGATCTGGACGGCCATCCGGGACGTGTTGGCTTCGTAGCCCGGATATCGCTGCCACATCCATGGAAGCGTCTTGCCTGCCTTGAGATACGCGATGACGTCGTCGGCCAGCGGACCGAGCTGTCCCTTGCCGATCGGAATGCTTCGGAATGGCGGAATCAGCTTGGCGTCCATAAAAAATTGCCGTCCTGCCGCAGATGTGGCGATCCAGTTCATGAACGCTTTGGCTTCCTGTTTGACGCCGGAGTTTTTGTAGACGACCCAGTAGTTGGGGACGCCGACCTGAAGCTTGTCCATGGCCGAGGCGTCGTTATTGATCGGCATCGGCAGAAAGCCAATGTCGAGATTCGGATTCATCTCGTCCAGCTGCAGCTGCGTCCATATTCCCTGCTGCATCATGGCCGCGCGGCCGGCCGCGAAATTCGCCATCTGCGCGTTGTAGTCCGTCTGCAGCGAATCGGGCTGCCCGTACGCCACCGTCAAATCGACCAGATCCGTCCACTGGTTCAGAATCGCATTGTCCGTCAGACTCGCATCGCCTCTCTTCACCGCTTCGACGAATTCGAACGGATGCGGCTGGGCGGCGAACGCCAGGTTGAGCAGATGGTTGCCGACGATCCACCACTCCGCATACGCGTTCTCGAACGGTTGAATCCCCGCTGCCTGCAGCTTCTTCGCCGCTTCCCTCAGCGCCTCCAGCGTAACCGGAGGCTCGGCGATTCCCGCTTGGCGGAACAGCTGCTTGTTATAAATAAAGCCCCACCCTTCAATGACAAGCGGCATGCCGTAAACCTTGCCGTCCTTCGTAATGCCCGGCTTCGTCAGATCAACCAAGTCGGACACCCATGGCTGATCGGACAGGTCCTCCAGATATTCCTGCCAGAGATCGAGATCGGTGTATCCCGCAACGAAGAAAAGATCCGGCTTGTCGCCGGAATTAAATCGCGTTTTTAGCGCGGCGCTGTAATCGCAGCCGCCGCCGCAGGTGTCGACGGCAATGCGGACGCCGGTTTCCTGCTCGTATTGCTTGGCCAGCGCATTCAGCTGCTCGGCCATTTCGACCTTGAAGTTGAATACATGGACCGTTCGGTCGGACGGGCTGGCGGTCGCGATCTCTCCCGCTTCATTCGAGGCGCCGTTCCGTGAGATCCCGCATCCGCCGGCGGTAAGGACGAACAGGAGCAAGACGGCGAGCCGAAGCGAATATCCTTCTATACGTCTGGTCATATCGGCATTCCCTTCGTGTTTCAAGTCGGCAGTACAACCAGTATAACGTGCGCTTGAAATAGAAGATAGACGCTGCCATGGGCCAATCTTGCTCCTTAAGGCCGATTATCTCGGCCAACGCTCCACCTTGCCGGGCAGCGGTCCGAACGGTTGATGCGGCTCGGTCTGGTACCAATAGGCGACCGAGGCCACATCGTCCTGCCGCTCGAACAAGCCCTTTTTATACACCCCGATCTGCTGTATCGTCACCTTCAGATCCTGGCGGAAGCGGATGGGGTCGGGAATGTGCCAGCGGTAGAAGCCCCTCATCGGAAGGGTGTCGTCGTTGTGATAAAGATTGTGGACGGAATCATCGTGACTGGCGTAATAAGGGTAGCCCATGAACGGCGTGTTGTACGTGTTCTCTACGGTCCTTCCGTCCCGCTGCGTCGCGAAGCTCCAGGCCCCGCCGAAATAATCCTCGGTCCCGGTACCGCAGATGGTCGGATATTCCTCGTCGCCGTCGATGTACATTTTGATCTCGCCTTCTCCCCACCAGTAGCGCTCGAGCGCCGTAAGCGCAAGGTACGTGCCGACATACTGACCGGCCCCTTTGACCTGGTCCAGGATGACGTAATCTTCCCCTTTGGTCGTGATCGGCTGTCGTCTCCATTGCGCATGGAAGTACGCCGTTTCCTCCGGCAGCTCGTCGTGCAGGCAATAGTCGATTTGATAAAACAAAGCCGGAATCGGAGCTTCATGCTGGTTCTCGATCGTGATCCTCGCTTTGCTGCGGAACGGCATCGGAAAATAGCAATTGAAGCCCCTCGTCGGATTGACGACGATCGGCATGGAATTGACGACGCAGCCTCTGCCGAAGCCATTGCAAAAAAAGTCGCCCAACGGACTTTCGACGGAAGGGACCGTCTCGTCGTCCCAATACATGCGCAAAACGAGATCGCGCAAGACGAACGTATCGGCTTCGGTGCGATCGGTCACGGTGATCCAGATATGCTCGATCACGCCGGGTCCTGCGATCTCCGCCAGCGTCGCCGTCGCGCCCGGCGCTACATCGCGGATGCAAGGCGAGCCTTTGCGGGAAGGACCGAGATGGCTGGCCGCCATCCCTCCTTTGCCCTTCTCCCCCGTCGGATTTTCTGCGTTGACCGCGCGGCTTCGCCCCGGTTTGATCAGCGGGAGCGCCGACAGCCCTCCCATGAATGGATTTCCGTACATATCTAATGTCTCCTCTCAAAGGCCATCATATTTCGAAGGACGCGTATGTCGCTTAACCGTTTTCGCATAACCTTTGTCGCTTAACCCTTTACGCCGCCGGCCATGATGCCCTCCATAATCTGCCGCTGGAAAAAGGCGACAAAAACGATGATCGGCAAAATGATGATCCACCCCATGGCGCTCACCAGATCCCAGGGCACCGCATACATATTGTCCCGCAGCGGAAGCTGGGTGATGGCGGTAGACAGCACCGAGATGCCGTTGGAGTAAAATAGCGGCGTAAAGAAGTTGTTCAGACATGTAATAAAGTTGACGATGCACACCGTAGCGAGCGCCGGCCTGAGCAGCGGCAGCGTCACATACCACATCGACTGAACGAAGCCGCAGCCGTCGATCGACGCGGATTCTTCAATGGAGACCGGGATGTCGTTCAAGTAATTTTGCAAAATAAGAATCGAAAACGGAAGAATGCCGCTGATGTACAAGACGATGAGTCCGGCGTAAGTGTCGTACAGATGAACGTATCGCAGAAAATCGTAAAGCGGACGCGCCGTGACGACATCGGGAATGAGCATGGAGGCCAGCAGAAAAGCGACGGCCAGCGACAAGCCCTTGCTGCGAAATCGGGAGAAGCTGAAGGCCGCCATCACGGAGACGATCATGCCGATCAGGATGGACAATCCGACGATAATGAGGGTATCTCTGATTTTCGCTAACAGCCCGACGTTCTCGATCAGGAACCGGTAGCTTTCCAGGGTTGGATGGGCCGGCCAATATTTGATGGGTTTGGCGAACAGTTCCCCTGCCGGCGTAATGGACGAGATGAAGATCCACCATAGCGGGAAGAGGATGAGAAACGCTACAACGGCGGCCAGTCCCCACATCGCAATCGCGGGGAGCAGCCGTCTCGCGCGGTTGGAAACCATAACGATCGCTCCTTAGTAGTCTACGCGCTTGGCTGCGGACATGCTGAGACCGCTAAGCGCGGCCATAACCAGAAACAACACGATCGCGATGGAGGCGGCATACCCGGTGTTCAAATTCGTAAATGCTTCCGTCGTCACCCGATAAGCGACCAATGCCGTACTCTCGCCGGGCCCTCCGCTCGTCATTGCATAGACGATATCGAAGGACGTCATTCTCCACATCGTGAAAAAAATGCTGAGCACCAGAATGTTCTTCGAGAGCAGCGGCAGCGTGATCGCAAAGAAGGATTGGACGCTTCCCGCTCCATCGATCTTGGCCGCCTCGTACATATCCGAGGAGATGAATTGCAGCCCGGCCAGCACAAGAATCGCGAAGAAAGGAAGGTCCTTCCACAAGTCGACGGCGATGACGGCATTGCGGGCAGTCCCCGTATGAATGAGCCAGTTCATCTGGAACGAGGGATCGAACCACCGGATGAAGTTGTTGACGAGCCCGTAGTCGTTATTGAACGCCCACTTCGATGCCATCGCGATGACCACCATCGGCATCGCCCACGGAAGCAGGACGATCGTGCGAAGCACCTTCTGCCCGGCGAACTTCATATTAAGAATAAGCGCCAGGGCGATGCCGAGAATGAGGTGGCCGGCCATGGAGCCGACCACGAACAGCACAGTGAACGAGATGGACGCGATCATCTTGTCGTCCTGGAACATGTCAACGTAATTTCTGAATCCGACGAACCGATGAATGCCCTGCAGCAATTTGACTTCGAAGAAGCTGATGCGGAATGTATCCGCAATCGGGTACAGCGTCGTGAAAAAACGAATGAGCAGGGCCGGCAGCACAAGGATCCACGCGATAGTTAAATATTTTTTGTTCGCATACATGGCAACGCGCCTTTCTTGTGAAGGATCGGGAACCGGCTTCCCAGCCGGCGCTTATTTATATCGGTCTACGGCCTCCTGCGCCTTTTTGCAGAATTCGTCCAGCGTGATTTTGTTCTGAATGTAGTTCTGGAACTGCGTTCCCATCTCGGAGATGAACTCCATCGTCTGGGGAAGCATCGGACGGCCATGAATCTCGTTCGTCTTCTGGATCTCGGCGTACACGTCTTTGACATCGCCGGTAACCGCGTCGCCGGCCGCAACGTCGGCTCTTGCCGGATAGCGATCGAAGTTTTTCCATCCGTTCAGCTCGCCGTCTTCGCTTGCCGCGTATTTCAGGAACTTGATCGCCGCTTCCTTGTTTTTGGATGCCGAGTTGAGCACATAGCTCCAGGAATCGGTGAAGATGCTTCGCTTCGCGAACATCGGCATGTTGATCATATGAATCTGATCCTTGCCGTACCGGTTCGCCTTCTTGTAGTCCGTGCCCGTTCCCCACATGAACACCGTGGCATACTTGCCGTCGATAAACTTCTGGTTCATCTGCTCGTACTTGTCCGCGATCTGATCGACCGGCGTTACCTTCCACGTATTGGCCATGTCGTACATGAACTTCACGGCCTTCCGGCTCCCTTCGTTCGACCAATCGTAGTAATCGCCGCCGAACAAATTGACAAAGGTGGCGATCTCGTTAAAGACGTAGGTTTTTTCCCAGGAGCCGCCGTAACCGTACTGTCCGTCCTTCGTTGACGCCTTCAGGAACTTCACGAAGTCCTCTTCGTTGTCGATCGAAGTCATCCCGGCCGCATCGAGCTTCTTCTGGTCCACCCACATGGCGAGATAGCCGGAATAGCTGGGCACGCCGACGACATCGCCTTTGTTCGAAGTCAGCATGTCCTTCATGTAGCCTTGCGGCAGCTGCTTCATGATGTCTTCCGTCAACACCGAATTTTGCAGCGGCTCCAGCCACCCCGCGTTTTTGAACGATGTCGCCATCTCATCGTTGACCTCGAGCACATCGACCGAGCTGTCGCCCGAGGAGAGGATCGTCGATACCTTCTGCTGGCGGGTATCCGAATCCGTCGGCGCCGCAACCCACTTGATCTTTACGCCGCTCTTCTCCTGCGCTTCCTTAAGCCATTCCTCAAACTTGGGATTGGTAGATTGGATCGTATAGAGCGTAATTTCATCCTGCCCGCCGGAGCCGCTCGCACCGGGTGAGGAGGAGCCCGCCGGCGCTGCGCCGTTCCCCTTCGAACCTGAGCAGCCTGCCAGCATAACGGTGACAGCCAAAGCGGACGCGACCAGCCATGTGCTTGATTTTCTCACACGTAACCCTCCCTGTTTTGTAAGCGCTAACGTTGGAACAGGTCCAGTATACCCGCTTCCTTCAGCCCCAAAATACGAACGGCTTTGATCAAAAAGGTGTAAATTTGTGATCGCGGCGGCGCGCGAGCTTATGGCGCCAACCTACTATTGAACTCGCTGCGAATCGCGTGGTAGACTGAGTACCAATTCGGGGAGCGAGGAGCATTCGTCATGAAGTATCCCAGCAGCATACGGAATAAACTGAGTTTATTTCTGCTTATCGCCATTCTGCTGCCTATCGCCGCTTCGATTCTCATCTCCTATTTTTATACGAAGAACTCCCTCAAGAACGAGGCCGTTCGCGAGAATTCCAACACGGTGCGCCAAGGCGCGACGAGCATGGCGAACCTGCTGAGCCAGATGAATGCCATCTCTCTGTACGCCTACAACAATATCCAGGAGACGAACAGCCTGTACAATATACTGGAGCGGGGAAGGAGAGACTTCATCGTGGAGAACAATCTCTATTCCGGCCTCCATGCCATCGCCCAATCCGCCAAGGACATCCAGCAAGTGTACCTGTATTCCGATCTGGCCGATCAATCGTACCTGCTCATCGACGGCTATTTGAAGCGGGCGGCGGGACATTCGGGGCTGAACGGCCATTATGCGCAGCCTTCAAGCAAGGACGACCCTTACTTCGAGCCCCCGCATCCTTCCCACAACTACGGCATGGAGGAATTCCCGTATAGCCCGACCAATACCGTTCTCACCATCCATCGCCCGGTGTACCGCGCCCCGCTCAAGGAACGAATCGGTATACTGTCCATCGACTTCAAGCTGGACGGACTTCGCAGCATAAGCAATATGCTCTACGATCGAGGGAACGAGAAGCTGTACTTGCTGGACGATACGGGCACGGTGTCGTATTCGTCCGAGGATAATCTGATCGGCAGCAAGCCCGACTACGCATGGCTGCAGCATGCGCGCTACAGCTTCTTCCAGTCCGGCCACTTCGACTGGCGGGACTCGTCCTTCGACGGCATCGTCGTCTACGAGAAATTCGAGCTGATCGGCCGCTCGTGGATGGTCGCCAAGGAGATTCCGAACCACTATTTGTACAAGAACGCTTCCCGCGTGCTGCGCATCAACATGCTTGTTCTGGTCACTTTTCTGATCGTGGCCGTCGCCGCAACGTTGTTCATCTCCGTCAAGCTGACGACGCCGATCAAGAAGCTGACGGAATCGATTCGCAAGATCAAGCTGGGAAAGCTGCGGCTGGATATCGACTGGGAAAGAAGCGATGAGGTCGGCGTACTCGGCCACGCGATCAAAAACATGGTGGATACGATCGATAATCTGATCATGAGGGAGCTTCGGCTGGAGCTGGCCAACAAGGACAATCAGCTCAAAGCGCTGCAGGCCCAGATCAATCCGCATTTTATTAACAACACGCTGCAATCCATCGGCTCCGTCGCTCTGCATCATCGCGTCCCCAAAATCTACGAGCTGACCTCTTCGCTGGGCAGGATGATGCGTTACCATATGAACACGGAAGAGTCCATCGTGCCCTTGTCCAAAGAAATCGCCCATACGGAAGCTTATCTGGAGCTGCAGAAGCAAAGATTCAAGGCGCGTCTAACCTTCCGCATCGAGACGGAGGAGGCTGTCCTAGGCGCGCTTGTGCCCAAGATGACCGTCCAGCCGCTGGTGGAGAACTGCTTCAAGCATGGGTTCGGGGAAAACATGGACGCCGCCGAAATACGTATTGTCGCAAGATCGGATGGCGATCATATAAGGCTGTCCGTTGAGGATAACGGTGCGGGCGTCTCTGCCGAGCGATTGCAGGAGCTTCGAGGCTGGATGGAACAGGACGCGTCCATGGAAATGCCGGGGGGCAGCATCGGATTGATGAATGTGTTGTCGCGCCTGCGCTTGTACGATGACGAGCCGGTACAAATCACGATCGATCATGCGGTACCGAACGGTTTTGCGGTCGTCATCCTTATCCCTTGGCGAAAGGCGGTGTAATTCAATATGAAGGTGCTTATCGTCGACGACGAAGAAGATGTTCGAGACTCGATCAGAATGCTGGTGGATTGGGAGACATACGGGATATCCGATATTCTGGAAGCGTCCGACGGAGGCGCGGCGATGGCAATCATCCGGGCGGAAAAACCGGAGATCGTGTTCACCGATATGAAAATGCCGGGCGTAGACGGGCTGGAGCTGCTTCAGTGGATCGAAAGCGAATGCCCGGGCTCCAAGCGGATCGTCATTAGCGGCTACGACGACTACACCTACATGCGTCGAACGATGAAGCACGGCGGACTCGATTATTTATTGAAGCCGATCGATCGCGGAGAATTGCTCGAATCGCTGCGCAACGCGGTGCTCGCCTGGCGCAAGGAGGAGGAGGAACGCAAGCTTCATATCCAAAAAAACGTGGAGATCAATCAGACGATGCCGGCGTATTGGGACAAGGTGCTGTCGAACGTCGTTACCCAACCCGGCTATTACCGGTCCGTCGCCGCCGAGCTACATGCCGCTTTCGGGTGGCACGGCGAGCAAGCGTTCCGCGTCGTTCTTGTGCCGACCGACCCGCTCTCCGGCATCGTTCATCGCAAATTCGGCCGCAATCTGGACCTCTTGCACTTTCTGATGACCAACGTCTGCAACGAGGTGCTGGGTTCCGTCCGCTCGGGATTCGCGTTTAAGCATACCGACCCGAATCATGGCATCGTGCTGCTGTATGCCGGCGATCCCTCCGAACTGCACCGGAAGCTGCACGAGATGAACGACTCCTTCGCCCGCATTCTTGGCACGCGTTTTCGCTTTGCCTGCGATCCAACGCCGGTTCTATTGGACACGGTGCACGCCGGTTTTCAGAAAGCGATGCAGGCGGCCCGATCCATTGCCTTCCGTCAGGGTGCGAAGCAGCAGGCAAAATGGATCTATCAAGGCGAGAACGCATCGACACCGGCGGCCAAACAAGCCGTTCTGGCCGATTATGGCAGCCAAATTGCCGTCGCCGTCTACAGCGGGGACCCGACTAAGATCGAGCACGCCGTCGCCCAATGGATCGAAGCCGTCGAGCGAATGCAGGAAGTTACGCTTGAGCATCTCAAGTATTGGCAGTACGAATACGAGCTGTTGATGAACCGCTTGATGCAGGAAGCCAGCGGCTCTTCCGCATCGACCGAATATACGCGATCGATTCCCCAGTCCGTATTCCCGATCGATTCGGAAGGCAGCTTGTCCCTGACGGATATGCAGCGTGAATGGATCGAGTCGTTCAAACAGGCGGCTGAACGGCTGCGGAAGGCTCGTCAGAAGGAAAACAGCGTCATTCATGCCGTAAAGCAATACCTCGAAGCGAATTACCGCGAAAATGTGTTGCTGCAGGAAGTCGCCCATCGTTTTTTTGTCAGCCGCGAGTATGTATCCCGCAAGTTCAAGCAGGAGTTCAACGAGAATATCTCCGATTACCTGGAGCGAATTCGGATCGAACACGCCAAGGCTTTGCTATGCAACATGCAGTATCCGATCTCCGCGGTCGCGGAGATGGTCGGATACCAGGACGCGAGATACTTCAGCAAGATTTTCGGCAAGCTCACGCATATGACGCCAAGGGAGTACCGCAAGAAGATAGGTGCGGCCGGCGTCGTCAGCGAAGCGGATGAATGAATGGCGGTTATGCGTCGTAGTGCAGTACGATCTCGGCTTCTTCTCCGATTGCGTCAAGCGTAACCGTCTCGGTCGCCGGGTCGTACGTTCCGCCTGCCGTTCGCGTCGGGTGCAGCCCTTGCGGATGTGGCAGCCGGATGACGATCCGGCTGGGCCGCTTGTCGGTATCGCAGCAGACGATGCGCGCGCGGATCGTTCCTTCGCTTAGCCGCGATTCGGCTCGCAGGGTCAGCGGGCCGAAGTAGGTGGCGACCCCTTCCAGCTCGATGGATTGGCCGTCTTCCAGCCATCGCCGCGGGATGCCGGGCAGCAGGCGCAGCGTGTCGCCGTCTTCCATATACAGCATCCACCGCGTCTGCATGAGGAACCAGCCTTCCTCGTGCGTCTTGTGCGGGCTGGCGTGCCAGAAGTGCTCCCAGAACGTATACGTCTCCCGGTCCGCCAATCCGGCGAAGCCATTGTAATAGGCTTTCAGGAACGGCTTGACCTCGCCGCGCTTCAGATGGACCCAAGGGTGGATGCTGTAATAAGGCTGGCTTAAAGCCACGTTGCGGGTACACATCAACTCATGGTGATAGTTCAACATGAATTCTGCCGCGCCTTCGTCAGGCTGTACAACCTCTTGAAAAACGAGATATAGCGGGCCAAGAAGGGAATCCCGGGCGACGGCAGACCCGTGCGTCAGCCATTTGCCTCCTTCCCCGTTCACGGACAGCGGACCCCTGTGCTCCGCCCAGGGAGGGGCCGTTGGCACCCAGCTGCCGTCGGCCAGCGGGACGACCGGAGAGCTCGCCATCGCGGCGAACAAGGCTTCACGGATATCTGCCTTCAAAGCTTGCGCTTCGGCTTCGATTCGAGCGGAGCGCTCCGGATCGCCGATCGCGAGCATCTCTGCCAGCCTGCTCAACCCCATATAGGCGTACCCGTTCAACATGAAGGAGCGGAACGGGTCTTCCGGGTCCGCCGTCTTCCCTTCCAACATCCCGTAGCCTTTCCCCCGAAGCTCCTCCTTTTTGTTGCGGCTGCGCCAATTCGCGAGATAGTCGAACGCCTTCAGCAAATGTCCCTTTATCCGATGTACCCATTCCTCGTCGCGGGTGTACCGGTAATGCTCGCCGAGGCTCCATAACGCAGCTCCCGTTTCCAGCATATAGCCGCTATAGTTTTGCATCAGACCGTCTTCGTGCTGTTTATCCAGAAAAAACTGCAGCGCTCTCTCCGAGAGGTCGCTCCACCCCATGGACGCCATAAATTGAATAATCGGCGAGCTCTCCGAGCCGATCGCCGTATAGACGCCGATCGTCGGAACGACCGTCTCGCCGGGCTCAAGCCCGTAAGTGACGAGGTCGAGATGGAGCAGACCGGCCTTGACCATCTCCTCGATCCGCGGCTCAGGAAGCTTGATCGAGGCTGCCCGGGACAGCTTCGCCAGCCAGAACGCGCGGCACTCCTTGTGTCTCTCCTCGAAGGATTGCCGGCTCAGCCCTTCGGCGCGTTCCCTGGAAATCGGGCGGTGAGGCAAATAGAATTCGAACGTAACCGAAGCGCCCGGAGAAATGAGAACGGCCGTCTCTTCCATCTGAAGCGGTTTTCCGTTTAGCTTGGATACGCAGCAGACCCGGTCCTTCGAGAACTGCACGAACCCGCTTTCACCGTCGAACGCGTATTGTTGATCGTTATTCAAGACAAATGCGTTGGGAATGACATTCTTGAACCAGGCGTATCTTGGAACTTCCCCCCTATTCGTAGCTACCGCCCGGAAGTAAAGCACCGTCTCCTCCTCCCGGTTCATCTCCTGCGGAAGGATCCGTTCCCGCCGGGCTGTCTGATCTTCCGTCAGCATATTAAAGTGGCCGAAGCCATCGGCGACCAAGTAGTGGGTGCCCCTTAACGTCTCGACATTCAGTTGGCTGCTCTCGTAAGAGACAAAGGATACCGTGTCGTAGACGATGTCGTTATCCGAGATAGAGGCATGCAGGATGGGAAGCGATCCTTCTTCAAGTCTGCGAGTGACGCCTTCCACGCAGCCGATGCCTCGGCCAAGCATATATCGATAGCAGACGGCTTTGTCTTCGTTCTCCGGCAGCGTCACTTCGTGACCGTGAAATCTCGGTTGAACCCAATCCCACAGTCGTTCCTCTCCCCCGACGCCGCGGAAGCCGACGCCAAAAATCCGAATATCGCGCGACAAGCCGAGCCATGTCTGGGAAGCGAGTTCCCGCGTATGGCCGGCGGCGTTATCGTAGTTCTCCTCCGGCTCCTCTTCTATCCGCTGCAGCTCGGTAATCAGGTTCTTGGCCTTGATGTCGCGCTCGATTTGTTCGTAATTCCGATCGTCGTCGACTTGCGTTACGGCAACGCCGTAAGCGGGAATGTAAATCGGATAAACGCTGTTCACATCCCTCAAATAGAAGCTGAAAGGGTGCTCCTGCGCATCGATCTTGATCAGGATCGCCTGCGATTCTTTCGGATCTTCAGCTTGTACGTTTAATTCCAGCCGCGCCGGACTTCCGTCCGTGGAGAAGCGCAGCCCATCCGTCATGCCGCTTCCCCGTTCGATTGTGGCACTTATCGTGCCGAAGGTTGTCGAGACGGTTCCTCGGCTTGGCCCCTTCTTCCACTCCACCGCAATTTTCGCATCCATCTATCCAGATCCCCTTTTTCGTAGGCCGTTAAGAGCTTGCGGAAAAAATGCGCGCGTAGGCATTTAAGCAGCCGAATCGATAGGCTTCGGCACTGTTCGGATCGAACGGCAATCGCTCAACCTCAAATTCCTCCAGCCTGTCAATAACGCCTTTCACATAATCGTCGATTCTTGACGATGTCGATCGAATACGAGCGAGTAATCCGCCGTATCTGACATCGAGCACTTCCCAACCGAACGGTTTATAAGTCGCCATCCATTGCGCGCTATGAGCAAGCCTCAGCGCATCCACGCTGTCATACAACCGGGGCAACACGTTATATGCCAGTTGAGCCAATTGTTCCTTGCGTCCGTTTTCGTAACTCGTTTTCATCTTCAAGCCGATATCCGCCTTCAGCTCCAGAACTTCGCATAAACGAGCCGCTGTCGCGAATAGAAATGACCACGCAGCGTTCTCCTCCGCGTGTTCTTCCATTTGAAGCTTGACTTTAGCATAATGCGCCGCGACATGAAGCTCTTTAACGCAAGGATCAAACAGACCGGTCAGAAGGTCCTGCCACAATAAAGCCTTGGAGGGATTCGCAGGGATCAGATTCGGCTGCCGAACGCCTGGAATATGATCAATAAGAGATAAGTTCATGAAAGCATCCCAGGATGCTCCCGTACAAATCCGGAAACGATCTTTAATCCGAGCCAGATCGACCTCTTGCGCATAGGCATGCTCAGCGTATAGTTGCATGCCCGGAAGCGCGGTGAAATAGTTGGTCTCCGCCCCGTCATCGCCCCAAACCGTGGCAAAAATCTCGTCCACCTTCTCCAGTTTGCATGCGGACAATGCGGCGTTTGATGTCGCAAAAGTTTTATCGTAATTCACGTTGACGCCCACAAAAGTCCAGATCCCGCCGGCAAAAATGCTGCGTTGCCCGAGTCCGTCATGTTTGCGTATCATCGACCGGTAGTGGTCTTCATCCTCGCTATAATAATCCCAATAAACGAAATCAACGCCGGCCGGCATCTCCGAACGGACTTCCTCAGGAAGCACCGTATCCCGTTCGTAATAGCCGCCTTCCTTCGAAGCAGCCTTAAAATACATGTCGCTCCAGATCATCGGTTCCAGTTCGTAAGAATGGGCAATCTCTATAACTTTACTCAGATGCCCGGTCATAAGCTTAAATCGATCCTTATAGCCATTTTTCTTCAAATAGCGCCCTAAACCCACTTGATCCGCTTCGTCCATGCCGAGGTGGATTCTTCTTGACCGCAGAGGCGAAGTCGCGGCACGAATCATCCGATCGATCATTTCGTAAGTGCCGGGATCATCCACCATCAGAATGTCCTCGTTATCCGAGATCGCCGGATCGACATTCCATTTCAAAGCTTGCTTCAGATGGCCTAACGTTTGAATGACCGGAACGACTTCAATGCCGAATGCGTGCGCATAATCGTCGATTTCTTTCAGTTCCTCGAATGTATACCTTCCCCGGAAATAGCCGAAGTAAGGCATCCCCGGAATTTCGAAGGTATCTTCCATATAGAGGAGCAGTCTGTCCATCCCCATCCAAGCCATATGTCGGAGCATTCGTTTAACACTCTCCACTTGGAAGACCGCATTGCGGGAAAGATCGAATAAAGTGCCTACTGACTTGAATTGAGCGGTTTCCTCAAGTATGAAACTTTTGGAATGCATGAAATGTTCTATAAATAAGCCTAGCGCACGGAAAAACTGATGTTTGCGTTCGAAGCGAATTCGAGCATTTGTTTCCATACACTCCACTTTCAAATGCCCGGCACCCATCTCCACTTCGACGGGAAACCCGTCATCGGAAATGCAGATCTCACGATCCCGGATCAATTCTTTCACGGCGTCGATCAGATCAACCTGATCCCCGTACAAACGAATTTTCAAGGCCTTTGTTCCCTCCTTCCATTCCTTCATTCTCTAGCCTTTTACACTTCCCAAAATCAAGCCTTTCGTAAAATACTTCTGCAGAAACGGATAGATCAGAATGACTGGAATCATAGCAAGTACGATTTGAGCGCTCTTATTGGTCCTCTGATTAACAAAATCCATAATCCCGCCGCTTCCGTTGCTAGACATCGCTTGTATTTGGGCAGCGACATTAATCACGATCGTTTGAAGATAGCTTTGCAAGGGGTAATGTTGAGGCTTATTCATATATAAAAGACCATCAAACCAGGAATTCCAATGATTCAGAAAACAGAATAACACCAATGTTGCCAAAGCCGGCGTGGACACAGGCAGGTATATGCGAAGTAATATTCTCCAATGGTCTGCTCCGTCAATATGAGCGGCTTCCTCCAGCTCCTTCGGAATTTGCCTAAAGAAATTCAGCAGAACGATCATATTGAATACAGGAAGCGCCGTTGGTAGGATCAGCGCCCATATCGTGTCAATCAAATAAGTTTGCTTAATGACCATATAGGTAGGAATCATGCCGCCGTTAAAAAGAATCGTGATAATAAAGTACCAGGCGTAATGTCCCCGCAGCCGAAAAACGTTTTTTTCTTTGGATAGCGGATACGCGGCCAATATCGTAAGCAGCATGTTAATCGCAACGCCCAAGACTACTCTGTTCATAGAGACAACCAGAGCTTTAACGTACGCACTTGTACTGGCCACATATTCGTAAGATTTTGTCGTAAATTCCACCGGCCAGAACCAAACCTTGCCGGCCGACACCGCCGTACTGCTGCTCAATGAAACGGCCAAAACATTCAATAATGGCAACAAGCAAGACAAGGATACCAATATAAGTACCGCGTAGTTTGAAAATACAAAAAGCTTTCTTCCTATTGTGTTGTTGTGAAGCAAACGAGCACACCCCCTTAAAAAATACGGTAATTGGCAAATTTATCGGCTAATTTATAAGAAACGGCAATCATAATAAAAGAAATGACAGATTTGAATAGTCCCACAGCCGTTGCCGGCGAATATTGTGCATCAACGATGCCAAGCCGATAAACCAAAGTGTCGATAATGTCCCCGGTTGCATATACCATAGGGTTGTACAAGTTAAAAATTTGTTCAAATCCTGCGTTCAATATATTGCCCAGACTGAGCACAGTCATGAGAATGATCACCGGTTTAATGCCTGGCAAAGTAATGTGAAGGGTCTGCTTCCATCGATTAGCCCCGTCAACAATCGATGATTCATACAAGGTCGGGTCTATGCCGGTTAATGCTGCAAGAAATATAACGGTGCCAAATCCGAAGTTTTTCCAAATGTCCGTGATAACCATAATGAACGGAAACCAGTTTTGATTGCCCAGAAAAAACACTTCTTGAATACCAACGAATTGCAGTACTTTATTGACAATTCCCTCCGAAGGGGACAGGATATCAATGATTAAGCCGGATACAATGACCCAAGATAAAAAGTTAGGCAAATACACAATCGTTTGGAATGTTCTTTTGTGAAACTGTTTAGTTAACTCATTCAGGAGAAGTGCAATGACGACAGGCACGATTAAATTTCCGACAATTTTCATCAAAGCAATGTAAACCGTGTTCCATAAAACTTGATAAATATCCGGAAATTGAAAAATATATTTGAAATTATCCAAACCGACGTACTTCGACCCTAAAAATCCATTTACAGGCGTGAAATTTTGAAAGGCGATAATGATGCCGAACATGGGGACATAGCTATAAATAAAAACAATAATAAAGGCAGGTAAAATCATGAGGTGCAGCGGTATTTCTCTCATCCATTTCATTTTATGCAAAGTTAATCACCTTCTCTGAGTTATAATCAAAACTCGGGAAAGATAACGAGAGTGTCACCTTTCCCAAGCATGATCATCTAAGCTTTTGCCTCATTAGTTGTTATAAGTATCGTTAACTTCCTGCGTGATCCGATCTCCGCCAAGCTTTTTCCAATCTTCGACGAATTTATCGAAGTCATCCACCGGGCGTACGCCCATAATAATTTTTGTCAGCACCTCTTGCTCCAGCTTGAGCAAAGTAGATTTCTTCTGCACGAGCGTATCGGTACCAACGCCAGGCATCTGGTTGATCATTAAGAGATTGTTATCTCGATAATGCTTAAGTATGGCGTACGATCCATCGTCGGCCATTTTTTGAGTATAAATTTGGACGTTTCCATTCGAAACATCCCCTTTTTCCACAAAAGCCAGTCCTTGTTTATATTGGCCCTCCAACAAACTGTTGATTTCGCCTTTCATAGGACCGTCGGTATATCGAAGCGTAGCATCGCTTTTATTTTTTAAAGCCGTATTTAATTTGTAAAAATCGTTCATCGCCAGGTCCGGATTATTCATGGCAGCAAGGGCATAGGTGCTGTATAAATACGTACCGTCTTGCGATTTTTCGAATTTATTGCTATCTTCTTTCGTTCTGTTCTCATCCACGACGTACTTTACATAAAGGTTCAGCATCTTGATTAAAGCTTCCGGATGCTTGGCATTTTTACTGGCAACCATGTAGCCGGATATGGGCCATGGATTTTCCGCAAGAGCAGGCTGATCATCTACCGACACGAGTGGATAAGGCTTCCAAATGGCTTTGGGGTTCGTTTTAAGCATTTCATCGAACGGCCAGCCTGTATTCCACTCCATGCCGATACTCATGCCAATTTTATTTTTATAAATGTCTTCTACGACTTTGCCGGGGTCTTTCACCCCGAATTCCTTGTCTATTAGCCCCGCTTTAAACATTTCCTGAAGCTTTTTCAATGCGTCTTTCATTTGAGGCTGTACGCTTCCATATACAAGCTTTCCGCTATCATCCTTAATCCAGATGGAAGGATAGGCATGATATCCATTGAAGAAACCTTCAAGCGAAGCTACCCCCATCAAATAATCGCCTTGGAATCCACCGAAAAAGGCATTCGTTACAGCTAATCCATACGTATCGTTTTTCCCGTTATTATCGGGATCCTGCTTCGCAAAAGCTTCGGCTATTTTCACAAAATCGTCCATCGTTTTCGGCGGTTGCAGCCCCAGCTGCTCCATCCAATCCTGACGAATCCAGATCATCAAGGACTGACCGGCATAATCCCCCTGCGGAGATAAGCCCACAAGTTTTCCATCCACCTTTCCGGACTCAAAGCCTTGAGGAAAAGCGTTCATATACTTTTTGACAAGAGGTGAAGCGTATTTCTCAAAAGCTTCGGTTAAATCCGCTAACTGACCATCTTTAGCAAGCATCTTAAACTGTTTGGAATTGACAACGAAAAAATCGGCATATTCACCTGAAGCAATCGATACATTTAATTTGTTATAGTATTGCGTCGCTTCATCTGCCGACCATAACCATTTCAGTTTGATGCCTAACTCATCTTCATAAGCCTTCATCCATCGATTGTCGTCAATCGTTTCTCCATTTTCAAACTTTGTGCTGATTCCGATCGCCTTAAAACCTGTCACTTCGATAGGCGGCGTATATTTGCCGAACGGATCGGTAGCGCTTTCAGAAGCGGTTGCAGAAGCGGTTGCAGAAGCACTTTCAGGAGCGGTCGTTTCCGTAACGGATGACGCCGCTCCGCTGGCAGCCGTATCATTTTTATTTTTTGTACAAGCTGCAAGCGAGACGGTCAGCACGATGGATAGTAGTGCGAAGCTGCTCTTTTTGACAAAAGATCCCCACATACGATTACCTCCAGTTTAGGTGTAAAGGAGAACATAGGTTGTGCACAACGCTATAAATCAATCATACTCGGCGTTAGCGAATCGCATAATATACAATCGGTTTACAATCTTGCCTTCGCTTTACTTGTTCGTGTGATGGCTTTGGTCACGATATTCCTGGGGACTCATACTTGTGGCCGTTCGAAAGGAACGTGTGAAATACGGGGCGGAGATATACCCGACAGCTGCGGCAATTTCATTGATTTTTAAATGGCTATTTCTAAGAAGCTCCTTCGCTTTTGCTAACCGAGCCTCTTTGATAAAGTTAAATATATTGTTGCCTGTCACTTGCTTGAAGAGTCGCGATAGATAGGATGGGTTGAAATGGACTTGCTCGGCAAGTAAGACAAGCGACAAATCTTCCCCCAGGTGATTGATAATATAATCCTTAATATGAGCTACAGCCACATCGGAACGCTTATCTTCTTCTTTTCTTTGAATATCAAAAATGACATTGGTCAATTGTAAAAAATAATGACCCGCTTCTTTCCATGACGCGTGTTCATCCGCTCGTGTTAATTTATTCATGTTGATTTTTAACGCTATTTTCTCTGTTAGATTCCACCGGTTTATGTAAGACAAAAACAGGATGGATATGGAATAAAACAGTTCCAAAGATGGATTATCGTTTTTATTTTCGATATCCTCGAACCCTTCCACGACCTCCGATAATCCTTTGGAAAATTGATCTTGTTTTCCGCTTTCCAGAAGCCCTCTCAGTTCTTTGATTTTTTTTAGCTGGAAATAAAACGTTTGAACATCTCGATCCAACAGAAGGCCGCTGTCAACTAAAAACCCATCCATTCCGGTACCGATTCGATAGTTCAATAGCTGCTTCAAGTGCCAAAATCTTTCCGAGATGGCTTCCCAACTGACAGCTCTATGATCAATAACAAAAGATAAGGAAGTATCCACGACTTCCTTGCAAGCTGCCTGGATCGGGTCTAACATTCCTTTTACAAATACTTGCATATCAGCCCCGTCGTCATTCGTACCCGACTTCATCCCGTCCCCGTTCGGCTGAATGATCCAAAGCAGAGTCGATGGATCATACATAATCAAGTAGGTTCTGACATAGGGGTGAAGGAGTTGTTCGACGATCAGCTTAATTTGGAAGTACGTTTGCGTTCTTTCGAAACTGACTTTGTTGGCATGGAATTGATCTATGCTTCCTGCAAGCAACAGTAGTGGAATAGAAGCATCCAAATTCATTTTTAAGTTTCCGAGCTGCTGATCTATTTCTTCTGCGGAATACGATGCTCCATCCAACAGGTCGAGCAGAAACTCTTTTTGTAAAAGCGGTAATGCCTGGAGCATTTGGCTTTTGGTGTTATGGATGAGTTCATTCATTTCAATGGCATACTCAGATTCGTTGAATGCCTTTTGCACTTCATTTACGATGACTTCATATCCTTCAGTCTTTAATAAGTATTTGACGCCGTCGTTTTTCGTTGCTGCATAAATATAATCAAATTCGTTATACCCTGTTAGAAAAATCACTTTACATTTCGGCCATTTCACCTTGATAATATCGAGCAGCTGCAACCCGTTCATACCCGGCATACGGATATCCGTTAGAACAACATCCATTTTTGTTCTGTTCAACCAGCCCAATGCCTCATAGGCCGAATAAGCCTTATAGACATCCAGTTCCATCATCTCGGCTTGCTTGAATTGTATATACAATCTGTCAGCAATGTCTTGTTCATCATCCACAATGAGTAAACTACGCATCGATTGGTTTCTCCCTTTCCATGTCAATGTGGATCTTCACCGTTAGGCCGCCGTCTATTCCGCGGTCAACGCCCACGCCGCTTAACGGACCGAATTTCATTCGTACGCGTTGGTGGATGTTCATCATCCCCGTAATCTCGATCATATCCGCGTCACCCGATATTTTTCCGGCGAGAAGGTTAAGATCCGATTCGCTCATTCCACAACCATTATCTTCCACAACGATAACCAAAAAACGATTCATGGCAATAAACCGGACTTTTACAATGCCATCGGCCGATTTGTTTTCAAGACCATGCTCAAATGCATTTTCGATAAGGGGTTGTATGATTAGACGAGGTACGATTATGTTTTCATATCCCGGAGGCAGTTCTTCAAACTCCAGGCGCATGCGGTTACGGAAGCGTCTGGCTTGAATTTCGGCATATATTCTGGCATGTGCCACTTCGGCCGCAAGACTTACCTCATCGGAAGCATTTCGTGTCATGTATTGGAAATATCCCCCGATTTGTTTTACAAACCGTTTGGAATTGTCATAGTCTTCATCCTCCAGCATGCTGTATAAAGTAAAGTAGCTATTATACAGAAAATGTGGATTGATCTGAGATTGCAGTTGTTTCAGTTCAGCCCGCTGAGCTAATATTTTCTGTTTATAGACCTGATCGATTAAAGCCTTCGTGTTTTCCACCATTACATTAAATCTTTTAAATAAGTATCTGAACTCGTCTTCATGATGATGTTCAATGCGTACATTCAAATCCCCATTTTCAACTTTTTTGAAAGAACTAACCAACTTCAACATCGGCTTGTGAATATACTTGTAAGTTGAATAAGAAAATAAAAGGATGATGACGAGGGAGATTGCCGTAAAAACCCACAGCCAATTGCTGTATCCTTTCAAAGGTTCAAATATGAATTTTTCCGGAATATACGTAGCGAGCACTAGGCTTGAATGCGTGGATCCTGCATAAAAAACTTGATAGGCGGTACCCTTTATTTTGAGTAAAGCGTGGCCCGCTTTTTCCTCTTCTTTTCGTTCGCCCAAATATTTTTTCAAAGAGATTTCAACCATGGGGTTATCGTCCGTCGTAAGAAAATAATGGTGGTCGGGGTTCATGAGTACCGCCCCGCTGTCTTTATAGTTGTTGAATTGATTCAAGGCCGTTCTTATTTCTTTCTCGTTGAGTTCAACCGCGATAATAAATGAGGAAGAATGCGTGTTGTTGCTATATTCCAAAGGGCTTAAAAAACTTAAAAACAATCTATTTTCCCAGAAGCTAAAGTAGTTATGACTTTTGTCCGGGATGTGATCAAGCAACTCCTTATCATTGCTTGTTATTTTGCTTAAGCCATAAGAGGCGGTAATTTTATTTTCGTCATCGCTCGCCGGAAGAAGCACGATAACGTCTTTAATATATGCACTACTGTTCTTGATGGCCAGCAGCCGTTGTTGCAAACTCAGAATCGCGCTCGCCTTATCATACAAATTCATCGTTTCAGGCAGATTAGCCATTTTATTCAGATTGACATCATTAATCAAATCACTTTGAAGCAATCTAATTCGATCCATTTCCTTTTCGAAATTCTCAAAATAGAAATCAATTTGAGATTGTATGGAATTTGAAATTTCTTTTTTAACCGCACGCATCCCGAGATTAATGAAGTTGATGCCTAACAAGCAAATAGGAAGCAAGACCACAAGAAAGGTAGACAGCAACCTTCTGAATATCCCTCTCTTCCATAATGTAAGTAACATCCTCATTCATTTCCCCCTCTATATTTAAACGTTGCTAGGGATAAATCGTAAAAAGGAGGCGAAAACTCGCCTCCTCCTATAGCTCCATACTCGACTAGAATCTGATATAGTCGATGCTGAACGATCCGGTTGATACACTATCCTCCGGGTCGAATCTTAATTGCTTTAATACCCCTGTCCACCCGGGCACGGTCGACATATCCACGACATACTCCGTATAGTTCCGATCATTTGCTATTGTAGCAAATGTTTTCGATTTCGCTTCGCTCCACGTCGTATCCGCTTTTGTAATAAAATATAATTTAGCCGTTTTCGCCGCCGTAGCATTCTTCATTCTAATTTTTATAAATTGGTGGTCGACCATTCGAATGCCGAGATTGTCGGAAGACATCAAATACGGATCGGTGCCCGTTACATTACCGCCCATATATCCGCCGGCTTGCCATCCGAAGCCGCTCGTATTTCCTCCGGCTGTCCAGTTCTCAACGGTCGAGTCGAAATTCCATGCACCTCCATAATACGTAATCGTCGGATCTAAATAAACCGCGTCATAAGCCGAAGAAGCTTTGGCATTAACGACAAACTGGAGTTGATCCCCTGCGGCAACCGCGGCAAGCTGATCGATAACGATGCCGGTCATATCGCTTACTTGCACATAGCCTCCGCCGATCGGCCACCAATCCTGATCGTTTTTCTTGATTTTTACCTGCACCCCGTCAGAAGCCGCGTTGCTGACGCTTCTTCTCACATTTGCCATGATCCTGACGGTGCCGCTCGCAGGGGCAGTAAAGACTTGAACCGATTCTTTGTTAAGATCGGGCTGCACGAATCCCGCACCGACGAAACTATTGGCCGACGTCCCTTTCCACCGATTGTTGGCAGAATCCCATGTCATGTCAGATATCGTTCTGGTTGACCCATTCCAAGCCCACTCCTGAAAACGCCATCCATTCACTCCCTGTGTTTTGGAGAAGCTTCTGGATTGCGTGTAAACGGCAGCATTGGATACCGTTATTTCATCTATCTCGAAGGAACCGGTTGAAGCACTCTCATTCGGATCCAATCTCAATTGCTTGAGCGTCCCCGACCAACCTGACACCCCCGACATATCGATGAAATATTCGGTATAATTGCTGTCGTTCGCAGTCAAAGTGAAAGTCTTGGATTTCGCTTCCGTCCACGATGCATCTGCGTTCGTCGTAAAAAATAATTTTGCGGTTGTATTCGAGGAACTATTTTTCATTTTAATTTTCATAATGGTATGGCTGTCCGCACTGATCCCCAGATTGTCGGTCGAAAAAATGTATGGATCGGAGCCGCTGAACGTTCCCCCCGCATAGCCTCCTGTCTTCCAACCGAACCCGCTGATATCGCCGGCCGCTGTCCAATCATCTACCGTGGAATTAAAATACCACCCTTTTGCAGGACTGTTGAGAATTCTTATATAGTCGATTCCGAATGACCCGCTTGATGCGTTCACCGCGGGAACTAGCTTGATTCTCTTCAAAGTTCCGCTCCATCCCGCGATATTCGACATATCCAGATTGTAGAGGGTATAACCGGAATTTGCGTTGATAGTAAACGTTCTTGAATTCGTATCGGAGAAAACGGTTTTCACTACTGCCACACTGTCTATGCTAAACGATCCGCTTGATACATCTTTATTCGGATCGATCCTGATTCTTTTGATCGTTCCTGACCAAAGCCCGTTTATCGCTTCCGTCATATCAACGGAATATTCGGTATAATTATTGTCATTCGCATTGATCGGGAACGTTACAGACTTGGTTTCGCTCCAGTTGGTGTCGCTTGTCGTTGTAAAGTAGATCTGTCCGGTCGTGTTGGTTGTGTTGTTTTTTAATTTGATTTTGATTATGGTGTTGTTTGCCGCATCGATGCCCAAGTTATCCGGTGAAACAATGAAGGGATCTGGGCCGGCTACACTTCCGCCTATATAACCTCCTGTCTGCCATGCAAATCCGCCAATGTCGGAGTTGGCCATCCAACTCTCAGCATTGGAATTAAAATTCCAACCTGTTACATCGTCTGAAGTCGTAAAATACAATCTGGCGCTTGTTGCATTGGTGGCGTTGCTCATCCTGATCTGCACCGTATTTTTTCCTGCCAGTTCAATATCGGCATCCTTTTTCATGACGATATAGGAATTATTCATGGCAACTGTACCTTTCAGCGCGTGCTCCTCGGTAACCCCGAATGCTGCAGCGGAAGTTCCGTACATTCTCATCGTGTAATGATCCGCAATAGGGACCCCATTCAAATAAGACGTCGTTCCGCTGAAGCTTCCGGCGCTTTTAATGACTCCGGCATTAGTAACGGGCGTGCTGCTCAAAGACACGGTCCAAAGGTAATCCCCCGGAGGCAATGCCGGCTGCGCCCAAACATAAATCCACGGATTATTGGCACTGACGCCGTTATGGATGTACGTCGTGAACGGTGCCCCGTCAAGCGTCGTTTCATAATCCGTATCCCATTTATAGAGCGTTAATCGCAGGCCGGTGCCGGACCCGGTATATACCGGACTTAAAATTTCAATTCGGTTCAGCGAGCTTGTCGTCGTGAACTTCTCTGCGGCTACTGTCGTACTGCCGATCGCAACGGTCGATTTAGCCGCGCTTGGATTATACAAATCCGTTTTAATCGTATCGACCTTCCAACCCTCCGGATCAGCCAGATTAGCAAATTCCCAAGACTTTGCCGTTCCGGGCACGTTGATGTTTTCTGGTACTGGAGGGAGCCCTGGCATCGTAGTCGGGGCAGGAGTCGGGGTAGTAACCACACTTTCGTTTGAATAATAAGCGTAGCTTAATCTTCCGCCCGGCGCAGTATCGCCATTCACGTAAAAATCCATCACATCGCCGTCATTCTGCATGTTGTCCGCCCATTTGAATGCGATGTTGACAGGATCGCTCGTAAGTCCCAGATCGCTTCTCGGTATTCGAATCATCATTTCTTTACCGGATATGCTATAGCTAATATTGGAGTCTACAGACGACCAATTCCATCCCCCGGTGCTTTGTTCAAGCGTGGTCGTGCCGGCACCTACGCCCGTCCGGTTTATTACATAGTCGAATCCATTCCAGCCGTTTGTCGGATTTCCATCCGTGTTGATGAACAGTCGCATCCATGAAGAGTCGGTATAAGAGCTAATATTCGCCACGCATTTCACATAGAAAAAAAGGTTGGTCGAATCTTTGGCCACCTTCATCACATCGATATCGTTACGACCGGAATTGTTTTTAAAATAGAGCGCGCCATAGCCTCTGTAATCCCTCGCCGCCGTGTCTCCCGTATAGTCTTTATAGGCTGGCGAAACATCGTTCCATTGCGAGAAATCCGTATTGATCGTGACGGTTTTATCCGCACTTGGCACAGGCATCGCGTTATAGCCTTTATATTGTCGAATATATTTAGCAAGAAGCATGTAGTAATTGTCTTTAAAGCCCTCCTTCATGGGTTGAATATCGCGACTGTACGCCATGGTTGCACCATCATATGCGTTCACTTTGCGATTGCCGATACCATCCCAAATGCCGGCCATCCATTCGTTCCATCCCGTGACAAATACAATTGGGGGATCTTGAGCGATCGCATTGTTCCATTGCTCGATAAAATTGTATCCCGAGTTGACGGCATCTAAGCTATCGTCGTGCGTCCCGTTATGATAACCTCGCCCCCAAGTATTCGGTAATCCAAAAAACGCATTATCGCTGAATAAAAGGGAGCCTGAATTTTGGGCGGGAGATACGGTCATGATTTCTTTTTGTCCGTTATAATTATAGACTTGCTGAGGTCTTACGAAGTCAATCCATGGAAAGCCGTTGTTTTTTGGCGCTTCTGTCGGCCATTGCGATTCTTTGATCGTAAAGAAATTGGATACGGCAGTTGAGGCTTGACTGGAGACGCCAACGATCAGGGGCTTGGATCTCCAATTGAACCAAAGATCGGGGTGTCTGTCCGGAGCGCCGGCTTTATAATATCGGTCATAAATATACTCCATGGCGCTACCGGAATCGGTATTGGTATAAAAGGCTATTTTCGGAACGGGGGCGCCTTGATCGTACAATTCCTGCATAATGTCAAGCAGACTTTTGAGCACCGTATCGTAGGTCGGTACATTGGTCGTATCGAATACGATAAAATCGACTCCTGCCTCTCCAAGCATCTGCAAATCCTTGCGTATGACCCAAGGATCGTTGTGATCGTAATACCCATATAGCGGATTCCCCCAAAAATGATTCGTTCCCACGCCTCCCCATTCCGGTCTTCGATTATCGAAAACGGAATCCGGATATTTTCTGTATAAAAACTCCATGTCATAAGGACCGATATCAAAACTTGAAGCGAGAAAATAAAACATGCCGACGTAACGGTTCGCCTTGGCATTCCCCGTATCGGTATTCAAAGGCAAGCTGCGATTCAAGCTGTCCGTACCTACGGTTGCGTTGTAGATATAGGTATCTGCCGCTGCTGCAGGTTTCGTAGGCAGAAGGACGATCATTACGCTGCCGATGAATGCAAAACATGCCAGTCTCAAAATCCTTAGTGCCCATTGGCTAGCTCCATTGTCTATCATGTCGATTCCCCTCTCATTGACTCCTCAATATAGTCGATCGGTTGGGATTATGAGCGTTTTATTTCTAAAAATGAGCGCAACAAATAGACCACATTCCATCAAACGGAAATGTAATCGCTTTCATTTTGAGCTAAATTCGGCCACATTCTCCTCAGATGGGTTGATTTTCATACTTCGACTCCAGTCTCCTCCTTTTCGATTTTCGTTTATCATTCCTGTTACGGAATTTAAGTTGAATCATAATTGACTACTTTTAATTTTGTCAACAGTTTTTTATCAGTACTTTTGAAAGAGCCCTGGACGATCATCAAGATCATTCAGGGCTCTTTGTATGATTGCGAAGCTTTCTCTGTCCGCTCTCTGTAAACCGAAGGTGACATTCCTTCGACCTTTTTGAATACGCGGCTAAAGTAGAACGGGTCCTCAAACCCGACTTCTGCGGAAATTTCTTGCAGGCTGGCAGCTCTGTTCGCGAGCAAATATTTAGCCCGCTGAATTCGAAGCTGCTGGATATACGTTACGATCGTGATGCCCGCGTACTTCTTGAACACCTGGCAGATATACTCGTATTTGCGTTCGAGGCTGCGCTCCATCGCTTCCTTACTGACATTTTGCGCATAGGTCTCGTCCAGATAGTTGACGATTTTTCGAAAAGTAAGAAATGATCCAGGAATTTGGAATTCACGATTGGAGTGAAGCCATTCGTCGGCCATATGCTCCAAGATCCCGGCCAGGATAAGCGACATCCGGTAGCGAAAATACCCTTCCGGCTCATTGGATTCTTTTATCAGCCTTTCGAACTCGGTCATTAGCCGGTAGCGGTTCGACAACTGAAATTGTCTTGGAATGAGCAGTCCATCGACGTCTGGGTGAGATGAAGTTCGCAATTCATTGGGCAGAACATGGACAATATTAAGGTCTTCTCTCGCATTCTTCGAGCCATCGAGCTCAAGCAGGGGCGGATTGGACGTAAACTGCACCCAGAAAAACCTGCCCGAATCTGTTTGCTGCAGAATGGAATGCTGCTCCCAGGGCTTTAACAGTAAGGTTTCTCCTGATTTCAACACCAGGCGGCGCTCCCCCACTTGCAGGTATACAGGCCCTTCCGCTGCCACGATCAATTCATAATGCGGGTTATAATGGTTGCGCCCCACTAAGCCGCTATTCGTTTCAAATACACCAACCCATCTAACATCGAGTGAGGAAGTCCGAGGTAGCGAAAAATATTCCATGCCTTACCTCCCATTTTTGAGACGGTCCTAATCTTAAAGCTGTACATGGATTTAGCAACTCGCTCACTGCTAAGATCAGTATAACAAAAAAATAGCGCTCAAAAGGAGTTTGAATCATGGCTAGCAAGACCATCGATGAACAGGACTACTATCGCCGGGTGTATGGAGGCTGGCTTGGTAAAAATATAGGAGGAACGCTCGGAGCGCCGGTGGAAGGTTCCAAGGAGTTGCTCCATTTAACGTTCTATCCCAAATTGCCCGATGGACCGCTGGAAAACGACGATTTAGATTTGCAGCTCGTTTGGCTTCATGCCTTAGAGCAATACGGAGCGCGATTAACAGCGATCGAGCTCGGACAGGAATGGGTGGAACACGTATTTTTCCCGTTCGACGAATACGGCTATGCCTTAACGAATTTGCGAAGAGGACTAACAGCTCCCGTGGCAGGGTGGTTCAACAATCCGTTTACTGATTGCATGGGCTCGCCCATACGCTCGGAAATATGGGCAATGGTGGCTCCCGGCGCTCCTCATGTGGCCGCCTATTATGCCTATCAGGATGCAATCGTCGACCATGCAGGCGGTGAAGGCGTATACGGGGAAATGTTTTTCGCCGCTATCGAAAGCGCTATCTTTATCGAAACGGACAGGGACCGATTAATCCATATCGGTCTGCAGCATATCCCTTCAACGTGTCGGACCGCAAAAGCCATTCACGATTTGCTCCGCTGGCACAAGGAGGGTAAGGATTGGTTGGAAGCGCGCCGCCTGATTCTTGAGCATCATGGGAGCTCCAACTTTACGGACGCTCCGCAAAATATCGCTTTTACGATTCTTGGCTGGCTGTATGGTACCGATTTCGAGGACTGTATACTGAAAGCAGTCAATTGCGGCTACGATACGGACTGTACCGCGGCTACGCTTGGTGCAATTCTAGGCATGATTCTCGGACCGGAGCTTCTGCCAGAAAGATGGGTTAGTCCAGTTGGCGACCGAATCGTCGTCAGCCCGCAAATTAAAGGCTTTCCCGCTCCGGCTACTTTGGATGAGCTGACCCACCGCACGATGCGGGCCGGACGCGAAGTATTGGCCACCTGGGGGGCTGAAGTAGAAATCCTGGAAGTACCGAAAACGGTGACAGACCTATGGTATACTCCCTTTACTGCCAATCGTTACTTGCTCCCCCAAGGCACACGGACTACCCGATTAGGCTTAGAACTGACAATCGATTACGGCATGGATGGCCCTTCTATCGGACGCGGCGGGACAAAACAACTTTCACTGACTTTAGTTAACCACTCCCGAGAGGCATGGAACGGGAATCTCGATTGGCAGCTTCCTGATCGCTGGAGCGGCTCAGGTGCTCGCCCCTTTACCCTTGCACCCGGCGGCGTCCTGACTTGGACGGACACGATCCATGCACCCGAAGTCATTTCCGTAACGAACGAGATCGCGCTAATCATCCACCGAACTCATGATAATGCCCAATGGTCAAAAGAAACCGTTCAATTCACGCTTCTGGCCGCGTCCCGATGGCAAATATCCGGCCCGAATGAATCGGTTATGCAAACGGTCGACTTCGCCGGCGATCGAATTGACTTTAGCAACGCCTTGAATACAGCGATGCCTGGAAAATATACCGCGGTTTCCAAGCTTGTAAATCCATCCGAACAAGCCATTCGGCTGATAGCAGGAACGGCTAATCCGGTTAAAGTGTGGCTGAACGGAACGATTTTATTCGAAGACGATCAAGAAACGGAGTTTATGCCTGCTTATCACCGTTCGCCGAGAAGCAAGATGCACGAACTACGCTTGGCTGCCGGCACCCATGATATCCGGATCGAGATCATGAAAGACGAGAAGCCACTCGAGCTTTTCATACTGCCGATCCTTGCAGAAAACTTATCTAAGATCGGCGAGTTTTTTTACTTAACCGAAATCTATTTCGATGCATATGCACCGTCTGTTCTAGCTGAATAAAGCACAAATAATAATGATTATTGAAGCGGGCTGGAATCACAATTTTTCGTGATCCCAGCCCGCTTTGTCCGCGAGCTATCGCTCATTTTTTACAACTTAATAACCTGCTCCGCGACCGTAGATGCGTTGCGGAAGTCAGGCATGTCCATGGCTCTGCCGCCGTTCATCGCCGACAGCTCCGACAGAAGGGCGACCGCCGTCCACTCGCAGGCATCGTAGACGTCGATAGCTGGTTTTTTGACCCCTCTTACGGCATTGACGAAATCTTCGACGATAAAATAATCGCCGCCCCAATGACCGGCCGAACGTTGTTCTTCGGTCGCCTTCTTGTATCGTTCCGGCAAATAGTCGTCAAAGTCGCTTAGCGGACGCCACTGCGGATCTTCGGCTGAGCCGCCATCCGCTTCGATCCAGATTTTGTGCGTATCGCCAAGTCCGCGCGGGGCTTCGTAACAGCCTTTGGTTCCTTGCAGCGTATAATAGGTCATATTGTGCGGCCGCTTGGAAATGCAGTCGAGTCGCAGCTTGATGAGCTTGCCGCTTGCCATCTGACAGATCGTAATCGAGGTATCTTCTTGACGAAAGCGATTGTCCGTATGCCAGCCGGCTCCGAATGTCGAGACGGAGCGAATACGATCGCCCTGAAACCATTGCATGATCGGCCCGAGACTGTGCGTCGGGTAAAAGTTGCCCCGCTTGCCAAGCTGCCAATAGTTGCGCCAGGTCGGCTTGCCGATATGCGCTTGCTGTTCTACGCGGTTCGCTTGAAAAGCCAGGTTGCGAATGTCGTGCGAGTAGTCGCCTTCGCCAAAGTAGACCTCTCCGAACAGCCCTTGTTGGACCATCTGGAAAATTTGCTGATTTTGCGGGATGTAGCAATAGTTTTCCGCCATCATATAAACCTTGCCCGATGCTTCGACGGTTTCCTTCAGCCACCACAATTCGTCCATCGCCACGGCGGCCGTTACTTCGCAGAGCACGTGCTTGCCGGCTTGCAGCGCGGCGATCGACTGCGGCACATGGAGCTGCATCGGCGTCGACACGATTACCGCGTCGATATCCGATTCCAGCATATCTTCATAGATGCGGTAGGTTCGGGGAACGCCATGTTCCTTCGCCTTCAGCTCTAAATAATCTCCGTCCAGATCGCATAGCGCGACAACCTCCGTGCCTTCAATGCCTTGAAAGCCCTTGAGTGCGCTCAGCCCTCTTGCGCCTACGATTCCCACTTTAAGCATGATCTCTCATCTGCCCCCTTCGCTGATTGTATTCATCCAATCCGCACGACGCGCCAGCCCATGATCTCGCCAAACCGTGCTATCGTCTCGCATTCGTTGCCGTACACGATGACGCCGTGATGAATGCCTCCTTGCCTGCTGAACGCGGACAAGTAGTCGGCGACCGGGATCGGCGGCTTAAACCAGCCCCGAACCGTTTCCTCCATGCGATCGGACTCCACAACCTCCAGCATCTTGATCGGGGAAACGATTAACGAAAAACGATCGTTCTTGCCCGGCGACAGGCACACATATACCGCATCGCCTCCGCGGAATCGGCCACAGGCGACTGCCGCAGGACCGGCGTCCGTGAACGGGAACGGCTTCTCCTGCAACAGCGGTTTCTCGTCCGCGACCCGCAGATTCATTTCTCCCATGTGGCTCAGGAAGATGCGGTTATGCTTCCAATCCGGGCAGAACATCTCGGCGAAAGACGCGTCCGGGTAAACGGACAGCAGCGCTCCGGTAAGAGCGGCAGTCAGCACGTCGCCTTCGCCTGCATACCCGATGCCTCTTTCCATCGCTTTGCACGCTTCGAGGAATGGCATGCAAGGCAAGCCGGTTGATTTCGTAATGTCGAGAAAATTCATTGTAAATGCCGTCAAGCCCTGCTGCTGAATCCAATCGCGCACTTTAAGCGAAGCTTCCGTCGTTTGCCGATGAACGTCTTCGTCCAGCTTGTCGGCTCGGAACCGCGTCCGATCTGTTTGCATTTCTTCCCGAATCCGCGAATTGTCGATGTCCTCGATGAATGGCACGCTCTTGAAGTCGAATTCCAAGGTCTCGACTCCGATCTCGGTGCGCAGCGTTTCGCCCGGCACGCGGAAATCGCCCATACCTTCGAACGCTCTTCCGAGTCTCCCGACTTTAGCCTGTTTCATCGCCTTGGCCATTTTTGAGGCCTTCGCGCAGTCCCTCACGCGATCGATTACGTCCGACTCCTGCCAATGACCGGCTTCGATTTGGAAGTCCTTTCCGCGGCGCAGCAACACATTGCACAGATCCTGCACGCCGTGGATGCCGTGATTGTACATCAGCTCGGACGGGTCCTGCCCGGGACTGTAATCGAACGTCGGCGTCGTATCCAGCACCACGAGCGGAAGCGACGTCGACGCCAACAAGTCTGCGGACTCCAGCGACGGCGAATAGGCCAAATGCAAGGTGACGATGGCGTCGACGTTAGCCGCCTCGAAATGGCGCACCGCAGCTTCGAACTCGGCTTGCACCGAGCAGGGGGAGACGGTAATTACTTCGACGTTCCGGCGCCGGAATTGCTCGGCGATGAGAAGTGGAAAAGCATCCGCTCGCTCGCGAATTTCCGGCCAATAGTCGTCGTACAGCTTGACGTATAACGGCAATAGCCCGATTTTCAGATTTTCCACCCCCTGTTCCCCTCCTTGATTGAACCGATCATGGCGCAGGCGTTGTCGTGAAATACGGCTTCGATGTCCGCTTTGGACAAGCGTTCCGCCTCGGAGGCGATTCGAAAGGCATTGATCTCCTCGTACAGGAAAAACGACAGCTCGTCCGCTTCCTCCCCGTCCAGCTCGCGCATGTTTTTATCGCCGGACACGTCGCCGTACAGTCCTTTGGGCACCAGATTGACGTATTTACCGTCCTTGCATGTTCTTCTCATCCGCATGCGCAAAATCGGCATATCGCTCCCAAACAATATTCGCTTCGGGCCGACAGCCCGAATCAACTGGCGAAACACGTCCTCGTTCGTATTGGCACTGATGTCGAAGCGCATGTTTCTCGTTTCCGCCAACACTTCGAAGGCGTTTCCGACATCCTCGGGGCAGTACGCTCTGCCGACATGGGCGATAATCAGCTTGACTGCCGGATATTTTCGCTCGATCTCCAGCATTTGCGCGAGATTGACCGGGTCTTTTAACCTTCCGTCGCGCGGGATATGCAACATCGCCCCCCAACCGCGCCGGTTGAGAACTTCCAGCTGGTGCGGCGGCAAAAAATCGTAAATTCGGATTTCTTTCTCCGGAATATACGGTGCGGCAAAATTCAAGTACACCTTGCAGCCCAGGAAGCCGCCCTTCTCGATCCCTTCCTCGAAGTCGGTCGCGCTCATGCCCGGTTTGGTCACGAGAAATGAGGGCAAATCATGCGCGGCGGCACAATTCCGGACGTAAGCGTTGTTCGCTTCAATATCAAAATCCAGACCGACCTGGGCGAAGATGAGCGGCGTAACCGTTTTGCCGGGAAGCATCAGTCGATAGGCTTCGAACAAGTCTTCAATTGGATTATGCTTGGCAACCAGCCACGGCCATGCAACGGCTCTTACCGGAGCTCCTTCGTCCGGCCGACGAAATTCGTCCAGCCACACATGCGTGTGAACGTCAATAATGTTGTCAGGCAAAAATGCGCGCAATCGATTCTCGTAATAAAGTCGGTCTACTTGCTTAATCTCGATCAGGCTCACTGGACCGCCTCCCCGAAAAGTTGCAAAAATCGGTCGTATTGCCTCAGATGAATGGCGTGTGCTTGTGGACTCGGGGTATGTACATGTGCCGGAAATGCGGCCTGCTCTATCGCGTCCCTCTCATCGGCAAACAGACCCGTTCCGATACCGGCCATGATCGCAGCCCCCGCCGCTCCGGCGCATGAACCGTTGACGATGCGGACTTCCTTGCCCAGCACGTCGGAAACGATCTGCGGCCAGACGATTGATTCCGTAGGCCCTCCCACCATGAAGACGGAAGTGAATCGCTTCCCGTTCGCTTCCAGCTTGTCCAAGCTTGTTTTCAGCAAATAAACGGTCCCTTCCATAATCGCCCTCGCCATATCCGCTTGGCTCGGCCGGTCTGCCAGCTCCAACTCGGTCCTGCGCATCGGATGGATCAAAATTCCGTTAGCGCCGGGTGGCGCAGATATCGCAAGCTCATTGAAGATGTCATAACGATCGGGCTTGTCGCTGATATACCGGGTCAACCATTGCTCGATGCCCGTGGCGATTGCCGGAAGCGAGAACATCGCTCCCCAAGGTCCGTCCGGCTGCAGAAAAGGATCGATGAGCATGTTCTGATTCAGCGCGTCTAACCGGTTTCTGATAGGCGTGAACCCGACCCATGATGTGCCGCATGACAACAAAAGCTCCCCCTCTTCCAGAACGCCCGCTCCCCGAGCGGCGGAAGGATGGTCGAAGGCGCCGGCAACGACCGGCGTTCCTGCAGGAAGGTCGGTATCGACGCAGACGTCTGCCGTTGTATAGCCGATAATCGTGCCCGATGCCGCGATTTGAGGCAATTGGGCTTCGGAGATGTTCAACTGGTTCAAAAGCGAACTGTCCCATTTTCCGGCTTTTTGGTCCTGCAAAAAAAAGGGGGTCGCGGTCGAGGGATCGATCGCCCACTCCCCGGTCAGGCGGTAAACGACGTATTCCGTGCTCATGCCGATTTTGTCGGCGAGGCGGAACAGCTCCTCCTCATGTACTTTCAGCCACGAAAGATGAGCCAGCGGAAACGTATCCATTGGCGGCCACCCGATCAAGTCGTAGCGTGCTGTCTGATCTGCGTTGCCGAGCGCAGCTGTCATTTCGGACGAAACGGGCCGGTTATCGAGCCAGCTGATGACGGGCTGAAGAGGCGCTCCGTCTTTGCCCAGCAGCACGGTATTGCCGCTCGCCGACGCGAATGCGAGGCCCGCGACCCTGCCGGTTTCCGGCATGGCCGACCTCAGCCGCTTGATCACATCGGCGATAAGCAGATAGAACGTCTGCGCGTCGAATTCGGCTCTTCCATCTTCATAAAGCTGAACCTGAACAGCTTCCTTTTCTCGAGCGACCACGTTGCCGTCAGAGGAGAGCAGTATGCCTTTGACGGCGGAGGTGCCCAAATCCAAACCGATCAAATAGGAAGATGTCATCTTGCCCATCCGTCCCTTAACCTGCGGTACGGCTCGCGGCCAAAATCTGTGCGGGATCGGCATAGCGATAACCAAGACTTGCGGCTACCGGTTCGCAAGTCACTTCGCCTTTATAGGTGTTCAGGCCAAGCCGCAAGTCGGCGTCTTCCAGCAACGCCCGGCTAATGCCTCTATTCGCCAGCTTCATCAAATAGGGAAGCATGGCCGCCTCCAGGGCGAAAGTGGACGTCCGCGGAACCGCGCCAGGCATGTTCGCTACGGAGTAGTGAATAACGCCGTGTTTTACATAATAAGGATTGTCATGCGTCGTCACGCGGTCGATCGTCTCGATCGAGCCTCCCTGGTCGATGGCTACGTCCACGATGACCGAGCCTTTCTTCATCGTCCGCACCATAGACTCCGTTACGATTTTAGGCGCTTTGGCGCCGGGAACAAGCACGGAACCGATCAACAGATCTGCTCGCTCTACCGCATAAGCGGTGTTGTACTCATTGCAGATCAAAGTCGCGACTCTCCCGCCAAAAATATCGTCCAGGTACATCAGCCTGCTCTTGTTAATGTCCAGCACGGTCACCTTCGCGCCTAGGCCGACGGCCATCTTGGCCGCATTCGTGCCGACAACGCCGCCGCCTATAATGACGACCTCGGCTGAATGGACGCCCGGCACGCCCCCAAGCAGAATTCCCATGCCGCCGTTGTATTTTTGCAGCAACGACGCCCCGATTTGTACCGACATTCTGCCTGCGACTTCGCTCATTGGCGCGAGCAGCGGAAGCTGACCGTTCGGAAGCTGAACGGTTTCGAAGGCGATACTTGACACTTCGCGATTCAGCATCGTCTGGGTCAACAACTTGTCTGCGGACAGATGCAGGTAGGCGAACAACGCTTGCTCCTGCCTGAAGTAATCGTACTCCTCGGCAACAGGCTCTTTCACTTTGACGATAAGGTCCGTTTGATCGAACAATGCTTTCTTGTCGGCGCAAAGGACTGCACCGGCTTGCGCGTATTGCCCGTCGTCGAACCCGCTGCCTGCGCCCGCCGCTTCTTCCACAAGTACCGCATGCCCCTGTCCGACGAGCTGTTTGACGCCGCCGGGGGTAAGCGCCACGCGATTTTCGTTGTTTTTGATTTCCTTAACGAGTCCAATGATCATGGCCTTCACCTGGTTTCCGTAAATTTGCTAGACAAGCCGGATCTCTACGCCGGATTAATCGGCTGCCGACAGATTTATTAACGTCTCGTCCATCTTGGCGACGAGAAAGTCGATCATCCGCTTCGTCGCGATAATCGGCGGTTTGGTCAACGCTGCCGGCGGGCATTTGGCTTTGTAGGTTTGCGCGCTTATATCGATGCATTGCCGGCCGAGCGATTCCGTAAAAGCCTTGACCTGGTCCGCCTCTCGGAAAAAGAGCGTCGAGAGATGTCCCTTGCCCTCTATGGCCGCTATAAAGGAAGGATGGGTTTCCGCTAGAGCCGCCAACCGCTCTTCATAATAACGGCCCATCTCCTGAATGTAAGGGCCATTCTCTTCGGCAAATTTCATCGTGATGAGATAGGCGAGCGACGCCAATTCTTGCTGTCCGTTCGTGACGAGCGCGCCGAATTGATTGAGCGTATCCATCTCGGCCGTCGTAATGATTCGCGATGCCGGATATTGCCCGCCCGGAAAGCCTTTGCCGATTACGACGAAGTCCGGGTTCAGTCCGTACGCCCGGAACAAATACATGCCCGGATACCACATGCAGGATTGAATTTCATCGCACATGACCGGCGTATCGTTGCGGTGACAAAGCTCATAGGCCTTTTCCAAGAACGACTGCGCAAGGCGTATACCGCCGTAATTCATCAGCACGATCTCGTGCAGGAAGCCCGCAACCTTATAAGGAGGTTTATTGTACTTCTCGAATTTGGCCTTAAAGTCTTCAATGTCGTTAATACGGATCGGGCATGACTCGAAAATGCCTGCCTCTCTCATCTTCCCGTACATCTCAGGCCACATGCCGCGTAAGGTTTGAGCGAGGACGGTCGTGCCATGATAATTCGCCTTTGTGCCGCCGTCGTAATCGGCCATGACGAAAAACACTGGAATCCGGCCTTTATAACGAGGTTCGGGAAAAGTATCTTCGAGCTTGTAGAACCGGGAGAGCATCATCTTCATAGCGGCTTCGCAAGCCAGCGTGCCCGTTTCCAGATTGATGACGCGATTCAACACGTGAGGCTGCCGAGAATCCAACACTTCTTCCAGCGGCTCGGATTCCTCTCGAGTCAAACCATTCACCGTACGAACGAGCTCTCTCTCCAGCAATCGCGTTATGAAGCCTCGCGTATTATTGTGCGTCGCGTTCGTAATGCCGAGTTTCCTTGCGTTGTCGATCAGTCGGTATCCCGGAAAGTTATGACCGTACGGCGTATGATAGTGCTCGCTTTTGGCGGCGAGATACAGCCTGCCGTCCTCGCCCAGACGCAAGTACCCCAAGCCGCCGAGCGGGCTTGCCTGCAAATTGGAAGCCAGGCGGAATGCATTCGTCGGCGCGCCTTGCATTTCGTTTTCCATAGCGGGCGCAACTTGGGTACCCACCTTCTCCAGCAGGCCGTCCATCTTGTCCACGAACGATTCAGGCAAAAAATCGATTTCTTCGTTCGCTATATGCTCTAACTCCGCTTCAGGCAGCTCGGACAATAGGACGCCGCCCGTTACGACAGATTCCATATACTTTTCGCCAAGTAATTGAAGTAACGAACGCTTCACGGAATTCATACGATCATCTCGCTTTTAAAGTTAGTTTCTTCGAATGTCCGTCTTTATTTCGATAGCTTTACGATCGTCTTAAAGGACGTGGCTTCTGGAAGTTCCATCTTTTCGCCATTCGGCAGAACGATTTCCACGGGAATACGCGGAGGTCCGTCTACTGCCAAAATGAACGTATCCGAATGGTCCATTTGCCATTCCACCTTTACGTTGCCGTGAGGCGTCGCGACTTCGCCCTTTGCCCATTTCAAATAGCCGGGTTGCGGAGCGACACGGATTCGTTGAAAACCGGGAGCGGAGGGCTTCACGCCCAAGATCTCGGCAGTGAATTCATAAAGCGGGACAGCTCCCCAGGCATGACAATCGCTGCGCTGCGATATCGGGTCCTCCACCCAAGTTGTCAAATTCAGCCGCACAAGCCGTCGCCAAGTCTCCCATTTCTCAAATGCGCGCTCATAAAGTCCTGCCATCGATAATGCCCGAAACCAAAAGTAGGACATGGCATACGATACTTTCGCAAGAGCGTCGTCTTGCAGCATAGTAACGATAAGCGCACGGGCTTGCTGCTCCTTAACCGTCCCGGAGATTACGCTCCAGATTTGTACATGCTCGCTGTAATCTTCCGTCGCAGGCCCGTCGCGGAATAGCTGTCTCTCGGCCGACCAGCAATGCAAGCGTACAGCTTCTTTTACTGCTTCCGCCCTGCTGGTGTACTCTTCGGCGGTGGAAACACGACCTGCGGATTCATTGAGCGTAGCCGCATATTGCAAGGCAGCAGCGTACATAAGACTGTAAACCGTCAACGGCCCTTGTTGGCTTGCGGGCGGCACTCCGGCATGATCATGCCATTGCTCGACCCAATCCACGAAAGACCAGTACATGGGCGGCATGGCGCCTACTAATCCCAAGTGGTCCAACCGGCAAGCAAACCAGTCCAGAAGCGCATCCATCGTCGCCAAGTAAGAACGGACCAGCTGCTTGTCCCCGTAGTACCTATAGTGGTCGTATACCATCATGATCCAATAAAGCGAAAATCCGGGTATGATCTGGGGTAAAACGGACGGGTAACGGCTTTGGAGCATGCCGTTAGGCAATTGGGAACTGTGAAAATCAAAAATCGCCTTGCGGGCAAGCCTATCGTCTGCACTTAAATGATACGTAAATACGATTTGCAAAAAAGTATCCATGGCGTACTGCAATTGCTCATAATAGGGACAGTCCTCATACGTCTCGTGCATACAGCGTCTTAGCGTGTTAATACTGATCTCCCACAGCGGTTGGAGCGATTCGTCCGAGCATTGAAATCTCGCCTTCACTTCAAGCGGATATCCTGTCTCGCGGTAATGAAGCCGGTGTACGACCAGCGGTACGTCACCGGCTTCGAACCGCAGACGGACAAAGCGGAACGTACGAAACCAGAACGGTTCATAGATCTCCAATTTATGTTCCGCTACATTCCCGGTTCCTGCCACTCGATAGATATCCTCTTCTCCAAACAGGATACGCTTCGAGCTGTCGTCGCGAATCCCCTTATTGCGTTCTCCCCCTGACTCCGGCTCGTCCTCATAGCACTCCGATGGCAAGATTCGAGCCGTACCGCCCCTCCCGCCCGAGAAGGCAACCTGCAAGTATCCTGTCGTCAGCTCGCCGGCATCGAGCTCCAGCATCATGGCTTGACCCGGCATCAGCTTGTAGCCTTCACTCCCATCATCGATTTGTCTATTTTGCGCCAAAAAAACCGCGGTTTCTCCTTCTCCCTCGCCCTCCTGCCACACGATTGCCCGAAATGTCCGTTCCTCTTCGAACAGCATCGGAATCGGCCTTGGGGTAAGAGGCCAGGGCGTAAGCTGACCGTAAGTCGGATCATAAGCGTCGGAGACGATTACGGCCGGTTTCCAGTGGCTATCATCATACCCGGCCTCTAGCCAGCCATGTGGAATCAACGAACCATCCACCCGTTCAACGCCCCCGACATACGACACCTTCCGCCCCGGATAGAAGGACAATGACTCGTCTTTTAGACAAAGCCACTCCTCATCGCTAACCATTCTGGCAGTCGTACGATCGACCTGATTCTCCAGAACTCCCTCAAAGAAGAACGCACCCGTATTGGCTCTCCATATCGAAGTCGGTCCGCCCGCTCCTACCTTGAACGGCTCCGATGTCGTGAAGTGAAGCACCATGACGGACAACAGGTTCGTGCCCTTCACCAAAAACTTCGTCGCATCGACAGTTTCATAATAATGGGTATGCCTGTCGCCTTTGCATGGCCCGACCGCCACCGATTTGCCGTTCACATACAATCGATAGCGGCTGTCAGCCGATACATGGATTACAAGTTTGACAGGAGACACGTCCGGAACCTGAAACTTCCTCCGAAAGTAGACCTTCTCATGCTCTCCTTCTTTAATCGCAATCGGCGAATGATCATGCCAGATCCAGCTTGCTTGCCATTGTTGATGAGTGCTCATTCCATCCTCCGGTCAACTCTAATCCATTAGCGACTACCTTGCATCTAAGGCCGATTCGGACAAATACAATCGGAATGAATGGCGTACAGTCTGCCCTCGCCCGGCGCAAAGCTGGAAGACAGAATGCCCGTTGACGGATTGTAGTTCGTCGAGACTTCTGCGCCGGTCGATTTGGATACTTCCTTTACGGACCCGGGTTTAAACGGCAGCGAGAAGGTCAAGGTGCGGGCATTGCTTGTATCCCGATTGACGACCATGACGTATTTCACACCGTTGTCGCCTGTAAACGTACTGACAATCGTCGGTTTACTGGCATCTGTCACTTGCCAGAACATATCGTCAGGCAGCGCTTGCGTAGCGTTCGGTAATGATCCGGTATGATACACTGCGTTCGACTTCAGCTTCATGAGCGTCGGCCCCAGTTTGAGTACCTCTGCATTCAGATTGGCGGCCCAATTGTAAGAGGCATTCTTCGTTCCATCCAAGGCAACCAACCCATCATGAAAACCCGTTTCGCCGTAGCTGCCTGGCGTCATATACGTAAAATAGATAATTCCTTTCGCCCCATAGGCCAGATTGGTGTAAATCTGATAGCGCATCTCATTTTGCGTAGGCGCTTTGATATTCGCAGGCGTATAGCCTACCGCTTGGATATAGGACCAGAAGTCGATTCCGCCAATCTGGCTTTGTCTGCGAATGATCTCCAGGTTTTCATAGTAAAGGTCGGAGAACCCGCTCTGCAGAAACGGATAATGATCAAAGGCAAGCACATCCGGACGTTGGCTTACCCAGCGGTAAACATAATCCTCATAAGAGCCTTCTTTTACATTCTGGTTCACGGTATACCAAAAGTCGGCATCGATTGCCGTTCCGTTCACGTAGGCTTCCCCATCGCGAAACCAATTGATTCCGCTCTTGGAGTGAACGACCCATCCAATTGAATTATCTCCAACGCCGTTATGGGTCAGTTCCATGTAATAGCTCGTATTCCCTGTTACTGTGGCGTTAAGAGCGAATCGCGGTGAGTTTGTGGTAGCGCCAGTCAGCGTGTTCTGGGCAATTAGCGTTGCCTTGGCGGGTGAATCCCACAGCTTGAGCGTCAATTCCTCACCGATTGACCAACTGCTGCGATCTATCCACATTTGAATGGTAGAGATGGTAGTTTGCCCCGGCTTCGTCTTGAAGGTCTGGCCAACCCGGTGGGATGAGCTGACGAGTTCGCCCGTAAAGTCATACAAGCCAAGATTGGCTCCAGCCGGCTCTGCCGTGTTTGGGTACAGATTCACGAATGTCATATGAGCCGGATCCTGTTGACGCATCCGCTCCATCGCATAGCCCAGACCCGGCATTGAGGTAGCCGGCGGTTCATCTACCAACACGTAGCCCTGCAGAGCGGAATTTGTCTTGTAATGCTGGACGACATCGTCGATTTCCGAATCGGTTGGTTTGTTGCCGTTCGCGAAGACGCTCGGTGGCGATGTACGCAAGTCTTGAACAAGCACCTTTAGCCCATTGGCTGCAGCGCTGGCAAGAGCTGCATCGTTTTTCGCGAACGTATCGAGCCCGTTCCCGCCGACTATGAAGTTGGCATTCATATCCTTGATATCCTTATAGGCGGCATTGCTGGTCTGCGATGGCGGCGGTGGCCAGTGGATGCCGATCGGAAAAGGAGCGATCGGAGGCGAATAAGCAGAAGCATAGGAATGAATCGGCAAAAGAGAAGCGAAAAGCATAAATGAAATACCATAGCGTTTGATGGTTGATTTCAATACAAGCCCTCCTCATTGTGAAAAGCCTTTACTCCATTCAAACCTGAAGTGATTACTTCCCTTTTGTCGCCTTCCACTCCGCAACGCCGGCTTTGACAGCTTCATCCCAATAGGCAAATACTTTTTCTTCTCCCATGTCCTTGAGATCCTGAATCATCTTGGCTTTTCCGGCAGCAAAGGAGGCGTCATCCTTGGTCAATATGATCTTCGGGATCGCCTGATTCAGGTAGTTGTTGATTTTATCGGCGATCAGCTTGATATCGTCTGGCTCGCTAGCTGGTATAAACCCGGCCAGATCGAAGGCATCCGACCGATTATAGGACTGACCGGGAGGCAAAATATCGCTAGGCAGCTCAGCCTTATAATAATCGAGCACTTCTTTGGTTAGCGCATTCTCCGGTTTCTGGTACTCGGCCTTCCGGTACTCTCTTCCTAAGGAAATATCGACCGGATCCTTCGTGCCGGGAATCATCCCGTCTTTATTCAATCCCAAATTGTTCAGGAATTTGTTATAGCCATACTTATTAATGGCATCCGGATCCAATTTGTTTTTCTCATGGGTTTCGGTGTATTTGTATTTGCCGTCTTCCATCACCCAGTCGATACCTTCGATACCGTTCGATACTGTCATCGCTCCATGCACGGAATAGAGCCAGTTGATCAATTCCATCGCCCGTTCAGGATGCTTTGCCTTTTTGGAAATGGCAAATACCTGATTGTTTTGACCATATTTCTTATTGAAATAATTGTAGCCCTTGGATGGCATCGGAATCGGACTGAACCAGCCCTTGTCGTAAATGTTTTTACTCTGCAAGTAGGCATTGCTGCCTCCGATCATCCATGCGATATAGCTCGCCAATACCTGGCCGCTATTGTATTTTTGTGTAGCCTGATCGTACTTTTGCGTGAAGCTGTCCGGATCGAGCAGTCCCATTCGGTTTGCTTTATTCCAGAATTGTACGTCCTCCCAGAACCCGGAATCTTCTTTGGTATAAATATTGGCCGTTTCGAACGTAGTGACATCCATTTGCATAACGTTGGCGGATCCGCCGTACTGATTCGTGCCTCCCTGACGATAGGGGCCCCAGATATGAGTATTGTAGTTATAACCCCAGTCATACCAGGTCGAGAATCCATAATATTTTTTTCCATCCTCATTGACCGGATGCTTCTTGAGCATTTCGGCGACGACATTCAAATAATCGTCGGTCGTATTAATTGGCGGATATCCTAATTCCTTATAGTAGTCCCACCGCAGGCTTACCCCCGCCCAAAGCGGTTCAGGCGTCGCGGCTTCTTCCATGATTAATCCGCTGATAAACTTTTGCGTGCCGTCTGCCAGTTTTCGATCCGCTTTCAGCACTTCCTCCGGTACGTTTTTCTTGATGTCCGGCCCGTATTTCTCGATCAGCGGCTCGAGATCAAGAACCATGTCCTTGATTTGAGGGACAAATTTCTTATCGATCACCATGATGTCTTTGAGATCATTGGTAGCTAGCAGCGCCGCCAGCTTTTCATCCGATGGCTTGGTTTCCATGTCAATCTTGATTCCAAGTTCTTTTTCGATTTGCTTCGCCACAGGATCTTCCTGGATGCCAGATGGTGAATTCTGGCCCATAATTGCGCTCCAAAAAGTAAGCGTTACCGGCTCTTTGGAAGCGTCGTTATTGCTTCCGTTTTCTCCACTGCTTTCGCTCGCTTGCGCTGACGGTTTTTCCTTTCCTCCCGAGCATGCAGCCAGACCTAGAACTAGGCTTAGTGCCAGCAGACTGCCGGCTGCCTTTTTCACACTCTTTTTCATTTGCGCATGACTCCTCCTGTATATCGTTTATGGTTTTATTAATCCTGCCGGTAAGGACAGGCTAACAAACAGCGTTATTAACCTTTCACAGCGCCAAGCATGATGCCCTTGACAAAATATCTTTGCAGGAAGGGATACACAAGGAGAATCGGGAGAACGGTTACAACGGTAATCGTCGTTTTCACTGCAAATGGATCAAGCTGTTGATTTCTGCTAATCGAGCTAAGATCCTTGTTGCCATCCCTCAACATATTCGCCAGCATTTCGGCTTGGCTAAGAAAGTTTTTGAGAATGAGCTGCAGCGTCTGTAAATGAGGATTGCTGACAAGAAAGAAATTGTCCTGCCATGAGTTCCACTGCCCGACTGCATTAAATACGGCTACCGCCGCAATAATCGGAACGGATACGGGAGCAATAATTCTCGTAAGTATTTTAAAATGCCCCGCGCCGTCCACAACGGCCGATTCCTCAAGCGAGGGCGGAATGGACTCTATATAGGTCTTGATCAAAATAACGGCAAAAGGCGAGATCATCCCGGGCAGTACATATAGCAAAAAATTGTTTTGCAGTCCCAGCATCTTCATACTGATGAACCAAGGGATAAGCCCTGCCTGGAAAAACATTGTAAACACCGTCGCTCGATATAACCACTTTCGTCCAGGCAATTCCTTTTTCGTGCACAAATAAGCAAGCATCGTAGAAAAGAACAGCATGATCACGGTTCCGATCACGGTTCGCGCCACAGAAATCCCGAAAGCAGTCAATATCCCTTTTATCTGAAGCACTTGTGCGAAATTGTTCCAGTGCAGCCCGATCGGATATAGCAGCACTTCACCTCTCGACACCGCATCCGCGCTGCTGATTGACACGAGAATGAGGTAGTAAAACGGATAAATGCACATCACCGCAAAAGCAAGATAAATCGCTGCGCATGTTACTTGAAACAGCAAGTCTTTCCGTATGCTCATCGGCCTATTGGTCTCCTATTCTAGAAAATCGATTGATCGCGAAGCTTTTTCGAAATCTGGTTCGCCGTCATCAGCAACAAGATGCTAACCAATGTTTTAGCCATGCCGATCGCCGTCGACATCGGGAAATTGTTCTGAGAGATACCGATTCGATAAACATAAAGATCGAGTACCTGAATATGGCTCTGCACGAGACCGTTGTTGAACAGGTAGTACTGTTCGAAGCCGTTGCCGAGCAATGACCCGATGCTTAGCAGCAATAGCGTGATGAAGGTCGGCATCAGCCCCGGAAGGGTAATGTTCCATATTCTAGACCACCTTCCGGCGCCGTCGACCGATGCGGCATCATATTGTTCCTGGTCGATTCCAACTATGGCGGCAATATATACAACCGCCGAAAATCCAAGACTCTTCCATGCCGTGATCGCCGTTTGCAGCACCCACACCATATCAGGATCGGCAAGCGGATTTAACGGCTGCCCGATCAGATTCAGGCTGAGAAGCAGCTTGTTAAGCATGCCGTCTCCCGACGAGAGCATAAAATAGCAAATTGCGTACACCAATACCCAGCTAATGAAATTGGGCAGCGTTGTCGTGGTCTGGATAAACTTTTGCAGCTTCTTGCTTCTTAGCTCCAGCAGAAAGATTGCAAAAATGACGGACATTGGCGACACCAGCAACCCAAGGAAGCTCATCGCGAGTGTATTCCGCAATACCGGCAGCAGTTCACGATCATCCAGCGCCATTCTAAAGTAATCCAGGCCGGCAAATCCTGACTTAAACAAGTTCAAGCCAGGTTTGTAATGGAAGAATGCAATCGACCATCCCAGCAGCGGCAAATAACAGAATAGAATCAATGCAATTACACATGGAATGGCCATCGCAATTAACGTCAACCGACCAGAAGGCAGCTTGCTGCGTTCTTTGGTGACGAATGATCGGTATACCGCGTGCCCGTTTTCCAAGTTTGACAATGTAAATTCCTCCAGTTTATGATGAGGGTGCTTTGAGAGCGCTTTTCTGTATTCATCATAATTCCGGGGGTTTATTGAATCGATACACAAAACTATAGGTTTTTTCGATAATTATGGTTTCCTTCGCGAAATGGAGTGCTTGTCATGCTGAAGGCTGTGTACAGTCGATTATTTAAGCAGAAGTTCTTTAATCGGCTTCTTTTGGCGTATACGATGATTATTTCCGTCACCATTTGTTTCCTTGGCGTTACGATCATAAGCAGTATTGAACATTCCGCCAAGCAGGACGCGGCAGACAGCGCCAAGCAAGCCGTGCAGCGAATTAGCAGTTATTTCGGCCAGAAAGAAATTACAATGAAGCAGCTCGTCCAACAGCTGTACTTGAATCCTTATCAGAGCAGGGACATGATGGCGTTTTTATCTCAGGATATTGCTTCCTATACAAGCGATGATTTGTCAAAAGCCGACCTGATTAAATATTTCCTCAACGCTTCATCCTTCCAGGATAGGGATATGATGGATGTCGTTATTTATAAGAAGAATGGCGGCAATTTGTACGTCCACTCCAACGACTACACCTTAAGCAACGGTGAATATTTAAACGCGAATGCCGGATTATATGCGGAGATGAATGACAAGTTCCGCGGACTCAAGCTTACGCCCACCTATCTGCAGTCCTATAACATGAATAATAAAAAGCGCATATTCACCATTTCCGCCAATTTGCTGGGGGAGACGACCTACAACAAGAGCATTGCCATTCTATCTGTCAATTTCAATACGGATCGTTTGACTGCTTACTTCAAGGAGCAGCTGGGCTCGGGATATCCGATCGATATTCTGGTTCTTACGGCTGACGGACAAGTCATATGCGATACGACAGGCCGGTATTATGGCTCCCGTTATCCCTATTTCGACGAGATACAGAACGGAAAGCAGGAGGCTACGCTCGATCGGCGAAGCATGGTGATGACCACTATCAGCGAAGATCTTGGTTATTACGTCGTTGGCATCATGCCTTACGCCGAGGTCATGGCCAAAAACCAGACGACCAAACAAACTGTCATCGCAATCGCCACCTTTAGCGCACTCATTGCCATTGCGGTTGGCATGATCAGCGTCCGCTTCTTCTCCAATCGCATTCATTCCATCAATAAAGCCATTCGTAAAGTCCGGACAGGCGATTTCACTTACCGGATACCCATCGGTAAAATGACCGACGAAATCGGAACAATCGCCGAAAACTTTAATCAAATGTGCGCTCAGATCGTGAACTATATTAATAAGGTTTATCTCTCGGAGCTGAAGCAGAAGGAAGCTGAACTGGTCGCATTACAAACGCAAGTAGACCCGCATTTCTTGTATAACACGCTCGAAATCATCAGGATGGAAGCTTTGTCCAATAATGTGGATCGGGTAAGCCGCATGATCGAAATTTTGGCACAGCTCTTTAGAAGAAGCGTCAAGGAGGGTATGTTCGTTCCGATCCGGGATGAAATTCATTATTGCGGTTTATATTTGGAGCTGCACAGCATCAGGTACGAAGATCGGCTCACCGTCGATTTTCATATCGATCCGACGATTAATGGTTACTGTATTCCCAAGCACCTCCTTCAACCTATCGTTGAGAATTGTGTGCTTCATGGCATCCGTGGCGAAGACACGGCTCCAAGTCAAATTACGTTGCGCGGAAGCTACTTGGACGGTGACATCCTGATTGAAATTACCGATAACGGATGCGGAATAGATCCCAATCTTCTAGCGCGCATTCGAGCGCAGCTTAACGTAATGCCGCTTCAACCAAGAGCCAGCATTGGCATTGCGAACGTTCATCATCGCATCCAGCTCTCATTCGGGCCTCAGTATGGCCTGCAGCTGACAGCTCCTCACGGTGAAGGTACTGCTATCGTAATTAGAATGCCAGCTAAGACTTTAGAGGAGATGTCCGAACATGTACAGGGCGATTTTGGTTGACGATGAACCGCGGATTTTGAAGGGATTAATGGAGATCGTAAAGTGGGAGGATTACGGGATCGAAATTGCCGGACAGGCCAGCAACGGCCAGGATGCGCTAAGAATGATTGAGCAGGGCGGCATTTCGATTCTGATCACGGATATCCATATGCCGGAAATGGATGGCTTGGCGCTCATCAGACAGCTCAGACATCGGAAAAGCACAATCAAGATCATTGTTTTAAGCGGTTATGACGATTTTAATTATGTGAAGGAAGCTTCAAAATTAGGAATCGAAAACTACTTGCTGAAACCGGTCGTTCAGGATGAACTCGCCTCTACCCTGTTCGAAATCAATCACAAAATCGAACAAGAACTCAACCTGCAATCTGAATTAAGAAGCTCGGCCATGATATTGAGAAACAATATTCTGAATCGCTGGATGACCGGCGCCATCAGTCGAATTAATCTGACCGAACGTGCCGAGCTGCTTCAGATTGATTTAATGAGTCCATTTTATGTTGTCTGTCTCTTCAAGATTTTATTTGAAGATCAGCACGATTACACTTTCCGGGAATTGACGAACTACGCCTTTGAAAATATATGCAACGAGCTGCTGAGCGCCACGCATTCCGGGGTTATAACACTTACGGATGCCAATGGCTATGTAGCCGTCCTATTTCACGGCCAGCATGAGGAATGCGACGAGGTTGTCTTGCATGGGCTGGTCGCCAGGTGTATCGCCGCATGCGGCAAATTCCTGAAGTGCAGCGTATTCGCCACGATTGGGAGCCGCGAAACAGACTACTATGAGGTAAGCAAGAGCTATTCCAATGCAAATCAATTAATGGAATATCGCATGATTATGCCGGCAGATTCAATTGCAAGCTACGAGCAGGTCGAACAGCGCCCCATGATGAACGACATCAGCATTCATATCGACTTCGACTCGTTTCAAAGCAGCGTCGCCTTGCAAGATGAGAATAAAGCTATCGCATGGTTGGAGGAAGCGTTCCAAATCATAGGCCAGACCGAAGGCATAACCCCGCAAAATGTGCAAACCATCTGCGTAGAGATCTTGTACCGGATACTAAGCGCTCTCAATCAAATCAAAATGAATGCATCCATGCTGCTCGGCGATAAGGAAGACGGGTTAACCCCCCTGGTTAAAGCTAAAAATCTCAATGAAATGAAGGACTGGCTCAAGTCCATCGTCTTGAAAGCATTTTATATCATTCGTCATGAAGAAGACGGATTAAACCCCATTACAAAGCGCGTGCTGGCTTATTTGGAGAAACATTACAAGGACAATATTTCACTGAAAACGATCGCCGCCGCCTTCAATGTGAATGCCGCCTATTTAGGTCAACTCATCATTAACGATCGAAAAGATACATTTTCCAATCTGCTCAATATGAGAAGAATAGAAGAGTCCAAGAAGCTGTTAAGCAGCACGTCACTCAGTTTGCAAGAGGTCGCCGAGAATGTGGGTTACGTCAATCAAACCTACTTTAATACGCTCTTCAAGAAAATAGTTGGCGTCTACCCAACCAAGTATCGTCTTGAAAATGCAGAAAGCTCTAAGTAAGGGGATCGATCGATAACAAGACCGCCTGTCGGCATGTAACAAGGGACTGCCGCATGGCAGTCCCCTGTTATCGGCTCATCTACCGTCTTACAGCTCCATGCGCGATCTCAGGAAAGGGAATAAAAGTTGAATTTCCATTTTTGCGCACTCGATCCGTTGATCGTACAGACTTGTACGGGAGTACCGTTCGCGGTACCGGCACCGCTAACATGCAATGCCAGACCTGCCGCATTTTTCGGCGACAGTTGGTAATACCCGTCTTGCGTTAGTTTCAATTTCCACAAAAACGCGTCGCTGCCGTCGTCCGCAGCACGAACGGCAGCGGAGATCGAAGCGATCTCGGGAGAGCCCTGCCCTGTTTTTCCGATCGATCTCGGCTCGCAAGACGGCGCGCTCGAATTGGCGAAGCAAGCGATCGACGCGCTGGGCCATGTCGATTTGCTGGTCAATAACGCGGGCATTTGCGGATTTGCGGATTTCGTGAACGAACCGATCGACATGATGGATCGGATGATCGCGATCAATTATCGTGCGCCGGTCATTTTGATGCGTGAGTTTTCCAATCTAATGATAGATAATGGCATCAAGGGGGCGATGATCAATATCAGTTCGTCCCGCGGGACCCGCGCTTATCCTGGGGATGCCATATACGGCGGGTTGAAAGCCGGCTTGCAGCGATCGACCGAATCGATCGCGCTGGCGCTCGCGCCTTATGGCATTCGCGTAAATTGCGTCGCTCCCGGCGCGATCCACGTTAACGCTTTTCATAAACCGGGGTCGCTCGGCGAATGCATTCCGCTCGGCCGTATGGGCGAGCCGGACGATGTCGCTCAAGCCGTGATGTGGCTGGCATCCGAGCAAGCTTCTTATATTACGGGCATAACGCTGCGCGTGGACGGCGGATTAATTCTTCCAGGCATGCCGGAAGACGGAATGAACAACTGGGGCGCGCCATTCAAGCCTGCGTCGGCGTCTTCGTCGAAGGACAATCAGGAGGGGAATCGTAAATGAACAAATTGAGCATCACGAACGTAAAGACAATTTTGACTGCGCCGGACAACATCAATCTGGTCATCGTGAAGATCGAAACGTCCGAGCCGGGCCTGTATGGATTAGGCTGCGCGACTTTTACGCAACGCTATTTATCCGTTGCCAGCGCGATCGAGGATTACATGAAGCCGTTCCTCATCGGCAAAGATCCGCGCCGAATCGAAGATATTTGGCAAACCGCCATGGTCAGCTCCTATTGGCGCAACGGGCCGGTACTGAACAACGCCATATCCGGCGTCGACATGGCGCTCTGGGATATCAAAGGAAAACTGGCGAACATGCCGGTGTACGAGCTGCTCGGGGGCAAGGTGCGCGAAGCGGCCGCGGTATACCGTCACGCGGACGGACGCGACTTCAGCGAGCTGGAAGACAACGTCCGAAAATTCATGGCGGACGGCATTCGTCACGTTCGTTGCCAGTTCGGCGGCTACGGCGGCCGTCATGACATAAAGCCGCCGGAAGGTTCGCTGCCTGGCGCGTATTTCGATCCGGACGCCTATGCACGCAGCGTGCCGAAGATGTTCGAGCACATCCGTGTGAACGTCGGGGAAGAACTCGAATTGATTCACGATATTCATGAACGGCTGTCCATCAGCGAAGCCGTACGTCTCGCGAAGAACGTCGAGCCCTATCGATTGTTTTATTTAGAAGATGCGTTAGCGCCGGAGCAATTGGATGGATTCAAGCGAATCCGCGCGCAATGCGCGACGCCGATCGCGATGGGAGAGCTGTTCGTGCATCCGATGGAGTGGGTGCCTCTTATTTCGCAAGGGCTGATCGACTTCATCCGATGCCACGTCAGCGCCATCGGAGGCATCACGCCGGCGCGGAAGCTCGCGGCGCTGTCCGAAGCGTTCGGCGTGCGCACCGCTTGGCATGGACCGGGCGACGTATCGCCGATCGGCCACGCCGCGAACCTGCATCTCAACTTGGCGACGCCGAACTTCGGCATCCAGGAATGGAACCAATTTTCCGAGCGCGCGCAAGAAGTGTTCGTCGGTACGCCGCAGCTTCGCCAAGGTTATGCCTACGCGAACGACAAACCGGGTCTGGGCATCGAGCTGAACGAGGCGCTTGCGGCGAAGTATCCGTGCCGCAACGACTTGCCGGATTGGACGCTGGCAAGACTGCCGGACGGTTCTCCGGGACGCCCTTAATCGGAATACGCAACGACCGCTTGCCTGATATTCCATAGGTAAGCGGTCCTTTTACTTTTACGGAGCAATAATACCCAAATGATTGACATGCACCTCGATTCGGAATAAGATAATAACACCAAGTATTAGTACCAGATACTATAACGGAGGCGAACCTCGATGACCGACGAACGCGCACGCCCGTCCCTGCTCTCCCGCTCCGCCATCACCGCGATCGGCAGCCATGTGCCGCAGCGCATCCTGAACAATGAAGAGCTGTCCGCCATGGTCGATACGAACGACGAATGGATCGTCCGCCGCACGGGGATCAGCGAGCGCCGCATCGCCGCCGAAGACGAGTTCGCGAGCCATCTTGCCATCGCGGCCGTGCGCGATCTGCTGCACAGATATCCGACCTCGACCGACGACGTTGACGGCATTCTCGTCGCTACGACGACGCCGGACAATCCGTTTCCGTCGGTCGCCTCGCGCGTGCAGGCGGCGTTCGGCTTCAAGGCCGCGCTGGCGTTCGACCTGAACGCCGCGTGCGCGGGCTTCGTCTCCGCGCTTCAGACGGCGAACGGTTTGATCCTGACCGGCATGTACCGCAAAATAATTGTGATCGGCTGCGAGACGCTGAGCAAGATTACGGATTATACGGACCGTTCGACCTGTATTTTGTTCGGCGACGGCGCCGGCGCCGTGCTCGTCGAGCGTGCGGACGAAGGGCAGTTCCTGGCTTCGCATGCCGTGACGGACGGCAGCGGCGGCATCCACGTGTACGCTTCGGGCCTGTCGAGCGATTGGAACGGTCAGCCGCTCGAAGGCGGCGGTCGCATCGTGCAGAACGGCCGCGAGGTGTACAAGTGGGCGCTCTCCACCGTGCCCGACGGCGTGCGCAGTCTGCTGCGGGACAGCGGACTCGACGCCGGGGAGCTCGACTGGGTCGTGCCGCACAGCGCGAACCTGCGCATGATCGAGGCGATCTGCGAGCGGCTCGGCATGCCGTACGAGCGCGCGCTGACGAGCGCCGCCGAGTTCGGCAATACGTCGGCCGCATCGATCCCGCTGGCGCTCGACCTCGCCGTGAAGGACGGCCGGCTCGCCGCGGGACAGAAGGTCGCGCTTTACGGATTCGGCAGCGGTCTGACGCAGGCGGGATTGCTGCTGCGCTGGACCATTTGATCCGGCGCAGGCGGGGGGTTCTCGGGAAAAATCATGCGCTTTTGCGCGAAAGACGCCGCGGCGAAATAAACGCCGGGCGTCTTTTTGTTCGTCTATGGTTATCTTCTGCTGCCGACGATCGGCCGCAGCGCGCCGAGCAGCCGGCTCAGGCTGCCTCTATACTTGGCTGCTGTCGACATGAATTCCGCCTCCGCTTTTCCTTGGTTGACAATCGTCCCCATCCCGGCATGCTTGCGGTATTCGGTCAACGGCTCGTTCAGATAGGTCGGCGGGTAGCCGGCCAAGATCGCACGAATCCACAGATCGTAATCATGCGTAAACACCGCGCTCTCGTCAAAGCCCCCGAGCTGTACGAACAACGCCTTGCGCATCATGACCGTGCAGCCGTTGATCGCGTTCGCGCTCAGCAGCGACCGGTAGAAATCGTACCGGCTCTCAAAGGCGAGCCGAACCGGCTTCGGACTGGGCACGCCGGCGGCATCGATCGTACGGAAGGCGGTATGGCTGATCGCGGACCCCGTCCGTTCCATATGTTCTATCTGGCGCGCGAGCTTGCCCGGCAGCCACCGGTCGTCCGAGCTGAGCCAGGCGACGTATTCGCCGCGCGCCATGCGAAAACCGTGATTCAGCGCGCTTGCCGTACCGCCGTTCGCCTTGCCGAGTATGTGTATGCGGTCCCGGTAACGCTGGAGCCGCCACGCTTCCCGTGTAGAGCCGTCGTCAACGACGATGACCTCCAGCCCCTCGAAGCGCTGGGCCAGCACGCTCTCGACCGCTTCTCCGATATAAGGATCGTTATAAAAAGGAATGACGGCGGTCACCTTCGGCCCGGCGGCGCCCAGGCCGGCCTCCCGGCTGCCCGACTTCCCCGCGTCTGCGCTGTTCATGCCGGGTCCCTCCCTTCCGTTAGTTGAAGAAGCTTAAGCCGATTCCTCCGCTCGCTCCCGCTCGAACTGCAGCGTATCGCCGATCGAACGCCCGAATGGGACCGAAGGCTGCCAGCCGAGCGCGCGGATCGCATCCGCGTGCCGCGCCTGCGGCGACGGGCCGCCGGCCGTCCCGATCTCCCAGCGCAGCGGCACGCGGCTCGCCCGGTCGAACGCCGCCTTCACCTCGCCGAGGCTGCGCAGCGTCCCGGACTCCAGCGCGTAGCGAACACCCGGTTCGCCCGTCCGCAACAGCTTCGCGTACGCGGCGGCGGCATCGCGCACGTCGAGGAAATCCCGACGCTCCTCCAGCGAGGACAAGCGGAACGACGCCGGCTCACGCCCCGACTCTGCGTCCCGTTCGCAGGCCGCCGCCCAGCGCGCGATCTTGCCGCAGATGCCGGCGCTGCCGCCGGGCCCGATCAGATTGCACGGCTCGGCGACGATCACCTGCTGACCGTACCAATGATGCCAGGCCAATGCGGCCGTCACCTGCAGCGCCTTGCTGAAGCCGTACGGGTGCAGCGAGCGCGCCAGATCTTCGTTCTGGCGCGGACTCAGCATCGAACCGATGACCAGCGTCCGGCAGTCCGGCAGCGCGCGGGCGGCTTCAAGCACGTAGACGGTCGACAGCAGGTTGGATGTCAGCGCGAGATCGGGCGTGCGCCACGATTCGTCGACCGCATTGCGGCCGGCCAGATGGAGCACGGCGTCGGGGCGAACCCGATCGAGCAGCGACCGGACGGATTCGCGGTCCGTCAGGTCGCAGGCGAGCTCGACGGCGGCGCCGGAGACGGGCCGACGGCCGGCGGCGGGGACGCGCGAAGAGACGACGGCCGTAATCTCCATCCCCTCCTGCGCCAGCCGTTCGCTCGCGTGCCGGCCGCTGAAGCCTGCGGCGCCGGTGACCAGCACCCGCATCAAACCGCGCCGCCCTCCATCCACTGCCGCAGCTCTGCCAGCATATGCGCATAGCCAGGCGGCCGGTAGCCGAAGCCGCTCGTCGTCGGCGCCAGCGTGCGGTCGATCGCCGGCTCCGTCGCCGGCACGATGCGGACGTCCGTCTTCATGAAGGTATCGGCGAACAGACCGAGCAGATCATGCTTGCTCACCGCCTCGGGCGCCGTCAAATGCACCAGGCCGCCGACACTCGGATTCGCGATCCCCCATTCCACCGCTTTGGCGAGCTCCAGCGTCGTCACGCCGTTCCACCGGACGTTGACATAACCCGGCACGCTGCCCGAGCTGCCCAGGAACCACTTGAGCAGGCCGACGCCTTGATCGCGCAGCTCCGGTCCGACAATAGAGGTGCGCAGCGTCAGACAAGCGGGATCCGCGATCTCGCCCAGCGCCTTGCTGCGCGCGTACACCGTCACTCCGTCCGTCGGCTCCGTCTCGGAATAATCGCCCCGATCGCCGAGAAATACGCAATCCGAGCTGATGTGTATCAGCCTGCCGCCCTTGCGCTTGCACAGATGCCGCAGCCAGTGCGGCAGCAGACCGTTCACGAGATAGGCGTCCAGCGCATGCTCCTCGGCCTGCCGGTTCAGCACGCCGACCGCGTTGACGATGACGTCCGGCCGCACCTCGGCGACCGTATCGGCCACCTGCTCGAAACGTCGAACGTCGAGCAGACGGATGCCAAGGGCCTTCCGTCCGCCTTCGCCGTCCGCCGGCGTCTTCGTCCCGGCTCTGTCGCACGCGCTTTGAACGACCGGGATGTCCGCCGCCGAACGGACCGTTGCCGTCACTTCGTACCCGCTTCGCGACTGCAGATATGCCGCGATCACATGCCCTGCCATCCCGCTTCCGCCGAGCACCAGCACCTTCATTGGAGGAATCCCCCTCTCACCAGCATGCTCCGGATTTCCTCATGGTTCATGAGACCCGTCCCCGAGCTGTAGCTGTGCAGCTCCGCCCGCGGATAGGCGCTGTAGTGCGCCTGAAGCCCTTCGAGCTCAAGCGTCGGCAGAATGACCAGGTATTCGTCGTCGTATTCGACGGTACTCTGGCTCTCATATTCGGTGAGCAGGATCTCGTCGAGCTTCTCGCCCGGACGCACGCCCGTCTCGACGATCTCGGCGGTTTTGCCCAACGCGTCCATCAGCACCACCGCGAGATCGATGATCCGGCAGGTCGGCATTTTCATGACGAATATCTCTCCGCCCACGCTCACCTCCACCGCTTTGAACAGCAGCTTGATCGCGTCCTGCAGCGTGAGGAAAAAGCGCGTCATGTCCCGATGCGTCAGGTTGACCTGGCCGCGGTTTTTGATATGGTCCATGAACAGGTGAATGACGCTGCCGTTCGTGCCGAGCACGTTGCCGCCGCGGACGCAGACAAACTTCGTGTCGGACTTAAGCAGGTTGGCGTACACGATGAGCTTTTCGCCGATCGCTTTCGTCATGCCGTAAAAATTGGACGGGTTCGCCGCCTTGTCGGTCGAGATGTTGATGACGCGGTCCACTTTATTTTCGATTGCCGCCTCGATGACGTTCTGCGTCCCGAGCACGTTCGTCTTGAGCGCCTCGTAGGGTTGGATCTCGCATACCGGCACGTGCTTCAGCGCCGCCAGGTGGAACAAAATATCCACGCCCTGGCAAGCTTTGGAGAGTGCCTCGCGGTCCCTCACGTCCCCGATGAAAAACGTCAGCCTCGCGTCCTCGAACTCGCGGCTCATCGCTACCTGGCTGGACTCGCTGCGCGAATAGACGATGATCTCCTTCGGTCCGAGCGTCAAGAGCTGACGAACCAGTTCATGTCCCCACGAGCCGGTGCCCCCGGTTACGAGGATGCGTTTGCCTTCATACATCCATAATCCCTCCAAGCACGTATTTGGCCACCTTTGCAGATACTTGACGGTCCCCATAGCCCTCCGGCAGCTGCCAGCCCGTACCAAGACGGATCATCGCGTCCGCGGACCTTGCGATCGCGCGCGCCTCGACGCCGGACACGACGTTGCTCCCGCAATCGACTGTCTCCGGACGCTCCGTCGTCCGCCGCACCGTCACGGCAGGCACCTGGAAGATACAGCATTCCTCCTGCACCGTGCCGCTGTCGGTCAGCGCGCAGCGCGCGCTGCGCTCCAGCTGGACGAAATCGAAGAAGCCGAACGGCTCGTGAAACTCGAGCAGCGGGTGGATCAGCTCGGCCATGTCGGTCGTCAGGCGCGAGCGCGTCCGCGGGTGCAGGCTGCAAATGAGCCGCGTCCCCTGCTGCTCCGCCACCAGGCCGAGGCCGGTCACAATCTCCCGCAGCCGTGCCGGATCGTCGACGTTTTCCGCGCGGTGAATCGTGGCGAGCAAGTAGCCGCCGGGCTGAAGCTTCAGCCGTTCGAGCACGTCGCTGGCGTCGATTTTAGGCTTGTAATACTCGAGCACCTCGAAGATCGGGTTGCCCGTCTTGAAAATCCGCGCGACGGGAAAGCCCTCGCGCAGCAAGTTTTGCTTGCTGTTTTCCGTATAAGGGAGATTCGCGGTCGATACGGCGTCGATGATGCGGCGGTTTTTCTCCTCGGGCACGGCCAGGTCGAAGCAGCGGTTGCCCGCTTCCATATGCACCACCGGGAAGCCGAGCCGCTCCGCGAGCACGGCGCACAGCGCGCTGTTCGTGTCGCCGAGCAGCAGCACGCGGTCCGGCCGTTCGCGCAGCAGCACCTCTTCGACCGCCGCGAACGTGGCGGACAACTGCGCGCCGACGGTTTCCTTGCGCGCGTCGATTTGAACGTCGGGCCGCCTAAGCTCCATTTCCTCGTAAAAGATGTCGTTCAGCCTCGGCGAGAAATTTTGCCCGGTATGCACAATGACGTGACGACCGGAGAGATCGTCCAGAAGGCGCGTGAGCAGGCTGAGCCGGATGACCTCCGGCCGCGTGCCCAGGATCGTGACGACTCGCATGTCATCATCTTCCTTTCCTTTTCCTCGCTGATGCGGATCTTCTTCTCCTGCGCCCGGACCTTCGCGCGGCGACGCGTCTGCGGCTGCGTCCCCGGCGCCTGGACAGACGGACACGCGTCCCGCGAAGCCGCGATCGGCCGCGCTTGCTTAGCCGGCGTCGTCCCCGCCCCCGACGCGGCCGGCGCCTGCCCGCGGGCGCTTCGAACAGCGGCTCTCCGTCCGGAATAAAATCGAGTACAAGCTCCGGAACGTCCCGGATGTCCTCCATGCGGAAGCCGTGATCCCGCAGCGCCTTCGGCGAAGCGAACGGACGCTTGCGCCCGTGCTGAATCAGGTACACCGTGCCTCTGCCCGCGCCGCGCAGAAGGCCGTGCTGCGGGATCTCGGGCGGCGGCGCCTCCGGCTGCGAAGAGGCCGGCGGCGGCAGACGGTGCAGCCAAGCGCCGAGCGCCTCGCGAAATGGCTCTACGCCAAAGCGCTCCGCCGCGATCCTGGCGTTGTGCGCACCCAGCGACTGGCGCAGCGCGGGGTTGATCAGCAGCATGTGCAGCCGCTCGGTCAGCCCCTGCGTATGCCCCGCCGGCACGAGCCAGGCGCCGGACTCCGCCTGCTCGAGAATCTCGCGCAGCCCGCCCGCCGCAAAGGCGACGACCGGCTTGCCGAACATCATCCCCTCGAGCGCGGTCATGCCGAAGCCCTCCGGCACCAGGCTCGGGACGACGACCGCGTCCATCGGCGCGTAGATCTCTTCGATCCGCTCGCGGAACTCCATCCAGGCGAAGCGGCCGCTCAGGTCCTGGCGCCAGATGAAGTCGCGGCAGGCATGGACATACGCATCGTCGACCGACTTGCCGACGATCATCGCGCGTACGCCCGGGTGCTGCTTCATGAGAGGGACCATCGCATGCACGAACTCGAGCAGTCCCTTGTTCGGATAGATCGTGGCGGCGACGAAGCCGGCCACGAAGTCTTCCTCACGGAAGCCAAGACGGCTTCGCTGCCGCGCGCGCACGTCCGGCCAACGCTCCGGGGCGTGGGCGGAAGGCTCGACGTAGGGCCGCAGCACGGCGGTCTTGCCTGCCGCACCCAGTTCCCGGTAAGGCTCCAGCACGCTGTCGGAGATGCCGACGATCAGTTGGCTGTAGAGGCTCACGACGGCGGCAGCCTGCGGTCGGTGCGGCGTATTTCGCATCGTCTCCATGACCGACCAGATCGTCGGGATGCCCAGGGAAGTCGCGGCCATCGCAGGCATTGGATGCACGGTCGTGTTGGTCCACACGTAATCCGGCGATTCGCGGAGCATCAGGAAGACGAGCGGCTCCCACGCCGGATGCGACGGCAGCGCGCCGATCTCGGCGTCGACCTGGGGCAGCGCGCTGAACAGCGCGAGGCTGAGCGGCAGCTCCATTTCAAGAGTCCCGATCCCGGCGGCGCGCGCCTGCGCGGCCAGCACGCCCTCCTGCGGCACGACGAGCTTGCAGTCGAAGTGCGCCGAGAGCTCGCGGATGAAGAGAAGGAACAGCTTTTCCGCTCCGGTCATCACGTCGACGCCGCTGAGATGGGAGAATAGAAGCAGCTTCGGCTTTCCGCCCACGGCGCCTCATCTCCTTTAGTAGAAAGTTAGGCCAGCGGAATCGTGGCCAGATCCAGCAGCTGCGACAGCCGGGACACGTACGTATGGTCGCGCAGCGTCCGGTACAGTCCGCGAAGCGCGATCTGCCGGCGCTCTTCTTCGTGCGCGAGATAGTAGTCCATCTTGTCGGCCATGTCCTGCGCCGAATCGTAGGTGACGATCTCGATGCCCGGCGTATAAAACTGCGCCAGATCCTCCCGGTTGTCGCTCATCAGCAGCGTGCCGCAAGCGGCGATCTCGAACGTGCGGGGATTCGGGGAGACGGCCGGGATATTGTAAATATTGCGGTTAAACGTGCTGTCGTCGTGCGCCCGGTGGACGTTGATAACGATCTTGTGCGCATTGTACTGCTCCGCTGTCTCGAGCGGCCCCATCCATTTGCCCAGATCGATCCGGTCCCGCCATCTCTCATAGTCGGACAGGCGATCCCACCACAGTCCCGACAGCCTGAAGCTGCGCCGGGCCATACGCGGGAGCAGCTCCTCGAACAATCGGATCCGGTTCCAGTAGGCGCTGCCGATGAAGCAGATATCGCCCCGTATCTCGTGACGGGGATTGCGCGGTCTGAAGTCGGGCGTATGCACGCCGAGCGGCAGGTAGTGGACGCGGGCGCAGCCGCGCTGTTCATAGAACGGCACGCAATTGCGCTCGAGCGTGAACACAAAGTCGTAGTGCGGCGCCAGATCCGCCGTCACCTCGGTGTAGTACGGATCGTCCGTGAACCAGATCGCGGTCCGGATGCCCATGGAACGGAGCGCGTCGGTCGTGGATACCGGAAAATCAAGACCGTCCAGCACGATGGCCAGCGCCGGCATCTCGCGGGAAGCGAAGCCGACGATGTCGTCCTTCGGCGACATGACGGACAGCCTGGACACGAGCTGCGCCAGCGTTTGACCGACCGCATTGTCGAGCGGACTGTACGGGAAGCCTTTGCCCGAGGTAATGAAGAGCACGTGCAGATCCCGGATATAAGAAGGCACAACTGTACGTTGGACGATCGACTCGCATTGGCCCTGCCAATATCCGTGCTGCCAGCCCAGGACGAAGCCGTCGCCGACGGTCTCGCGGCTTCGCCGTTTCTTCACCGGCGCCGCGCCTGCTTTTTTTGTGCGCACTCCGACGATTTTAGCCAATCGTCCTTCCCTCCCCTGCCGGCGGATTTGCGGGATCGGCAAGTCCCATCGTATCGAGCAGCCGCGTCACCCGGCCGACGAACGTGTGCTCGGCGCGCGTCCGCCGATAGCCGCGGGCCGCCACCTTCAGCCGCTCTTCTTCGTTGCGCAAATAATAATCGACGATCTCCGTCAGCTCGCGCGGGTTCGAGAAGGACGCCATCTCTTCTCCGATCCGGTAGTACTCCGGTAGTTCGGGACGCAGGTCCGTCAGCTGCAGCGTGCCGCAGGAGGCGATCTCGAACGTGCGGGGATTAACGGAATGGCCCTCCCAGCGGCGCGAGTTTTTGTTGTCGCTGAGCGGCTCCGTCGTTCGATGCATATTGATGACGATCTTGGCGCCGTTGTAGTACTTGACGGTCTCCGGCACCTCGATCCAGCCGCTGCGGACGAACTTCGAGAGTCGGTCGTAATGGCGCATCCGATCCCAATGGCTGCCCGCGATGAGCACCCTCTTGTCTTTCAGATAGTCCGCGATGCTGTCGAACAGCTCGACTCGGTTCCAGAAAGCGACGCCGATAAAACAAATATCCGTCCTGTACGCTTCCTCGACGGCCATCGGCTTGAACAGCGTTTGATCGGCGGCGAGAGGCAAGTGATAGGCCCTCGCGCAACCAAGCTGCTCATATTGCGGCACGCAGCTCCGCTCGTGCGTGAACACATAGTCGTAGCTCGGCGCGATCGCAGCAGAGTCCTCCGATACGTACGGATCGTCCACGAACCAGATCGCCGTCTTGATGCCCAGCCGCCGGATGCCCTCGATCTGCTCTCGCTGATTCGGGGGAAAGGTATGCAGGCCGTTCATCACCAGCACCGCGTCGGGGCGGTACATCTCCGCGTACGACAGCATTTCCGCCTGCGGCGCTACGACAAGGTGCGTCGTAGCGCCGAGCGCGGCGACGACGCCCTGGTCGATCGCGTCGAAGCCTTGAGGCACGTACATGACGCGCCAGGGCCGGCGACCGGCGGCAGGCGGCGGCGTTTCCTCCTCGATTCGCCGGCATGCGCCCAGTCTCCAGCCCTCCAGCCAACCTTGCCTGCGTCCGGACGCGAGGTGCGAACCGGACCGCAGACGTCTGCGAATGCGTCTTCCTCTGTGTCCGCGCTTGTACGGCATGTTCATCACCCGGATACAATATATGCGCCTTTCTCGGACAGGACGTGGACGCATATCCATCCGCAAGCGCCAATTCGGGGCGATCGGCCCTGGACAAGTCGCCCGGTTCGCGGGACGAACGACCGCGCGCAAGCAAAACAGCCCCGGAAAGACGTCGTCTCTTTCCGAAGCTGTTTTTCACTGTTTTTATTGAACGCGATGCACGTTCGCGAATCCGTCCACCGTGTCGGCTACGCGGACGACGACCGCCGACTTCTTGACGACGCCGTTCGTGTATGTCGCCGTGAACACAAAAGTGTAGTCGCCTTCGGGAAGCTCCTTGAGCGGCGCACCGTACTGCTCGCTGCCGAGCTCGCCCTTCCACGCCGCAGGCTTGCCCGGCTGGACGGCTTGCAGCGTTGCCTTCAGCTTGGGGCCCGCCTCGGCGACGACGGTCGCGGCCTTCGTAGACGAAGCGCCGGTGTCCGTCGTCGCCGCTTCCAGGACGAACAGCTCTCCCGCCCAGAACCAATGGGCCGGCCGTTCCTTGCCCGGATGCGCCGCGTTGTAGCGCAGACGGTTGTCCTCCCACGCCGCCGTATGGAGCACCTGTCCGGTCACGCCGAGCGGCGCGACAGCGATCGTCTTGACGACGGTGACGGCCGGCGCCTTGCCGTCGCTGACCGTCAGCCGCACTTTCCAGTCGCCCGGCGTACCGGCGACGAACGTCGGACCCGCTCCGCCGTAGGGCGGCACACGCTGCTCGCTCACGGTTCGCTTCGCGCCCGTCGGCGATTCGATCTCGTAGACGGCGTCCAGCCTGTCTCCGTCCGGATCCGACATCGTCGGCGTCAGCTTGACCGTATCGCCTTCCCAGACCGGATTGGGCGACCAGGTCAAGTCCGCCGTCGGCGGCTTGTTCGTTACGATCCGGAAGTAATGCGGCGCGCTCCAATCCGACCAGTCCGTGCCGTCCATGACGCGTACGTATGCATAGTACGACGTGTTGTCCGCGAAGTCTGCCGACGGCGTCCATGCAAGGCTAGATCCGCCGATTGCGCCCGAATCTCTGTAAAACGAACCGTCCGCCTTGTAGAAGTGCAGCTGGTACTGCGTTTGCGGATCGCCATCCCCATCGCTGTACGTCCACTTGATCGTGGGCCTCAGCGTGTCGTACATCGTCGGTGCCGCAGCGTTCGTGCTGGCCGGCTCCGTGATGTCGGCGACAGGCTTGCGATTCACGATCGATACGTTATGCGAGACTTCCGCGTACAGACCGTAGCTATTAATGACGACCTGGCGCAGCTGGAAAACCCCGAGCGAGGTAAACTGTTTCGTCCAGCTCGTCCTTGCGTCGCTATGCAGCGACTCCGGTCCGCCCGTCGTCAGATTTTTGATGTAGTAGGCATGCTCGATGTTCTCGCGCGCGCCGTCCTGCGGATCGCTGGCCGTCGAATTGATCGTCACATTTGTGAAGCGATACTGCGTCGTCGGGGCGATCGTAAAGCCCGGATTCGGCGGCAGCGGCGTGGATCCGCCGGCGACGATCGTCTGCGTGGCCCATTCCGACCAGGCGTTGTACTCGTCGCGAACGGATAATTCAATAATGTACGTGCCGCCGAAAAGCTTGGCCGGCTTCAAATCGATGTACGTGGAGCTGCCGACCGCACGATACCGGTATCGATACTCAAGCACGCCGCGCGTCGCCTGGTAGTTGAGGCCGGTATTCTCCGTGGAATACGAGCCGTTCGCCGGGTTGTAGCGATCCGGATCGTAGGAGGCGTCGGCATAGCTGATTGTACCGTTAGAATTCCAGGTTGCCGTAAAGTCTGCGATTGGCCGGCGATGCACCCGGATCTTGCCCGTCACGGCATTCGATTGTTGGCGATACGCATTAAATGCATTATCCGGATAGCGATGCGACGGATGCGGATCGTCCTTGGTTTTGTACGTGAACGTGTAATCCCCGGTGAACGGAAAGCTCGTCACCGGCGAGCTCAGCGTCTGCCCGTTGAACGCCGCCGTTCCTTGCGCCTGCAGCAGCGTGTATGGATTATGCGTATACAGCCACGTGCTGCCTGCCGCGAGCTGCGGATCGCTTTCCTCGTCGCTATAGGACAGCGTGTAGTTTACCTGCTGGCCGACAAGCGCGATGCCTTCAATTTTGCCGTACCCGGCGGGCGTCGTCTCGACCGATGAAGCCAGGAACGAAACGTTGGCCTGTCCGCGATTGATAAGCCCGAACTTGCCGTCCAACCAGCCGGATTCGTTTATCGTCGCTTGGTAAACCCGATTCACGTAAACATCGAAAGCGTTGACGCCCGGCACGATCTTGATGTCGTACACCTGGTTCGCGACCATCGGATACCACTTGTTCCAGACGACGGTCGCATTGCCGTTCACCGTCTTCTTGACGCGCAGCTCGTTTGCTTCGAATTCGACGCTATAATAGTTCCGATCGTCGCGAATTCGGTAGGCGATGCCGGAGCCCTTGCCGTCTGGAGCAGCTGCCTTAAGGCTCGCTTTAATCGTTTTGTCGGCAGCTACCTGCTGGCCTGTAATCAGATCGGGCGTGGCTTCGCCGACGTCGATGATTTTAGGCTTCGTTGCCGAACCGTTTGAAGTCAGCGTATAAAAGTAAAGTGGATCATATTCCCCGCCGCCTCTCGATACGATGAGAAAGCTTTGGTCCGCCCTCGGTACGAAGTGAACATAACGATCCTTGCCGACCTTGATTTTACCGAGCGTGCCGCGTGTGATGAGGTTAAAATCGGTGTCGAAAGAGGCATACGAAACGGTTGCTTCGTTATCAAGGTACTGTGTCGTATCCAAATGATAGCCAAAGAAGTTAAGCGTGCCGTCCGCGCCGACGATCATCTGCGTATAATAACTTTGATACGCGCCGCCGCTAGGGGAATTCCATGGGAAGAGCTCTATTTCTTTTATGAGATTACCCGAAGCGTCGAACGCGTCGGCAACGACTTTGGTATCTGGCCACCCCGTTGCTGAAGACGTATAAATCCGCTGCTTATTATCCATGCCCAAGAAAGTGTTGATATTATTTGTATTTAATGCCGGCGAGTACGTAAAAGACGAGCTCCCCAAGTTGAACTTGGCGATCTTGACCGTATTCGTCCAACCTTCTTGCGCCTGCAGCAGCATATACAAATTGTTCGCATTATCGGCACCCAAGTAATAACGATAGCCCGGATACCAAACGTTGGGGTTGTGGGATCCGATAATGGCCTGGTCTGACGTTCTAATGATGTGTGTATAGCCGCTACTACCATCCGTGGCCATCATAACCCCGTACTTTTGAGACACGCCGTCAACAAGTGGATATTGAAGCTGCCCTGCGCTTCCTTCGGAGGCGTTGAAGATATACTGGCCATAAAGAAAACCATTCGGGATTTGCAGCATCGTCACATAGCCGTTGACATACGACGGGAGCGTTGTGTTTCTAAACAATTCTTGCCCGGTATCCCGGTTAAAACCGACGACCAGGTTAGAGCCCGGACCATTCTCGCCAATGGCTACAACTGTATTGCCATACGACAAAAATTGTTGAGCATACCCGTTAAAAACGTCTCGCTGCCAAATGAGCTGCATCGATTTATTATAAGCCGAGACGGTTCCCAACGAAGCGATATACGTATATTTATCATCCACGAGCGGCATGACAGCCGGATTGCCGGGATAAGAAATCTGAGTCAGCGTTGGCGAGCCCTGAATGCCTGTATATGGAGACATACGGGGAACGCCATCAATCCCGAACGAAGTCGATAACAACCAATGATTGTACGTTCCATAGTAAGGTCTGGAATTGTTGGTCAATGGCATTCGAGCCTTGGAGGTCAGGATCCCGCCCGTGTCGATCTTCCAATTCGACTTGTCGCCTACAGCGCCGCTATTGATGTTGTAGAAGCGTGCGTTGTTGTACAGGTCCGTCATCGGCATGGCGGATGATTCGGGCGGATCGGAGACGTCGGACTCCGTTTTTACGTCTGCGATCGGAGCGATGTTCGTCACGTTCAGCGTGCGCTCTGCTTCCGGCTGCCCGTTCGTATTGCCGCACAGACCGTAGTCCTCGCACACCGTCTCCTGGAACAGATACTTGCCGACGCGGCTAGGCGTGAACGTGAAGCTGTCGACGTCGCCGTTTCCGTTCACCACCGTCTGCCAAGTATCATTGGAGAAACCGTCGTTATTCGCGTCGTACTTCATTTCAATCTTGTGTGAAACGAGGTTATCGTAGTCCGGGCTGTACGCTTGGCTTTGAATCGTGACGGTGCCTAGACGGGTGCCCTGCTCGGGAACGGCCAGCGTGTCGATCGGCGGTTCGTCAACAATGACGTTTAGCTTATGCGACGTCACGTCCGACCAACGGTTTTCTTCATCCTTTACCTTCAGCGTGATCGTCTCCGTGCCGGGCGTCATGTATTTGGTCTGCACGTTGGTCCAGACATAATCGACGATTTTGAGGCCGACAGGGCTGTAAGACATCAGACCGTCGAATTCCTTTGGCAGCGGCCGTCCTGCCTTAACGGATGACGGACCGCGGATGACGGCGACAGGTTTAGAATCGACGACGTTCAGCGTCGCGTAGGCCGTGTATGTCGCGCCCTTCGAGTCCTTAACGGTGAGCGCCACCTTGTGCGAACCGATCCCCGCTGCCGTGATATTCGTGTAGCTGTTCTGGGTGATGCTGCCCCCAAAGCTATCCGGGACGGACTTCAGCCAATCCGTACTTGCAGTAAAGTCCCAGTGATCGACGTCTACCCAATCATCTGGATAATCTGGGTCGTTAAAGTCCGTAATAACAAGATCGACCTTCGTTCCTACGGGAATAATACCGGTAGGTGTCGTCATCCCCGCCTTCACCCAAGCAATCTTCGCAGTCGGCGGACGATTCTCGCCAGGCGGCGGCGTCGATGTTGGCGTAGGCGTCGAACCTCCCCCTCCCGAACTTGGGTCCATCATATAAAGCTCCTTAGGACCTATCCAATCGCTGCCGCAGCTCGTGTTGATTTGCATGTATACGTCATGCGAAGCGCCGGCGAGCATGACGTAGGGGTATTTGGCGGGTGTGTATATGTCGTCCGTCGTCTTGCTGTTAATGACGCTCCCCGTATAAACTTGGCTATTGCGTTCGATCCGGAATTTTACGGACTGAAACGTACAGACACCGGTCGTCTCAATATCCTTGGGGTGCAGCTTGAAAGTGTCGCCGTATGTAAGTGTGCTGTCCGGGAGGATGTCGAAGTCGCCGGTAAAGCCGTTGGTATTAGGAGCCGGCGGCTCGTAGTTGATCGTGATGCTGCCCTGGTATGCAAAAGTCTTGGCCTGCCAAAAAGTGTTAAAGGAAAGAAAGTATTTCCTTTGAAGAACTAATCCCGATTCTCTGGTTCTTTCGTAGTCCTGCCCGTCAATTCCACCTTCTGGTGTTATGCTTAAGCTTCTGCGAGCAACGAGTTTCCCGGTTCCACATTCTTTCCCTTTTCCAATCGACATTAAAGTTGCCCCGGTAGATCTGGGAGTAGCTTTTGTGATAGTTAGAGAACAAGATTGAATAGAATTCCAAGGAATACGTTCATCGTCCAACATTGATTCTGTAAGGTACATATTTTCTACGGCAGGAACTTTTTCAGAGTAGCTAATAGCTTCACCGTTAGAATATCGAATATGATCGATTTGGGAAGCTGTTAGTGTTCCTCCATCTAGGTTGGTTACAGTAGCAGGTATTAGTCCCGGGCACTTCGAAATACTTCCTGATTGGCAACCAGTTCCTGGTAATGGAGAAAATTCAATTCGAGTCATTTCCCCTGTTGGACTATCGGGATCAAGCGCTCCCACCCGCCAGCGTTTACCATCTGAAGTGCGGTCTACAACGAAGCCTGGATTAGACTGGTTGAGTCCATATAAGGTTGTTTCCTTACCAGCTAGGCCCTTTAAATCGATATAAGAAGCTTGGATTGAAGTGCTGGGACTATTAACTGTCTTCGATACTCCATTGACTGTCACTATATAACTAATCACTTTACGCGACGAAGAGAGAGGAACTTTTGCATCGACAGTAGGAGTTGGTAGATAAATCGTAGTAGTATTGTTCTTCACAATTTTTTGATTAGCCAGTGCACCAAAATTTAAAGCTATAGTTTGCGAATTTGATGAAGCAGCGCTAGCATCGGGAATTGACGAGTATTGTCCTAATAAACAGGTTAGAATAAGAAGGATGGATAGTATCTTCCTCATCAATTACTCCTCCGAACTAAGTTGACCAAAATCAAGTACTTTACCTTTGTAGGAAATTAATCTAGGGAGTTTACCTTCTGGATGTTTTTTTAGTTCAATCTTCTCTACAACCACCATGAGCCAACCGCTTGCAGAAGAAATCTTACTTAGAGAAAGAACAGGTACTACAGGAAAATTTTCTTGATTTCCGTAATCGGCAACATCCATATAGCCCCAACTAACAAAGGGTCCAACTTTATCAGCAAAAAGTGCCCAAGATCCGTTTTGAATCTTTGTGTTTTTAATGACGAAATGCATTGCAATGACATATGCATCCCTTGTCATGATTTTCCCGTCAGGCATTCGTTTTAATTGAACAAACTTATTTCGCAACGGAGATTTAGGGTCATCAAGATCAACAATAATTAATTTATCGAGTGTAGATTCTGCTTTGTCGTCAATATCGACTTTTTGTGGCAGTGAGACTGGTTTCGTACCCCAAGCTTCCTCCAAATTCGTCCCTTTATAGATAATAGCCGCATTTTGCACCGCATTTTTGTCAGCCGTCAACTTCCCTCCAGCACGAACCGTCGAAAACCTCTCAATAACCGCTACAGCTTCTGCCCGCGTCGTTGTGCCCTTTTCGTTCAAAGTACCGTCCGCAATCCCGCCAATCAGTCCCACCGAGGCGGATTTGTACAGCGCCTCGCCGTCCGTCAGCTTCTTGCCTCGGACTGTGTCATCCGTGCCGCGAACGAGCAGCTTGGACATTTCCGTGCGATTCATTTTGGCGTCCCAGCCTACTCCCAGATCGCTATCTTGCAGGAGCGCAGCGGCCTTCAGCGCAGATACATAGGGCATGTACCACTTAGTGTCGGGGGTTCCCGAAGTCACTGGCAAATGCAGCGAGTCTGCTGCCATTTTCACGAATTCGGCCCGCGAGACTTCTTTGTTCGGCTTAAATGTGCCGTCCGGGTAGCCTTTGACATAGCCCTTTGCAACTGCGGTCTCGATCGCTTGTCTGGCCCAGTGGGTGGCGATATCGTTCAGCGGGGTTGCGCCGCCAGCCGCACTGCCTCCTGACTGCTGATTCGACGGCGAAGCGCCATAGACATCCGCTGTATGCAGCAGCATTGCGGTCAACATGACGGAAATTATTACGAGCCGCAAAACGCGCCCCTTCTTCTTCATCCACGCTAATTGCCCGATCATCACAAATCCCCCGATTCTAATTGATATGTACTCCGCAGCAAAACAAATAGTTGTCAGAAAACATTTAATTCAACATGAAACCTATCTAACTACTGCGATAGTTGTTAAATGGCATTTATTTCATCCACATTCATGCGCCCGGCCCCCATTTCTAATGAAATAGATGTCTTTTAGCCATTATCCGAGCATTTGAGCTGCCGTCGAGCATATTAGTTGCCTTTTAACACTTATCGCCGCTTTCCGCGTTAAAGCACGCAGGATGCAAGTACCGGTAAACACAAATAGGCATAAAAAAGGAAGCACGAGAGACGTCTGACTTCGTCTGCGGGTGCTTCCTCGCATTTGATTATCCTATTTTTGGATAGTATATAATCAATCGGCAAATTTCGTCAATAGTTCATTTTGCGAATGAGGTTCTCCGGCTCGTCTCCGCCAATCAAACCTGCTGATCGTAGGCGAGCTGGTGACCGTCTTCGAAGCCTTTGGCAAAGCCTGCATTGTAGCCTTCGTTGTACGCCTGGTTGAAGCTCGCTCTCGGCTGCACTCTCCTCTGCCTGCGGCTTCTGACGCGGCCGATCCGTCTCTTGCCTCCGGATATCGGGCGTTTTTTGAGGCCGGGCTTTCGCCTGGGCGCCACGATTTTTCTACGCAGCGAACGCGTTCTCCGCCTGGGCCTCGCCCGTTTCGTTTTACGCAGCGCATGTACAGCCAGGCTCTCCATAGCCGCTTCTCCTCCACTCAACGATTAGCCTTAGCTTTTCCGACATCTTTTCCGACAGCCGTTACACCTCTTCCGCCCTATCCAAGCCTTGCCAACTGTCGTACCTCTGCCCCTCGACCCGACTTGTCACACGCCTCGCCCCACCGCCGTTCCCCCGCTATGCGAACAGCCTCATCGCTCTTCGGCTTCGCGCTTCCCCGCGACTGTCCGGCGCAAAGCCGCCGCCTTATGCAGCCATGGACGAACCGGTCTGCCCTGCTTCGGCCGCTTCCAGGATACGCCCGTGACGCTCCTCGCCATCTCGGCCTGCAGCCCCGTCAGCACCCGCACATGCTCGCGCAGCGCAGAAGCGGACGGCGCGCCCGACGCGCCGACGTCGGCCGCGCTTTCGAGCATCCGCGCCATCGCTTCCTGGCTCCTCGCGATCGCCTTCAGCATGGCGAGCTTCGCTTCCCACTCCGCGTTCAGCCGGCTCATCCGTCCGAGTCGCCGCCTCCGAAGCCGTCCAGCAGCCCGGACAGACCGCCGCCTCCTTCTTCTTCGTCGCCGCCTGGCGAGAGTATCGTTTTCATGCTGCGGTTCATGCCCTGGCACAGCTTGGTCAGACTCTCGATCAGCTCAACGTTTTGCTCGTGGATTTTCAGGGAGGTAGACAGGTTCGACGCATGGTCCGGGATCGAGTCCGTCGTGACGTGCATGCACAGCCAGTTGCGAACCTTCTCCGCCTCGAAGGCCTTCGCTTCCAGAATCATCGCCATATTCCACTGCATTTTGGCGATCGCATTTAATGTATTGTAATAGGCTTCCTCTCTTGTCATCAACGATCTCCTCCCTGCGAGGTCCGCCCGTCACTCTTCGTCGGGAATGTTCGCCGCCTTCACGATCTGCTCGAGGCTGTCCGCCAGCGCGTCGTGCATATTGGCCAGTCCGTCCACATAGGCAATGATATTTTTGGTGACGTCCGCGGAGCTTTCCAGCAATCCGTCCAGCCCGCTTAGATCGGGATGCATATCCGGTATAGCCGTGACCATCTGCGACATCCGCACCGCGATCTGACGCTTCGCGTCCAAAATACGCGACATATGCTGGTGGGAGTGGGACAGGTGGACCGCCACCTCAGTCAGCAATTTTTGCAAGGTTCCGCCTCCCCGCCTCCGCTTGTGGCGATCGTGTAAGTGCCGTTTCGGCGCGACTTCATGCCTCCAACATCTTATGCGGCGCTTGCCCGTTTGCCACTCATAGATCGAATGCCGCCGATAAAATCCGAGCCTCCGCAGCGCGGTAAAAGACGCCCTTGTGAGCTTTGTGCCCGTGCAAAAAGCGAGCCGGATCGGCTCGCTTCGGGTGTTTTATACGTATCACAAAGCTTGAAGCAGCTTCGGAAGCGCGATGATCGGAGCGCCCCGGCGCCATCCGGTCAAAGCGGCCTCCGACACCTCCGCCATCGGCTTGAGATGAAGATTCCAGCTCTTCAGAGCGGCGGCACCGAGCAAGGGTCTGGCGGTATCTCCCTCCAGATGATAAGCCGCACCGTCCGGAAGCAGCGCGACCGCGCACGCTTTTCCTTCGACCGGCACGATGCCTGCATGCCACCGCCGGGTCGCCTCCTGCGCTTCGATCGGATCTCCGATCGGCCATCGGCGCAGATCGACGCGCGAGAGCTTGACAGCTTCGATCGGCAGAACGCCGGTCACGAGCCTGCGCTTGCCGCCTTCCACCCAATAGACGTCGGGCTCGCCTACCTGCACAGCTACCCCGCTCGGGAACAGCTCGCTTAGTCCCAGCGAACCGGCATTCCCGTCCTTGCCTGAAGCAGAAGCGACGATGCCGGTCCACCGCTGCCAGCCCCGCCATTTATCCAGATAGTACCGTTCGTTTGCCGAATGCACGCGCTGGAAGCCGTCGCCGAGCGCCCGAATGCTGACGCTTCCGAAGTGATGGATAAACGTGTCGCCCGCAATCGCAAGACGCTTGCCGAGCAGCCGTACGCGAATGTTCCAGTCGTCGTCCTCGAAGTTGCCGAGCTCGAAACCTTCGTCCAGATAGCCTATTCGGAGAAAGGTGTCGCGCTGCATCAGCACGCAAAAGCCGACGAGACGATCGGTATTCCGCCAGCGACTGGGGTCGTGCCGGTTAAATTGCGAAGCAAACGACTGCATGTCGTGAATGTCGGTGTAAGGTACGGGGATCTGCTGTTCTCCGCTGATAAAGTTCGTCACCGGTCCTACCATTCCGATGTCCGGATCGCTATTCAGACAGGCAAGCAGGTTCTCCAGCCAATTGTCGGTGACGAGCGTATCGTTGTTCAGCAGCATCAACGTCCGGCCTTTCGCCATCATGAGCCCGGTATTGCAGGCTCCCGCAAAACCCAGATTCCGTTCAAGCACCCGATGCCTCACGGTCGCCCCGAGACTTGCCAAGTATTCGGCAGTTCCGTCGGTCGAGCCGTTGTCGATGACGATAATCTCGTAGGCAGGCTCCGTATGCCTGACGATGCTGTCGATGCACTTGGCGAGCAGCACCCGCTGGTTGTAGGTAGGGATGATGATGCTTGTGCCGTCGAAAATCGTGTCGTAGCTCGCAAGTCCAGCCTGTACGCCTTCGCGATATCCGTTGTCGTAGCCGTCCTGAAAGCCCGGGCCCGCCCTGGCGACCGCAATGCGCCGCCTGGGTCGCTGCTGGACGACCCGCCTGCCCCCGCGGGATGCTCGATTTTTAACCATCCGCGTCTACTCCTTCCTAAGAGAGCCATCCGCACGCTACGCGTTCGCCGGCGTTGACGTCCCGCCCAGCCGGTCTGCCATATGGCCGAAGTCGAACGCGACCTTGCCCGTCCGCTCGGCAAGCCAGACGCAGATCGGAACCGCCGCGACGCCCGCGGATACGAGCGCGAGATCAAATGGCACTGCCGCCGCCCTCTCCACGGCGCCCGCAGCATCTCCGATGCCGTTCACCGGCGCGACGATATGAACGACATCGAGACCGGCCGCAAGCAGCGCACGAGCCAGCGCCTCGGCGCTGTTGCCCACGACCGCGATTCGTTTGCCGGCGGCGATCCGCATCAGTTGCCCCGACTCGTACAGCGCGTAATTGATCGTCGAGCTCGTGAGGCGCAGCGACGCTAGAGATACGCCGTTGCGCCTGAGCCCTTCGAACAACAGCGGCTGGTAGTTCGGCCTGCGCGACAGCGGCACGCCGACGATCGTCGCCTTGCGGACGGCGGCCGCGAGCGTATCCCTGGCCTCGCCGTCTGGCGCGTCGACGCCTGCGTAGGACAGAAACGGGCTGTCCCGAGCGATCTCCCCGGCCGGCTTCAGCGTATCCTGAGCGAGCGTAAGAAGCTCGCCGTCGCCCAGGCGAACGATGCTGCAGGGACGGCCTGCCGCCAGCGCGGCCTCCATCTCCGCGCATAGCTCATCCGGCCCCATCAACCGGATGCTTCGCGTCAGCACGTGAGGTATTCCGGCTGCGATCGCTTCGGCCACCGAGATGTCCGGCACGATCCGATCACCGGGCAGCGCGGCTTCAAGCAAGCGCTCGCCGCCGTCGTACAGACCCTCGTGATAGCCTTGGGCGTAACCCTGATCATCCCGTTGCGGAGCAGGGTTTGCGAGGCGGGCCGCTTTCCTTGGCTTTTTTCGCCGCATCCGTTCCTTGCTCCCGGGCGTGCCGACGCCGCGCTTGCCGCCCCGCCTGACTCTGCGGGCAACCGTCCTGGACCGCTTCAAGGCCGTTCCGCCTCGCCCGCGGACGAGGCTTTTCACGGCAAGACGCCCTTCAGCTTCCCGCTCGCTTCCTCGAGCGACTCAAAGGTTCCCGCGTCGTTCCACCAGCCCGACAGCTCGCGGAACGTCAGCTTGCCCGCGTGGGCGTATGCATTGTTCACGTCGGTGATCTCCAGCTCGCCACGCTGCGAGGGCTTGATCCCGTCGATGATATCGAACACATCGGTATGATACATGTAAAGGCCCGTTACGCAGTATGAAGAAGCGGGGTGCTCAGGCTTCTCTTCGATGTGCAGGATTTTACCCCCGGCCACATCCATCTCGGGAACGCCGAACCTGCGCGGATCGTCCACCGGGTAAAGAAGCACCATCGCGCCGTCCGGCTGACGCTGAAAATCATCGAAGTAAGCTGCAACCGACTCCGAAAACAAATTGTCTCCAAGCAGCACCGCGAACTTCTCGCCGGGGTGCAAGATCGGGCGTGCCAGCTCCAGCGCTTGCGCGATGCCGCCCGCTTCCTCCTGGACCCGGTATACGATCGATACGCCCCAATCCCGACCGCTGCCCAGCACTTCGACGAAGTCTCCGACCGAGCCGCGTCCCGTCACGAGCACGATATCTCTGACACCTGCCTCGCGAAGCCTCGCGATACCGTAGCAGATCATCGGATACCTGCCGACGGGCAGCAAATGCTTGTTCGTCCAGTACGTGAGCGGCTTCAGCCGCGTTCCCGAGCCGCCTGCCAATATTACGGCTTTCAAGGCCACCCCTCCTTTAAAATATCGCCATGTGAGCGCTCGTCCGGTTGAAGACCGCCTTCGACACGCCGTGAGAAGCGGCCCAGCCCTACTGACCGCTTAAACGCGAGCGCCTAGCCTTGCCGGACCGTTAAAAGCCGAGCATGACGACCGCCGTCCTATGCGTAGCCCCCTCCTCCGATCGCCTGACGATTGCGCTTGCTGTCCGGGAAGTCCAGTCTCTCCCCGCGCGCCGACAAGCAATCCCGCCAAGCCGCGATATGGCCGCTTCCTGCCGATCCCGGCACATCCCGCTCGCCCGAGAAGGGTACGGCGTCGCAAACCTTTATTCGCAAACCCATTGCGAGCGCGGCAGCCTGCGCCCTTGCAGGCGTCCCGAGCGCTTCGACGCCGATTGCGTGGATCGCCCGGCGCGACAAGGCGAAGGGCACGCCGCCGATCGCATCGGCGCGCAGATCGGGCCTGCCGAGGGAGACGTTGAGAAACTCACGCAGCCAGGAGGCGGACCCTCTGCGAACGAACGCCCCCTCATGCGTCGTTCTGTCGCTCAGCACGACATCCGTACCGGCATCCGCCAGTATGAGCAGCTCGCCGAGCAGCCTTGCGGAGCAAGGCTTGGCGCCGTCGACGAACAGCACCGTGTCCGCGCCGGTCAGTCTGGCGCCTGCGGCGCGCGCCTCGTGCGGATTCTCGTACCCCGCTGGATGATGGACCGCCACGACTCGGGGATGAGACAGCAGCGTCTCGAGCGCCCGTTCAGTGCCTGCGCCAAGCACGACGACGATCTCCTGAAGCGGCAGACGCTCGAGCTCGGACAGCACCGCCGGGAGCAGCGATGCGCGCCCTTCCGCGTACAGAACGGCCGCAGTTGAGCCGCGAAGCGGGAGCAGCTCATCGTGCATCTCCAGGCCGCTGCCCCGTCGAATTCCTTCCGCATAGTCCGCCCCGTAACGGTACAGCCGCTGAGCAGCCGCGACGCTTGCCGCCGCTTGCCGACTTGTCTTTTCCGTCCAGGCACGCTGCGCATAGCTTCCTAGCGCCTCGACCGTTCCTGTCGGATGCGCCGAACGCCACGCTGCGCCGTCCATCTCGCCTTCGCGCCGCCAGCGCGCGGCGGCATTGCCCTCCGTTCGTACAGAGGCTGCTGCTTTTCCGACGACTTTTCGATTCCTTCTTCCGCGTGCGGCATGACGCCGACGCGGTACACCATTGCGAACGGAATGAATGCCCCTCCGGGCCGTTTTCCTTTTCATAGGCCGTCACCCTCGCGCCCGTCGTTGCCTTGCGGAGGCTGCCCGGCGGCGCCGTCCCGCTTCAGCCACCAGCCGATCGCCTCAAGATGATCGCCGATGATGAGCGGCTCCAGCGAGCCTGATCGCTCGCGCTTCGTCCTCGGCCGATTAAGCGTACCCACATCGATATGACGCACCCGCCGGACACTCAATCCTGCATGCAGCGCCTTCGTCATCGCGAGCGGCGGCACCGCCAGCGCTTCCGCACCAATGGCTGCCAATGCGCGCCGGCTGATCGCGTGCGGCACCGCGGTCATCGACGCACCTTCAAGATCCGGCCTGCCCAGCAGCGCGTTCAGCGCATGCTTCGCCAGAATGACATTGTGGACGACCGGCCGCATGCGCGGACCCGAATAGTCGTTTAAGGCAATATCCGTGCCCCGCTCGATCGCGCTCGTGAATTCTCTCAACAGGACAGCCGGGATGACCATATCGGCGTCAATGAACAATAGCGTATCGCCCGACGCCTCCCGCGCGCCGACAGCCCGGCCGACGTCATGACCGAGGGGGCGGTCGTACACAAGAACGCGCGCTCCGCTTGCCTTGGCGATGGCCAGAGAGCCGTCGGTGGAGCCGTTCAGCACGCAAATGACTTCGGTGTTCGGATGAACCCGAGACGCCTCGCGAATGACGCGCCCGAGCGTCCGCCTCTCATTCATCACCGGGATGATCACCGACACTGCGGGCGAGCACCGAGCGCCTTCTCCGTCCGCGCCTGTCCGGCTCGGATGCTCGCGAACAACCGTCGGAGGACGCTTCGCCGCGTCTCCTTCAACCCTGCCTGGCGCCCAACCCCGGCGAGCGGATCGAGCCCGCTTTCGGCGGACGGGCGGCTTGACGCGCTTGACACTTGCGAATCTGTCGCTGCCGGTTCGGCGTTTCATCGAATCCCCCCCCTGTCAGGCAGCAGTGTACAGGACATCATATGTGCAACGTGTCCCTACGCAACGGCACTTGTACGAGAGACAGTAGCCTGAGCACCGCGTTTCTGCAAAAAGAGAGAACGGGAATAACGCCGAAAAAGCCCTCGCCGCCCGGAAGCGGGACGAGGGCTTTACAACCTTTTCGCATTAGTTCTGCTTGTTGCCGACCGCCATCCATTGAATTCGGCCCTTCGAGACCGGCGAAAGCCGCGTGCGGCAGACGTCGAACGTCGACTTCGCTGCCGACTTCTCCTTCAGGGAACAGATGCAGCCCGGGTGGTCGGCCATCGCAAAGACGACATAAGCATCGTCCGCATACGGAGCGTCAAACGAGACAGACACCTCAACCCGGTCCTCGAGGCCTGCGAACGAATAGTCGACATGACCAAATGCAAGCGATACACCGGGAACCGATGCCGCAACTGCAAGCATGGGCAGCGCAGGCTGCTCTACCCGATTCTCCGGTTGCGAGAGCTGAAGCTTCTGAGCCTGAAGCACGCCGTTCAAATCCGTCAGCAGGCCGCCCACCTCTGGCGAGAGCTTGTCGAACGTAACAGCGCCTGCCGCGAGATGAGCGTTTTGCACGCTCTCGCTTTGCAATTTTTGTGCGCCGACAGCGGCGTCGGCCAGATGCTCGTAGCCGACCGCTCCCGGCTCCAGCTTGCTAGCGGTCACGCTCCATTCGCCCAGCGCCTCCCGTTCGACGCTTCCTTCGCCGAGGTGGTATGCCAAAATCGCACCTTGACAGATGTGTCCCGCATCAACGCTGCCTTCGGCCAGTTTGCCGCCGTCTACGGACCGCTCCTCGATATGAATCGACCCGACGCTCGCGGCTGCCAGCTTGTCGAAGGTGACGGCGCTGTTTTCCAATTGATTCGTACCGACCGCGAAAAACGCAAGCGCAGACGTCTTGACGCTGCCTTCGGCCAACTTGTCGGCTGTTACGCTGCCTTCGGCCAACTTGTCGGCCGTTACGCTGCCGTTCGCCAGCTTGTCGGCTGTTACGCTGCCTTCGGCCAACTTGTCGGCTGTTACGCTGCCTTCGGCCAACTTGTCGGCCGTTACGCTGCCGTTCGCCAGCTTGTCGGCTGTTACGCTGCCTTCGGCAAGCTTGTCGGCTGTTACGCTGCCTTCGGCAAGCTTGTCGGCTGTTACGCTGCCGTCGGCAAGCTTGTTGGCCGTTACACTGCCTTCGGCCAGCTTGTCGGCCGTTACTCCGCCTTCGGCCAACGCAAATGCATCCAAACATCCTACGGCAAGTTTCGTCGGCGTGATGCTGCCGTCGGCTAAAGCGACGGTGCCTACGCTTCCTTCAGCCAGCTTGCTTGTCGTCACCGCGCCGTCTGCCAGCTTCGCAGCATCCACGCTACCTTCAGCCAGTTTGCTCGTCGTCACGCTGCCTTCGGCGAGCTTCGCATCGCTTACGCTGCCATCCGCCAGAATCGCCGACTCCACGCTGCCTTCAGCCAGCTTGCTTGTCGTCACCGCGCCGTCCGCCAGCTTCGCCTCTATTACGCTGCCATCCGCCAGGATCGCAGCATCTACGCTGCCTTTAGCCAGTTTGCTCGTCGTCACGCTGCCTTCGGCGAGCTTCGTCTCGCTTACACTGCCATCCGCCAGGATCTCCGAGTCTACGCTACCTTCAGCCAGTTTGCTCGTCGTCACGCTGCCTTCGGCGAGCTTCGCCTCGCTTACACTGCCATCTGCCAGCTTCTTCTCGCTTACGCTGCCATCCGCCAGAATCGCCGACTCCACGCTGCCTTCAGCCAGCTTGCTTGTCGTCACCGCGCCGTCGGCCAGCTTCGCCTCAATTACGCTGCCATCCGCCAGGATCGCAGCATCCACGCTGCCTTTAGCCAGCTTGCTCGTCGTCACGCTGCCTTCGGTGAGCTTCGCCTCGCTTACACTGCCATCTGCCAGCTTCTTCTCGCTTACGCTGCCATCCGCCAGAATCGCCGAGTCTACGCTGCCTTTAGCCAGCTTGCTTGTCGTCACCACGCCGTCGGCCAGCTTCTCCTCAATTACGCTGCCATCCGCCAGAATCGCAGCATCTACGCTGCCTTTAGCCAGTTTGCTCGTCGTCACGCTGCCTTCGGCGAGCTTCGCCTCGCATACACTGCCATCCGCCAGGATCTCCGAGTCCACGCTGCCTTTGGCCAGCTTGCTCGTCGTCACCGCGCCGTCGGCCAGCTTCTCCTCAATTACGCTGCCATCCGCCAGTTTGCTCGTCGTCACACTGCCGTCAGCCAGCTTCGCCTCGCTTACACTTCCATCGGCCAGCTTCTCCGAGTCCACGCTGCCTTCAGCCAACTTGCTCATCGTCACGCTGCCTTTAGCCAGCTTGCTCGTCGTCACCGCGCCGTCGGCCAGCTTCGCCTCGCTTACACTTCCATCCGCCAGCTTCTTCTCGCTTACGCTACCATCCGCCAGGATCTCCGAGTCCACACTGCCTTCAGCCAGTTTGCTCGTCGTCACGCTGCCTTCGGCGAGCTTCGCCTCGCTTACACTTCCGTCCGCCAGCTTCTTCTCGCTTACGCTACCGTCCGCCAGCTTCGACCGGCTTACGCTACCATCCGCCAGGATCTCCGAGTCCACGCTGCCTTCAGCCAGCTTGCTCGTCGTCACGCTGCCTTCGGCGAGCTTCGCCTCGCATACACTGCCGTCCACCAGCTTCGTCTCGCTTACGCTGCCATCCGCCAGGATCTCCGAGTCCACACTGCCTTTGGCAAGCTTTCTCGTCGTCACCGCGCCATCGGTCAGCTTCTCCTCGCTTACACTGCCGTCTGCCAGCTTCGTCTCACTTACACTGCCCTCTGCCAGCTTCCCTTCGCTCACACTTCCATCCGCCAGCTTCGCCTCGCTTACGCTGCCGTCGAGCAGCTTCGCAGCATTTACGCTGCCTGCTGCCAGTTTGCTGCCGATTACGCTGCCGTCCGCCAAGGAAGCGGAATCCACGCTCCAAGCAGCCAGCTTACCCGCGGTGACGCTGCCCGCCGCCAGATTTCCGGCGCTTACGCTGCCCGCGGCGAGTTTTCCCGAAGTGACGCTGCCTTCGGCCAGTGCGGATTCGCTCACGCTGCCTGCAGCAAGTTTGCTTGCAGTGACGCTTCCGTCTGCCAATGCCACCGAATCCACGCTGTCCGCTGCCAGCTTGCCGAACGTTACGCTTCCCTTGGCGATCGCAGAAGACCCGACACTCCCGGGTGCCAGCTTGACGGAAGTTACGCTGTTCTCGGCCAATGCCGTCGATTCGATGCTGCCAACGGCCAGCTTGTCGGCCGTCACGCTGCCCTCGGCCAACGCCGACGTTCCCACGCTGCCATTCGCGAGCTTGCTCGATGTGACCGAGCCTTCTTGCAATTGCGCAGTCCCGACCGCGTTCGTCTGCAATCTGTCCGTACCGATCGGAGCGCCGGCTTCCGCGATTGCGGCCAGCAAGACCGGGTCCAGCTGACTCGGACCGACGGCGCCGGACGCCAGATGACCGCGGCCGACTGCATTGTCCGCGATGCTCGACGACGTGACGCTCGCGTCAGCCAGCTTATCGCTCGTAACCGCGCCGTCCGCCAGTTTATCCTCGTTCACGATGCCATCGGCAAGCTTCTCGGACGTAACCGAGCCTGCAGCCAGCTTCTCAGCCGTCACGGCATTGGAACGAAGATGATAGGCCGTAACCGCCGCTTCCTCTATTCTTTCCGCGTCGATCCGACTTTCCGCAAGCGCGGCGATCTTAAGCATGTCGGACGATAAATGACGCAGAGACACCGCGCCTCGGCCGAGATGAATGCCCTTCACGGCTTCAGTCTGCAGTTGGGCTTCGCCCACGCTCATCACGTCCAGCTGCGCCCAGCCTACTGCGCGCTCGGCCAACGCTTCGCGCGTTACGCTGCCTTCGCTCAATTTATCGGACGTAACGGCGCCTGAAGCAATCGCGCTTTCGTTCACGCTGCCTACAGTCAAATGGCGGGCTTCCACGGCGCCGTTCGCCAGCTTGCCGGCCGTCACGCTCAATTCGGCGAGCTTTTCCGTCGAGACCGATCCGGCCGCGATCGCATCCGCGCTCACGCTGTCGGTCGTCAGATGGTGACCCAACACCGCTCCTTCGGCGATCGCGTCGCCGGTGACCGCGCCATAACGCAGTTGCTCGGAACCGACGGCATCTTGCGCCAGCTTCGAATGCCCAACGGCGCCTTCCGCCAACTGCTCCGGACCGACAGCGCCAGACTGGATCGCATCCCTGCGCACGCTATTAGCCGTCAGATGCACGTCTCGTACCGCGTATTCCGCAAGCTCGTTTCCGCCAATCGCGCCTTTGGCAACGGCCGATCTGCCTACGGCGCCCGGCCCGAGCTTCGCCGCCGTCACGCTTCCATCCGCAAGCTTCGCGCCCGCGACGGATAGATCGGCGAGCTTTTCTGTCGTGACCGACTCCGGCGCCAGCTTCAACGAAGTGACGACATGATCGTTCAAATGGTGGGCGGATACCGAACGAATCGCCAGCTGCCGACCGCCGACAACGCCTTCCGCCAGCTGATCCGCTGTCACCGCATTCGATTGAATCGCCGCCGTGTCGACGGCGCCCGGCGCCAACTGTTCGCTTCCTATACTCCTTTTAACGAGGTGCCCCGCTTCGATCGTGCCTGACGCAATATGCGAACCGCGTATGGCAGCGTCTGCGATCTTGGAAGCCCGGATCGCCCCATCGGCAAGGTGTGTCGTGCCTACAGCCCCGTCTGCGAGTTGGTCGGCCAATACGGAGCCTGCCGCGAGATGAGCCGGTCCGACGGCTTGCGCGGCGAGTTTGGCGCCGTTCACGGCACCGTCCGCCAATTGATCGGCGCCTACGGAGCCAAGCGCCAGACGGTCGCCGCCGATCGCGCCGGCTGCGATATGCTTGCCCTGCAGCGTTCCGTTCGCGACATGATCTGCCAAAATGAGACCCGGCGTCAGATGCTCCGGATTGATGGCGCCTGCAGCAATTTTCGCCGATCCTACCGCCCCGTCGCGAATTTTCGTGCCTGTCACGGCGCCGTCGGCCAGCTTGGCGGTATCCACGCTTTCATGCGCCAAATTTTCGGTCGTTACCGAGCCGCGCTTGATCTTATCGGACGTGATCGACTGTTCCTGCAGCAGCTCGGACGTGATGATCGACAGCGACAGATGCTTCGCTTCGATCGAGCGCTCGGCCAGCTTGTCGCCGCTGATGATCCGATCCGCCAGCTTCTCGGATGTGATGCTGCCGTCCTTCAGCTTGTCGCCCGTGACGGACTTGTCGCGCAGCTTTTGCCCCGATACGGCGTTTTTAGCCAAATGCTCGCCTGTGATCGTCTCCTGCGCAATCTTCTGCCCGCTGACCGATCGATCGGCCAGTTTGATCTGAGAGACGGCATAGTCGGCCAATTGCGCGGTCGTCACTGCTTCGCTGTCGATATGCGACGTACGCACCGCGCGAGGAGCGAGCTTGCTCTCGGCGACCGAAGCGTCCGCCAAGTCGTCCGTGTATACGAGTGGCTTCGGTTTACCCGGCAGCCGCTGCTCAAGCAGCCTGTCGTAGCGGGCCTCCCGGTCGAAATAGGCGGACGGCGCATCGTTCGTACGGGTGTCTTCAATTGGAGAAGCGACGTTTTCTGACGATACCGCGACAGGTTCGACGTTTTCCTTTTTCGAGCCGCCGGTAAGGGAAGGCGCCACTTCGGTCACAGACACGAATTCGTCGGCGTGTACCTTGTTGTCGCCATCAACGCCGGCCTTGTCTGCACCTTCCAGATCGTCGGCCGCCACGAAATCGTTAACCCCGTCGGTCGTCAAAAAGTCGGCGTGAACGCCGTCGACTCTCGGCCGATGTTTAACGTTGCGCCTTGCCTGGCTTTCATCGATACTTTTCTTTAAAAAAGATTGTGCGGCTTCTTTCGAAATGAAAGGTGCCGCAGCCGTCATACCCGAATCCTTTTCTACCGTCGGCTGCTCCTCCGCCGCAGCGGGGGGCTGGGGCGCCTCCGCCACCGCCGCGCTGTGAAGTCCCACCTTATTTTTTTCCTCCAAGCGCAGCTCCTCGACCCAAGTCAATTCCTGTTGATTGGGATTATCTACAAAGTAAAGCGGTTTTCGTGCCGGCCGCTTCTTTTTCCCGGATTTTGATGTCTTCATGTGAGGCTCCTTCCCGATTATGATCTGCCTCATACTATGCAGGCATCCGGGCGGGTGTCACGACAGCTTCGAGCCGCTGCAAAAATGCAGTTTACTTTTTCAACGTTCGGGCGTATATTAAAACCTATCAGAGGTTTTGCCCCAGCGCAACTTTATGTCCCATATGCCAAAATTATTGCCTTATGCAGATTATATTGATCTCAACAAGAGGTGATCCGACATGAAAGAAGAAGCCGCACTCAGCACGCCGCCGTCGTCCGGCGGCTGGCGCCGCAAGGAAGACATGCCGTCGCTGCCCGAAGCTCACAGGAGTCTGAAAGTGCCCCACAAGGGCTCACTAATCCGCAAATTTTTGGCCTTTGCCGGTCCCGGTTATCTTGTCGCCGTCGGCTACATGGATCCGGGCAACTGGGCAACCGACTTGGCCGGCGGCTCCCAATTTGGCTACGCGCTGCTCTCGGTGATCCTGCTGTCCAACCTGATGGCGATGGTACTTCAGGCTTTGTCAGGCAAGCTCGGCATCGTTACAGGCAGAGATCTCGCCCAGGCGTGCCGCGATCACTACAGCAAGCCGGTAGCGGTCGGACTATGGGCGCTCTGCGAGCTTGCCATTGCGGCCTGCGATTTGGCGGAGGTGATCGGGGCCGCGATCGCGCTGAATTTGCTGTTCGGCATCCCGCTGCTATACGGCGTTATTTTAACCGCCTTTGACGTCCTTATCATTTTGTTCCTTCAAAATAAAGGGTTTCGTTACATTGAAGCATTCGTCATCGCGCTGATCGTGCTCATCGGCGTATGCTTCGGTATCGAGCTGTTCCTGTCGCAGCCGTCCATCGCCGGCATCGCCAAAGGCTTCGTGCCGAGCGCGGAGATCATTTCTAATCCGACCATGCTCTACATCGGAATCGGCATTCTCGGCGCGACGGTCATGCCGCACAATTTGTACCTGCACTCGTCGATCGTTCAGACGCGCGATTACGACCGCACGGCCTCCGGCAAGCGCCAAGCGATCAAGTATGCGACCTGGGATTCCTCGATCGCCCTGTTTTTCGCACTGTTCATCAACGCTGCGATTCTGATCATCGCGGCTGCGGCATTCCACACAAGCGGCCATTCCGAAGTGGCGGACATCGACGAAGCGTACCATCTGCTCGCGCCGCTGCTTGGCACGGCCGCAGCATCCGTTCTTTTCGGCGTCGCGCTGCTCGCTTCAGGTCAGAACTCCACGCTGACCGGCACCCTCGCGGGCCAGATCGTCATGGAGGGCTTCCTAAACATTCGAATGAAGCCATGGCTTAGACGCCTTATTACGAGGCTTATCGCGATTGTGCCGGCGGTCATCGTAACAGCTATGTATGGAGAAAAAGGAACGATGGACCTGCTTATCCTAAGTCAGGTTATCCTCTCCTTGCAGTTATCCTTCGCCGTCGTTCCGCTCGTCAAGTTCACGTCCGACCGCGCCAAGATGGGCGAATTCGTCAACAAAGCCTGGCTGAAATGGCTCGCTTGGACGATCGCAGCCGTCATTATGGTACTCAACGCCTACTTGTTGTTCCGCACGTTTTTCGGTTAATTCCCGTTAAGCAAGAAACCCGCTCGGCTAGGCCGAGCGGGTTTCTTATTGCATGCCGTGTCTTACCTAACCTGTATCGCCTGCCCCTGTATCGCTTGCTGCCTTTGCCTCTCGAAGTCCCGCTCAAGCTCTGAAAGCCATCGATCCGCCGTGTGTCGCCAAGTAAACCGTTCGAGGACTCGCTGTCGTCCCATCTCTCCCATCGTCGAGCGGAGCGCTTCATTTTCAAGCAGCAGCGAGATCCGATCGGGCAGCTCCGCAGTCAAGCGGCGCGGGTCTACCAGAAAGCCGGTAACGCCGTCCTCGACGATCTCCGCGATGCCGCCGACCCGACAGGCCACGACGGGCAATCCGGAAGCCATCGCCTCCACGTTAACGAGTCCGAAGGCCTCCCGGCGCACCGAAGGAACGACGGCCACGTCGGCCATGCCGAACCAGGCAGGCATTCGCTCGTGCGATACATAAGGTTCGAAATGCACGTGACGGCGCCATGGCCTGGCCATGCGCAGCAGCTTGCGCGAATAGGCGGAAGTGCGGTTTGAACCGTAAAAAGGAGAGCCTACGATAACAAGCAGCACGTCCGGGTGGCGGCGAACGAGCGCGGGCAGCGCTGCAAGCAGGTGGTGCACCCCTTTTAGTGGAATAAGCCGCCCCGCGAACAACACGATTCGACGGTGCTGCCAACCATGAGCGATTCGCAGGTTCTCGCGCAATTCCGGAGCGCCGAACCAAACCGGGTCGACGCCCGGATAGACGACGCCGAGCTTGGAAGCGAGACGAGGCGATCTTCTCTCCACGTCCGCCTTCAAGAAGCTGCTGTTCACAAGTATCCGATCGGCCGCCCCCAGACATGTCCGAAGCTCTTTAGGCGAGATCGCTTTACTCGATATGAACGTATTCGAATGCAAATGAAGCCACACGCGCGCTCCCGGAAACCTCCGTTTCAGCAGCGGCACCAGCCGCGGCCGGTTCTCCACTTCGATGAGCTGCGGCCGGTATGCGCGCAGTCCCGCGAGCACGCCGGACAGGTAGGCGCGTTTACCCGGCGCGCGCAAACGTTCACAGCGGGCACCGTGAAGCATTCCTCTTCGGGGCAGCCCTTTTGCGGTTCTCCCGTAAATGCACACCTCCAGACGATCCGCGAGCAATGGAACGAAATTTTCCACGACGCGTTCCACGGAGCCCCCGCGCGGCGCGGGGACCGGATATGCGCCCGGCGTTATGAATGCGGCTCTCATGGGATCACACCCCTCGTCCTCTACTTCAGACAGCATACACTCGGAGGCATTTGTCGGACACGGCAGGTACCCGCAGTTTAGCGAACGATATGCAAATAGGTGCTTGCGGCTGCCTGTTGGAAGGCTCCGTTTCGCGCAGGTTGAAGTTTGGGCAGCGATATGTCACACTAAGGGACGACTGCGCGCGATTCGCGCTCGCGGTCCCGAATTCTATTTATGAGGCAAAGGAGTGGCCGCACGATGAACCGTTGGCTGCTGCGCGCCATGACGGAGCTGTCTTCGCGCAAATTCATATCCCGACTGACCGGGAGCTTCGCCAAATCGCCGCTAAGTCGGCGCCTGATCCCCAAATTCGCCGCACTATACAGGATCCCGGTCGGCGAAGCGGAAAAGCCGCTTGCCGAATACGCGACGCTGAACGAATTTTTCACCCGCCGGCTCGCGCCGGGCAGCCGAAATATCGATGCTTCGCCCGATGCGCTAGTAAGTCCGGTGGATGCACGAATCGCTGCCTGCGGGCCGATCGAAAACGGACTGCTCATGCGGGTCAAAGGTCAGGATTATTCGCTGGAAGAGCTGCTGAATCGCTCTCCTCGCACCGGTCAATACCGCAGCGGCTATTACTGGGTGCTCTACCTAAGCCCAACCGATTATCACCGGATTCACGCTCCCTGTGCAGGCGAGATCGTCGAGACCGAGCACATCCCCGGCCGGGTTTATCCCGTCAATGAACGAGGATTGACATTGATGCGACGCGTGCTCTCCCGCAACGAAAGGCTCATCACTTATATGCGTCACGGCAGCGGCGAGCTGGCAGTCGTCAAGGTCGGCGCGCTTAACGTCAGCAGCATTAAATATGTAGAAAAGCTCCCTCGTGCGCTCGAACGCGGCCAGGAGCTCGCCTACTTCGAATTCGGCTCCACAGTCGTGCTGTTGACGGAAGACGACACCTTCCTGCCGTTGCCCGGATTCCAGGCCGGCGATCAGGTCCGCGTAGGACAACTGCTTGGCACATTGGTCGCTGACCCAGCGATACGCTAAATTCAGTGCCAATGCCGGCTGCGCTAAAGGCGGCGAATTATTATTCGCCGTCAGAACGCCTGCATGGGTCACATCTTGTCGCCATTGCGCGCAAATCCTCCTCCCTCGCCTGTACCAGAAGCATCATTTTACTCATTGACACGATATCCCCTTCGCACAGGTAGCAGTCCCATGGGATCAAATCGACAAATCTTCAAACAGCAACCGCTATAAAAAGTTTACAGATAGCATATAACGCAAGCATTCGCTTGCAACTGTGCTGGCCACAGCATGCTCAAGAAACGTATATCGAGCGGGAAAGCTTCGCCAGATTCGTTTGACCGGTCCAACGAATCGAGCGGACGCCGTAGCGCTTGCATACGAGCTCGGGCTGCGTAATCGTGCGAATACGGCCGCATAACGATAGTAGCGTTCCTAACACGTTCAAACGCGCGTTCAGGCGGAAGCAGTATTCGTCCAGGTAAGCCTGCAAATGCTTAGGTCCGATACCGCCGAACGTCCGCGCCAGCCAACCGATCGCGCCGCGCCACACGGCGCCCAACGCCGTCACGCCTTCGCGCTCCGACGCCTTGACGACCTCGATGCGCCGACCGCCTGTCCGGTCCTCTGCCGCATGCCGCCACAAAAATCCGCCGAACGAATCGGCGGCAAACGTACGGCGGCTGAACGAAGCGGCGGACATGCGTTTAATTTTAACCACTGCCAGCTCTCCGCTCTCCGGATCGATCGACGCACCGGCTACGGCGGGCTCCTCCCGGAACGTCAACGGGTCCGAGGGACGGTTCGTCGCCGGGCGCGCATAGAAGTCCCCTAACAACTGCAAATCGCCGACGAGCGGCTGGCCCTCGTCGTGCACCTGGATCGCATAGCGAAGCTTGTGATTGATAAGCCAGGCCGTCTTGTACGTCACCTGAATAAGCTCTGCCAACAGCTTGGCCGTTATGCCGGTCTGCATCAGGTGCAGCGCGTGAAACCACTTCACAAGCGGCGTACGGGTGCCCTCTAGAATCGTACCGGCCGTGAGCGAAGTCTGGCGAGCGCACGAGCGGCACTCGAACAGCCGCCGACCGCGGGAACCGATTCGATAAAAGTCGGGTCCCCCGCATCGCGGACAACGAAAGCCGTCAGGCCACTTCGCACGAAAAAGGGCGATCTCACAATCTTCTTCGCAAAAAGTCGGCGCCTGTTCGTACATCCGGTTCGAAGCACTCATGACATCCCCTCCAAAAATAAGAACTTCTGTTCTCATTGTACCTATTTATCCCATTTAAAGCAAGGACAAATATCTCCCTGTACGAGCGGGATAGCAAGTAAAAAAGGCGCATCTCTGCTCTTCAAACCCACGGAAATAAGCGTAATCCATCGTCTATCTCAGTGCCTTATGTAAGTGCCGATGAGTCTCCTATGAGCCCGGGAAACTTTTTGTCCCAGAATTATCCTGCTATTATCTATTTAGCTGTCCTCTGCATACGCCCTGCTTGAGGGGGATATCGTCGCAATGACGAATTGCCAGGACTCCCTGCGCGAAGGGGATACCGTTACAATGGCAATGAGACGAAGATTCCTGTGCGAAGGGGATACCGTTGCCATGGCGAAGCTCCCCCTGTGCGAAGGGGATACCGTTGCCATGGCTATTAGACGAAGCTCCCCCTGTGCGAAGGGGATACCGTTGCCATGGCGAAAATAGGTCCACTGATCAAAATCGCCGCAGCCGTTTCCAAAAAAAGGAGCCCTATCGGATCTCCGATGGGCTCTTGCCTGTATATTGTTTGAACTGACGGCTGAAAAAGAAGATGTCACGGTAACCGAGCGCGTCGGCGACTTCGGTCACGTTCATGCCCGCGTGCAGCAGCAGATGCTGCGCCCGCTCGATCCTGGTGCGTATCATGTATGTTTGCACCGAGGATCCGATCAGCTCTTTGAACTTGACTGAAAAATATCGGGGCGACAAACCAGCTCGCGCAGCCAGATCGTCCACCCTGTGGGACTCCCCCGGATGCTGCCGGATATAGTTGGCGATCTCGTGGATGCTCTCTGTCAGCTGATTGCTAGCCTTGCGCTCGACGGGCTCCTCCAGGTCGTTTCGCAACAGATGAATGATGAGCTGCTTGAGCACGAGCCTCGCTTCTTCCTCCGCCGCGAATGTCTTGACGAGGAAGAGCCGAACATACCGCGCCAGCAGATGCTCGAATTCGAATGTATCCCGCAAAATCCGGTAAGGCTCCGGCACGAGCTTCACCGGCACGTTCACGTCGAAGTGAATGTAGGTTAATACGAGCGGCTTCTGCGGATTGTGCGTCGCGCTCGTATGGTCTCCCGGCCTGAAAAGGAAGCAACTGCCTTTTTCTACGGGGTAAGCCCGGCCATTCAGGACGACCTCGCCCTCTCCGCTCCATACGTAAAACAAGTCGTAGTTCGCGAGCGGTTTTTCTCGCTTTTGCCACTTCCAGCCGGGCTCGCATACGATCTTGGCGAGGTACAGCTTGAGCTCGTAGGCATCCGGCGATGCATCAAGCATCTTCCGCTCCTCCATTTCTTGCTGCGTACTTTTGCGCTGCGTTCGCGACTTCCGCACGTGCGTTCAAGCGCCCCAGCCGTACGGCCGTCTCGCGAATCCGGTGCATTCCCGCGGCAATGCCTTCTTCGTCCAGGTGCGCAAAACCGAATAAGGCGGTACGCTCATCCGGCCGCCGCTCGGCAACGTAAATCGAGCCGTCGCCCCAGCTTACACCCGCTTCCCTGCATGCCGAAGCGAATTGGTCGTAACGTTCCGGCGAATCCTTCCAAGTCGCGAACAACAGCAATCCGGCGTCCGCAGGATGTACGTCGAACAGAGGCTCGAGCTTCGACAGCTCCTCCCGGAGCAGCCCCTGCAGCCGATTAAAGATGCGGCGGCTGCGTCTTAAATGGCGGTCGTATTCCCCCTGGTTCATCCAGTCCGCCAAAGCGCGCTGTTCGGTCAAGCCTGCGGGATAGGGATCGTAAAGCTGTTTGGCCAGCAAAAACGGTTCGCGAAGCGCGGACGGCAGCACCGCGTAACCGATCCGCACTTCCTGACGCATCGCTCGCGAAAACGAGCCGACGTATACGACCCGCTCCTGGCGATCGAGCGCCTTGAGCGGCTCGAGCGGTCTTCCCGACCAACGGAATTCGCTGTCGTAGTCGTCTTCGACGATCCAAGCGCTCCGTTTGACAGCCCAATCCAGCAACGCCATCCGACGTTCGTAGGTGAGCACGGCGCCGGTGGGGAACTGACGGGTGGGCGTAACGAACAGCAGCTCGGCCGGCCAATCGTCCGGCACGATGCCTTGGCGGTCGACCGGCGCCGGAATCAACGCTGCGCCGCTCGCCCGAATCGCCCGTTGTATGCCGCTGTAGCAGGGATCCTCCGAGACGGCCGACTTGCCCGGCTCAAGCAGCAGCTGCGCCAGCAGCGCGATCGCTTGCATCGAGCCGCCCGTCACGACGATGTCTTCCGCCTCGCATAGGATGCCGCGTTCGCGTCGCAGCCTTCCCGCGATCGCCCGACGCAGCTCCTCGCTGCCCGCCGCGGCTGTACCGTCCTCCGCCGGAGCGGGACCGCGCCGCCTCCATTCCGCCGATACCGCGGCTTTCCAGGACATCCATGGGAACCACTGCTCGCCCATGCCGCGCGGTTTGAAGGAGATCGATTGTTGAAGCGGTGGTCGTTCACCTTGCGTTTTATCACATGCAGACTCGCCCAGGCGTGCCTCGCCAATCAGTCTCAAACCCCATCCCGACAGTCCCAATGCCGCCGGCGAGGTCGGGAAGCGAGTCGCAGGCAGCCCATTGTCCCCGCCAAGCGCTTCAGCGTTCGAGGACAGCTCCGCTCCTTCACCGCTGCTGCTCTGCCTCTGGCGGGAATCTAAGAATCGCGCTTCCGCTCCTGCGACATAAGTGCCTCGTCCGACCGATGCGCGTACGTAGCCTTCCGCGGCGAGCATCTCGTATGCGATGCTGACGCTGCCTCGGGACAAGCCGTAAGCGTCGGCCAATGTCCGCGTCGAGGGCAGCTTGGCGCCGGGCGGGAGCTTGCCTGCGACGATGCTGTCGCGAATAGCCTGATACAAGGCGAGATGTTTGACGCCGCAGGCCGACAATCGCCTGTCATAGGGTACTTGAATGCTCATCGCCGCCCCGCTTTCTTCTTGCAATGGACCAATGTTTTTAATGTAAATTGGATCTTTTGACTTGTCAATGTCAGGCTTAGAATAAGACCACAGCAAACAAGGGAGGCGGCTGCAATGCGCAGAAAAGAGTTTGAAGTGGAAGATCGGGAAGTTTGCGAAGCGTTTCTGAACGAACGGGACGACGGCGTGCTGACTTTTATCAGCAGCGACGGCTGGCCGAAGGCGGTGCCGCTGAATTACGCATACGCGACGGGGAACGTCTATTTTCACGGAAGCAAAAAGGGAGAAAAAATGAACGGTCTCGCGAAAGACGACCGGGCGGAATTCGTCGTCTATGAAGCGCATGCGTTTATCCCTTCCTATTATAGCGATCCGCTGATGGCCTGTCCGGCGACGCTCTACTTCCGCTCCGTGCGGATCCGCGGCCGGGTCGAACAGGTGGAAGACGCCGAGGAAAAGGCGATCGCGCTCACGGCGCTCATGGCCAAGCTTCAGCCTGAGGGCGGTCATCTGCCTATTGATGCTGCGCATCCGAAGTATGCCGCCCAGCTCAAAGGCGTGGCCGTGCTGCGTCTTGGCGTGGAGGAAATGACGGGCAAATTCAAATTCGGGCAAAATCTGTCCGACAAAAAACGTGACGAGGTGATCAACGGATTAGACGGCAGGGGCCGACACGGAGATCCGCAAACCGTCTCGTTCATGAAGGAATGGGCGCCGAAGCGCGATTAAACCAGCTATAACGAAAACGCTCATGGATTGTTCACCTTCCGAACCGATGCGCGGGTGACGCGTATGGAACGATCGTGTATAATAGCAACTGATGCCCTGCTTGAGAAAATTTCTCACAAGGGAACTCGATCATGTGGAAGGATGACGGCAATGAACCCCCTCGCCCAACAGCTCAACGACACCATCGCCAAGGAACAGCCTCGATTCGCGGAGATGTTATCCGGACTCGGCAAGGCCATTTATTTTCCCAAGATCGGCATCCTGAGCCAATCCGCCGAAGCGAAGCAAAAAGCGAAAACGTATAACGCGACGATCGGTATCGCGACGGAGAACGGGCAGCCGATGCACCTGAAAATGATCCAAGACAAATTGTCCGCCTATAATCCGAAAGATATTTACGAATATGCGCCCCCGGCCGGCAAGCCTGAGCTGCGCACCGCTTGGCGCGAAAAGATGCTGAAGGAGAACCCTTCGCTCGAAGGCAAGACGTTCAGCATGCCAGTCGTCACGAACGCGCTGACCCACGGCCTCAGCATCGTCGCCGATCTGTTCGCCGATGTCGGTGACGCCGTTATTATACCTGACAAGAACTGGGAAAACTATGAGTTAACCTTTGGCATTCGCCGTGGCGCGGAGATCGTGGAATACCCGCTTTATGGCGCAGACGGTCTGTTCAACGCCCAAGGCCTGCGCGAGGCGCTGTTCTCCCGCAAGGAACAGGGCAAAGCGATCGTGCTGCTCAACTTCCCGAACAACCCGACCGGCTATACGCCGAGCCGCGAGGAAGGCGCCTCGATAGTCGCCGCGATTAAAGACGCCGCAGAAGCCGGCATCAATGTCGTCGCGGTGACCGACGACGCGTACTTCGCGCTTTTCTTCGAAGACTCGATGCACGAATCGCTCTTCGGCGCTTTGTGCGGCCTGCACGAACGCGTGCTGCCGGTCAAGATCGACGGCGCCACCAAGGAAGAATACGTTTGGGGCTTCCGTGTAGGCTTCATTACGTTCGGCGGAACGTCGGAGTCGGCGCTCGCTGCCCTGGAGCAGAAGACGCTCGGCATCATCCGCGCGACGATCTCGAGCGGGCCGCACCCTTCGCAGACCTTCGTGCTGGACGCGCTCAAGTCGCCTGAATTCGAAGCTCAAAAAGCCGAAAAATACGCCATCATGAAAGGCCGCGCCAACAAGGTGAAGAGCCTGCTCGACAGCGGCAAGTACGAAGGCGTGTGGGGCTATTACCCGTTCAATTCCGGTTACTTCATGTGCCTGAAGCTCGACGGCATCAGTGCGGAGGAGGTCCGCCAGCGCTTGCTCGACCGTTACGAAGTCGGCACGATCGCGCTCGGCCAGCATGACCTGCGCGTCGCGTTTTCCTGCATCGAAGAGCCTTACCTGGAGGATCTGTTCGACCGCATCTACGCCGCCGTGTCCGAGATCAAAGCCGAGGCGGCCGGTCAAGCGTAGCCGGTTGTTTTCCCGCGCAATCCTCGCAAATGCTTCCCGAAGAAATGGAAAGGCCTTGCTTCCGTTCATCATTGGATGACGGCGGCAAGGCCTTTGCCTTTGTCGCTGTTTTAGGCGCCGGTGCCGGCAAACGCCTGCACATAAACGCTGTATCGGTTGCGCCCCTGGTCCTTGGACTTGTACATGGCGACGTCCGCCGCGTGGAGCAGCGCGGTCGTATCGCTTCCGTGAGCCGGCCAGTGCGCGATGCCGATGCTCACCGTCACGGGGGAGTCGGGAGAGATCGCCCCGCGATGCCCCGTCAATCCGGCCAGCAATTGTTCCGCCGTCGCCGCAGGCTGCCTAGTGTCGCCGACATCGGGAAGGACCACGGCAAATTCGTCGCCGCCCAACCTGAACAGCATCCCGTTGCTTGGCGTGCACTCCCTTAATTTAGACGCAATCTCGCGCAACAGCTTGTCTCCCGCTTGATGGCCATGACGGTCGTTCACGGCCTTGAAGCGATCCAGATCGAGCAGTAGCAGCGCGCCTTCCGATCCGTTCTGGAGCAGCGAGGACAAGGTCTCCTGGAAATAAAGCCGATTGCCGACGCCCGTCAACGCATCGTGATAGGCCAGATACCAGATTTCCTCTTCCGCTTTTTTGCGCCCCGTCTCATCTTGAAGCACGACGCAGTACATTCGCTCTCCCTCCGCCGTCACCTCATTCAGATGAACGGTCATCCGCCGGGGCTCGCCGGCCATGTCGACCATGCCGACCTCCAGCATCGCCGAGCCTACTTCGCCGAGCGGCAGCCGCTCGCCCCGATCGAGAAACATGGAGATCGGCTTGCCGATCAGCTCCGCCGGCGACAGGCCGAGCAACAGCTTCACGACCGGATTCGCCTCGCGAACCTGGCCATTCTCATCCAGTAAAAGAACGCCGAACGGGGACAGCTCGAACAGCACTCTATACTTTTCCATGACCGAAGGCATAAGGCCGTAGTGCAAAATCGCCCTGCGGATGAAGAAGGCGAACAGCAGCATGGCATACAGACCGATCAGGTGCGCATATGCCGCTGCAAATTCGCTCTGTCCCGCCACGATCGCCGTCAATGTCACAGCAGCTCCTGCGAGAATCCCCAAGCCGGCCTGCGCATGCTGAGAGCCGATTGAATCGGAGGCATTTCGAGCCTTATTCCAACCGATCATCCAAACCGCAGAAGCGTACAGCCAGACCGTCGCCGCCAAAACGATCAAACCGGCCTGCGCGCCTTCCCGCTGATTCAGCGCCAGGTTTCCCCCATACGCTCCGTAAACGCCCGGCTGGGATACGACCAGTACGATAAGAACGAAAGGCACGGCGAGCGCGATATCCAAGTAACGCACAGGCAATTTGCCTGACTGAACGCCAAGCTCTCGAACGAAAAACATCATCAGGAATCCTAGCACGCAAGTCGGAACGATCAAGAGTCCGTTGACGAGCTTCGCCGCATCCGCCTCGGGAAAAAACGAAGCGAGAAACGTAGCGCCGAACTGCATCGCCATCAAGGCGAACACAATCGAAGCCAAGCGATTCAACCGGTGCAGGGGGTTGCGCAGGAAGACTTCGGCGGACAGCCAGCCGAGCATCGCGCCGGGGATGATGTGAAGGGCGAGGTTCGTTAAAAATCCGCCCATGTATCAGTCCTCCCATCGGTTTCTATTCATTTTATATGCGGGCGTTAGGATCGGGAGCCGGATTGTTCGCGCATACATTTATGAGCGGGCTGGTCGAGCCCCTTGCAAGATAGAATCCGTCAATTTTTGGTTACAAAGTACTATTCTATAACAGGGACTGATTTCCTGCTTATCGTCTGTATGTTGTCGCTAAAGCTCCTCTTCTTCGTCTTTGGCGGCTAATCGCCCGGGCAGCAGCCAGCCGGTCCAGACCAGCGCGAGCGCAAGTGCGATTAACCACCAGACGGGAGAGCCGGCGGCATGCGGCGCCCAGGCGACCAGCCAGAGCAGCGCTGCGGCGGCAAGTCCCGCTACCCGGACGACGGCCGAAGCAGCCGCCTGTCGTCCGTCGGGAGAGAGCGGAACGACGGAAGCATGCTCGGCAAAACGGATGCGTCCGAGCTCGGTGAGCTGGAGGCCGCCGACGACCATGCCGACGACGTATACCATGACGTCGACGGCGGTCGAACGCGCGAACAGCGCGATGACGACCATCAGCACGCACCAGCGCCAAAAGGCGCCGAACGCCTCGCCGCGCAAAAACGTTTTCGCGTAAAGAAAATGCCAGGCGAATCGCCGATTCCGCGGTACACGGTCCGCGATCCAGGCGATCCAGGCGCGCGAGGCGGCAGGAGGCGCCTCGGTCGGTATATCCACGAACCAGCCCAGGAAAGCGAGCCATCGTCGACGGGCAGCGGACTCCTCTGCGATCAGGCGGTCCCACGGCAACCTGTGGCGAGGCGTGAGCATCGCTGCCGTCGACACGGCCGCCGCCACGAGCAGCGCAAAGCCGGCTGCGAGCGGCAGCGGCTTGGTCAGCAAAGCGGCCGCGGCCAGCAGGACGGCCGTCCAGCGGGCAAAGCGCAGCGCCAGCCGTGCGGTTGCCGATACGGCCCGGCGCTCCTGCCAGGCCGCATATGTATTCCAGCCGGCGACCAAAGCGATCGCCGCCGCCAGCGCGGCCCATTCGGCCGACTTGGCGGGAGCGGCTTCGGCCGTGACCGGGGCTTTGGCGTACAACGGCGCAAAAATAACGAAGACGATCAGTGCGCGAAGCGCACCGAACAAAGCCGACCTGCGCAGCGCAGGGTACAGATTCGCCGTCAGCACGCCGGACTCCGCCGGAAGCAAAAATACGGTATCGGCCGGCTGCAGGTAGCTCCGAAGCGGCGTATAGATGGAGGCGAAAAAGACCAAGGCGACGCCGACGACGTCCGCCGGCCATGTCGGCGGCATATCGGACAGCAGGCCGGCATATCCGGCGAGCAGCGTAATGCCGATCGCTGCCAGCAGCATCGCAAATCCGCTCTGCGCCACATATCGCAGATATGGGAACATCTCGCGCCGGAACGCCGACGCCCGTTCGCGCCGCCAATCCCCAAGCCCCCGGGGCTTTTCCTCACGAACCGGATCAGCCACGGACGGCGCCTCCTTCCGGCGGCGCGGCCTTCTCGTCGGCAGCCAGAATCAACCGTTCGAACGCATCGTCAAGTGTGTAGTCGCGACCTGCGGCGCCTGCCGCTTGCTTGACCTCTTCCGGCGTGCCACTGGCCAGGATGCGTCCCTGATGCAGGACGACGATCCGATCCGCATTCCGCTCTAGCGCAGGCAAAATATGCGAGCTGAGCAAAATCGCCGACCCGGCCGCTCTCGCCTCGTTGAGCGCCTGAACGAGCGCCCGCGTCGCCAGCGGATCGAGCCCCAGAAAGGGCTCGTCGATAATGAGCAGCGGCGGGGAGACGAGCAGCGCGTTCATCAGCATGACCTTTTGGCGCATCCCTTTGGACAACGTCCCGGGCAGCGCCCCCATCGCATGCTTCATGCGGAACGTCTCGGCAAGCGCCTCGGTCCTGCGGGCAGCCGTCTGGGCGTCCAACCCGTAAGCCGTCTCCGTCCAGCGCAGGTGCTCGGCCACCGTCAAGTTGGGAAAAAGAGACGGCTGCTCCGGGACGTAAGCGCACGACGACCTGTAGCGCTCGCGATCGTCCGCAAGCCGCAGGCCCGCGACCCGCACCTCGCCCGACTGCGGCAGCATCAGCCCCAATACGTGTTTGATGGCGGTGCTCTTGCCCGCGCCGTTCAGACCGATCAATCCCATCATCTCGCCGGGCTGTATATCGAAGCTGACCTCGTGAAGCACGGGCTTGCGCGCGCTGTAGCCGCCCGTCAGCTTGTCTAGCGTTAACGCGGTTGCCATGGTTCGCAACCTCCTCGAATGGACGGATATCTCTTCATTATAACGAAGCCGCGGTAAGCTTGCATCTCTATGGTATTGCAGAAGACTGGATGCAGGCCTCCTCAAAAGCTTGTCTCAAGCTGCGATGCGCTCAAAAACGGAAACGGGGCGATGCGGCACGGGCAGCCGCATCGCCCCGTTCGCCCGCAAGCGGGCCTCTATTCGGTTGGCGGGGCGTTGTTCGCCCGCTTTTCCTTCAGCCAGCGCGGCGCCCCTTTATTTTTGCTGTCGCGCTCCCGATCCTGCTTGACCTTGCCCTTGGCTGCCGGACGCGCGGACGGCGCGGCTTTGCCGCTGCCTTTACCTTTGTCGGCCTGTTGCGCGCCCGCAGCGAACGCATCCCGCCTTGCGGCGACGGCCCCGTTCGCGCCGGCTACTTGCGTGCGCGCCTGCTCTCCGCCGCGCTCGCGAACCGGCCCGCGGGCGGCTCCCGCCAGCGGCGGACGCTCCTGCCCATGGGCCCCCTCCGTCCGCCTCGCTTCGCCCGCGCCGATCGTGCGCTTCGGCCCGCCGCCGCTCGCCGACTCGGCTCCCGGCCGACTGCCAGCCCGCCGCTCCGCTCCGGCTTGGCGTCCAGGTCCTGGCTTCTGCGAACCGGCCTCCGACGCCGGGCCGCCCGGCGCACGCTTATGCGCTGCCGCGCCTTTCCATTGCGATCCGGGCCGCTCTTCCTTGGCGTCCGGCCGCTTTGCCTCTCGCTGCTTCGCTTCGCCCTTCACGGCCTCGAGCTTGCCGCGCGCGAGGCGCCGCTCGCGGATCTCAATGCGCAGCTGTTTGCCCAGCTTGTCCATAATGAACTGCTCTTTGGGCGTCACGATCGTAATCGACGTCCCGCTCCGCCCCATCCGGCCGGTACGGCCCGCGCGGTGTACGTAATGATCCGCGTCGAGCGCCGGCTCGAACTGCAGCACGAGCGCGAGCTCCTGCACGTCGAGCCCGCGGGCGGCTACGTCAGACGCGATCAGCAGCTTCGTTTTCCCTTCGCGGAACTTGCGGAGCACCTCGCCCCGCTCCCGTCCCGGCGTGTCGCCGTACAACGCATCCACCGCAAAGCCTTCGAACCGCAGCTTGGCGAGCAGCTCGCCGATCCGTTCGATGTCGTTCACGAACAGCAGCGTCGAAGCAGGCTTCATCGTACGAACGAGTCGCCGCACCAGATCGATCTTGTCCCGCGGGTCGCTGACCATGTACAGATGCTCGATCGTCTGCGGCAGCCCCGGCTCCTGCTCCTGGCGAACCGTCGTCTCCCACGGATCTCGCAGCCACTTCGCCTCGGCGGCCCGCATCGTATCCGAACGCGTCGCCGAGACGAATACCGTCTGCCGGTCTCTGGCCGCGCCCTTCAGCACGAATTCGACGTCGCCCTTGCCCCCCAGCGAAAAGACGCGGTCGGTCTCGTCGACGACGACATGCCGAACCGCCTGAAGCGGCAGCTTGCGAAGCGATGCGACCTCGCGAATGCGGCCCGGCGTGCCGACGACGATCGCCGGCTTGCCCTTCATGCGGTCGAGCTGCCGCGACAGGGCGGCGCCGCCGATCAAGGCGACCGTCTTGACGCCCAACGACTCGCCGTACTTTTCCGATACGCGCACGATCTGCATCGCGAGCTCCTGCGTCGGCGCGATCACGACGGCTTGCGTTTCGCGCTTAGCGGGGTCCACCTGCTGCAGCAGCGGCAGCAGGTAGGCCAGCGTCTTGCCCGAGCCCGTCGGAGACCGCAGCACGCCGTCTCTACCCGCCAGCAGCTCGGGAATGACGCCTGCCTGCACCGAGGTCGGCTCCAGAATGCCGGCCGCGGCCAGCGCGCCGGTCAGCTCCGCGCCAAGACCGAGATCGCCAAACGTGCGCTTTTCCGCAGCTTCGGCACTGTTGCCGTCCTTCGCGCGCGCACCGCCGTTCGCATTCACTTGGGTATTCGCTTCGGCACTGTTTCCGGCTTCGGCATTCGCTCCGGCATTATTCTCAGCCGCCATATTGTCGGCCTGCCCCTCGGCCGAAGCCTCCTCGCCCGTTTCCCCGCGTTCTATCCGTTCTTCCGCCATCGTTCATTCTCCTTTGCGGCGGCGCCGATCGGCGCGGCCTTCATTTCTTGTTCAGCAATCGGGCGGCCACGCCGGCCGTCAGCACCGGAAACAGCTGGATCAGCTTCGCGCCTGCGGCCGACACCCATGGCATATCGCGCTCCGCCTTGCCCGTCTCCAGCAGCCGCACCAAGGCCTTCGCGACCGTATCCGGCTGCATCAGAAAACGCCGGATATTGCGCTTGTACGCGCCCCCCGGATCCGCCCGGTCGAAAAACGGCGTATCGATCGGTCCCGGATTAAGCGCGGAGATTCGGATGCCGCTGCCTCGCAGCTCTTGCCGCAGCGAATTGGTAAAGCCCAGCACGGCGTGCTTCGAGGCCGCGTACCCGGTCGCCTTGGCCGTCCCGATCTTGCCCGCGATTGAGGCGACGTTCACGATGTGGCCGGCCCCGGCCCGCTTCATGGACGGATACACAGCCTTGCAAAACCGCACCGTACCCATATAATTGACGTCCATCATCGCTTCGAATCGCGCCAGGTCCGTCTCTTCGAAGGGAAGGAACTCCCCGTACCCCGCATTGTTCACCAAAGCGTCGATGCGGCCGTAGCGCTCGAGCGTCCGCGCGACGGTCTCGTCGACAGAAGCCGTACTCCGCACGTCGCAGCCGAATACCGCATGCTCGCCTCGAATTCCGGCCGACACGGCGGCCAGCTTGTCCTCGGAACGGGCGGCCAATACGGGCACCGCGCCGCGCTCCGCGAGCATCCGCGCAGCCAGCGCGCCGATCCCGCTCGAGGCGCCGGTCAAGAGTACGATGCGGCCGCGCAGGTCGATGGAAGACATCGTCATTCTCCTTCTTCGCTACCCGCAGCACCGGACAGCATCCGATCGCTGCGGGGTCATTTATCGGCGCCTTCCTTGCTCCGAGGCGCGCCGTAAATATCCGTCATAATTAATTCCTGCCAGCTAAAAAAGCCCCCTGCGGGGCTTCCTTATTGTAGCATATCGTGCGGTACGGCGATATGTCGCGCCGACCGGAGGACCCAAGCCGCTCGAATCAAGCGATCAATACCTGAATCTCCATCTCGCCGATCCCGTCCATGATGAGCGGCACCGCCAGCGCGCGGCGAGTCTCTCCATGACTCTCCAGCATCGAATGAACGATGCGCGGAGGCGTAATATCGACGTGGACGCCCTGGTTGAACAAAATGGTCGATGCGTTGCCGCTGATCATATTGCCCAGCTCGGAGATAGCGCTCTTGCCCATCTCGTCGATCTCCGTAATGGTGAATCCGCCCATCATCGCGGATATGATCTTGAGCGCGACCGATTCGCTAAGACCGAATACGATATCGCCGCTCATATGGCCCGTGAGCCCGATCTGAATCCACACATGATGGTCCACGAACTGGATGTCCTTCACCGCCAACTGACCGGTGCTGGGCCGAATTTGAACCATTTGCTCGATGACCATACGGGCCGATTCCAAGAATGGGTTGATATATTCAGCCTTCATTCGCGAGCGATGCCTCCTTGCGAGCCGATTCTGTACCGCTGGAACTCGTTGTCTGCGCGTCATTTCGACAAAATACCGTTTTTCTTGCCTTGTTGCCATCATTATACTTAAATAAGTAGTACAAGTATACTTATTTTCGTTAAATCGCGGTACTTTCGAACGACAATAGTCCAAAAGACCCTGTCGAAAAACACTAGAATAAAGGCAACTTAGTCCCAGTTCTGCGAACCTACGGAGGATCAGCATGCCAAATGTTTGGGCGCACATCCAATTCGGCCGAGAGCTCGCGCAAGCGCTTCGGCTTCCTTATATGAGAGAGCCCGCGCAGCGAGCGGCCTTTCAGCTCGGCTGCCAGGGGCCCGACTTTTTGTTTTACGACCACTTCCTGCCCTGGCAGCGTTCGCGCACGCCTGCGAACCGGTTAGGCAGCCTGCTTCACAACATCGAGTGCGGGCCGTTTCTGATCGACTTGTTCGATGCGACGCGCAAGTGCAAGGGAGATGCGGAGGAGGTCGCGTATGCAGCAGGCTTCTTGCTCCATCACGTGCTGGACCGGCATGTGCATCCCTATGTGTTCAGCCTGTCCGGCTTCGGTAAATGGAAGCATCAGCAGTTCGAGACGGCTATGGATTCGGTCGTCATGTGGCGCCGGGCTGGCGTCCATACGGGAAAAACGCCCGTATCGGCGGAGATCGACACGGGCGGGAAACTCCCCGGGGGCATGAAGGATATGTTGTACGCCTTGTCCTGCAAGCATTATCCCGGGCTCGCCCGCGAGCTAACAGCCGACATGCTCGATGCGTCCGTGCGGCAGTTCGCCGCCGCGCAGCGCCTTTTCTTCGATCCGAGCGGCTGGAAGGGCAGGCTGACGTTCGGGATGCTCGCCCCTTTTTCGCCGCCGCGGACAATTCCGCCCTGGGACGTCTTGAACGCGAGGCGCAGCGGCTGGATCGACCCGGTTGACCGGACGCGAATTCGGCAAGAGAGCGTGTACGATCTATGGGACCGCGCCTTGGAAGACGGCGAGCGAACGCTCGCCGCCGGGCTGCGCTGGCTTGGCGCCCATAGCGGCAGCGAAGCCGAAGAAGCGAAGGCCGTCTTCGAGTCGCTTGTCGGCAACGTCTCCTATGAGACCGGCCTGCCCTGCGGCAGCGCCGCGATCACGTTTGCGGAGCCGGTCGTCTGACCTCGCATCTTCGGACCGCCCGCATCGCTGGACCTTCAGACTGCGCATCGTCGGACCGCCGGCCCCCGCATCATTCCGTCGCTTCGCGCCACCCTTTCTCCAGCTTCACAAGGGCAAGCAGCGCGATGCCGATCAGGAAAAAGAGGGCGATCGCGAGCAGCGCGGCGCGGCTTGAGCCGGTGAGCACGCCGACGACGCCGAACACAAGCGGGCCGCCGAAGGAAAAGAAGCGGCTCGTGAAGCTCAAAAAGCCATTGAACTCCGCGGTGCGCCCCGGCGGGATGAGCCGGCTGTAAATCGCCCGCGACGTCGACTGGGCGCCGCCCTGGACGAGTCCGACGAGCAGCGCAAGCGCGAAAAAATGATACTCGTTCGTCATCAGATAGCCGAGCAGCACGATGATGACGTACACCGACAGCGCGCCGTACAGCATCTTTTTGCCGCCGATCCGGTCCGCCAGCCGCCCGAACAGCCAGGTCGCGGGAAATCCGACGAACTGCGTGAGCAGCAGCGCGCCGATCAACGCTTCCTGATCCAGGCCGATGTCGGTTCCGTAGCTGGTCGCCATGACGATAATCGTATTGATGCCGTCGAAGAAAAACCAGTACGCGACCATAAACTTGAACAGCTCGGGGTAGCGCCGGATGCTGCGGAACGTTTGCCCGAGTCTGGCCAGTCCCTCGCGCACGCTGTCCGCCGCCGACTTGCCCGGCATGCCTTTCGCTTCGCGCACATGCTTGAAGAGCGGGATGGAAAACAGCGCCCACCAGACGCCGACCATGGCGAAGGAAACCTGCGAGGCGCCGGCCGAATCCTTGAAGCCGAACGTTTTATAGCCGATGATGAGCGCGAGATTGACCGCGAGCAGCACGCCCCCGCCCAAATACCCCATCGCATAACCCTTCGCGCTCACTCGTTCCCGCATCGCAGGCGAAGCCACGTCGTTAAGCAGCGCATCGTAAAAAGTGCCGCCCATGCCGAAGCCGATCATGCCGACGATGACGAGCGCCGAAGCCGCGAGCCAGTCTCCTTCGCCAATGAACGCCATGCCGATGCAAGCCGCGGCGCCCAGGAGCGAGAAAAAACCGAGAAATCGCTTTTTGCCGCCCGAACGGTCGGCTATCGCGCCGAGCAGCGGCGACAGGATAGCGATGACGATCGCCGCTGCCGTCTGCGTAAAACCCCAGTAAGACGTCGCTCTGCCGTCCTCCAGTCCGCTTGCCGCGACACCCGCGTAGAAGATCGGCATGACAGCCGCCATGATCGTCGTCGCAAACGCGGAGTTCGCCCAGTCGTACATGATCCACGCGCGTATCGCTTTCTTATCGTCCAGCACCGCATCGCCCTCTTCTGTCGGTATTTTTGCCTCCTCTTCCATTCGACGCGAACGGGGTTCTTCTCCTTCGTATCTTTAAAATTACCTGCGTATCCTGCGTCGGTCGCACCGAATCAAAAAGCCCGCCGTCGCGCACAAGGCGCTGCGGCAGGCTTTTGGGGCCGATCCAAGCGTTTTAATCTTGCGGCGGCGAATCGGCGCTTCGGGCTTTAGGTTGCCATCCGCCCGATGAGTCGCGCTCCTGTTCGTATGCGCCGCTTCGGGCTTCCTCGACGACCGTCTCCAGCCAAGCCCGCTCCGCGCGCCCGAAAGCCAGCATGCCGTCGATCATCCTGAGCGAACCTGTCGGAATCCCCCTTGCCTTAACCGCCAGCACCTGCTCTAGCGTGGCAATGCGCTCCTCGCAGGCGGCAAGCTGCCGTTCGGCGATCTCCGCGACGCGCGCCTGATCGGCGAGGTACAAATAGGGCATCGCCATCATCATCGGGTGCTGGGGATACGCCGGCTGCTCGAGCTGGGCGTACATCAGCTTGTCGAATTCGCGCCGGCCGGCATCGCTGATGCGATAGATCGTCTTGTCCGGACGATGCTCGCCCGGCACCGGAACGGTCTGGACCGCTTCGATCAAGCCGCGATCTCGCAGTTGGTCTACCGCATAGTACAGAGAGCCATCGCGCAGCCTAAATGCACGGTTCCAATTGCGACCTATCATTGTCTGGCGTATCTCGTACGGATGCCGGTCCTTCTCCATCAGGAGGCCGAGGATGAGCAGCTTCATGGACATGGCGTCAGCCGCGCTCCCGCGCGCCCTGCGGGTTGCCCGCATTCGCGGCGCCCGGCTTGCCGGCGTTGGAAGGTTCCATGCGCGCCTTGCCCATCAGCAGCGCGAACACGAATGCCAGCACCGGCAGCAAAGCCGCCCATTGGAAGGTCGTGATGATCGAATCGCCAAGCGTATCCAGCAGCTTCTGCAGCACGTCCTGCGGAATTTTCATGACCGCCTGAATCGCAGGATCGAGCAATGCCTGACCGCTCTTGATCTGCGCGGCCAGTTCCGGGCTCGAGCCCGGCATCTCCAGCACGCCGGATTGGAAGGCATGCTTCTGGATGGCGCCGAACACGGTGATGCCAAGCGCCGAGCCGATCGTCCGGAAAAAGGTGATCAGCGAGGACGCGGAGCCCTTGTACTGCGGCGGAACGGAGCCGAGCGTCGAGATGTTCAGCAAGGAGAACGACACGCCGATGCCGAGGCCCACGACTATCATGTACAGCGTGATGATGCCGCGGCCCGTCGTCAAGTCCATCGCGAAGCCGAGCAGCGCCGCGCCGATCGTCAGCACGATCGAGGAGACGACCATCGTCGTCCGGAAGCGGAACTTGCCGGCGACCAGGCCGCCGATCTGGCTGCTGACGACGACCGCGATCATCATCGGCGTCAGCACGAGACTCGTCTGTGTGGCGGTCTTGTGGAAGACGCCCTGGATGAACAACGGAATATAAGTCGCGCATGCGATCATGACGCCCCCGTAAAGGAAACTGATCATCATGCTGCTCGTGAACAGCGACTTCTTGAACAAGCCCAGCGCGATAATCGGATCCTTGGCGAAGCGCTCGGCGAGCAGGAAAAGAATGAGCAGCACGCCGGATGCGACGAACAGGCCGATCGTCTTGAACGAGTCCCAGGCCCAGCCGTCGGAGCCGCCCAGCTCCAGCGCGAACATCAGAGACAGGACGCCGGCCGTCAGCAGGATCGCGCCGAGCCAGTCGATGACCTGCTTGCGCCGCGCCGCGGATTCATGGTAGGCGCGAGCGATAAAGACAAACGACAAAATACCGATCGGCACATTGATGTAGAAAATCCAGCGCCAGCTGATATTGTCGGTGATGACGGCCCCAAGGATCGGCCCGAATACGCTCGACATGCCGAACACGGCGCCGAACAGCCCCATCATCTTGCCCCGCTTCTCCGCGGGGAACAAGTCGAAGATGATCGTGAACACGATCGGCATAAGCGCGCCGCCGCCGATCCCCTGGATCGCGCGATAAATAATGAGCTGGTCCATGTTCTGGGCGGTGCCGCACAGAATCGAGCCCAGCAGGAACAGCGTTACGCCCAATAGGAAAAACCGCTTGCGGCCGAACATGTCGGACAGCTTGCCAAAAATCGGCGTGGCCACGACCATGGCGATCATATAGGCGGAGTACACCCAAATGAACTTGTCCAGTCCGCCCAGACGTTGGATGATCGTTTTCATCGCGGTCGATACGATCGTCTGGTCGAGCGCGGCCATGAACAAACCGAGCAGAAGACCGGCGATCGCGAGTTTTACATTGCTTTTTTTCGCATCCATGGCAGGATAGCTCCCTCTTTCTTCTTTCCGAAATTAAAGTTCAAATTGATTATACTCAAATTTGAGTATGTTGCAACCCCTATTCTTTGCTTCATTTCCTTTGCTTACCCGCCGGATTCCTTCTATAATAAATGGAGGTTACAAAAACTTCTTATTCGCGCACTCCTGTCGATAAATTATTCAAATAGGATGGAGTGACAGCATTGAATATCAACCAATTGGAGACGCTGCAGACGATCTCGAAGACGCTCAGCTTCCGCAAGGCGGGCGAAGCCCTGAACCTGACGCAGCCTGCCGTGTCCGCGCAGATCAAAAGTCTCGAGGACGAGTTCAAGACGATTCTGGTGGACCGGAACCATCCCGTGACGCTTACCGACCGCGGCCAAGTATTTTTGGAGCACGCCCAGCGCATCTTATCGATCGTCGAAGAGCTGAAGCAGAAGCTGTCCGATCTGGACCAGAATCCCCAAGGTCATATCGTGCTGGGCACGACGACCTCCATCGCGATGCAGATTTTGCCGCGGGTTCTTTCCTATTTTCAAAACCAATATCCGCTCATCAAGACGACAATCCACACGATGCCTTCCTCCCAGGTACTGACCAGCGTGGAAAACGGCTTCGTCGACATCGGCATCGGCTACCTGGCGGAGCGAAGCGCGCATGTCGAGACTTCGGTGCTCTACTACGATACGTTCGAGCTGGTCGTCGCGCCGGGCCACCCGCTGGCATCCCGCAATCGCGTCACTGTGGGCATGCTGAGAGACGTTCCGATGATCCTGCTGTCGCCCGATACGCTCGGCCGCAGATTCGTCGACCGGATTTTCAGAGAGCATCACATCGATCCCAATCCGGTCATGGTGCTCAGCAGCAGCGAAGAGGTCAAGCGGATGGTGGAGCTCAATCTCGGTGCGGCCATCGTGTCCAAGCTGTCGATCGCCAGCGAGCTGCGACGGGGCTCCCTCAAGATGATCGCGGTCGAGGAGCTCGAAGTCAGCCACCCCGTCGGTGTCATCACCAAGTCCGGCCGTTATGTCAGCCATGCGATGAAGCAGTTTCTGAACGATTTGAAGGGCATGCCCGAGGATCAATTCACCGGCAGCGAATAAGGATAAATATAAAGGTAGGTCGATCTCGAGGAGGCAGAAACCTATGGAAAAATTCGATTTGCACACGCATCACGAGCGCTGCGGACACGCTTCCGGCGTCATCGAGGATTATATTGAAGCCGCGATTCGGGCAGGCATGACGGCGATCGGAATCTCGGATCATTCCCCTTACTTCGCCAGGGAAGAGGATCGATATCAGCCGGGCATCGCCATGGCGAAAAGCGAATTCCCGAATTACGTCGCCGAGGTGCTGCGCCTGAAGGAGAAATACCAGGACCGGATCGAAGTGCTCCTCGGCGTCGAATCCGATTACTTTCCGGAGAGCGTCGAAATCTACAGGGCGGCTTACGCGCCTTATCCGTTCGATTATCTGATCGGCTCGGTCCACCAGACTCGCGGCATCAGCATCTTTAACCGCAACCGGTGGAAGCAGCTCGACAAGTCCGAATATACGGCCGAGAAAAAGCTGTATTACAAGCTGATCGCCGAATCCGCGAACGCCGGCATGTTTCAGGTGCTTGGCCATATCGACGCGATGAAGGCCTACTACCCGGCGTTTTCCGACATACGCGGCGCCGAGGAAGACATCGATGAAGTACTGAGAGCGGTCGCGGCGAACGATATTGCCCTGGAAATCAATACGAGCGGCAGCACCAAGGACGTCGGCGGCTGGTATCCGTCGGACGCGATCCTTGAGCGGGCGCTGCATTTCGGCGCGGACGTAACGTTCGGCTCGGACGCCCATATTCCGGAGCGAGTCGGCGACGATTGGGAGCAAGTACGCAGCCGTCTGAAGGAGATCGGCTTTAAACGCTGGGTTTATTTCCGCCAGAAGCAAAAGGTCGTCGTTCCGCTGTAATAGGTCTGTGTAATATAGCCTCATTGGCGTGGCGGTGCGGCGCGGACAAAAAAAGGAGGCCCGCCACCGCTGGCGGGCCTTCAATGATATGAAAAAGGGGGTCTTGGTCGTTATTTTAACCGACGCCCAAGACACGCCGGTAACAGCAATGTTTCAATTGTGTTACAAAGACACGTTCTTATTCGAATTCTCGCTAGACGCTGGAAGGAGCAGGTCGCTTGCATTGGTTTGCCGTCGCCGTCCTCAGCGCGCTCGCCTTCGGTCTGGCCGGCTTCTTCATGAAGGCAAGCCAGATGCGCGGCGGCGCGCTGTCTTCGCTTTTAATAGGCCTGTACGCGTCGGGCACCGCAGGCTTCTGGATCCAAGCGCTGCTGACGCACTCCTGGCAGCCGTACGATTGGCGCGTCTGGACCGCCGGAGCGGTCATCGGCCTGGGCTCAGCCTGGGGCAACCTGCTGTTCATGCGGGCGATCGAACGCGGTCCCGCCAGCCTCGTCTCTCCGCTCACGAACGCGAATATCGTCATCGTAATGGTCGCAGGCATCGTCTGGTTCGGCGAGACGCCGCACGCGACCGGACTCCTCGGCGCCTTGTGGCTGCTGGCGGGCATCGCGCTGTTATCGCTGCGGGGGACGCGCGGGGCCGGCGGGAGCGCCGCCGTTAAGCCGCGGACGGCCGGCCAACCGCGGACGGGCAGCCGCAGCTGGTACCCGCTCGCGCTGGCCGCGATGGGCCTGTTCGTGCTCCGCAACGGCGGATTGAAGGTGACGGACCGCATCGGGCTGGACAGCGCCAGCGTACTGTGGGCCGGCTATTTGCTGTCTTTGCTGTGGTTTGTGGTTGCCTCTTGGCTCGCCGCACGCAGCGAACGCTACGCTTCTTCCGATTCGCGGGCGGGGCCGGACATTGACGCCCGCTCCCGCGCCGCTATCATCGGTTTTCGGTGGGGACTGGCGGCAGGCGCGTTTTCCTATGGCGGACTACAGCTTTATGCCGTCGCGCTGGCCGACGGTCCGGCGCATCTCGTCGCGCCCATATTTGCGGCCAACAGCTTGGTCGTCGTCATTCTCTCGCTGGCCGTTTACCGCGAACGGCTGTCTTTGCCTCAATATGCAGCTTTAATCTGCCTGCTTGGGGGACTCGTTCTCATTCGCATTTGAATCGCAAATTTGCTATACTAACTTTTGTTTAGTAGTATACATTTTTATTGTTCCTTCTATTCATTTAGAGCGTACTATGCTAAAATAAAAAGACGAAAGGGGTGAGCCTCATGGACTACTCCAGAATGTGCCCTAAATACGAGCATGCTGCAGAATTGCTCGGCAAGAAATGGACGGGCCTCATCGTTCGCGTGCTGATGGGCGGGCCAAAGCGCTTCAAGGACATGAAGGAGCAAATTCCGGATATGAGCGACAAGATGCTCACGGATCGCATGAAGGAGCTCGAATCGAGCGGACTCGTCAAGCGTACCGTATACCCAGAGATGCCGGTGCGCATCGAATATGAACTCACGGACAAAGGCCGGGATCTGGAGAACGTTATCGAGTCCATCCAGAACTGGGGAGAAAAGTGGATGTAGGCTCGCCGCCGTATCCAAGCCGCATCAAGAAGAGCAGCTCCGAAGCCGAGATTTTCGGCGGAGCTGCTCTTCTTTTTGTGTCCATTAGCGCGCAGCGTTGGCGTTAATGAGCCTGCGGCGTCTGGCCATGGCGCGCATCTTCGTCGTACCTGCTGATCGCCGCTTCGGCGCGGGCCAGCCAATCCCCCGCTTCGGCGACCGGCATGGCAGGCGTTTGAACCGGCATGCTTGCGGCTGCGGGCGGTGCGATCTCGGGCTGACCTGCGAAGAAGCCGAGCCAGGCGGCATAGACGCGTCCGCAAGCCCGAAGCAGCGCCGGAACGAACAGCATCAGAACGACGCCGATCCCCGAGACGACGAGCGATCGTTCGAACGGCGACAGCGGCGGGAGCAGCATCCGCATCGTTGCGTCGTCGTACAGGACGTATCCGTACAAGTAGTCGCTCACCTTGTAAGCGGCCGGGGCCAGCATAACCGCGAAGACGGACAGCGGCACCGTGAGCGAGATGACGAATAGCGCGATGCGGATCGGGAAACCGAGCAATTGGTGCGCGGCTGCGCGATATCCGAGCGGGTTGCCCAGCGACCGGAACCAGGTTTTCCAGGAAGATCGCGCAGAATCCGGCGATTCGCTCTCCGGAGTCAGACTGGCGCCCGCGGGCTCGTCCTGCGCTTGGCCGCCATCCTGCCAGGCCAACCAGCGTCTTTGCTCGCGCTTCATGCGCGCGGCGCTCCAGGCCAGCGTGCCGGCCAGAATCGGGATGCCGATGCCGACGATCGCCAGGCTGAGACCGAGCACGATGCCGGTCAGCGCCACGACAAAAGCAGCCACGCCGAGCGGCAGCAGGCCGAGCTGCAGCTTCCAGGCTGCATAAGCGCTTGCGCGCGGATTGGATTTCATAAGGGAACAACCTCGCTTTCCGAACCGTTTGCTTCATTGTAGCAGGCGGTCCGAAGCGGCATCAGCGGCTGCGGAAGGGGATGCGGCCCCGACCTCGGGCCAGGCCGAACCCAGCCTCTCCATATAAAGCGGCAGCTCATGGACAAGCTCGAAGCGCCGTCGTCTTCGAATGACGAGGTACGTGCCGTCCTTCAGCGCCCCCTTCCCGAACGGCAGTACGTCGATGCCGCTTACCGGTCTGCGCCACGCAGTGCATTTCAGCGCCGCCAGCCATGCCGGACCGGCCAAGACGATATGCCAGCTTCGCGGCGCCTCCTGAATGCGGGCGGCGAATGGCGCATCCCCGCCCCGCTGCGGCTGCACGACGAGTACGGCTTCGGGCTCGAAGCCGGCCGCGGCTGTCGCCCGCGCGAATAGCTCGCCAAGCATGCGATTCCGCATCCTCGCGGACCGGCAGTACGAAAGCCATACCCAAGCGGCGATTATGCCGGCCAGCGTCGCAACTGCCTCATCCGGCAACGCGTCCATTTTTGCCTCTCCTCTCCCCTGTTTCCTTTTGCAGCTTGTACGCCTCTAGCAGCCATACCGTCGATGCGACGGCCAACGCAAACGCCGCAAAGCCTGCGCCGGACGGAGCGGGCCGCTCCGCGATCCAATCGGCGGCGGCGATCGCGACGAATATAGCATTGCGCAGCAACGGGCGCCGGCTAAGCGGATGATTCGCGCCGAAGCATCCGCAGTCGGCCGATCCTCCCGCTCCGATCTTCTCATTCTCGGCCCGCTGACGGCGCCAGCTCAGTCCTGTCAGGCCCAGCAGGACGACGATCGCCGCAAGCTCTTTGATGCCCTCCAGCGTGCCGCCGGCTGCGAAGGCTGCCGCAAGCGCCCACTCCAATGCCAGCGCCATCCATGCTGTCGCAGGCACAAGGGTCGCCGATATCAGTCCGTATGCTTTCATTTCCATGCGCATATCCGTCATCGCCTGCGCTTTGCCCCATGCCGAAGCGGCAAAGACGACGGCCAGCGCGTAGTCGCACAGCCAGGCGGCTTCGTATTCCCAATTCATCGCTTAAACGCTCCTTTCGGCAACAATAGCAGGCAAAAGGCAAGAAGCCGGGCTTTAAGCCCGGCTCCTGGCTCCCGGTTCTCGTCTCCCGGCACGCCTGTTAAACGCAGCAGCCGCCTTGCTGATCGCAATTCACGTAAGATACGTCGAATGGCACGATCGTGTTGGTGCATTGGATCGTCTTGTTGATCCAGTATTCCTTCGGATACGTCGTGCCGTTTGCGGAGCACGTTTTGGCGACGCAATACGTGTATTGCGGAATTTCGCCGTCAAGGATGTAATTCGTCGGGCATGTGCAAGCCATGTTCATCACCTCCTTTCCATAGCAGGCCATCGGCCAGCCGCCTGATCTCGCCGTCGTCGTGAACGGCTGCGGCGCGAGCCACCTTGCCGTCACCGAGCTCGATGATGGCCAGCGGGTAAGTCCGCACGCCCAGTACGTCGTGCATGTCTCTCGCATTCACGGGAAAAACGGGGAACGACCACTTAAAGTAGTCGGACATCTCGCGAACGTCGCACGGATCTCCGGCAACGAACATCAGCGGCCGATATTCGGGAAGAGCCGCGCACGCTTGGGCCAACTGCGGGAACAGTTCGATGCAGTCGGCGCAGTAAAGCGAGGCGAAGAGGAGGAGCCGCGGCTCTCCGTTCGGTCCCGGCGCGCCTGCGCGTCCAAGATCGGGAATGGCCGAGCCATGCCGCGGGACGATCGGCGTTCTTGCGCCGGGCTTTAATCTCAAGCTCATCGTGATTCGCTCCTTGTCGTATTGAGTCGGTCGTGCAACGCCTCCTGCTCGGACCACACGCGGGCGTATCGCCCGCCGAGCGCCAGCAGCGTCTCGTGGTTGCCGTCCTCTACGAGACGTCCCTCTTCCAAGACCCAAATCCGGTCCGCCCGCCTGGCCAATGCGACCCGATGCGTGACGAGCAGTACGGTCTTGTCCGCGAACGTCCGCCAGATTCCGTCCATCGCGGCGGACTCGCTCAGCGGATCGAGAGCCGACGTAGGCTCGTCGAGTACGACGAGATCGGCTTCGGGACGCAGGAACAGCCTCGACAGGGCCAGCTTCTGCCACTGCCCGCCCGACAAATAAATCGAGCTCGGGTCCATCTGGCCGAGCGGCGTATCCGGTCCGCGTCCTTGCGCCAGCTCGCCGAGGCCCGCGGCCTCTAGCGCGCTGCGCAGCCTTGCGTCGTCCTGCAGCGCATCGGCATGACCGGCGGCCATGTTCTCACGCACCGTACCTTGATAGCGGACGAAGTCCTGGAAAAGCACCTGAACTCGCGCGAACATGCCGTTTCTGTCAATCTCGTCAACAGGAATGCCGTCATAGCGAACGGGATCGCCACCAGGGATGTACAAGCCGAGCACGACCTTGAGCAAAGTGGACTTGCCCGAGCCCTTGCCGCCCAGAATGGCGATTTTCTCTCCCCGGCGTATTTGCCGCTCTCCGATCTCCAGCGCCGGCTTGTCCCGGTTCGGATAAAAATACCGCAGCGCCGGGAGATCGATCGTCTCGGCAAAGGCAAACGGCTTTCCATGGCCATTTTCGCTTCCGTCGCCTGGCCGCCCTTCGAAGCTCACACCTGCGGCGTCGCCGAGCATGGGGTCGCTTTTCAACTCGTGTTTTTCGTCTACGCGCCCCTTGGACCCCTTTGAGCCGGATATCGGCTCCCCCGCTCCGGATAGATGAGCGTGCGTCTCCGCGACGCCGGCCCAGCTCTGAAGGACTGACGACAGGTTCGAGGAGATGAGGCTCATGGCCATCGTGACCGCCATGAAGTCGCCCGCTCCCAGCCCGCGTTCGCGGACGGTCCAAGCCGCGAAGCATGCGGCTGCCGCGTAGCCGGCGGCGGATATCGTCTCGCCGGCGAAGCCGGCCGATAGCTGCATCCGCTGAATGCGGGACAGGATGCCGTCGGAGACTCGCTTTGCGGACAGCCACCGGGCTTTGAAATAAGTGCGCGAGCGGTAGACCGTCAACTCCTTCTGCGAAGCCGACCCGGTCAACAGGCTGTAAAGATACGAGGGGCGCACCGATGCGCGGTGAAGCTCCCCATTCAGCATTGTTTTGCGCTTTACGAGCATGAGGTGAAGCCCGCCCTTCAGACAGCCGACAGCGAAGGCTAACGCGCCTACGGCGGGATGCACGCCCGACAAGTAGCGGAATCCGAGGATCGCTGTCGCCAGCTTCAACAGCAGCTGGACGACCTGCGCGTACAGCTCGAACGGTTTGGTAGCCGCGAATCGCCGCATGGCGAGCCGCTCCTCGTACTGCGGATGTTCCTGCTCGGCAAGCGTGAGCGCTCCGTTTTCTTCGATCAGGCGCATTTCGCAGGCGTTTGCGTAGGCCAACTGCATTCGAGAGGTACGGTAAGCGGAAATCGCGTTCAGGCCCGCACCGAACAATTGAAGACCGGCGAGCGCTGCAAGCGGAGTGAGGAATGCCGAGACGTCGTTCCCGACAGCGGCATTGATCGTTTGCGCCGTAAAGGCAAGCGTCCCGTAGGACTGAAGCGCATTTCCAGCCAACGCGGCGAGGGAGAGCAGCACGCCCGCTTTGTCAAAACGGTACATCCGCCAAGCGGACGCGAGTGCATCCGACGCGATGCGTGCGACTTTTCGCATTACACGGATGCTTCGGCGACCTTGCCGTCCGCGCCCAGCGAGCGGGCGTGGGCGATCGCGTCCAGCGTCGTATTGAACAAGCCCGACCCAACCGCGACGCCATCCGGATCCAGCACGATCATCAAGGGGATCACCTTGATCGGCGTCCGATCGGCGATCGCCGAGATCTCGCATCGTTCGACGCGGCACGGAAAGGGAGCAAGCTCCTTCACGAGCAAGTCATAATCCGCGTCGTTCGCCTCCGCGAGGAGCAAATAGTCCAGCTCGGGACGCTCCTCCATGAAGCCGACAGCCGCATCCAGGTCGCATGCCTCGCAGCCCGCGCTCATGACGAACACGACGGCGCCCGAAGTCGTATGGTGAAGCCATGACAGGTCGGTTTCCTCTTCGCCGCTTTTTAGTGCAAGACGTTCGGGGAACCTCGTCCCCTTCGGATACGCCAGCGCGTTGCCGCGCATAAATTTGCGAAATTCCATGTTTCAACCCTCTCTCCATCATTAATTTTCGGCGACATAGACGGCTTGGGACTCGGCGCATCGACCGGTCTCCGCAATCTCTTCTGCTTTGAGCCGGATCAGCTCCAGCAGTTCAAGCTTCAGTGCCTGCTTCGCCTCGTCCCTCGGCATACGCATGAAGCGCGATAGATCGTCGATCACCTGTTCAAAAAAATCGATAATTCGCAGCTTGGCGACTTGGTCTCCGCGCCCGGCCGCTTGCACTAGAAGGCGGAGCTGCTCATTTGACGGCGGAGCGCCGCGACCGCTCGTTGTTTGCATTTGTTCACCGCCTGTTGCGTAATGCCCAGTTCGCGCGATACTTCGCGCTCTGTCTTCCCGTCCACGATCAGCTTCTGCATGACGGCTCTGCTCGGATACGATGGAATCGCCAGCAGCACTTCCTGCACGAAAATCATCGATATCGCCTGATCCGCAGGCTCGCTAATCTCGGTGCGATCCGCAGCGGCGATCGCGAGCTCCCGGTTGATTCGGGATCGATTGCGATATTGCATGCGCCAGGCAGCCCGCGTCAGACGCTGTCTGAACTCAGCGAACAATGCCGACTCGTCCTCCATATCCATCCTCCTTTTTAAATCGCACCGTATTTCCTTCTCACTTATGTAGGAGCCTGACATTCCCATTATACAACCAGAAAAAGAACATTTGTTCGCTTTATTTTTTATTAAAATAATGGGACTCAAGGTCGAATTTGTTCGCCCATTCGCGGAGTTTGTCGAAACAATTCTAGCGCTATCAACGTCTAATCAATAGAATCGGGAGGGATTAAGAAATGAAAATAGGAAGATGGCTGATCGCGGGCGCCGTCGTCGCGGTCGTTATATGGAAAGCGGACGATATTATAGGTACGGATAAGCAGCAAAGCGCGGCGCCTCCGGCCGTCACGGAGAGCGCATCTGCCTCGTCCTCGGCAGGTTCCGGGGATTCGAGCACGAACGATGGGACGGAAAGCCCTGAACCTTCGGCTACGCCAACGTCTGAACATGCTTCGCCCTCGTCTTCCGGGGATGCAGCGTCCTCCGGTTCGCCGGCAGCTACGCCCGAAGCGTCCGAGAAACCTTCGAATGCCGCCGATGAGTCCGAAGATAGCGGCGATTCGGACAGCTTGAGCGCGCTGCTTCAGCTGAATGCGCCGGACAAGACGATCGAAGTCGGCAAAAACGGCGTAGCCACCGTGACGAATCCGGAGAGCATGCTGGTTCTGGTCAATAAGAAGCGGGAGCTCTCCTCCACTTATGCGCCGGACGACCTGGTCAAGCCGGATGTCGAATTTTCATTTTCCGGCGATTCTCCCAAACAGAAAATGAGGAAGACCGCTGCGAGCGCGCTTGAAAAGCTGTTCGCAGGCGCGCAAAAAGACGGAATCACGTTAAAGGCCGTCTCCGGTTATCGATCCTATGCGACCCAAAAGTCGATCTTCAGCCGCAACGCGGATTTGAAAGGCGAAGAAGTCGCGAACCGGACGAGCGCGAGACCCGGACAAAGCGAGCACCAAACCGGCCTCGCGATGGACGTCTCCAGCGCAAGCGCGAACTACGAGCTCGAGCCCAAATTCGGAGATACGAAAGAAGGCAAATGGCTGGCCGCGCACTGCGCAGAATACGGCTTCATCATCCGGTTCCTCAATGGGGAAGAGGACGTGACCGGTTACTCGTACGAGCCTTGGCACGTACGCTACGTCGGCAAGGAAGCAGCCAAACAAATTATGAAGCAAGGCGTCACGCTCGAGGCCTATCTCGAAGCCGCCGCCAACGGCGCGACCAAAGCCTAACTTAAATCCGAAGAGAACGCTCGCGCTCGCGGGCGTTCTTTTGCTTTGAATAGAAAAAACGTGCCACTAACTGCGAACGAACACATTTGAACGCTATCCCCTTCGAACAGGGACTAAGCAACTTTTATCGCATTTAAACATTATCCCCTTCTGACAGGACCAGTGCAATGTTACCACCTTTAATCGATATCCCTTTCGAACAGGGAGAGTGCGATTTTACCACATTTAAACGTTATCCCCTTCCAACAGGACAGTGCGACTTTACCGCATTTAAACGGTATCCCCTTCAATCAGGGAAAAATGCGAAGCTAACGGATTCATAGATCTCGTTGCCCACACCTGCGCCGATCACACTGCAAATAAGATAAGATTAAGTCCAAGGTTCCCTTTCGCGAGTATATATATGTACGCAGTCGTTTCGATAAACACAGGTGAATCCTAATCAATCGAAATCAAATTCCCTGACCGAAGGGGATACTAATCAAACGGTGGAAGCCATCCTGCTCAGCAAGTAGATAAATCTCCCCATCTTTTCCTACTCCCTGAGCGAAAGGGATATCGTTTAAATGCTGGAAACTGCCTTTCTCTGCTGGTCGGCAAACTACCAACTTCGGATCCCCCCCACTACCTGAGCGAAAGGGATACTGTTTAAATGGTTGAGGTCCCCATTCCGCATCGGGTGTGTGGCCGCTCCTCCCTCAGCGCGTCCCCCTCCCCTGATCGAAGGGGATATCGTTTAAACGGTAAAAGCTGTCCTGTCCATCGGCGCGCAGCCTTCGTTGAAAAAGCAAAAAGCTCCGCTAAAGGAAGCGGAGCTAAATCCAATGCTAGTATGATCAGCCTTGCAGCAGCAGCGTTTCCGGATCTTCGAGCATTTCCTTTACGGCGACCAGGAAGCGGACGGCTTCGGCGCCGTCGACGATGCGGTGATCGTAGGAAAGCGCGATGTACATCATCGGGCGGATCGCGATCTCGGTGTTGTTGTTAACCGCGATCGGACGGTGCTGGATCTTGTGCATGCCCAGGATGCCGACCTGCGGTGCATTCAGGATCGGCGTAGAGAGCAGCGATCCGAATACGCCGCCGTTCGTGATCGTGAACGTACCGCCTTGCAGGTCGGACAGCGCAAGCGAATTGTTGCGCGCTTTGACGGCCAGATCGGCGATGGAGCGTTCGATCTCGGCGAAACTCAGGCGATCCGCGTCGCGAACGACCGGTACGACCAAGCCTTCCTTCGCGGATACGGCGATGCCGATATCGTAAAATTGCTTGGCAATGATGTCGTCGCCGTCAATCTCGGCGTTCAGCAACGGGTATTGCTTCAGGGCGCCAACGACCGCTTTCGTGAAGAAGGACATGAAGCCGAGATTGACTTCGTTCTTTTCTTTGAAAGCATCCTTGCGGCGCTTGCGGACGTCCAGAATCGCGCTCATGTCGACTTCGTTGAAGGTCGTGAGCATCGCAGCCGTATGCTGCGCTTCGACGAGACGCGTCGCGATCGTCTGGCGGCGGCGGGACATCTTCTTGCGCTCGTAAGGCTTGGCCGATTGGAAAGCCGGTACGGTCGGCGCTTTAGCCGCAGGTGCGGCCGGAGCAGCTGCAGGCGCAGAAGCGGCGGGCTGGGAGCCGGCGGCACGAACATCCTCGGGATAAATGCGGCCGAGGGGATCGCGGGCAGGCGTCTGGCTCAGATCGATGCCTTGCTCGCGAGCGAGCTTGCGGGCTGCCGGCGTCGCCGGCGGCTGCGCCGCTGCGCCAGCGGAAGACGCGGCAGGCGCTGGAGCCGGCGCCGCAGGGGCAGGCGCCGAAGCGGCAGAAGCCGGTGCTGGCGCGGCAATCGGCGCTTCAACCTGCGCAGCCGGCGCGGGAGCGGCGGCGCCGCCCTCGCCTTCGGCAATGCGGCCGATGACTTGGCCGATCTGCACGGTGTCGCCTTCGCCGAACAGCAGCTCGGTGACGACGCCCGCTTGCTCGGCGCTGATCTCCAGGTTTACTTTGTCAGTCTCGAGTTCGAGCAGCAGATCGCCCTGGCTTACTTTGTCGCCTGCTTTGACGGCCCATCTCGAGATGGTGCCTTCCGTAATCGATTCGCCCATTGCCGGTACTAAAATATCTGCCACTGCGGCTTACCTCCCCAGATTGTGAGTCAACGTCGGACTCTGCTTCAAAGATTGCGTCACGATATAATTCTGCTCGTCCGCGTGTACGTCCGCAAACCCGGTAGCGGGGCTTGCACGGTCCGGACGGCCGATATACTCGACTTCCGCGCCGGACGGCGCGATCTCGCGGATGCGGGATTCCATAAACGTCCAGGCACCCATATTGCGAGGCTCTTCTTGCGTCCAGACGACTTCCTTGAGTTTCGGGAAGCGAGCGAACACCTTCTTGATCTCCTCGGCAGGGAACGGATACAGCTGTTCTACGCGAACGATGTGCAGCCAGTCCTTGTTGTCCTTGTCCTTGGACAGCGCATCCTCCAAGTCGATGGCGACCTTGCCCGAGCACAGAACGATACGTTCGACGCGGTCCGGCTTGGCGCCAAGACCAGCTTGCTCGACAATCGTCTTGAAGCCGCCGTCTGCGAGCTCAACGGCCGGCGAAGCGGCGCGCGGATTGCGAAGCAGGCTCTTCGGCGTCATGATCACGAGCGGCTTGGCTTCGTCCGTGCCCGTGATCGACGCCTGGCGGCGAAGCAGATGGAAATACTGCGCGGCGCTTGACAAGTTCGCGACCGTCCAGTTGTCCTCCGCGGACAGCTGCAGGAAGCGCTCAAGGCGGGCGCTGGAGTGCTCAGGGCCCCGTCCTTCGTAGCTGTGCGGCAGCAGCATGACCAGGCTCGAACGCTCGGACCATTTGGCTCGGCCGGACGAGATGAACTGATCGATCAGCACCTGGGCGACGTTCGCGAAGACGCCGAATTGCGCTTCCCAGATCACCATCGTCTCGGGCGAATACACGTTGTAGCCGTATTCGAAGCCGAGAACCGCCGATTCGGACAGCGGGCTGTTGTGCAGCGCAAAGGAGGCCTTCGCTTGCGGCAGCGCGTGCATCGGGCAGAACGTGTCTCCGGTCTCTACGTCGTGCAGCACCAGGTTGCGCTGCGCAAACGTCGCGGTCTCGGCGTCCTGACCGGACATCCGGATCGCGCGGCCGTCGGCAAGAATCGACGCGAACGCCAGCGTCTCCGCATGGCTCCAGTCGATTTTCTCGCCGTCGTTCAAGGCGCTCGAACGACGCTCCAGTATTTTCTGAAGCTTCGGATACAGCTTGAATCCTTCGGGCCACTTGAGCAGCTCGGCGTTCAATTCCCGGAGCTCGGACAGCGTGATGCGTCTAGGAGCGACGATCGATGCCGACTGCTGATCGACCGCCTGAGACTGAGGACCCTCGTGATGATCCTCGAGCGTCTTCATTTCCTCATAAGCGTCCTTGAATACTTTAAGCACGGCGCTTTTGATTTCTTCGAACTGCGCGTCGGTCAGCTTGCCTTCCTTGACGAGACGGTTCGCGTACACGCGGCTAACACCCGGATGCGCCTTGACCTTCTTGTATACGGTCGGCTGCGTCGGCTCGGGATCGAGCGTCTCGTTGTGGCCGTGGCGGCGGAAGCCGATCAAGTCGATCAGGAAGTCCTTCTTGAAGCGCTGGCGATATTCGACCGCCATATGCGCTACGGCGATCACGGCTTCGGGATCGTCGGCATTAACGTGAACGATCGGAATCTCGAAGCCCTTGGCCGGGTCGCTCGAATACTGGGTCGAACGCGAATCGACGCTGTCGGTCGTAAACCCGATCTTGTTGTTTACGATAATATGAATCGTGCCGCCGATGCCGTAGGCGCGCAGCGAGCTCAGATTCATCGTCTCGGTGACGATGCCTTCGCCAGGGAAAGCTGCGTCGCCGTGCATGACGATCGAAGCGGCCGCTTCGACGTTCTGCTTCGGATAACCGCGCACCGTACGATCGTCCTGCGCAGCGCGGGCGAAGCCCTGCACGACCGGGTTGACGTACTCGAGGTGGCTCGGATTGTTCGCGAGCACGATGCGGGTCTCGCCGCCGCGCGCGTTCTTCATGACATGACGGGCGCCCAGATGGTACTTCACGTCCCCGGTACCGCCCGGTTCGAACGTGAAGGTCCCTTCTGTCGGCGACTTCTTGCCGCTCGCTGCCGAATGCTGGAATTCGGCAAAGATCTTCGTCAACGGCTTCTGCAAAATATGGGCAAGCACGTTCAGGCGGCCGCGATGCGCCATGCCGATCGCGATGTCGCTGACGCCTTCGCCGGCTAGATCGTTCACCATGCGGTCGACCATGGCGATCAATGCGTCGTTGCCTTCGACGGAGAAGCGCTTGACGCCGATAAACGTCTTCTGCAGGAAGTCCTCGAACAGCTCGGCTTCAAGCAGGCGCTTGAGCAGGGCGGCGCGCTCTTCGGGGCTCAGCTGCAGAGAAGGCACCCGCTGCTCCGCATATTCGTTCAACCATCTGCGTTCGTCCTCGTCCGCGACATGGCTGAATTCGTACGCGATCGTCCCGCCGTAAACTTCCTTCAGCCTGACGATCGCCTCGGCTCCGTTCGACACGCCTGCCGGCGCGCCTTCCCAGACAAGATCCGCAGGCAGCCCAGCCAGCTCCGCATAAGTCAGTCCGTAAGTCTCGGGCTCCAATACTTTGGTCGATACGGCCGGACCGATTCCCAGCGGATCGATGTCGGCAGCCAGATGCCCGTACGTTCTGACATTCCATACGAGCTTGCCAGCGACGACCGCGTTGCGAAGCTGACGCGCATCCACACCGACAGCCGCACCCGGCGTCGAAGCGGCTGGGCTCCGAACCGAGCGCGGCGGTTCGCCCCACGCTTTGAATTGTTCGCGATATTCCTGCGCGACCGATTCAGGGTCGCGAAGATACAGTTCATATTGCTCTTCGATGTAGCCAAGGTTCGGGCCGTAATACTTCGCCCATGGGTTCTGATGGTCTTGCTCGCCATTAGCCATTTGTGTGATCCCTCGGTCTTCTATAAAAGTTGATTATCGAACATAACGGTATTGCTTATCCTCCATGATTATAAAGCATTTGTTTGCGACATTAAAATAATGATTTCCTATCGTTATGATCTCAAATTGAGAACGTTCGCCAACAAAAGCGCACATGATGCTCAGTATGTCGCTTGTACAGGAGAATTATCCCTGGACCCGCACGATGTCGGGCGATTTGACCGTCAAGATGTCCACAAAAAGAAAGCCCGGATACGCCGACCTGAGGTCGCGCGTCTCCGGGCAAAACGCGGGCCGCAATTAAAGGCTCAGCCAGCGTTTGAACATATGCTTGGTCGTGTCGCGATTGATCGCCGCGATCGACGTCGTGAGCGGAATGCCCTTCGGGCAGGAACGCACGCAGTTTTGCGAGTTGCCGCAGCCTTCGATGCCGCTCTCGTCCTCCATGAGCGCTTCGAGACGCTCGTGCGCGTTCATCTCGCCCGTCGGGTGCGCATTGAACAAGCGTACCTGCGAGATCGGCGCCGGGCCGATGAAGCTCGAACGGTCGTTGACGTTCGGGCAAGCCTCGAGGCAAACGCCGCATGTCATGCACTTGGACAGCTCGTACGCCCATTGGCGCTTCGTCTCGGCCATCCGCGGGCCCGGTCCGAGATCGTACGTGCCGTCGATCGGGATCCATGCCTTAACCTTCTTCAGCGCGTTGAACATGCGTTCGCGGTTGATGACCAGGTCGCGAACAACCGGAAACGTGGACATCGGCTCGACGCGAACCGGCTGCTCGAGCTTGTCGATGAGCGCGGAGCATGCCTGGCGCGGCTTGCCGTTGATGATCATGGAGCAGGCGCCGCACACTTCCTCGAGGCAGTTCGACTCCCAGACGACCGGCGTCGTCTTGGAGCCGTCCGCCTTGACGGGATTGCGCTGAATCTCCATCAGCGCACTGATGACGTTCATGTTCGGACGGTACGGAATCTCGAACTCTTCTGTATAGGGAGCGGCGTCCGGCTTTTCCTGACGCTTGATGATAAATTTGACGGTGCGCTTGGCGGTCGCGGTAGCAGTATCTGCCATCGGTTAGCCCTCCTTCTTTTTGTTCGAGGAGTAGTCGCGAATCCGCGGCTTGATCAGGGACGTATCGACGTCCTCGTACGAGATCTGCGGGCCCTCGGACGTCCAGGTCGCCTTGGTCGTCTTCAGGAACTCCTCGTCGTTGCGGTCCGGGAACTCGGGCTTGTAATGCGCGCCGCGGCTCTCGTTGCGCAGCAGTGCGCCTACCGTCATCGCCTCGGCCAGCTCCAGCATGTTCCACAGCTGGCGCGTGAAGGCGACGCCGGCATTGTTCCAGCGGGCCGTATCGTTGATGTTGATCTTGGTATAACGCTGCTTGAGCTCCTTGATCTTGCCGATCGTCTGTTCGAGACGGTCGTTGAAGCGGACGACGGTCATGTTGTTCGTCATCCATTCGCCCAGTTCCTTGTGGATGACGTAGGCGTTCTCGCTGCCGTCCATCTTGAGAATGGACTCGTATTTGTTCGCCTGCTTCGAACGCTCGCGCTCGAAGATGGACTCGGCGACGTCGTCGGCTGACTTTTTGAGACCCTTGATATATTCGACGGCCTTCGGTCCGGTCACCATGCCGCCGAAGATGGCCGACAGGAGCGAGTTCGCGCCCAGACGGTTCGCACCGTGGTATTGATAGTCGACTTCGCCGCAGGCGAACAGGCCGGGAACGTTGGTCATCTGGTTGTAGTCGACCCACAGTCCGCCCATCGAGTAGTGAACCGCCGGGAAAATCTTCATCGGGATCTTCCGCGGATCGTCGCCCGTGAACTTCTCGTAAATCTCGATGATGCCGCCGAGCTTGACGTCAAGCTCCTTCGGATCCTTGTGCGACAGGTCGAGGAACACCTTGTTCTCGCCGTCGATGCCGAGCTTCTGGTCGACGCAGACGGAGAAGATCTCGCGCGTCGCGATATCGCGGGGCACCAGGTTACCGTAGGCCGGATACTTTTCCTCGAGAAAATACCACGGCTTGCCGTCCTTGTACGTCCAGATGCGTCCGCCTTCGCCGCGCGCGGATTCGCTCATGAGGCGGTTCTTGTCGTCGCCTGGAATGGCCGTCGGGTGAATCTGGATGAATTCGCCGTTGGCGTAATGGACGCCCTGCTGGTACACCGCGCTCGCAGCCGTGCCCGTATTGATGACCGAGTTGGTCGTCTTGCCGAAAATGATGCCCGGGCCGCCGGTCGCCAGAATGACCGCATCGCCGCGGAACGTGACCGTGTCCATCGAACGCAGGTCCTGCGCGGCGATGCCGCGGCAGACGCCGTCATCGTCGATGACGACGGACGTGAATTCCCAGTGCTCGAACTTCTGGACGAGACCCGCCACTTCCCAGCGGCGGACCTGCTCGTCCAGCGCGTACAGCAGCTGCTGGCCGGTCGTCGCGCCCGCGAACGCGGTGCGGTGGTATTGCGTGCCGCCGAACCGGCGGAAGTCGAGCAAGCCTTCCGGCGTGCGGCTGAACATAACGCCCATCCGGTCCATCAGGTGGATGATGCCCGGCGCCGCTTCGCACATCGCCTTGACCGGCGGCTGGTTCGCCAGGAAGTCGCCGCCGTATACCGTATCGTCAAAGTGCTCCCATGGGGAGTCGCCTTCGCCCTTCGTGTTAACCGCTCCGTTGATGCCGCCCTGGGCGCATACGGAGTGGGACCGCTTGACCGGCACGAGCGAGAACAGATCGACCCGCATGCCGGCTTCCGCCGCCTTGACCGTCGCCATCAGACCCGCGAGTCCGCCGCCGACGACAATGATTTTCTGATTAGCCATTGCTGATTCTCCCTCCGATCAACCTAACAAACCGACGACAGCCGTCTGCGCCGCCGCGAACTCATCGCTGCGGAACGCGAACAGCGACAGCAGGAACAGCACGGCGACAATCGCGAAGATGCCCATGCAGATGTTCGAGGATACCCGCTGCGCGCGCGGACCGACCGTGATGCCCCAGGACACCAAGAAAGCCCACAGGCCGTTGGCGAAGTGGAAGACGGCGGCGAGGACCGCGATAAAGTAAATCGTGAAGTAGACGGGCTGCGTCACGATATCGTGCATGTGCTGACCGATCTCTTCGTTGGTCGTATTGCCGAGCGCAACCTGCACGCGCGTCTGCCAGATGTGCCAGGCGACGAATACGAACGTGATGACGCCGGTGATGCGCTGGAGCGCGAACGCCCAGTTGCGCCCGTAGCTGTACCGGCCCGTGCTGTAATTCGACGTGAAGGCGAGATACAGGCCGTAGACGCCGTGGAACAGAATCGGCAGCCAGATGACGAACAGCTCGAGGAAAAAAATGAGCGGCAGGTCATGCAAGCCCTTGACGCTGTCGACGAAGCCCTCCTTGCCGCCCTCGAACGCGGAGTAATTCGTCAGGGCGTGTTCGATGATGAACAATCCGAGCGGAATCACACCCAAGAGCGAATGAATCTTGCGCGCGTAAAACGAGTTTCCTTTCATAACGTTGAGCGTTCTCCTTTCGATCCGTGCGTTGTCACGAATTCTTCACGGTTTATAGGTTACTCCATTTTCGCTTATAATGGAACTGCTTATTTATTATTAAAACTTATAACGAATCGACATAAGCGAGAAAAATAGGCGAAGGAGCCGTCCACATGCTGGAAGATATGAGAGTTTTCGCAACCGTCGTCGAGCAAAGCAGCCTAAACCGGGCGGCGGAAAGGCTGAACGTCACACAGCCCGCGTTATCGCGCAGAATCGCGCGTCTGGAGCGAGAGCTCGGCGTCGACCTGTTCCGGCGCATCGGCAAGCGGCTTGAGCTGACCGCCGCCGGGCAATTCACCTACGAGTTCGCCCTCGAGCTGCGCAGGTTCCACGGCGACTACTTGCAGCGGCTCAATGCGTTCAAGACGGCCGAGGCGCCCGTCGCGACGATCGGCGCGAGTCTCACCACGCTGCAGACGACGCTGCCCGAGCTGATCACGGCCATGACGGAAAAGCATCCGAACCTCGAGATCAAAGCCGTCACCGGCAAAACGCACGAAATCGCGACGCTCGTCAAAGAGCGAAAAGTCGACTTCGGCCTCGTCGCCTCCTCGGTCGAGGACGATCCGTCGATTACGAGCACGCCGCTTTTCGACGATACGGTCGTCCTGGTGCTGCCCCGCTCGCACTTTATCGTCGAACGCACGCAGCTGTCGATGAGCGACCTGAACGGGCTCCCGATGATTCTGTTCGCCCCCGGCACCTGGTACCGCAACCTGACGGACGAGCTGTTCCGACAGTACGGCGTCAAGCCGGACGTCCGCATGGAGATCGACTCGTTCGAAGCGATCGTTCGCCTGCTCGGCGCGAGCCGCTCCGGCACGATGCTGCCCAAATCGTATCTGCGCCCGCAAATGCTCAACGACAACGATCTGTATGTCGTCCGCATCCGGGAGCTCGAGGAGTTCAAGCGCACGACCTCCCTCATTTACGGCGATCTCGCCTGGCTCGCGCCTTCGACGCGCTATTTAATCGAAGAGACGATCGCGCTGTTCGGCAGGGGCAGCCGCCAGAGCTAGCCGCCGGAGCGGTCGGGAGAACGGTCCGGAGAGCGCCGGGACAAACTTTCATTTTTCTCATCTTCCTCCGGCTTTTCCCGCGAGGCCGCACATGAAGGATGAGAGCGTCTCTCAGATATCCTCGGATATCCAATGGTGGCGCCCATTACCACTTAACCCGGTTCAAGGGATCGTGCTACGCTAGGCGCAAGATTTTTTCGAACCGGAGGGTGAATACATATGCGTTTTCGATTGGGAATGAGAGCCGCCGCACTCGCGCTCGGCGCCGCCTTGCTGCTGCCCGCGGCCGCTTCGTACGCGGCCACAACCTACACGGCTACGGACGCGGATACGTTCTGGGCGCTGTCCAAGAAGTTCGACGTTCCTTTGCAAAAGCTGATGAGCTTCAATCCGAATGTCGATCCGAAAAATATATACGCCGGCCTCAAACTGTCGATCCCCGCGCCGGCGACGACTGCCGTGACGGCCAAGTCCGCGTCGGCCAAGACGGTTCAACCTGCCGCTGCCTCGCAAGCGGCCAAGCTCGTGAAGACCGTCTCGGGCGAATCTCTGCCCTACGCGACGGCCATCCAGATGAAGGCGACCGCGTACTCCGCCTCCATCGAGGAGAACGCCTGGGGCCCCGTCGATTATTTCGGGAACCCGCTGAAGCTGGGAACAATCGCCGTCGATCCGAAGGTCATCCCGCTCGGCACCAAAGTATACATTACGGGCTACTCCCACGACGGGCTCCCCGCGGGCGGCATGTTCGCCGTCGCCAGGGATTCGGGCAGCGCCATCAAGGGCAACCGAATCGACATTTTCGTGCCGGGCTCCCGGGATAAAGCGAGCAAGTTCGGCTACCAATACGTCAATCTGTACGTGCTTGATTAGTCCGGATGCGCCCAGACCGCAGCCGCCTTCGAGGGAAGGCGGCTGCGGTTTTATTTTTGCGACAGCGCCTTTCCCTGTAACGGGGGAGCAGCCAAGCCTTGCTCAAGCCCGGTTCGGTCTGCGCTCCGGAATATGCAGCAGTTCCGGCACCGTGACCAGCTCATACCCTTTGGCGCGAAGCTGGTCGATCAGTTGCGGCAGGGCGTTCACCGTGCCGAACAGGTTCTGGCCGGCGCCGCCTCCCGCATGCATAAGTATGATCGAGCCGGGGCGCAGCCCCTTGAGCGCGTTGCGCAGCACGAGGCCCGACGGAATTTGCCGCCAATCCTGGGAATCGACGTCCCAATTGACGACCGTATAGCCCCGCGACTTCGCCCAATCCAGTTGGGCGGGTCCGATGTCGCCGTATGGCGGCCTGATCATCGCAGGCTCGAAGCCCGTGGTTTCCTTGATCTTCGCCCCGGTCCGCTCGATCTCTCGCCTCACTTGTCCCAAACTCAACTTGGGCAATTCAGGATGCGAATACGTATGGTTGCCCACCGCATGTCCCTCGTTCACGATTCTTCTCACCAGGCCGGGGTGCTTGGCCGCCCGGCTGCCGACGACAAAAAAAGTGGCGTGCACCCGTTTGCGCTTCAGCACGTTCAGCACGAGCGGCGTATATCTCGGATCGGGCACGTCGTCGAAGGTCAGCGCTACGCGCCGCCCGCCCGAAGACGAGGCGCGCAGCACGAATACGCCCCTGTACCGGCGCTGCAGGTCGGACCAGCTCACCGGCGCCGATGCAGGCTTGGTCGCCTTCGAGGCGGACGCGGCTACAGCAGGCTGGCGCTGCGTCTCTACCGCATCTCCTGTCTTCGCCGGCACGAGTACCGTCCCGGCGAGCATCAGGCTCGCCGCAAGCGCGGCCAGCCATCGCTTCCGTCGTTGCTGCATCATTTTCACACTCACTCCTGTCGCTGAACGGCACTGCCGTTAGCGTGAGCGAATGCAGCCCATATCATACCTTTCCCGCCTTTATTGGCCGATCGCGTCCTGGAACGCCTCGATCTGCTCGTTCGTGCCGATGACGACCATGACGTCGCCTTCGGCAAGCGTATCCGTCGCGGTCGGCGCGACGATCATGCCCTTCGGCTTGTTCAGCGCCACGATGCTGCAGCCATACCGGCCGCGCGGGTTTGTCTCTTCGATCGACTTGCCGGCCAGGCATGCCGGCACGCCCAGCTCCGCGATCGTATACTTGTCCGACAGCTCGATATAATCGAGCAGGTTCGGCGACACGAGCTGATGCGCGACCCGGATGCCCATATCCCGCTCGGGGTAGATGACGCGGTCCACGTCCATCCGCTCGAGCACGCGTCCGTGCAGCTCGGACACCGCTTTGGCGACGACTTTTTTAACGCCCAATTCCTTCAGCAGAATGGCCGCCAATATGCTCGCCTGCACGTCGTCCCCGATCGCGACGACGCCGCAGTCGAAGTTGCGCGCGCCGATCGAGCGCAGCGTGTCCTCGTCCGTCGCGTCCGCGACGACCGCATGGGTCAGGATGCCGCTCATCTCCTGCACCTTCTCCTCGTCGCGGTCGACGCCGAGCACCTCGTAGCCGAGCTCGATCAGTTCCTGGCCGATGCTGGCCCCGAACCGTCCGAGGCCGATGATGACGAATTGATTCATTTTCATGATGGCACTTCCACTTCGCTTTCGTTATCCGATGATGATCTTGCCTTCCGCTTCCCTGTAGAGCACCTTGTCCCGCTTCGGCACGAGCGCGTAGCCTAGCGTCAGCGGCCCCAGCCTGCCGGCGAACATCATGAGCATGATGACGATCTTGCCGAACAGGCTCAGATCGCTCGTGAGGCCCAGCGACAATCCGACCGTGCCGAAGGCCGACACCACCTCGAACAATATCATGAGGAAATGATGGTCCTCCGTCGTCGACAGGACCATCGTCGCCGCAAGCACCAGCGCCAAGGCGAGAAGCGTAAGCGTCAACGCCTTATATACGCGCTCTTGCGCCAGGCGGTAGCGGAACATGACGACGTCCTCGCGGCCGCGGATGATCGCCCATACCGCGCCGAGCAGCGCCGCGAACGTCGTCGTCTTGATCCCGCCACCGGTCGACCCCGGAGAGGCGCCGATGAACATGAGGATGATGATAAAAAACTGCGTCGCCTGCCGCAAATCCGCAAGGTTCAACGAATTCACGCCGGCCGTGCGGGGACTGACCGACTGCATGAACGCGGTTAAAATCTTAGTACCCGGATTCAGCGGTCCCATCGTGCCGGGATTCGCGTACTCGAAGGCGAGCACGACGACCGCGCCGAACAGGATCAGGGAGCCCGACATCGTCAGCACGACCTTGGAGTGCAGGGACAGCCGCCGACCGCTTCGGAGATCCGTCAGGTCCGACAGCACCACGAAGCCGAGGCCGCCGACGACGATAAGCGCCATGCTCACTAGATTGACCCAGGGATCGCCCGCGTAGCCGGTCAGGCTTCTGAAGCCGCCCATCAGGTCGAAGCCCGCATTGTTGAAAAAGGATACCGCATGAAAAACGCCGTAGTATATCGCTCGGCCTGGACTCATATGTGTAAGAAAGCGAAGCGTGAGCAGAACCGCTCCGGCCGCTTCGATCGTCAGCGCGTACAGCACGACGCGGCGGACGAGCCGGACGATGCCTTCGATGCTGCTCTGATTGAGCGCCTCCTGAAGGATCAGCCGTTCCTTGAGCGAGATGCGCCTTTTCAGAAAAATCGCGAACAGCGTCGCCATCGACATGAAGCCGAGGCCGCCGATCTGGATCATCGTCAGGATGACGAGCTGTCCGAATACGGAGTAGTGATCGCCCGTGTCTACGACGACCAATCCGGTGACGCAAGTCGCGGAGGTGGCCGTAAAAAGCGCGTCGATGTAGCGTGTCTGCTCGCCGCTGCTCGAAGCGGCCGGCAGTTGCAGCAGGAACGAGCCGAGCCCGATGATGAAGGCGAAGCCGATCGCCAGCGTCCGAGGCGGGGAAGCGACCAGCCAGTCGAATATTTTTTTGCCCAAATCGCTCTCCTCCTTCGCCGCCGATCCGATTTACCCGATAATGATGCGTCCCTCGGCGTGCCTGTAGAGCGTGCGCCCGGACTTGGAGCCCAGCGCGTACGTCATCGTCAAAGGACCGAGACGACCGATGAACATGAGGACGATGATGAGAATCTGGCCGAACGCGGACAGATCTCCTGTGATTCCGGCCGACAGGCCCACCGTCGCATAGGCGGACATGACCTCGAACAGAATGACCAGGAACGCTTGCTCCTCGGTAATCGAGAGGATCATGACGGACGTGATCACGATGGCCAGCGACAGCATCGTAACCGTGATCGCGCGGTTCACCTTCGTCCGTTCGATGCGCAGCCCGAGGAGCACGACGTCGGTGCGGCCGCGGAGCATCGCCCAGACGGCAGCAGCGAGCACCGCAAAAGCGGTCGTCTTGATGCCGCCGCCGGTGGAGCCCGGCGAAGCGCCGACGAACATGAGCAGCACCATCGCGAACTGCGTCGCGTCCCTGAGGGAGCCGATGTCGACCGTGCTGACGCCGGCGGAGCGGGTGGATACGGACTGCAGCGCGGCGGCGAGCAGCTTGTCGCCGAAGGATAACGGTCCCAGCGTGCTCTCGTTCGTGTATTCGAAGATCAGGATCGTGACCGTGCCGAGCACGATGAGGAACGCCGACACCCAGAGCACGACTTTGGAATGGTAGGACAGCTTGCGGCGCGTCCGCAGCTCGACGAGGTCGGACAGCACGACGAAGCCGACGCCGCCGAGCACGATGAGCACGATCGCCAAGATGTTCATATAGGGATCCCCGACATAGCCGGCCATGCTCCGGAAGTCGCCGAACAGATCGAAGCCGCCGTTGTTGAAAAAGGATACGCTATGGTACACGCCATAATAGAGCGCCTGCCGGAAATGCATCTCGTGCATGAAGCGAAAGGTAAAGAGCAGCGCGCCGACCGCTTCGATGCAAAGCGCGTAAATAAGAACGCGCTTCACCAGTCGCACGATGCCTTCGAGGCTGCCCTGGTTCATCGCCTCCTGCAGCACGAGACGGTCCTTCAGCGAGAGACGGCGCCCGGCGAAAAACGCGAACAGCGTGCCCATCGTCATGAAGCCGAGTCCGCCGAGCTGCACGAGGATCAGAATGACCCATCGGCCGAAAACGGAGAAATATCCGACCGTATCCAGTCTGGCAAGACCGGTCACGCAAGTCGCGGAGCTGGATACGAACAACGCCTCGAGCCACGGCGTCGGCTGGCCGGACACCGTGGAGATCGGGAGTCTGAGCAGGAGCGCGCCAAGCGCGATGATGACCGCGAACCCGATCGTAAGCACGCGGGGCGGGGAAGCATAAAGCCAGCCGATCGTTTTTCTAAGCAAAGTACGAATCACCTCGTGTCGGCACGATGGAAAAAGCGCGCAAAAAAAGACACTGGAGCTCCAGTGCCTTGGCGCACGGCGGTCCTGTCTGGCAGCCTACGAGGTTAGCTGACGGGTTCGGGCCAGAACAGGCTGCCCTATCCGGCGCCTGGCGCGCGGAATTCACCCCGGAATGCTTAAGTGGTTCCCCCGTTTTCTTTGCGGAAATTCGGCTGGGTAGTATGATGGAGACATGTTTGTCGGGTTTCCATAAAAAACAGTACACCGCATTATAGTCTGTCCGATTGGTACGCACAACAGCAGAAATGCGAAAAATCGCCTTGTATGAGGATATACGGACGTTATTAGGCCGTGTAACAGCTTTTTTACGGGGATTCTAACTCTTTCTCTTGTTTTGGCTCCAATTCCTATCGATAATAAGCGAAAGGATTAGCTATTACGGTTAAAAAGACGATGTATACGCTTTTTCAGATCAATTCGGAATCGGAGTGGATAATTTGAGATCATCCAGATGGGCTGTCGCCGCGGGAATCGGCCTTCTTATCTTCCTGTTCATGCAAGTATTGCCTGCGATCGCGCCGGCTATAAAAGGCGATTCCGATACGATCGGTCGGGGAGAGGCGAAGCGGATCGCCCTTGTTTACGCCTCCGCGCACTGGGGAACGGATCTCGGCGAAGGGTCGGAGGCGACGATTACACATGTGGGCGACGATCGGATGGCTGCCTATATGACCAAGCACAAGCTCACCGACGCGTACGACCGCGATTGGGATGCGCGCTACCCGACGGACGTCTATGCGGTCGATCTTCACGCGGCCGACGGCAGCGTCGATCGCGTCTCGGTCCATATGGAGTCGGGCGAGGTCGTCGCCTGGGCGCGCATCGGCGCTGCGAGGACCGATGTGGACAAAGCGGCGGCACGCGACGTAGCGGCGCGAACCTCCGAGGCGCTCGCCTGGCTCAAGACGCAGCCGGGCTTCGACGCTTCGGCCTGGGAGCCGGTGGGCAGCTTGACGGAAGGTGGCTCCGTCATCCTCCAGAGCCGAAAGACCGGCTTGTCGGACGCCCATGTGCAGCTGCTCGTGCAGCCCGACAAGGTGCTGACCTACCGGTACGCGCTGCCCGAGTCGTTCGCGGACGAGATCGCGAAGCAGCGCAAGCTCGCCGACAAGCTGTCGATGACCGGCTTCCTGCTGCCGCAAATCGTCATGTTCGTGCTCGCCGTCATTTACGCCGCCGCTTGCCGAGGATGGACATCGTTTAAGCGCGGGCTGTTCCTGTCTGCCGCCTTCTTCGTTATGTACGCCGGGTTCATGTTTAACCTGCGTCCGGGACTGCGCGCCTCTTCGGCCGGCATGAACGCGATCGCATCGGAGAGCGACGTGACGGCGCTGCTCGTGACGAATGTCGTTATTTTATTCATACAGTCGCTGCTCACCTACTTCGCCGCCGTCGGCGGCGACGGCCTGTGGCGTTCAATGGGCCGCTCCCTTTGGCCGCGCTGGCAGGATGCCAACTACGGCAGCAAGGTCAAGACCGCCATGAAGCAGGGCTACATGCTGGCTGTCATTCTGCTTGGCACCCAGAGCGTCGTGCTGACCGGACTCGGCCTTTTGCTCGGCACCTACTACGGCTCCGATCCCAGCCAGTCCGCCTACAATATGTATCATCCCTGGCTGCTGCCGCTGCTGGCCTGGTGCGCCGGCATCTCCGAGGAGCTCCAGACCCGGTTCTTCGGCATCGGCCTCGTTCGCAAGTGGCTCGGCGCGCTCAGCCGATCCAACCCGGGCGCCGATGTTTCGGGCAGCGGTGCGCGATCAGGCTCCCCGCTGCTGTCCCGCGTACTCACCTCGATCGCGGTGCTGCCAGCCACGGCCGTATGGGCGTTCGGCCATGTCGGCTATGCCGTTTATCCGTGGCAGACACGGTTCATCGAACTGATGATCATCGGGGCTTTGTTCGCCTGGTTTATGCTGCGATTCGGCCTGCTGACCGTCATTTTCGCCCATGTCGTGCTCGACTCGACGCTCATGTCCGTCCAGATGCTGTCGGACGGACTGTCGTCGGACAATATAGCAGGCTTCGTCAGCGTCCTGCTGCCTGCGGCCATCGCGCTGCTGATCGCCTGGGTACACGACAGACGGCGCGGCGTTGCGGTTTCCGCCCCCGATTACTCGCGTTAGATCGTTCGCCGGCCTTTTAGGTCCAAGGCTGCACGCTCAGCCTTGTCTTGATCGACTTCCGCCGTTCCAGACGGATGTGCATCACCAAATCGGCGAATAAGAAGGGCACGGCTGCCGCAAAAAATACGCCCCCTAGCTTGAGCGCCGACATCAGGACTTGAATCGCGTCGCTCATCACGGCGAACCGGACCTGCTCCCGCAGGTCCGGCGTATTGCTGATCAGCGTAATGCCGTATGCCCCCTTTTTCTCGACGGAAAAACGATACTGCGGCCGGCCTTTCATCCGCTTTTCAATATAGGCGTCCGACGTATCCTTCGCCAAGTCCAGGGAAGACCTTCCGTCGTCCACCATCGCAATCACCCGATCGAACAAGGGAGCGGCCGGAGTGCCGCCATTCGAAGCGCCGATCGATTCATAATAAATTTCATATTCGCCCGGCTTTAATTGAACGACGGTTTTGGCGTTCAGGGCCACATATTCGCGGTCGTGGAAATTGGAGAAGAAGGCGTAAGCGCCCGTCAACAAGCCGGTGAAGAGGAGGCAACCGGCGAGAATCAAAAACGAGAATTGACGGAGAAAGGCTGACATAACGGAACTCCTCTGGAATCGATTGTTGGCGCCGGAAAAATGCATATTATTGGTAGTATAGCTTAATCCTCCATGGGCATGCAGCAATTTTTTGTTGCGGTGCGCGATGGGTGTAAACGCGAAAAAGGCAGTCGCGCATGAGAACCATCGCTCTCCTGCGCCTGCCTTCGTCTTCCATGGCGGCTCGTTATTGATCGGCGGAACGGTGCAAGCGCTGCAGCTCATCCAGCAGCAAGTTCCTCGTGACCGGATCGTCGAAGTTCCACCTGCTGTCCATCGCGTGCACTTGTCCGTTTTTGACGGCAGGCAGCGACTTCCACAGGGTGCTCGTGAACAGCGCCTCCGCTTGCGCTTTGGTCTCGTCTGCTTCGTCCTTCAACATATACAACTCGTCGCCGATGTAGTCCGGCATCACCTCAACCGATATCTCGGCAAAGCGCTCGTCGGCATCGATCAGCGATTGGACTTTGGCCGGCGGCGCATATCCGAGCGCGTCGTACAACGAGACGGATAAGCCTTGGTGGCCCATGACATACATCGACTTGCCCATCAAGAGCACCACGGTGGCCGACTTGCCCTGCCTGCCCTTTTGCGCCAGCAGTTCCTTCGTCTGCTTCACTTTCTCGTCGTAAGCCGCTATGTATTCGTCCGCAGCCGATTTCTTGCCCAGCACGCCCGCGATCTCAAGCATGCGGTCGAAGCCGCCGTTTTCCGCAATGACGACGGTCGGCGCAATCTTCTCGAGCGGCGGCAAGCCCTGATCGTCCCAGTCGTTAAAAAGAATGAGGTCCGGGTCCTGCGCCGTCACCTTCTCCAGGTTAGCGGGATAGCCGACGTCCGCGATTCCTTCAAGCTGGTCGCCGTAAGCGACCTGGCTGCCGACGACGCTCAAGCTTGCCCCAATCGGCTTGACGCCCAAGGCCAGTAGATCGCCGGGATCGCTGCCGACGTAGACGATGCGCTGCGGATCGGTCGGAATCTCGACCTCGCGGCCTTTGGCGTCGGTGATTTTTCGGGTCGCGGCGGAAGACGAGGGAGAAGCTGCCGGCGAAGCGGATGGCTTGTCGCTGCCTTCCGACGAGAATGCAGAAGCAGTTGAAGCTGCACCCGGCGATCCGTTTTTGTCGGCATTGCTCCCGCATGCGCTCAATAGAACGAGCAAGATCAGCAAACTTACGTACAATAACTTTTGATTAGTTCGCAAATCAAAAACCCCCGCCATCTATCGATAATGATAATCGTTATCAATATAAACGGAAAGAGCAGTGGCGTCAACTCCTGATTTGCCAAAATATCGACTGTCCAACATTAGCTTCTCTTCACGAACAACGCTTGGCCTATTTTTTTGGATCAGTCTCGCTGTTGCAAACCCTCGACTGAAAATAAAACGGCAAAAAGCAGAGGACGCCTCTGCTTTTTGCCGTTAAACGCTTCTACACCGAGGGCGCCGAAGGCTCAGCCGCGGCGGCCTCGCCGCCTTCTTCCTCGTTCAATGCGGCCAATATGCGCCCGGCCAATGCTTCTCCGATGGAGACGGCCTTGAAGTCGGCCACTGTCGCTTCGCGGATCGCCTTGAGCGAGCCGAAGTGCTTGAGCAGCTGCTTGCGGCGCTTCTCGCCGATGCCCGGGATGGCGTCGAGCCTGGAGGCGATCATCGACTTGCCCCGCTTCTCGCGGTGGAAGGTGATCGCAAAGCGGTGCACCTCGTCTTGAATGCGCTGCAGCAGGTAAAACTCCTGGCTGTCGCGCGGCAGCGGCACGATCTCCGCCGGATCGCCGACGAGCAGCTGCGCGGTGCGGTGCTTGGCGTCCTTGGCGAGGCCGCACACCGGCACGAACAGGCCCAGCTCGTTGTGCAGCACGTCGATCGCCGCGCCGATCTGGCCCCGGCCGCCGTCGATGACGATCAGGTCCGGCAGCGGCAGCCCTTCCTTGAGCACGCGCTCGTAGCGGCGGCGCACGACCTCGCGCATCGTCTCGTAGTCGTCCGGCCCGGTGACGGTACGGACGTTGTACTTGCGGTATTCCTTGCGATCGGGCTTGCCGTCGGTGAAGACGACCATCGCGGACACGGGCGACGCGCCCTGCATATTGGAGTTGTCGAACGCCTCGATGCGATGCGCCGACGGGATGCCGAGCCACTCGGCAAGTCCCTCGGACGCCTTGACGCTCCGCGCCTGGTCGCGCTCGATCATGCGGAACTTCTCCTCCAGCGCGACCTTGGCGTTGTCCGCGGCCATCGCGACCAGGTGGCGCTTGGAGCCGCGCTTCGGCACCGACACCTTGATCTTCAGCCAGCTGCGCAGCGATTCGCCGAGCTCGCCGCCCGATTCGTCGTCAGCGGCACCCGCGGCAGCCTCAGCGCCCGCTTGAGCCGCGCCGGCCTCCTCGGATGCGTCGGCTTCCTCGGACGCGTCGGCTGACGCCGCGACGCGCTCGATCAGCGCGTCGTTCAGCTTGCCGCCGGCTGCGATGCCGCCAGCGCCTTCCGCAGCGGCCGCAGGCGCGCTGTCCGCGTCCGCAGCTTCGCCCGGCGTCACGGGCAGCAGCACCTCGCGCGGCAAAGCCGGATTTTCCGAGTAATATTGGGCAACATAGGTCATGAAGTCCTCATAAGCTTCCCCGTAATAAGGAAACACGGATACGTGCCGCTGAATCATCTTGCCCTGGCGCATGTACAGAATCTGCACGCACATCCAGCCTTTGTCCACGGCGTAGCCGAACACGTCGCGGTCCTTGGCGTCGGTCATCGTGATCTTCTGCTTTTCCATGAGCGATTCGATCGCCTGGATCTGGTCGCGGTACTCGCGCGCGCGCTCGAACTCGAGGTCGCCTGCGGCCGCCTCCATTTTGCGCTGAAGCTCCCGCTTGATGTCGCCGTGCCCGCCGTTCAAAAACCGCGTCACCTCGGCCACCATTCGCTCGTATTCGGACGGCTCGACCGGGTACTCGCACGGCGCGACGCACTGCCCGAGATGATAGTAGAGACATACTTTGTCCGGCAGCGTATTGCACTTGCGGAGCGGATACAGCCGGTCGAGCAGCTTCTTCGTCTCCTGCGCTGCGAAGGCGTTGGGGTACGGACCGAAGTATCTCCCCTTGTCCTTGAGCACCCGGCGGACGACTTCGAGCTTCGGATGCTTCTCGCTCGTGATCTTGATATAAGGAAAGGACTTGTCGTCCTTGAGCAGCACGTTGTAACGGGGCATATGCTCCTTGATCAGGTTGCACTCGAGGATGAGCGCCTCCATATTGCTGCCGGTGACGATGTACTCAAAGTCGCGGATCTCGCTCACGAGCCGCTGCGTCTTCCCGTTGTGGCTGCCGATGAAGTACGAGCGCACCCGATTTTTCAGCACCTTGGCCTTGCCGACGTAGATGATGACGCCCTCCGCGTTTTTCATCAGATAGCAGCCGGGCTGGTCCGGCAGCAGCGCGAGTTTGTTGCGTATATGTTCGGCCGTCTGCTCGCGGCTCGGCAGCGGCGGATTGGCTTGGACGTCCATGAAGATATTGCGCCTCCCGAAAATAAATGAGTTCGGCGGATGACGATCGCCCGATGCGATCATGTGATCCCGTATTTTCTATTGTACCACAGAAGAAAAGAGTTTCTTTACAAGCGTTTGCGAAGTTGGGTATACTAACGGTAATGACTTGTTTCAGGAGGATTTCCCCATGGACAATTATGTACAAGATCCGCGCCAGCACGTGAACGAAGAACCCCGCGACGACCTGCAGGATCTCGTATTCGGCTTCGGCGGCATGTTCGGCTTCATGTTCCTCGTGTTCCTGATCGCCGTGATCATCAAGCAGGTAATTTCCTAAATCTCAATTGAATCGGATTCGACGAAGCACCCGTTCCTATTTGGAACCGGGTGCTTCTTAGCTTACTTGCAAAAATAAATCCCCTCCCGTTGCCGGAAGGGGCTGCTGCGGACGCCTACTGCATGCGCGCCCAATCGAAGCCGATTGCGCGCAGGAAGGCGCGGGCAATCAACATATGTCCGGTCCAGTTCGGATGCACGCGATCGGAGGCGAGCGCCGTCGGATGCACATGCTCGAGCAGCGGCGCAAAGGCCGCCTGCGTATCCACGAAAAGCGCGCCGACGCGCTCCGCCACCCGCCGTGCCGCGAGGCCGTATTCGTCCATCCGGCGACGCATGCCGTCTGCGGCGTTAGGCTCGATATAAAACGGCGTCATGATGACAAGCCCTTTTAAACCGGCAGGCACCGATCTCGCCAGCCTCTCCAGCTTCGTCTCGTATTCTTCCAGCGGCACATGAGATTCCGGAATGGTGGGCTGATCGAACTGGCGCCATACATCGTTAATGCCAATCATAATCGACAACCAGTCTGGCGCAAGTTCCAGGACGTCCGTCTGCCACCTTTTCTCGAGATCCCGGACGGTATTGCCCCCGATCCCCATGTTGGTGACGCGGATCGACAGCTCCGGATACGCGGTCTGCAGCAGGGTGTCCACCAGCGCTACATAGCCTTTGCCGACACCTTGAAACAGCCCTTCGCCATGCGGAAATCTACGTTCGCAGTCTGTGATGGAATCGCCGATCATGACAAGCCTTTGTCCCGAAGTCAGCTTCATATGCACATTCTCCTGTCTCTACTAGGAATAGAACTCTAATTTGTCGCGCTGGCACGACACCGGCTACCTTATTGCCTCAAACCGCACCGTCTTCACCTCGAACGGTCGAAACGCAAGCTGGACGGCCCCTGCGACAGCGGGCAGCTCGGCGGACGGCTGCTCCAGCATATCCGTCGCAAGCGCCTTCGCGAACGGAATCGCGGCATGCAACTCGCAGGTCACCGTCGCCCCCATGCATTCGTACAGCCGCACGACCCAATCGCCCGAGCCGTCTTCGGCCAGCTTGACCGTCTCCACGATCACATTGTCCTTGTCCAGGCGAAGCAGCGATTCGCTCCTCGCTATCGTCTCTCCCGGCGCTGTCGTGAGCGGGTAGTTCAGCTCGTACGCTTCCCGCACGACCGGACTGTCGAAAAACGCGCCGTTCCATGCGACAAAGCCATAGGTGAACGTATGCGTCCCCTGGTCCGATGTCTCGTCCGGATACGTCGGCGCCCGCAGCAGCGTCAGACTCATCGTATGGTCGTCCACCGAGATGCCGTACTTGCAGTCGTTAAGCAGCGCGAATCCCCGGTTCGCCTCCGCAAGCACGGACCATTTGTGCTGGCTGACCTCGAATTGATCCGCGTCGTGCGGGCGCGAGGCGTGATTGGGCCGCTTGACGTGGCCGAACTGAATCTCGTGCATCGACTCGCGAGCATGAACGCAAACGGGAAAGTCCACCTTCAGCAGCTTGTTCGTCTCCTGCCAGCGAATCGTCGTGTGGAACTCGACTCTCCGGCTGCCGGCCCGAATGCGGATATCCTGAATCAACGTGGATCGGTTCAGGTCCCGTTCGACCCGCACGCTCGCGAACAGCGGACCGGTCGAATGGACGGACACTTTAGCGGTTGAATCGAGCGCGATTCCCGCCGACCGGTATCTCCGGTCAATCTCCCATGCGTCGAAGTCGGACGGCTGATCCCGATACAATCGCATCACGTTGCAATTGCCCGCCGCCCAATCCGTCCCGGTCTCCTTGTCGAAGATGCGGGTCAGCTCGCCTCGTTCGTTGATTTCGATGGACAGAAGCTCGTTTTCGAGATGGTTTGCCGACGCCTGCAAGGCTGACGAGGCAGATTGTGCAGACGGTGCAGACGGTGCAGCCTCCACAATTCGCTCCTCGCGACCGACCTTGAAGGTCGACCAGCCCATGGATGGGACCGCGACCTCGGCATATCCCAAGCCGTCAACCCATTGAACCGGCAGGCTGTTGCCCGACGCGTCCGAGATCGTCCTTGCGCTTTCAGGCAGCACAATCGTTCCGGTTCGATCCCAGGACAGCGAGTTGAACACCGACACGCGCTCCTCGCCGCCATCGGCGATCGCAGCCCTTGCGCCGGAGGCAAGCTCGTCAATCTCCCGGTTCAATACGATCAATGCGGCCTGCGCTTCCTCGTGCACGCGATGAATGGACGAGCCCGGCAAGATGTCGTGGAATTGATGCAGGAGCAGCGTTTTCCACAAACGTTCCAGCTCCTGATAAGGGTAGGCCCGGTGCTGAAGCAGATGCGCGGCCGCTCCCCACAACTCCGTTTCCCGGAAACCGATCTCCGCTTGGCGATTTCCTTTTTTGATCGGCGCCTGCGTCGTGTACGTTCCCCGGTGCGCCGGATAATACAGCTCGCCGACATACTTTGCGTCCGGTATGCCCTTCTCGATCTGATCTTCAAAGTACTCGATCGGCGAGCCATGCTTCGTACGGGGCGCGCCCTCCAGATCGACGAGGCGCCGCATGAACTCCATGTCGTCCCGGTTCGCGCCGCCGCCGCCGTCGCCGTGTCCGAACTGCGTCAGCCTCGTCGTGATGCCTTCCTTCTGGACCCGTTCCTTCCACTGTTGTATGACGAACGACGGGTTGATCCGGATCGGATAATAATCCCCGTAATTGAGCAGATGCGCCAGCACCTGCGAGCCGTCGATGCCCTCCCAGACGAACGTATTGTACGGGAATGGATCGCCGACATTGTCGTAGGTTCCGAACATTTTCACCGAAGCAAAATACCGGAGCCCGCAGCCCTTCATGATCTGCGGCAGGTTCCCGGAATAGCCGAACACGTCCGGCAGCCACAGCATTTCGTTGTCCTTGCCGAATTCCTCCTTGAAAAACCGCTTGCCGTGCATCGCCTGACGGATCAGGCTCTCGCCGCTCGGCAGGTTCGTATCGGGCTCGACCCACATGCCGCCCTCCGGAATGAGCCGGCCCTCCTGAACCGCTTGTTTCATTCGCGCATACAGCTCCGGGTACAGATCCTTGGCCAGTTGAAACAAATAAGGCTGGCTCTGGACGTAGCGGTACTCGGGATATTCCTCCATAAGCGCCAGCTGGTTTGACATCGTGCGGGCGATTTTCCGTTTGGTCTCCGCGATCGGCCACAGCCAGGCGATGTCGAGGTGCGATTGCCCCATGAGATAGAGCGTAGGCGCTGTCGACCCGTTCACGCATTCGAGCAGGGGCTTCAGGATCTGTCTGCACTTTCCGACGTTCTCGGTCAGCGCTTCTTGGCGAAGGGTCAGATCGATGATCGAGAAGACACGGGTCAGCCCCCGGTCGATCTCGGAGACGCGAAGCGCATCTTCGTCCAAATGATTGCGCAGATCGAACAGGCACTCCAGGTCGATAAAAAATTGATAGACTTCCTCTTCTACTATATATAGAAAGGATTCCCCGAAAGCCGGCTGCCGCCCCGAATGGCCGGCATACGCCTCCGCGGCAATCTCGAACCGTTCGCCGGGACGCGCGCTGCGGGTTAACGTCAGATCGTGATGCTGCAAATCCATCGCACCGCTGACAATACCGTTCACGTAAACGGTAGCCTCGGCTCCAAAATCCAGCATGACAGCCAGCCGTTTGCCTTTGGTCTCCCGCGGCGCGACGACCTCCGATCGAAACCAGGCATACGTCCAATCGCTGCCCCATCGATCGCCGCGGACCATGGGCCGCGACGGCTTGCCTTCCAACGCATCCACGGACAGCTGCTCTTCGGTCTCAAAGCCTGTGAAGCTTAAGGTTTGAACCTTGGTATAAATAAAATCGTTTTTTTTCCGCAACAACTTCTCAACAAGAAAGAGGATTTCTTTTTTTGTTTTCAAGTCTCTGCTCCTGTCCTTTGTTTGCGTTAGCGTGCGCAAACGTTGCTTAATCGAAGGGTAGCCAAGCCATGAGGCTGCAGCGTTAATTCCGCTTTGCGTCCACGGTCCGTCTCCGCCGCTTGCGCTTCCTGCTCTCTGGGCTTGCCGTCGAGCTCCACCAGGGATAACGTCTCTGCCTGCAGCTCTGCGGAGACGACAAGAGAAAAGATGCTGGCGTCGGAACCGGTATTATAAAGCCGAACGAGCAGATCGCGCCCTTCCGTGCGAACGGACGAGATCTCGATGGCAGGATCGGTAACGCGAAGCAGCGAGACGGCGGATGTCAGCAGACTGCGGCCGTAGACCGGCAGCAGCGGCTCCGACCAGTTGGCGCTCTCCCGTTGAACGCCGGCGCGATCCCATCGCTCGGCATGCGGCAGAACGGCATAACGCATGTCCCGGACGCCCGTCAGCGGACGCTTGCCCCACCAGAAGCCGCCCTCGCCTCCCCAGCCTAGCGTCAGTGCCAGCGGATCGTTTTTCGAATGGGAATAATCGGTCGTATGATCGGAAAAGATCGCCAGCCCGTAACGGAGGCTGTCATCGTAGTCATCGACCCAGTTCAGGACGATGTTGTGCTTGATCTCGTCCCAACGCTCGTAATGCGTGTCCTCGTGGCGGCTTTGTGCGACGTCGAAGGCGGCATTTTTATAAATCTTCCGGCTGCCCAGCGACACCGGGAATCGGGCCTGAAGCTTATACCGCGTGTTGTGATGCGACTTCCTCCGCTCCGTCGAGCGCTGCTCGGGCGCCATCTCCCATGGGTCGCCGATCCATGTCTCGGTCTCGTAGCGCAAGCGGACATGGAAGTCGACTCTTCGCTGTCCCCGAACCGCCGTCAATGTCGTGACATAATCGATGTCAGCCATACGTCCCTTCATTTCGACGACGACCCGCAGCGGACCGTTCTCCTTAATCGTCAGGGCAGCCGGCGATTCCGTGCTGCTGACCCGGCGGTTCAGAAGGATATGGAAGCCGGCGAATTCATTAAACGGCCGATCGGGAGAAACGATGGAACGGTTATGCGCCTTGTCGAACCATTCAGCGATGACGCCGCCGCGGGCAAGGTCGATGCGAATCTCATACTGATCCGTCTCGATCTTCGCGTATTCCCCTTGCAAAGATGCGAAAGCGCGCGACTCCTGCGCCTTGAGGTCCAGCTCTTCCTGATGATTTTCGTTATCCGTATGTTCAATTGCATACGTCCTGTAGCCCATGGCAGGCGGCTCCGCTTCGAAGAGCAGCTTGCAGGCCAGGAGGCTGCCGTCCTCGCGGCTCGTTCGCGTCGGCACGATCTGACTCGGCATCACGCTGCCGTCCGCGTCCCTGACACAGATGCCGTACGTTCCTCCCGGAGCCGGAATCTCCACCTCCGTCAGTTCCTTCCGCCCGGCTCCCGACAGGTTAAAGACGCGGACGGCCCATGCCGCGCCGCCTTCCTCCGCCTGTCGCAAGCTGCCCGCTGCCCGTTCCAGCACGACATCGCTCAGCGATTCGGCCGCCCAGCTTTGCGCCCCCGCCTGCCAGGCCCATTGGTCTCGGCCTTCTTTCGTCGTCGCGCAGATCCAGGCATCGTGGTGCTGGGACAGCAGCAGCTGATCCCAGGCTTCGCGCAGCTGCTCCTCCGGATAGCGGACCCCACGGAGCACTCCGGCGAGGGAAGCCAGCTTCTCCGCCGCGATGATCTTGTTCTCCGCCGAACGCACCTCCTGCGACATGCGCTGCAGCACAGCTTCGCCCCAAGGCAGCGTGCAGCGAATGTCCTCCTGCGTAAAATGCCAAGGTTCCGTCGGCGGCTCGGCGATGTGCGCCATATACTCGCGCCAGGTTACATATTGGATCTCTTCCCGATCGAGCCGGGGCTGCGCCGGCCAGCCCAGATCCTGCAGGAAGCTGCCAACCGGATGTGCGATGCCATGCGCAAGACATTTGTCTACGAACGCGGGCTCCATATGCCCGGCCTCGGTTTCCCAGCAGTTGACGAGCGCTTCGCATTCGTATCGCGGCACGCAGGTGATGGCGGTGCCGTCCGGTCCGGTCCACAGCACCGTTTCGCGATCGATGCCGGAGGCGTACCCGCCCCAAGCCGTTCCCGGATTTTTGAGGACGGCCCGCTTGTAGCCGAGCGACCGGAGAAGCTGCGGATAGCTGCTGCTCCAGCACGGTTCCTGGGTCGCATAGGTATCGATCGCGACGTCCGGGAAATGTTCGCGAACAATCTCTTGGCCGCGAATCAGGTGGCGAATGTTGCTCTCCCCGCCGATCACCCATCCGAACGGCTGCGCATAGCTTGCCGCCACCAGCTCCAGCCGCGAACTTTCGCCTTCGGCGAAATACGCCTTGAGCTCGTCGTATGAGCGGGGATCGGTTGTGCGTAGCACGTCCCAGGAGATCGGCTCGATGTCCAGGCATAGCTTCCAATCCGGCCTCTGGCGAAGCTTCCGCAGCACGTCCGCCCACGAGCCGAGCGGCATATGCCCTTTGATGCCGCCGTGATAGCCGTCCACAAAGTACGCTTTTTTCATCATCGCTCACCCCCTCTACCTCTCGCTGATCGCGACGTCCCGCCGCGGGCAGACAACGGCGGCGGGACGCCCAAGCGACCTTTATTGCTGAGCTCGCTGCGCGGCATCGTTATAGATCTTCAGCACCTTGTCGATATCGCCCATGCCTTTGACTTTGTTGATGAACTTGGACCAGTCGTCAAAGCTTGCCTTGCCGGCGACGAATTTGGATTCTTCCGTTTGAATGTACGTTTTGATCGGCGTCATAATTTCCGAGATCTGCTGGCTTTCGTCCTGCGTAAACTGAATGGCCGGCGCCGTATAGGTCGACGGCACGAACTCGTTGTCGGGCATCGGCAAGCTTCTCAGGTACGCGGATTTTTCGATAGGCGTCTCCTCGTACTTGCCGTCGAAGTAGGTATAATCGGTTGCCGCAAAATCGACGAACGCTTTGGAATCGCTCGAGATCTGCAAGCCGGGATTGTAATGTCTGCTGGCGCGAATGCCGTATTTGTCGCCTACGGTCCAAGGATCGTCCGCGGTTTTGAATTCGTCGTTGAAGGTCGGGGCGCCGTCGACTATCTTGTAGGTCGTGCCCTCGATCCCCCATGTCAGCAGCCGGATGACTTCGGGGTCGTACTGCAAGTCGACGAATTTGACGATATCCTCGGGGTTCTTCGCCTTGGAGCTGATGCTGTACTGCCCCCAGCCCAGATCCGGCGTATTGCCGTTGGTGACGTTCTGCCATGACGTTCCGTACTTCGGGTTGTTCGGGTACAGCGTCACCGCGAATACTTTGCCGTCATTGGCTTCTCTCGTATAGTTCGCGGGATCCGTGAACCATTGCGCCATCCAGATGAAGTTTTTGCCGTTCAGCGCCTTTTGCTTCAGCGTGTCGTCCGTGTCGGTCAAATACTCCGGATCCAGCAGCTTTTCCGCATACAGCTTGTTGGCGAACTGCAGCGCTTCCTTGTAGCCGTCTTCGAATATCCCGTACACGTACTTACTTCCGTCCCAGTAGACGTCGGCGGCCACATGATTGGCGTTGAAAAGGGAGCGCAGGTCGTGCCATCTTGTATTAATCGGGTATTCGCTCGGATAGAGCTGCTTGAGCTTCTTGCCTGCATCATAGAGTTCATCGAGCGTCGTCGGGATTTTCAGATTGTTTTTCTGGAACAGATCGTATCGGTAGGCGGATACATTCTGAATGAGCATGCCTTTGTCTTTTTCAAACCGCGGGTTGGAGGTCTCTCGGAAGACGAACATTTGACCGTCCGCATTCGTGACGTTCGTCATGCCGTTCTTCACCTGGCTTAAGTAGTTCATATAGTTAGGCATGTCATCCTTGTATTTCATCAGATCGATAATCTGTCCGTTCTTGGCCATATCGGAGGTATCGTAGAACAGTGGCGTGATGAAAAAGTCGGTCAAATCGTCGCTGGCGATCATCAGCTTCACTTTCTGGTCGTAATCGGAAGTCGGGATGTAATTCCATTTGATATCGATTTTTCTGCCCAGCTTCTGCTCCATCAGCTTCAGCCATTCTTTCTGGATCATGCTCTGGCTATTGTCGACGCCGTTCGAGGAGACCGTGACGGAGAAGCTCAGCGGCGTGCCGCCAGTACTGCTTGATGCGCTCCCCGAAGCGCTTCCCGTCGCTTGCGCATTGTTATTCGAGTTGTTGCACCCGGTTATTGACAAGGCGAGAATAGCGGCTGCTGATAGAAGACCAAGCGATTTTGTTTTTCGACTCATACATATCCTCCGTTGCATCGAATTTTGGAAACGATCTAACCCTTGATCGAACCGACGAACATGCCCTGCGTAAAATACTTCTGGAAAAACGGATAGATGATCATGATCGGGAACATGGTGATCACGATGACGGCCATCCGGACGGATTTGGGATCGAGCGTCGTGCCCGGCGCGTTCACGGCGACGTTGCCGGCGCCGACTCTTCCCTGGATGGCATTCGTGTCGAGCGTAAACAAGTAATTTCTCAGAATCATCTGGAGCGGATACTTGTCCTGGCTCTGAAGATAAATGAGCGCTTCGAACCAGCTGTTCCAGCTTCCCACGATGCCGAACAAGGCGAACGTCGCAAGCAGCGGCTTCGATAAAGGCAAAATGATTCGAAACAGCACCCCGACCTCGTTCGCGCCGTCGATGTGCGCCGCATCCTTCAGCTCCGAAGGAATATTCATAAAAAACGTTCGGAATAAAAACACGTTATAAGCGCCTACCGCTCCCGGAATGATCATAACCCAAAGCGTGTCCAGCATATGCAGATTGCGAATGAGCAGGTAGGTCGGAATCATGCCGCCGCTGAAAAACATGGTGATCATCAAAAAAATCGTTAAAAACTTTTTGCCCGCAAACCCGGCGACGGTGAGCGGATAGGCGAACAAGGAAGTGAACAGCAGCATGATAAAGGTGGAAGCAAGCGCGTACAAAATGGAATTCAAATAGCCCGTGTATATGAAATGGTCTTTGAATATGCCCTCGTAAGCTCTCAAATTAAAGCCTTGCGGCCAGAGAGTCACACTGCCCATCGATACAAAGCGGGAACTGCTGAAGGAAGTGGCGATAATATTCAAAATGGGATACAGCACGACAACCATAATGAAAAGCATAATCAGAATATTGATCGCGTCGAACGTCCTGGAGCCCAGCGTCGCTTTTCGCAACCTTCTCCCCCCTTTTAAAACAAGCTCGTCTCCGATACTTTGCGGCTTACCAAGTTGGAAATGTAAAGGATAATAAACGAGATCACGGACATGAACAGACCGATGGCTGTCGTATACGAATATTGCGCGCCGAGAATGCCTTGCCGGTAGACATAGGAGCCGATGACATCCGACACGCTGTACGTCGCGGGATTATAGAGCAGGATGACCTTCTGGAAGTCCGTCCCCAGAATCCCGCCCATCGCGAATATAAGCAGAATAACTGTCGTCGGTCTGATGGACGGCCAAGTGACATGCAGCACCTTTTTCCACCTGCCGGCACCGTCCACTTCGGCTACATCGTACAGCGTCGTATCGATCCCGCTCATCGCAGCGAGATATATAATTGCACCGAAGCCGACGCCCTGCCAGATGCCCGAAGAGATGAATATCGTCCGGAACCATTTCGGATCAAGCAAAAATGAAACGGGCTCTCCGCCAAAAAAGATAACGATGTCGTTGATGAAGCCGTCCCGGGACACGTACATCTGAATCAGCCCTGCGACGATGACGATCGAGATAAAGTGAGGAAAGTACGAGACGGTCTGGACGATTCGTTTAAAGCGCTTGCTTTTTAGTTCGTTGAGCAGCAAGGCCAATATGATCGGAGCCGGAAACGACCACAGCAGCGTATACAAGCCCAGAAGCAACGTGTTTTTCAATACGCCGTAGGCCATCGGATCGTGCAAAAAGGATTTGAAGTACTTGAGACCGACCCATGGACTGCCCCAGACGCCCTGGACGGCGTTGTAATTTTTAAATGCGATGAGGATCCCGTACATGGGAAAATAACAGAACATCAGCACCGTCAAAAATCCGGGTAGAATCATCAGATAGAGATACCGGTGCTTCCATATTTTCGATAGCGAAGTGCGATTCTGCTTTTGCAATGGAACCTCCCCTTTTAATCACTATCCCAAAGTTAGTATACAATGTCGTAATCATATAGCTGCCGATCACTTTTCTAGGACTACCGCTTATAAGCCTAAACATCAATTGTTATCGCTTCCAAATCAATAATGCGTTCATAGATTGGTATTCACGACCTCAAAACATACCATAGACGCGATGTTAGTATCACTTATCATGTGCAACACCTCCAAAGTTAGTGTACGATGAACACAATGTAACACATACCTTTTTAGGGGTCAATTCTAAAATTACGTCACTTTTTCACCAAAGTTCGTATACTTTTATCGATAATTGCCGTATATTATGGCTAGGATTATTTTGTATCAGAGGTGAATGCGACGCATGAACGAGACAACCGTGCCGAAGTATCGACAAGTCAAGGACTATGTACTTATGCAAATAGAGAACAACGAACTGGGCAAAGATGGGCGGATTCCAAGCGAGTCCGAGTTTTCCAAGTTGCTCGATGTCAGTTCGATCACGGTGCGCAAGGCGTTGAACGATTTGGTCAATGAAGGCGTTATTTATCGAATCCGGGGGAAGGGCAGCTTCGTATCGGAGCAGAAGTCGCCGGCTGCCGAGAAGAGCCTGGACTACGTAACGTTCATTATTTCGGGGAACGAAATGCACAATAGCTCTTACATGCAAATCATGAGGGGCATTCAGTCTTTTTTGGGTCAACACGATTGCAAGCTGATGATGGAATTCGTCGAAAACGACTTCGAGAAGGAGCAGGAGCTCGTCGGCAAGCTGATGCAATCGGACCAACGCGGGCTGCTTATCTATTCGGCCGATCCGAATGCGGCCAGAGGTTATTTGAACGAACTGCGCAAAAAATCGATTCCGTTCGTGCTGCTCGACCGGATTCCTTCCGGCTTCTCCGTAGACTGCATCACCTGCAACAATCAGGACGGCGCCTACGAAGCCGTACAATATCTGATTGCCAAAGGCCATCAAAAGATCGGATTCGCGGCCTACGACTTTTATTTGAACACCGAAGTCGAACGGTACAACGGTTATCGCCGCGCGATGCTCGACGCCTCGCTCACGCCGCAAGAGGAGCTTTCGTATTTCCAGCATGACCTGGACTACGCCGAATTGGCGGACCAGATCAACCAAGGAAATCTGACCGCGCTCTTCTGTGCGAACGATCGGCGCGCGCTCGAGGTCATCGACTGTCTGACGCAGGCAGGCATCCAGATTCCCGACCAGGTCTCCGTTATGGGCTTCGACGACTTTGAGAGCTCCAAATTCGCCAAGGTGCCGCTCAGCACGGTCAAGCAAAACTTTGAAGCGCTAGGATATGAGGGCGCGAAGCTGCTATTCGAGAAAAGCACGCAGAACGCCTCCTCCCCGCACAAAAAAATACTGATCTCTACCGAGCTTGTCCTGCGCGATTCCGTCAAAGAAATTTAAAATAAGCCCTCGCTTCCCATGTCGCAAACATGGAGGCGGGGGCTTTTTAATGCGGCATCAGCGTAGCGCCTTTGCGATACCGGTAAGGCGTCATGTTGCGTCTTTTCCGGAACAAGTCATAGAAGTAGCTGACATTTTCCAGACCGATCTCGTAGGTAATGTCCAGGATGGACATATCCGTATTTAGCAGCAAATTTTCGGCATAAGACAATCTCAGTTCGTTAATGTAATGTGTCGGCGAGACGTTCAGATGCTTTTGGAACATCCGGCACAAATAGGCATGCGATTTGCCCGACAGCTCGACGAGCGCGGCCGTCCCTCTCGTAAAATGCTCCTTCTTCTTCGCCTCCGCACACAGCGACGCGAGCCATTCCGGCCCTCCGTTTACGCCACCTTCCGCTTCAAGGGTCATATAGCGGGAGAACAGATCGGTCAGCAGCGCTCTGACCTGCGCTTTGATCGCTTGCTTCCGGTCCATCGGGATCAAATTGAGCTGATCCAGCCGGTAGCGTACGTATTCCTTTTCCGTCTTCGACAACCGAATCGTCGGCGGCATCTCGGGCTCGAACAGCTTTTCGCTGGGAAATCCCGTGCCGAGAAAAGCAAACAAGTCGTCGATCACTTCCCTGTAAAACGACAGGTTGATAAATTGAAAATCGCCTTCGTCCATGCGCTCATAGGCATGAATATCGCGATCCCGGATAAAGACAAGCATGTTTTCTTCGAGCATTTGCCTCGTCCCGTTAATGACATGAACGGCTCGCCCTTTTAAGATGAGAAACAGCTCGAAAAAATCATGCGTATGCAGCCCGATCGTATCGGCAATCGAGGTGATGAGCCGATAATGGGCCTGAATGTCCGAATCGATCCCGTCCGCCGCAAACAGCTTCATCATGGGCGGCGTCCCCCTCCCCGCATCCTGCGGATCTTGTTCAATGTCAAAATACCATAACTTTGATGAAATAAGAACAAGATTTTTGTCCCGTCATTCATTACGATAAAGCTGTAAATGCGTACGAGCGAAAGGGGAGTCCTTAAGATGTCATTGGTCGAACAGTCACTCCGTTTTGAAGGCAGCGTGCTGGAGGAGCGGCGACGCGAATTCGAAGCCGGCAAAATCATACACGAGAGCGCCAAGCTTGTCTTTCTCGGCGTCGAAGGCTTTGACGTGTACAATCCGTCGATCCCGTTCGAGTGGAACGGCAAGCGTTATATGTACGGCCGCGTAGAGAAACGGCAGGAATGGGCGCGCTCCTGGGTACGCCTGTTCGAGCAAAGCGGTCCGGACGAATGGACGGCCGTGCCGAATACGATGATTTATCAGCTGGAGGATCCTTATGTCAGCATCATCGACGGGGAACTCGTGCTTGGCGGCACGCATTTCCGCAACAACAAAGGCAAGCTGGACACGTTCTACGGTTATTTTTACAGAGGCACGGATCTGCACGATCTCGTCTACTTTACGACCGGCCCGGATTATATGAAGGATATCCGGCTCGTGAAGCTGCCCGGGGACCGGATCGGCGTGTTCTCGCGACCGCGAGGCGAAGCGGTACGTCAAAAATACGGAAGCGAGTCGCTAATCGGATTTACGATCATCCGCAGTCTTGACGAGCTGTCGGCAGAGGTCATTGAAAGCGCGCCGATCATCGAAGGCATGTTCAAGCAGGACGAGTGGGGCGGCTGCAATCAAGCTTACCTGCTGGAGAGCGGAAACGTAGGCGTCATCGGACATATCTGCTACAAAACGTTCGACGAAGCCGGCCAAGTCACGTTGACCTACATGAATATGTCCTTTGTTCTGGACCCGCAAACGCTGGCATACTCGGACCTCAAAATTATCGGAACCCGCTCCTGCTATCCGGAAGGTCCGGCCAAGATGAGCGACTTGACAGACTGTGCCTTCACCTCCGGCATCGTGATGCGCGCTGACGGCAAAGCCGATTTGTATAGCGGCATCGGCGATACCGAGGTCGGCCGAATCGTAATCGATTATCCGTTCGCGAGTGAAGGGCGTATCGTGGATGGGCTTGGGAATTAACTACCAGTAGCCCCATGCAAAACGGGATGATGCAGGTGTGTTGACCTGCCTCATCCCGTTTGTATATTGGCCATCTCGTCCCGCTTGTGATCGCCTGCGCTACTTCGCGGCCGCGCCGTTCTGCGGCAAGTCGCGCGCTCCCCGGCGCTCGGCCACTTCGTCGAAGCGGCGGCGCTCGGTGCGCTCGATCTGAACGATACGGCCGTCGTGCACGATGATCTGCACGTTGCCGTATTGCAGCCCCTCTACGGCTTCCGTGATGCGCTGAATCCAGCTATCGTTCAATTCCAACGGCTTTGCCATTTGGACGCCTCCTCGTGTTATCGCCTGGATGACTTTATGATAAGTACTCAATGCGTGCGGCTGCTCGTCATCTTGTGCTCGATAATGCCTTTAATGATCAAGGTGACGATCGCGAGCGCCATGAGCAGCGACGCGACCGCAAACGATGCGGTGTACTGATACTCGTTGTACAAAATTTCGATATGCCGCGGCAAGGTGTTCGTTTCGCCACGAATATGGCCCGAGACGACCGATACGGCGCCGGACTCGCCCATCGCGCGCGGGTTGCAGAGGATGAT
>NZ_JAGXJW010000392.1 GCF_019091135.1 Cohnella sp. GbtcB17 | reverse complement strand
CCTTCCGGGTCAATAGTCCAGATCGCTCCGAGTTACGCCGCGACCTACAGCGTCTCCCGCGCCGACACAGGAAGTGGGCCGGCCGCCACGAACGGCATCCACAGCGCGCCGACGACGGGTTCGGCCGCCAGCTTCACGACGGCAGCGTTCTGCGGCACGGCGGCCACTGCCCGCCGTATCCCCGCATGCACGACGTCGCCCGTACCGCCCGTCAGGAAGCTGTCGTCCTTGACGGAGGCGAACGT
>NZ_JAGXJW010000391.1 GCF_019091135.1 Cohnella sp. GbtcB17 | reverse complement strand
CATCCGCTTCCGCGTCCGCCAGCGAATCTGCAGCCGCTCCGGCCCACGGCAAAGGCAAGGAGATCGGCATGGTTACCGACCTCGGCGGGGTCAACGACAAGTCGTTTAACCAACAAGCCTGGGGAGCGCTGGAGAAAATCGGGAAAGATACCGGCGCAGAACCGAAGTACCTGGCGTCCAAGAAGGACAGCGACTACATTCCGTTTCTGACCAAGTTCGTCAAAGACGGTCACGATCTGGCGTGG
>NZ_JAGXJW010000390.1 GCF_019091135.1 Cohnella sp. GbtcB17 | reverse complement strand
ATGCTTGAGCTTCTTGCGCAGCTCCTGCATAGGCGTCATGGCGTGAGCACGACCAAGCCAGATAGCGGCCATCCGTTGATCGCGGCCGTCCCGGGGATTATTCACGTGCATTACGCGCACGCCGCCCTGTCGCTGGAGCAGATCGCCTCGCATGTCAACGTAAGCGAAAGCTATCTAAGCCGGATCTTCCGGAAGGAAGTCGGATTGCCGGTCACCGATTATATTAATCGTACGCGTATCGACAA
>NZ_JAGXJW010000389.1 GCF_019091135.1 Cohnella sp. GbtcB17 | reverse complement strand
ATCCCCCTTAGTCTCTTTGGTCTCTTTATTGTTTTTGCTCTCTAATATGTTATCGCTGCCCGATCCAGGAGTTGCTGCTGAGGCACGCTTGGCCAGTATCTCCTGCAAAGCAAGACAGTGGGTTTCAAGATTGTTTAAGTCGCGACTCACAGTAATGCGCGATTCTTTAAATCCGACCATACGACCAATGTCCGAAATACAGAAGAGCACTTTAGACAGAGCCGCGCGAGCCGCTATTTGTTCAC
>NZ_JAGXJW010000388.1 GCF_019091135.1 Cohnella sp. GbtcB17 | reverse complement strand
CACGCGGTAAAGGTCGACGAGATGCCCTTCAGCCGACAGACGACGCCGAAGCCGAGCCGCGGATTTTTGCAGACAGTCGACCGCCATTTGGACGAACGCCGGCTGATCGGGACCGAGGTACACGTGATCGCCCCCGAATATATTAAGGTGACCGTTCACGCGGTCATCGCCGCCGAACCCCAGTTCGCCCTCGAGACGAAGCGGATCTCCGCCGTTTTGAACGAGCTGCTCAGTCCTTCGGGAGG
>NZ_JAGXJW010000387.1 GCF_019091135.1 Cohnella sp. GbtcB17 | reverse complement strand
ATATGAATGCCCCTTTCAATAAAATTCAATTAAGACTCTCCTAGCTAGCGTCCTAACAGACCCGTCGTCTTCAAATCAGCCTTGTCCTCTAGGCTGACGATCCATGGATTCTGAGAATTTAATCTTCAAGTCATCATAGTTCTCCAAGTGACATCTTATGGTGGTAGGTTCGCCCACTGTATTAGCACTTCAGTAGTGGGTCATCATCATCAAGTCATGATCCATCGATCAATAATGACACTTGGC
>NZ_JAGXJW010000386.1 GCF_019091135.1 Cohnella sp. GbtcB17 | reverse complement strand
TACGAGACAGTCAGTATCATACGATCCTAGAATCATTTCGACGCACATACACCGCCTGACGAGGCTCCACCGGAAGGGGCCGAAACCTAGCGCCTGAGCGGCGCGACGGTCGCGGATATCCGCTAAATTGAGGAGGCTGTCATATGTACAATTACGAGGAGTTGGCACAGCTCGCCGGTACGTGGTTCGCCGATCTCGTTCGAGACAGAATTGGAAGCCAAGAGGAAGTTCGCACAATCCTGCATT
>NZ_JAGXJW010000385.1 GCF_019091135.1 Cohnella sp. GbtcB17 | reverse complement strand
ATTTTTATTTCAGTTTCTTGTCAGGCCCCTTGCTGGAATAGAGCTACCCATACTGAGGTGTGAAAGCCATCTGATGAGTAAGCTGGAACATTGTAATTAGCAACTATGATGAGGATGCACTACCATAGAAAAGGGCTACCTTCAGTATGGTGTGAAAGCATCCAGTTGCGGGATCAAATTGAAAAAGGCGAAAATGAAAAATCTTGCCAAGGACAATGATCCTATTTACACTGCACACACTTATGC
>NZ_JAGXJW010000384.1 GCF_019091135.1 Cohnella sp. GbtcB17 | reverse complement strand
ACCGAATGCGGTCCGTCGGAGAGCGGCCCTGCCGAGGTGTACGTCCAGTTGCCCGAGGCATCGGCGGTCACCGGCCCCAACGTGACGCCGACAACGACGACCGCCACAGACACGCTCGCTTCGGCCGTCCCCGAATAGGTCGGCGTCGAGGCGTTCGTGGTCGACCCGTTGGCCGGGCTCGTCACGACCGGCGCCGGCGGTGCCGGCGTATCGACAGCAAACGTGTTCGGATTCGAATACACGCTT
>NZ_JAGXJW010000383.1 GCF_019091135.1 Cohnella sp. GbtcB17 | reverse complement strand
CGACCGGGAAAGGGGTGCCGAGCCCGGCGAAAATGATAACGTAGCAAACGGCCGCCAAGGTTAGATGCGGGAGTCGGGGCAACAGCACATACAGCGCGCCCAGCAGCGTCATTCCCGCGTACCCCATGCCCGCCGCGCCGAAGCGGCGGGCCGCGGACGCGCTCACCGTGCTCCCGAGCATATTGCCCAGCCCGTGGAACAGCATGGCGTCGCCGCTCTGGCCGACCGTCAGCTCGGAGCGATCGGA
>NZ_JAGXJW010000039.1:37265-74471 GCF_019091135.1 Cohnella sp. GbtcB17 | reverse complement strand
CAGCTGGGCCGCGCCTTCCGCGGGCCGCTCGTCGATCAATAGCACGATCAGATCGACGTCCGGGCGCCACGTCGAGATGCCGTTGGCGTACTCACTAAGAAGAAGCGTCTTACCTGCTTTGGGAGGAGCCACGATGAGGCCGCGTTGGCCGAGTCCGACGGGAGCCAGGAGATCCATGATGCGGGTAGACAGGCGATGGGGCGTCGATTCGAGTACAAGCTTCTGGTCCGGAAAAAGCGGCGTGAGCGCCGGAAAGTGCAGTCTTTCTTGCGCGACTTCGGGGGTCTCGCCGTTGACGAGGTTGACCTGCAGCAGGCCGAAGTAACGTTCGTTCTCCTTGGGCGTACGGCATTTGCCGGAGACGAGGTCGCCGGTGCGCAAGTCGAACTTGCGAATCTGGGAGGCCGAGATATAGATGTCCTCCGCGCTTGGCAAATAGTTGATCGGACGAAGAAAGCCGTAGCCTTCGGGCAATACTTCAAGCACGCCTTCGAGGAACATATGCCCCCCGCGTTCGGCCTGCGCGCGCAGGATGGCGATCATGAGCTCCTTTTTGATCATCTGGCTGTAGCCTGCGATCTGAAGGTCCTTCGCCAGCTTGTAGAGCTGGGTCAGGCTGAGACCTTCCAGATCGGACATTTTAAAATCCGTCAATACAATCCCCACTTCATATTAGGATGTGCGCAGCGCCCGAGCGGCTGCCGCCGCTCAAGCTTCGCGCCATACGTCCGCGCCGAGGCTTCGCAAATGCTCTTCGAGCCTCTCGTAGCCGCGGTCGATGTATTCCAGACCGGTGATCTCCGTCACCCCTTCTTCGACGGTCAACGCTGCCACGACAAGCGCAGCGCCCGCGCGCAGATCGGATGCCCGAACCTTGGCGGCGTTCAGCTTGCCGCCCTCGACGATGGCCGAGCGGCCCTCGACGCGAATCTGAGCGCCCATCCGCGCGAGCTCGGGAACATGCTTGAACCGGTTGCTGTACACGTAGTCCGACAAGATGCTGACGCCCGTCGTCTGGGTAAGCAGACTCGTCATCGGCGATTGAAGATCGGTGGCGAACCCCGGATAGACAAGTGTCTTCACGTCGACTGCCTCGTAGGCTTGCTGGCCGACGACGCGGATGGATTCGTCCATCTCGTAGACGTGAACGCCCATTTCTTGAAGTTTGGCGGTGAGTGCTTCCATGTGCTTGGGAATGATGTTGTCGATGAGAACGTCGCCGCGCGTCGCGGCGGCCATGATCATATAAGTACCGGCCTGGATGCGGTCGGGAATGATGGAGTGTCTGCAGCCGTGCATGCGGTCTACGCCTTCGATGCGGATCGTCTCGGTGCCCGCGCCTTTGATCTTGGCGCCCATGGCGTTCAGCAGCGTGGCCACGTCGATGATCTCGGGTTCCTTCGCGGCGTTTTCGATGATCGTGGAGCCCTTCGCTCTGGCAGCGGCCAGCATAATGTTAATCGTGGCGCCTACGCTGACGACGTCCATATATATTCTAGCTCCGCGTAATTCGTTAGCTTGGATGCGGATAGCTCCGTGTTCGTTGGTTACGATTGCGCCAAGGGCCTCGAAGCCCTTGATGTGCTGGTCGATCGGTCTCGGCTCGAAGTTGCAGCCGCCCGGCAATCCGATGGTGGCTTCGCCGAAGCGTCCGAGCAGAGCGCCCATTAAGTAGTAAGAAGCTCTGAGTAGCTTGACCCGGCCGTTGGGCATCGGGATCGATTGAATGCCGGTCGGATCGATAGACAAAGTCTCCTCTTGCCAAGAGACCCGACAGCCTAGTTCCTGAAGCAACTCCTTGTAAATCTCGACGTCGCTGATATGGGGCAGATTGTCGAGCCTGACCTCGGATTCGGCGAGAATGGCGGCTGGGAGCAGCGCGATCGCGCTGTTCTTGGCGCCGCTGATGGAGACCGTTCCGCGTAGCGGACGTCCCCCGCGTATCATCAGTTTTTCCATGAATGCATGGTCCTCCTAGTAGATGCTTCATCTACTCCGGGGGCGCGTGGCGACCGCGTTCGATGAAGGAAAGGAAAGACGCCCGACAGGCGTCTTGTCCCGTACAAAAGACAGATCTCGCCGAGCGTCCTTCGCCGGCTGCGGACAAGCCGCGGCGCGGCGGGACGAATACGACGACGATCTTCGCTTAAGCTTGGTTGCTGCTGCCGAACAGACGGATCTTCTCTTGAACGACGGCCTTCATCGCGGTGCGCGCAGGCGTCAGATATTTGCGGGGATCGATGACGTTCGCGTCCTTGCCGAGCACTTCGCGGATCGCGGCGGTGCAGGCGACTTGGTTTTCCGTGTTGACGTTGATCTTGCCGGCACCCGCTTGGATCGCCTTGCGGATCATGTCGTCCGGCACGCCGGAGCCGCCGTGCAGCACGATCGGAACGGGGATCTTGGAGACGACCGCTTCGATGATATCGTAATGAATCTTGACTTCGCCCTTGTACATGCCGTGAGCAGTGCCTACCGCAATTGCCAGCGCGTCGACGCCGGTCTCTTCGTAGAAGCGGATCGCTTCTTCAGGCTTGGCCAGCGAAGCGTCGGCTTCGTCCACGCTCAGGTCGTCCTCGACGCCGCCGATCGTGCCCAGCTCGCCTTCGACGGAAACGCCCATCGCGTGAGCGGCCTTGACGATCTCCTTCGTCAGCTTGATGTTCTCTTCGTACGGGTGGTGCGAGCCGTCGAACATGACGGAGGAAAAACCTGCGCGAATACACTTCATGGCGATGTCGAACGTGCTGCCGTGGTCGAGATGCAAGGCGATCGGAAGGCCGGATTTCTTCGCTGCCGCCTCCGCGATGGCAACCGTGTACTCGATGCCCATGTACTTCAGCGCGCCTTCGCTGACGCCGAAGATGAAGGGGGATTTTTCTTCCATGGCGGCTTCGGTGATCGCTTGGGCGAATTCAAGATTGTTCATGTTGAATTGGCCTACCGCGAACTTGTTCGCCTTCGCCTTGGGAAGGAATTCGTTCATTGATACGAGTGGCATTGTGATTCCTCCTGCGCTCTGAATAAGTCGTGTGCTGTCTTACGGCCCGACTTGCATGCGACGTTATTATATCACAAATGAAAGTAGGATTGTAAAATGCCTGCGCTTGGAAAAACGCCCGCCCCGAAGCATGTAAAAATGAAAACCGCCGGTCGTCTCCGGCGGTTCTCGCTCCGATATTTCCAGGCATTCTCAGGTGCCAGCCGCAAACCTCGGCGACGGCCCGCCCTCCGTCAGCTGCATATTGACGGCCACCCGCAATTCGTCGATATCGAAGGGCTTCGTGAAGTGCATCAGCGCGCCCAGATCGGTGGCTTCCTTGATCATGTCCAGCTCGCCGTACGCCGTCATCATGATAACCTTGACGTCCCGGTTCATTTCCTTGATCTTTTTCAAAATCTCAAGCCCGTCCATGCCGGGAATCTTCATGTCGAGCAGAACAAGATCCGGGGTATGCGTGCGTACGATCTCCAGCGCCGCGCGTCCGTTCGCCGCCTGGAAAGTCTCGTAGCCTTCGACGCTGAATACCTCGAGCAGCAAGATCCGAATGCCGATCTGATCGTCGACAATTAGCAATCTCTTCTTGGCCACCTCATGATCCTCCTCTTCCTGTTGGTTCCTTCTTCCCGTATTCGCGCCCCGACCGTGAATTCCTTCCTAACTTCTGGCAATTGCAAAAAAAAGCTCCGGCTTTTGCCGAAGCTGGAATACTTATGTTGAAATAATCAAGATTCAGCGCCGGCAAGCGCCGCTTTGACGAATTCGCGGAACAGCGGCTGCGGACGGTTCGGGCGGGAGATGAACTCCGGATGGAACTGAACGGCCAGAAACCAGGGATGGCCCGGCAGCTCCACCATCTCGACCAGCCGGCCGTCCGGGGACGCGCCGCTGATCCTGAGACCCGTGGACTCGATCAGGTCGCGATACTCGTTGTTGAACTCGTAGCGGTGGCGATGGCGCTCGTAGATGAGCTCTTCGCCGTAGCATTCGGCCGCCAGCGTGCCCGGCACGATCTTGCAAGGATAGAGGCCGAGACGCAGCGTGCCGCCCATGTCCTCGATGTCCTTCTGGTCCGGCAGCAGGTCGATGACCGGATACGGGGTAGCCGCATGGAACTCGGAGCTGTGCGCGCCGTCCAGGCCCGCCATGCTCCGCGCGAACTCGATGACGGCCACTTGCATGCCGAGGCAAATGCCGAAGAACGGCACCTTGTTCTCGCGCGCATAACGAATCGCCGTGATCTTGCCTTCGATGCCGCGGTCCCCGAAGCCGCCCGGCACGAGAATGCCGCCGACGCCGCCCAGCAGCTCCTGCACGTTGGCAGGCGTCACTTCCTCCGCGTTCACCCAGCGAATATTCACCTCGGCGTCCGCGTCGATGCCCGCATGCGCGAGCGATTCGACGATGCTGAGGTAAGCGTCGTGCAGCGCGACGTACTTGCCCACGATGGCGATCTCCGTCGTGCGCTTCAACGACTTGACGCGGTTCACAAGCTCGATCCACTCGTCCATGTCGGGCTTGTCCGCTCCGCCGAGCTTAAGATGGCTGACGACATAATCGTCGAGACCCTGCTCCTGCAGCATGAGCGGCACCTCGTAAAGCGTCGAAGCGTCGCGGCACTCGATGACCGCGTTCGCGTCGATATCGCAGAACAGCGCGATCTTGCGCTTCAGGTCTTCGGCCAGCGGATGCTCGGTGCGGCAGACGATGACGTTCGGCTGGATGCCGATGCTGCGCAGCTCCTTGACGCTGTGCTGGGTCGGCTTGGTCTTGACCTCGCCGGCCGCCTTGATATAGGGAATCAGCGTCACGTGGATGTACATGACATTGTCGCGGCCGATGTCGCTCTTGATCTGGCGGATCGCTTCGAGGAACGGAAGGCTCTCGATGTCGCCGACCGTGCCGCCGATCTCGGTGATGACGACGTCGGAGCCGGTCTCGCGTCCCGCGCGGAACACGCGGTCCTTGATCTCGTTGGTGATGTGGGGGATGACCTGCACCGTGCCGCCGAGATACTCGCCCCGGCGCTCCTTGCTGATGACAGTGGAATAGATTTTGCCGGTCGTCACGTTGCTGTTCTTGGAAAGGTTGATATCGATAAAACGCTCGTAGTGCCCAAGGTCGAGGTCCGTCTCCGCGCCGTCGTCGGTCACGAATACCTCGCCGTGCTGATACGGGCTCATCGTGCCCGGGTCTACGTTGATGTACGGGTCGAACTTCTGAATCGTCACTTTGAGGCCGCGATTCTTGAGCAGGCGCCCCAGCGACGCCGCCGTGATGCCCTTGCCGAGCGAAGAAACGACGCCGCCCGTCACGAATATATATTTGGTCACCCTCTGTCATACCTCCTGCATGTGCCCCTGGCATCATGATAATGGTCTCCAAAAAAACAAAAAAAGTGACACCCAATTAAATGGGGGCACTTTTAAAAATAACGCTATTGAAATGCCTGCTTGAAAAGCCCAAGCATAAGTTTACCCGCAGACCACAGTGGTGTCAAGCCTGCGGAGCCCGCCGCGGCAACGGCCGATGGAGCCGGGGAAACGCCCCCGAAAAGACTCTGAATCAGGCCGCGTTACGCCGCAGCCGGTCGCGAAAAGGGACGCCGATCAGGCGTCCCTTTTCGCGACCGGCTGGAATCACCGGTTTTCGTCGTCGTCCTCTTCGTCCGCGTCTTCCTCGTCCTCATCCTCGTCGAAGCCGTCGTCTTCCTCGTCGACTTCGCCTTCGATGCCGTCCTCTTCCTCGGTCTCCTCGTCGATCGCGACTTCTTCGTCGGACTCGCCGGCTTCTTCGCCTTCGTCGAAGATCTCCTCGCGGTCTTCGTCGAACAGATCGAAGCCTTCTTCGGCCTCCGTGAAGGTCTCTTCCTCGTCCTCGCCGTACAGATCCTCGTCGTCGAGATCGTCGTCGTCGTTGATGATGCGCGGACGCTTCGCGCCGCCCGTGACCGGATCGTCGGAGCGGTCGACCGGATACCAGCGCTTCAAGCCCCACACATTGCTGCCGACGCATGCGAATCGGCCGTCGATATTAATCTCTGTATACACCTGCGCGATAAATTCGTTGATCTGCTCGGGAGAGAATCCCCGCAGCTTGGCAATCTCCATCATGAGATCCCGGTAATAGAACGGCGTATTGGCCGCCTTGAGCACCTCGAAGGCCAGGTCGACCATCGGCATCTCCCGGATCTTCTCGGCGTCGAACTTCAGGACGTATTCAGCGCTCACGCTCTAAGTCCCCATCCTCTCTGTATGTTAAACGTTCTTATACCCCTCGGGCGTCAACCTTTAGTTAACCGCATTTGCCGTGAAAATGCAAGTACGGCGGCCTGCGGACAAGGCTTGGGGGAAGACGGACCGCCCTATGCTTTTATTCGCCTTTTTTCGCGATCGATAGAGAAGGACGGCAGAACGCTCCCCCCGCCGGGCTTGTCCGCCGCGCTTCGGACGCCGTTAAGCGAAGGCGCCTCGGAGCCGCGCCTTCGCTTAACCGACTGTACCCTTCCGCGCTCCTCGGGAGGAGGAACCTACATGGGTGCGGGAGTCTCTCCGGGGAAACTCCCACTTCATATTATGTGCGGGGAACCGAATTGACACCGCCTGACGCCCAATTTAAACATTCCCGGGCCATACTCCCAAGCTTCGCTCCGCCGGTGTACATAGTATGGGGAATCTAAGCCGGAAGGAGGCCAGCACATGGACACGAGCGCTCTCCTTCGCCTCCTTCGCCGCCTGCTCGCCGGCGGCGGAGAGCATGGCGCCAGAACGATCGTACGGTTCGCGAGGCAGGAGGACGGACGCAGGTTCCTCGCGAAGCTGGCCGCCAGGCGGTCGAACGGCGGCGCGCTGCGCGCCGCGCGTCCGATCCGGGTCATCGGCGGCTTCAGCCTCCCGCTGTCCGTCGCCTCCCTGACCCCGCTGCTAGGCTACGGCTGCCTGCTCGAGGAAGACGCAAGCGTCAAGATCAGCCGCGCGCTCCCGAGGCCGATCGTCCGCACGGACAGCAAGATGGATATCCCTTGGGGCGTTCGGCGCATCCGCGCGCCGCAGGCCTGGAGCCGCACGACGGGACAGCGGGTCAAGGTCGGCGTGAGCGACACCGGCGTCGACTTTGCCCATCCGGATCTTCGCCACGCCCTGAGCCGCGGCATCAATCTCCTGCAGCGCGCCTCGCTGCCGTATGACGACAACGGCCACGGCACCCACATCGCCGGCACGATCTCCGCCGCCAACGCCACGCGCGGGATGATCGGCGTCGCGCCGCGTACGGAGATTTACCCGGTCAAAGCATTCGATTCGGACGGTTCCGCGTACGTGTCGGACATCATTCTCGGCATCGATTGGTGCGTCCATCACGGCATGGACATCGTGAACATGAGCTTCGGCATGCCCAATCGAAGCGATGCGCTGCTGAAAGCGGTGGAGAACGCGCATAAAGCCGGCGTGCTCATCGTTGCCTCGTCGGGCAACGACGGCAGGAAAGGCCGGATCGACTATCCGGCCGGCTTCGGGCTCACCGTCGCCGTCGGCGCCCTCGACCGGCGCGGCCGGATCGCGCGCTTCACGAACCGCAGCGCCGGCATCGACATCTACGCGCCAGGCGCAAAGGTGGAGTCCGCCTGGCCGAACGGCCGCCGCCGCGTCATGAGCGGCACGTCGATGGCCACCTCGCACGTCACCGGCGCGGTGGCGCTGCTGCTATCGCTCCGGCCGGAACTGTCCCCGGGCCGGATCAAGGACATCCTTCGCCGATCTGCGAAGCCGCTCGCCTACGACAAAGCTCCCCGGGGGGCCGGGGAGCTGGATGTGCTGCGCATGCTGGAAGTCGCCGGCGCAACGTCGGCCGGAGCGACTGGGGTGTAGTGCGCGATGCGAGGTTGGCGCGACAGCGCCGTGGCGACGCGAGATAGCGGCACGGAGTGCCGTTATTGGCGCGGCACCGCCGTTGCGACGCGAGATAGCGGCACTCCGTGCCGTTATTGGCGCGGCATCGCCGTCACGACGCGAGATAGCGGCACGGAGTGCCGTTATTGGCGCGGCATCGCCGTCGCGCGCTGAGTTAGCGGCACCGAATGCCGTTATGGACGCAGCATCGCCGTCGCGGCGCAAGATAGCGGCACTCCGTGCCGTTATGGGCGCTCCATCGCCGTCGCGGCGCGAGATAGCGGCACGGTGCGCCGCTATCTCTGCGATATCACGCTCCCGCTTACATCTGCTCCGGAGCGGACACGCCGATCAGGCGCAGGCCGTTGGCCAGCGTGTGTCGCAGCGCGGCCAGCAGTTGAAGGCGCGCCTGGCTCTGTGCGGCGTCCTCGGTGATGACACGCTCCGCGCGGTAATAGCTGTGAAACAGCGCGGCCAGCTCATAGACATAGCGCACGATATGGTGAGGCGCGTAGTCCTTCGCCGAATCGGCGACAACGGCTGGGAACTCGCCCATTTTGCGCAGAAGATCGTACTCGTGCTCGGCCGTGAGCAGCTCCAGGTTCGCTTCGGCTGCCGGCAGCACGGCGACGCCCTGCTCCTCCGCCTGGCGGAAAATGCTGCAAATGCGCGCATGGGCATACTGCACGTAGAACACCGGATTCTCGTTGGACGTCGACACGGCCAGATCCATGTCGAAGTCGAGGTGCGTGTCCATGCTGCGCATCGTGAAGAAATAGCGGATCGCGTCGACGCCGACTTCGTCCATCAGGTCCTCGATCGTAATCGCCTTGCCCGTGCGCTTGGACATTTTCACCTTCTCGCCGTTCTGGAACAGGCTCACCATCTGCGCGATGAGCACGGTCAGGCGCTGCGGGTCGTGGCCGAGCGCCGCCATTGCGGCCTTGACGCGCGGAATGTAACCGTGATGATCGGCGCCCCAAATGTTGATCAGCTCGTCGAAGCCGCGCGCGAACTTGTCCATATGATAGGCGATGTCGGGCGTCAAATAAGTATAGCTGCCGTCGTTTTTGACGAGCACGCGGTTCTTGTCGTCCCCGAACGCCGTCGTGTTCAGCCAGACCGCGCCTTCCTCCTCGTACACGTGGCCCTGGGCCCGCAGCGCTTCAAGCGCGCCTTCGACCTTGCCCGTCCGATACAGCGAAGTCTCGCTATACCAGCTGTCGAAGCTTACGCCGAACCGGCCGAGATCGCGCTTGATCTTGTCCAGCTCCCGCTCAAGTCCGTAGCTGCGGAAATAGTCGAAGCGCTCTTCCTCCGGCTTCTCCAGCAGACGCGCGCCTTCGCGCTCCGCCAGCTCTTTGGCAAAGCCCACGATATCCTCACCGTAGTATCCGTCCTCCGGCATCGCCGCTTCCTCGCCGAGCGCCTGGCGGTAGCGCGCTTCGATGGAGCGGGCCAGGTTGTTCACCTGGTTGCCCGCGTCGTTGATATAGTATTCGCGCGAAACGTCATAGCCCGCAAACGCAAGCACATTGCACAGCGCATCGCCGACCGCGGCGCCGCGCGCGTGGCCCAGATGCAGGCTGCCCGTCGGATTCGCGCTGACGAATTCGACCTGCACCTTGCGTCCGCCGCCGGCATCCGTACGGCCGTAAGCCCCGCCCTGCTCCAGCACGGAAGCGACGAGAGGCAGCAGATAGCGCTTGTCCATGCGGAAATTAATGAAGCCCGGACCCGCAATCTCCGCGGACGTGACGTTCGCCTTCGCCTTGTCCAGATGCTCGATGATCGCGGTCGCGATCTCGCGCGGATTTTTTTTCGCGATTCGCGTCAACTGCATGGCCGCATTGGTCGCCAGGTCGCCGTGCGCCTTGTCGCGCGGCACCTCGATGACGATCGCAGGCACCTGCTCCCGCTCCACGACTCCCGCCTTGACCGCGGCGTCCGCGATCGCTTCTTTTAACGTCTCGTATGTCTGCTCCAGCACGTTCATGAATCTATTCCTCCCGTATATCCAGTCCGATCTCGAACCGGCCCATCTCCTGATTCTCGCTGCGCATATCGTAGCGCCAGAACAGCGTGCCCCCGGCATCCGTCAACGCCGCCGTCAGCTCGTGCGTGAACGCCTCCACGGCCATCGAGCCCTGCGGCAGCCGCACCGCGCCCGGCGTCGCAGCGCCCAGCCGAAATGTCTGCTCGACGCCGACCTCGCCCTGCCGAACGACGCGCACGTCGCCCTTCAGCACCGAGATCGTCATCGCATCCGGGCAGCGCAGCACCCAGCCCGTCGCCATTTTGAACCATTGCCCGGCCAGCCGTTCCTCCGTCCATGCGCCCGCATCGCCGTCCTGGCGGCTCCGGAACAAGACCGTCACGCGCTTGTAGTCCGGCACTCCGATCCGCTCCCGTCTGTCCGATTGTCTGTTATTACTATATACACAACGCCCCTTGAATTCAACGACGAAGGGCGCTCGCCCCTCTTGCCCCCCGCCGCCGCGACGTGCTATGATATGGGCCAATATCCGATCGACGATGAACGGGAGAGTACCGGATCGCACAGCCGTACCAGAGAGCCGGAAGGGTGGAAGCCGGCACGGCGGGATCTTCGGGAAGCGGACCCGGGAGTCGGTCGCCCGAACCGTAGCGGCGTATTGACCGCGAATCCGGCAGTAGGGCGATCCGGCCTTCAGGCCGTTATCCTTTCGAGCGGCGTCCCGCGCAGTCCATCTGCCGGGCGCTATAAGAGTGGTACCGCGGACCGACCTCCGTCTCTTGATGAGACGGAGGTTTTTTGCGTTCGGATTTGTGTTCGGATTTGCGTTCGGATGTTGCGTTCGCGAATTAGCTTCGGCGATTGGCGTAAGCGGTTGTGAGCACGGACTAAGCGAAGGAGGACATCGACATGCTGTTGGAACAAGCCGCAGCGCTGCTGCAGCCCCATATACCGTTAGAAAAGGAGGCGCTGCTCCGACGGCTCGAAAGGCCGCCCGAGCCAACGCTCGGCGACGTCGCGTTCCCTTGCTTCGTCCTGGCGAAGCAGCTTCGACGCGCGCCGGCCGCGATCGCCGCCGAGCTCGCCGAAGCAGTCTCCGCCGCGGGCAATGGCGTCCGCGCAGAAGCCGCAGGCGCTTACGTCAACCTGTTTTTCGATCGCACCGTCTGGCTCGGCCGGATCGTCGATGCCGCCCTCGAACCCGATTACGGGCGCGGCGGCGAAGGCCGCGGCGCTCATGTCGTCATCGACATGTCCTCGCCCAACATCGCCAAACCGCTCGGCGTCGGCCACCTGCGCTCCACGATGATCGGCCATGCGCTGGCCAATCTTTACAAAGAGACCGGTCACGCCGTGACGACCGTCAACCATCTCGGCGATTGGGGCACCCAGTTCGGCAAGCTTATCGTCGCCTACCGCCGCTGGGGCGGCAAGGCCGTGCTCGAAGCCGATCCGATCGGCGAAAGCCTGCGGCTGTACGTCCGTTTCCACGAGGAAGCGGCAGATCAGCCGGCGCTGGAAGACGAGGCGAGAGAAGCCTTTCTGCGCCTGGAGCAGGGAGACGAGGAGACTGCCGCACTCTGGCAGTTTTTCGTCCAAGCGAGCTTGAAGGAGTTCGAGCGCGTCTATGCGCGGCTTGGCGTCCGGTTCGACGCGGTGCTCGGCGAGAGCTTTTACAACGACAAGCTGGAGCCTGTGCTGCATCGCCTGCATGCGCAAGGGCTGCTGGAGGAGAGCGACGGCGCACTCGTCGTCCGGCTGGACGAGGAAGGGCTGCCTCCCTGTCTGATTCTCAAAAAAGACGGCGCTACGATCTACCCGGTACGCGACATCGCGACCGCGATCTACCGCAAGCACGAGATGAAGGCGGACCGGCTGCTGTATGTGGTCGGGGCCGAGCAGCAGCTGCATTTCAAGCAAGTGTTCGGGGTACTCGGAAAAATGGGAGAGCCGTGGACGGGAGACTGCGAGCATGTGCCGTTCGGCTTGATGACCGTGGAGGGCAAGAAGATGTCCACCCGCAGGGGGAAGGTCGTCTTCCTGGACGAGGTGCTGGACGAAGCGGTGCGCAGGGCGCGCGACATCATCGCGGCCAAAAGCCCGGACCTGCCGAACGCGGACGAAGTCGCCGAAGCCGTCGGCATCGGCGCTGTCGTGTTCGGGGATTTGAAAAACCGCAGGCAGCTGTCGGTGGATTTCAAGCTGGAAGAGGCGGTCAGCTTCGACGGAGAAACGGGGCCTTACGTGCAGTATACGCACGCGAGAATCGCCAGCCTGCTGCGCAAGGGCGGTTTCGAGCAGCCGCTCGCGGAGGCGGCAGATAGCGCGTCTCCTGTGCCGGACGTCGAGTTCCTGTCAGCAGATGGCACGTCCTTTGCGGCAGACACTGGCGTCGCCATGGCGGAGTCCGCCTGGGCTTGCGCCAAGCGGCTCACGCAGTGGAGCGATGCTGTGAACGAGGCCGTCCGGGATAACGAGCCGTCGGCCGTGGCCCGCTACCTGCTGGAGCTGGCAAGAGACTTCAACCGCTTCTATCACGACGGCAAAGTGATCCGTCCGGACGACGCGGCTGGCACGCAAGCGCGCTTGCGCTTGTCGGCGGCGGTTGGAGCGCTGCTCGGCCGCGGCTTGAAGCTGCTGGGCATCGCCGCCCCGGAGCGCATGTAATCGGGGTCGGCAGCAAGGTTGTTGTGTGTGTAATGGAGGGGATTGCCTCATCCGGCGGCAAATGTCCGAGATAGCCGATAAAATCGGCTATCTCGGACTCTTCCTACTCATCGGCATCAGCAGTTCCCCAAAGACCGCGCCTTCTTAGCCGACGTCAGCACCTTTTTTGCGCTTATCGGCTCAGTCAGGTGAGTAGCGGAGTTGCGTTAACGTCTTTTTGTACTTATCGACACCATTACGAGCGTTGCGAGGGCGGCGTTAGCGCCCAAATGCGCTTAACGCCGGCCGCAGCCGCCGCTTGGCACGTGCGTTAGCGCCCAAATGCACTTATCGCAGCCCACTGGTCCCGCTTGGCACGCACGTTAGCGCCCTAATGCACTCATCGCCGGCCGTAGCCCCCGCTTGAGCACGTGCGTTAACGCCCAAATGCACTTATCGCAGCCCCCTAGCCCCGCCTAGCACACGTGCTGCGCCCTTATGCGCCATTCCGTCCGCGCGCCCCGCGCACTCAGCGAACCCGCGTCTCCGTCAGCTGGAACTGTCCGACCAGCTGCCGCAGGAATGCGGTGATGCCTTCGACGCTGTGCGACGTATGGCGGACGCCGACGATCTCGCCCATCAGCGCTTGTACCTTGGTCTCGACTTCGGCAGAGATCGCGCGATTCTCCTTGCTGACATCGGCGATTTTTTCCATCAACGCGACGACCTCGTCCACGACCTGCGTCTTCAAGGCTTCCTCCGACTTGGCTGCGGACAGCGTCTCGGACGCCACGGCGACCAGCTCCGTGCCCTCTTCGACGACGCGGGTGCCTTCTTCCATCGAGGCCGAGGCGAGCTTGGCCTGATCGTATATTTTAGCGACGATCGCGTTGACTTCCTCCGTCGATCGCCGCGTCGAGTCGGCCAGCTTGCGGATCTCGCCGGCGACGACGGCGAAGCCGCGCCCGTGCTCGCCGACGCGCGCCGCCTCGATGGAGGCATTCAGCGCAAGCAGATTGGTCTGCGCCGAGATTTCTTCGATGACGGCGAGTACGCTGCGAATCTCGCCTGCCGTGTCCATGAACAACCGGATCGTGCCGTTCGTCTGCGCGACGCGGTCCGAGATTTGCGACATTTTGCCGCCGATCCGCTCGACTTCGCCTTGTGCGACCTCGATCTGCTCCGCAGCCTTCCGTTCGAGCTTGGCCAGCGTCTCGCGCATCTCTCCGGCCACGTCCTTGGCGACGTCGATATCTTTCAGCTGCCTGCGAAGACTGCGGATCATGTCGTGAATGCGCTCGCTGACCCGCTCGGTCGAACCCGCCGTGGAAGCGGCGGTCTCGTACATAAGCCGCTGGCTGCTGGATACATCCGATGCCGCAAGACGTACCTGCAGCATGATGCCCTCGAGCGAGTCGATCATGTTGTTGATCCACTTCGCCAGATCGCGGATCTCGTCGTCGTCGTAGTCGGCCGTTCGTATCCGCTGAGTCAGGTCGCCCTTGCCTTCGGCGTTGATCCGGATGAACTGGCTCAGGCTGCGCAGCGGCTCGGAGACGCGGCGGTCGCTCCTGCGGGACACCAGCGCGATGCCGGCCCACCCGGCAACGAGCGACAGCGCCAGCTCACAGACGGCGGTCCAAACGGGGGACACCTCGGAGGCGAGGAATCCGACGAGCGCGGCGGATACGGCGGCAAACGGGATCACGCCCATCCACAGCGGCTTCGCGAGCCGTACGGAGACGCTGCGAATCCGATACACTTCCTCCAGATCGCCCTCGCACATCATCCCCCAACGGTCCGGGCAATGCGGAAGCTCGAAGGTCACGCCTTTGCCGATGACGGGAATGTGCCGGTAATCCGAGTAGCCCGGAAACTCGACGAACAGGTTGCTGCCGTTGCGGATCGTGCTCGCGACGCCCGGATGAAGCTGCCCCGTGGCCGGATCGGTGAACATGAGTTCAAGCTCGGTGTGCTCCTTGACGGTTACGACGCCCCAGTCGGTGGTGACGCCGTCCTTCAGGTTTTCGCCGTGCGTGAAGGTTCGATCCTCGAACCGGCTGCGCGACAGCGCGGTGCCCGGCGCAATGTGCGTGTTCAGCGAAGGCTTTGCCATGAACAGGTAATTGTCCCCGGAGTCGGGGTAGACGTGGCCGGATTCGCGCTGGATCAGATCTCCGATGACGTCGTTCGGCACTCTTCCGCACAACGCGCCCTGCCACTTGCCGTTTTCCGTTAACGGAAGGATAAAGAGCAAGGTCATCTTGTCGTGAAACGCGGAAGAGCGGGCTCCGATCTCCTTCGTAATCGAATCGGGGTACGGGCCGAACAGACAAGGACGCGCGCCGACGCCTCCGCCTTTCGCATATTCCACGCCCGCCGCGAACCCTTCGCCGCCGCCGTAATTCCGTCCCTCGTGGGAGGGATGCGTCGAATAAGCGACCGTACCCGCGGCATCGATCAGAAAAATTTCGGTAAAATCGATCGCGCGCGTATACGCCGAACCGATGAGCTTTTCCACCGCTTCGCGGGCGGCCTGGCCGCCCGCGAACGACGGGCCGCCGTCTTGCGAGCGAAGCTGCTCCAGCAGGCGGTCCAGATGACGCCAGTAATCCGTCGTCCAGTCCTTCAACAGCTGCATCCGCGTCTCCGCGATCCCTTCGAAAATATCCTCGATATCGCGCTTCAATCTTTTGTTGAGCCTGTACGACCACCACAACGGGAGACCTTTTTTAAAGCCGAGCCAGTCGAACATGCCGCCACCCCATTCTCTATGTAGGATGTAAATAATGATAACATCAAAATCGACAGATTTCCTCTTTTTTCCGAATATTATCTGTTAATTCATTAAAAATGTTAGTTTTTTTAACGCATTTAAAGCGATGAACATAAAAAAAGCCCACCTCCGTATGGAAATGGGCTTTTTAAACCTGGGAATTGCGGATTATTTGGTCAGATCCTCGACGAACTTCGGCAGCGCGAAGGCTGCATGGTGCAGGCGAGGCGTGTAGTACTTCGTGTCGAGCTCCGGCAGCTTGGATACGTCGACCTGGAGCGGATCGTGCTTTTTGCTGCCCATCGTGAACGTCCACAGGCCGCTTGGGTACGTCGGGATGTTCGCCGTGAACACGCGCACGATCGGGAATACTTCCTTGACGTCGCGGTTGACGCTTTGGATCAGGTCCGCTTTGAACCAGGGGTTGTCCGTCTGCGCGACGAACAGCCCCTCTTCCTTCAGCGACTCGTAAATGCCCTGATAGAAGCCGCGCGTGAACAGATGCGCCGCAGGGCCGACCGGCTCGGTCGTATCCGCCAGAATGACGTCGTACGTGTTTTTATGATCGAGAATGTGCTTGAAGCCGTCGTTCACCTGCACGTCGACCCGCGGATCCTCAAGCTTGCCGGCGATCGAAGGCAGATACTGCTTGGAATATTCGATGACTTTGCCGTCGATGTCGACGAGGACCGCCTTTTTTACCTTCGGATGCTTCAGCACTTCGCGAATGACGCCGCCGTCGCCGCCGCCGACGACCAGCACCTGCTCCGGATTCGGATGCGTGAACAGCGCAGGGTGCGCGACCATCTCATGGTAAACGAATTCGTCCTTGACGGTCGTCATGACCATGCCGTCCAGCACCAGCATGTTGCCCCATTCTTCCGTCTCGATCATCGCCAGTTCTTGAAAATCCGTTTGCTCGTGCACGTATGTTTGCTTGACCTTCGCCGTGATGCCGAAGTTTTCGGTCTGCTTTTCGGTGTACCACAATTCCATGGAGGACATGGGATCCCTTCTTTCCGGTCGGATTCGACTAAACAAGTTGTATTATAGGGGATCGTGCGCAAAATGCAATGCAGACTTGGTTCGGGGACGGAATAAGACCATGCCGACTTTTCCATAATAAGGGGTGAGTATGTTCGGAATGTCACGTTAAACGTCGACCTGTGTCAGACGATAGAAAAAAACGCTCGGCGAAGCCTTCAATGTTCGCATATGGCGCAAAGGGGGATTCGTATTGGACATGCACTCGGAAAGAAGGGCTGCCGGCCGGGAAAGCGGCGGCGTTCCTCTGCATGCGGAAGCGCCTCTGCGACCAGAACGTCCGGAACGTCCGGAACGGCCGCAGCGGGCGGGCGGCGGCAAAGGACGCAGATTCGGCTGGCGGATGGCGCTCGGCATCGCCCTCCTGCTGCTCGCCGGCGCGGCCGTCGCGACCGAGCTCGCGCTCCGGTTCGGCAGTCTGCCGATGGCCGAGCTGCCCCAGTCGACCCGCATTCTGGACATGAACGGTCAAGTGCTGTCCTCGCTGCAGGGCGGCGTCAACCGGCGGACGGTGGCGCTGCGCGACATCTCGCCCTGGCTGACGAAGGCGACGCTGGCGGTTGAGGACCGCCGGTTCTACTCGCATTCGGGCATCGACCTGCGCGGACTCGCCAGGGCCGCGTGGGTGGACGCGCGCCATCTGTCGCGCGAGCAGGGAGCCAGCACGCTGACGCAGCAGCTCGCCCGCAATCTGTATCTGAGCCACGAGCGCACCTGGACCCGCAAAGCCAAGGAAGCCTGGTACGCGGCGATGCTGGAGCGCAAATACAGCAAGGACAAAATTCTCGAGATGTACCTGAATCAGATCTATTACGGGAACGGCGTTTATGGCGCCGAAGCAGCGGCGCAGCTCTACTTCGGTAAGCCGGCCGCCTCGCTCAGCCTGGCCGAGAGCGCTCTGCTCGCCGGCATTCCGAAGGGGCCGCGTTACTATTCGCCGTATACGAGACTGCCTCAGGCGCTTCAAAGGCAGCGCATCGTGCTGCAGTCGATGGAGGAAAGCGGCGCGATCGATGCGCAGCAGCGTCGGCAGGCGCTCGCCGAGAAGATCGTCGTCCGGCCGAAGCCGGACAACCGCGGGCAGAGCGCGCCGTATTTCACGGACTACGTGCGGAAGCTGGCGGCGAGCAAGCTCGGCATCGAGGAACAACTGCTGAACGAGGGCGGCCTGCAAATTTATACGACGCTCGACAGCCGGATGCAGCGCGAGGCGGAAGCGGCCGTCGAGAAGCAGATGCCGAAGAACAGCCAGCTGCAGGCCGCGCTCGTCTCGATCGATCCCGCGACGGGCTACATCAAGGCGATGGTGGGCGGCCGCCATTACGTGGACAATCCGTACAATCGCGTCTTCGCCGCCACGCGCCAGCCGGGTTCCTCGTTCAAGGCGGTTGTCTACGCGGCCGCGCTCGAGAGCCGCGCCGTCACCGCCGCCACGACTTTCCGCAGCGAGCCGACCGTATTCTACTACGACGACTACCGCAAAGTTTATCGCCCGAGCAATTACAACGACCGCTACTTCGGCGCGGACATCGGGCTCCGGCAGGCCATCGGCACGTCCGACAATATTTTTGCGGTCCAGACGCTGATGAAGACAGGTCCCGATACGGTCATCGCGATGGCGCGCAAGCTCGGCATCGCCTCCAAGATGGACGCCGTGCCGTCCCTCGCGCTCGGGACGTTCCCGGTCAGCCCGTACGAGATGGCGTCGGCATACGCCGTGTTCGCGGCCGGCGGCGTGAAGCGGGAGCCGACGGCCATCCTGCGCATCGCCGACAGCGCCGGGCATACGTTGTACGAGGCCCGTCCGAGGGCCGAGCAGGTCGTATCGCCCGCGCTCGCCTACGTGCTGACCGACCTGCTGGGCAGCGTGTTCGAACCCGGCGGCACCGCCCGCCGCGTCGCCCATCTGCTGCACCGGCCGACGGCGGGCAAGTCCGGCACGACGAGCTCCGACGCCTGGTTCGTCGGTTATACGCCGGACCTGGTCACATCCGTTTGGGTCGGCTACGACAAAGGCAGGGCCATCACCTCGAGCGAGGCGCACCGGGCGGCGCCGATCTTCGCCGAGTATACGGAGGCCGCGCTGGCGGGCGTGGTGCCGCATGCCTTCGCGATGCCGGAGGGCGTCGTCTCGACGGACATCGATCCCGCGTCCGGACTGCTCGCTTCCCCGGCTTGCCCGACGCGCGTGCATGCGACGTTTCTGGCCGGGACGGAGCCGACCGGCGCCTGCGGCGAAGACCCGGGAGCCGCGGCCAAGGACGACGGCGGACCGAAGTCGCTCTGGCGCAAAATTCGCGGCTGGTGGAAAAGCTGACAGGCCGGCGATGTACGTCGCGATTTCGAGTACGGGATTGCCGGCAGGGAAAGTAAGACGATTGTACATCGTTATTTCCGGCACATGAGCAAGCACTTCGGCCGCATCAAAAAGACTGCCTAGCCCGCGCGGGAAACGCACTCCCGGCGATCTCGGCAGTCTTTTTTTTGGCCGCGAGGACGATTAAGCCAGCTGATCCTTCAGCTCGTCCGGCGAACGGTCCCACCACTCGTAGTTGTGCGATTGCAGCAGCCGGCGAAGCGCCGCCTTGTCCTCGTCGCCCAGGTCCTCGAGCAGGAACTTGCGCTTGAGCGCGCGGTCCATGCGGTTCACGTGCTCGGCCAGCACCTTCCAGCCGCGTCGCGCCTCGGTGTCGACGAGCATCTCGCACGCCGTCGCGCCGCCGTAGAAGCTGCCCCGCTCGTCGCGGTCGACGGCGACCCAGACGATCCATACCTGGCGGCCGTTCGGCACGTTTTCTTTTTCCGGAGAGAACTTGATGCCCTTCTCCACCTTGCTCTTCGCGTGCATCGCGCCCACGTCGATATAAGCCTCGCCCCCGTCGATGATGACGGGCGACACCTGGCTGAGGTCGATGCTTCCGGCGCCGAAGCCTTTATGTTCTTTACTGCTCACTACATTCAGCGCCAGCTTCTTTTTTTCCGGCTTGGGCTGTTGTTCGTTCGCGTTCGTATCCACTTGCCATCCTCCATCCGCACGGGTACTGCCTTTATTGTAGCGAAAAGCATTCGAAAATGCATCCGGCCCTGCCCCGCGCTCGGCAAAAGGCAAAGCGCCCCTTCCTGCGGAAAGAGCGCTCGCTCGTCAATACTGAGGCATGGCGGTCTTGGCGATCACGCGGCCCGTCGCGTCCTCCAGGAACTGCGCGACCGGCGAGTAAGCCCCGTAGGCCAGCTCGTACCTCGTCTTCAGCAGCGCGAGCGCCGGCGCGCCGGCGGCAGACGAAGCCGCGATGCGCTGCACCGCCGTAACCTCCTTGACGCCGTCCCCGTCCCGATCGCCGAATTCATAATTCGAGACGGGCTCTACACGCGCCGTCTGCGCGTCGCCGCCGGCCAGTACGGCGGTCAGGCCGCTGACCGGATCCTTGAAGCGCACGCCCCCCGACGAATCGCGATCCAGCTCGTACCGGCGTTCAAGCTCCGGATCCGTATAGGACGGATCCGTGACGTCGAACAGCGGGAAGTAGCGATTCGCGATCTCATAGACGCCCAGGCCGAGCGCCCCGCTGTCTTCGCCGGCGCCCTTGCGATAAACGAGCAGCTCGGGCTTTCCGTCCCCGTTTAGATCGTCCAGCTTCACGTCGGGCATTTTAGAGAAAGCGATCTCCGCGCCCTGCATCATGGCGAAGCGAATGGCGCCGTCCTGCGCGACGATCCAGCGGATCGGCTGGCCGCTTTCGTCCAGATCGGCGTATATGGCAATATGTGCGGCGACCGTGACCCCGTCTTTCGTAACCGCGGTCCCGGAATACACCTTCTCACTCTTCGCGATCGGCAGCGTGCCGCCTTCGGAGACGGCCGAGGCGAGGGGCGGGGCTGTAGGGGCTGTATATTGCGGTTCGGCGGCAGCGGCGGCGGCCGCCGATGCGGCCAGCGTTCCCGCTGCAAGCAGGCTGAGTACCGGTTTGGTCCATGTCATGTCCATCCCTCCTCGTATAAGAGTGTTTACCCATTATATGAAGAGGGCCAACCTTCTAGACCTGCTTGTCCACGTCGGGCGAGGCGGCCCAGTTGGCAGGAATAGCGAAAATCCGCCGCTTGGCGCATCGCGCTTCGCGGCGGATTGTATTTATTCGTTCCAGAGCTTGATGCGTTCCTGAAGCAGCGCGCTGAACGCCTCCTCCATCTTGTGCACGCCGGCCTTCTCCAGATCGGCGATGAACTCCGCCCATACCTCCTCGAAGCGCTCCGGCTTCGCGAGAATCATCTCAGGCACCTTCTTTTTCACAATATCCTCGCACTTCTGCGCAATTACGGCCGCATCCGAATTTTGCGGGATATTGATCTGCCATGCCTTGCCCCAAGGCTTGACCGGGAATTCGCTCTCCGCGGGATACAGGTCCTTCCACATCTTGGCCCCGTAGCCTGCCAGCACTTCCTTCTCGACGTCGGTATAGTTGTCGATGATCGTGTCGACGGAGTCCGGGGTATACGTCTGGCCGGTCGGATCCTTCACGCCGACGCCGTACTGCGGAAACGGAAAGCCGTACACGCCGATGCCGGTTTTCTTGAAATAGTCGGGATCGTTCTTCCGCTTGTCCATCTCCTCGGGCGGGATGACGCGCTTGCCGTCCACGATCTGGTAGTTCACGCCTTCGATGCCCCAGTTGTTCAGCACCTGCGCTTCGTCGGAAGCGAGCCAGTCGAGGAATTTGATCGCGCGAACGGGGTCCTTGGCCGTCTTGCTGATGCCTACGCCCCATCCCGCCGAGTAGCCGGCGCTCTGGAAGTCGGCATACTTGATGTTTTCGTTGAGCGTGATCGGGTACATGCCGTACATCCGCTCCGGCTTATCCTGCCGCAGCGCCTTCTCCGAATCGCCGTACTCCCACTTGGCGTCCGCAAGCGCGAGCACCCGGCCCGAAGCGACCTTTTCCGCATACTGGTCGTATTTCTGCACGAAGCTTTCCTTGTCCAGCAAGCCGATGTCGTTCATATGGTTGAGCCACTTGAAGTATTCCTTCTCCTCCGGACGCGTGTAGTGGAAGACCGCCTTCTGCGTCTTGGGATCCACGTACCATTCGCCGTCGTCCGGGCCGCCCGAGGCGAACAGCGCCGGATTGGTGATGGAGATCTTGTACCGCCAGTCGTCCGCCAGGATGGACAGGCCGATGGTAGGCTGGCCGTCGATCGTCGGATGCTTGTCTTTGTAGGTTTTGATGGCGTTCTCAAAATCCTGCAGCGTTTTCATCTTCGGATAGCCGAGCTCCTGGACGACGGCATGCTGCAGCTCGAAGCCCGTCTCGGGCGTCCAGCGCTGCTCGTTCACGCCGTACGATCCGACAAAGTAAATGGAGGGATCGTCCTTGCTCCAGCGGAGCCGCTTGAGATACGGCCCGTACAGCTTCTTCAGATTGGGACCGTACTGCTCGATCAGATCCGTCAGGTCCAGGTAGGCGCCCGCGTCCACGAGGATATTTTCGTTGCCGTGGCCGAAGATCAGGTCCGGATATTCGCCGCTCGCGGCCATGAGAGACACCTTCTGCTTCTCGTCGCCCACCACGAACTCCATTTGCAGCTTGACGCCGGTCTCCTCCGTGATTTTTTTGCCGACGGGACTTTCCATGTTCTCGTAGTTCGGGTTCGCTTGCGGCATATACATCGTCAACGTGACCGGCTGCTTGTCATCCGCCGAAGCGGTGCCGCCCGATGCGCTCCCCGAAGCTGCAGGCTTTCCTTCGCCGCCGGAGCTGCAGCCGGTCGCGGCCAGCGCGACTGCGAGCGCCAATCCCATCCACGCCGGCTTTTTCCACCTTCTGACTTTCATTCTTTAACCTCTCCCTTTGTTCTTGTCATTTATATCGACATACAGGCTTGGCCTGTCGATACCGGTGTTTTCTCAGCTTTTTACGGCGCCGAGCGTAAGACCTTTGACGAAATAGTTTTGCAGGAACGGATAGACGACCAGGATCGGCACCGTCGCCACGATCGTAATGGACATGCGGATGGATTCGGGGGATACCCGATTCGCGAGCTCCTGTCCGCCGTGGACCGCGCCCGAATTGCCGCTTGAGGCCGACGTATTCTGAAGAATTTTCATCAGCTCGTACTGCAGCGTGGTCAGCGATGTGCGGCCTCCGTTGTACAAAAACGTATCGAACCAGGCGTTCCACTGCCCGACCGCAAGGAACAGTGCGATGGTGGCGAGCACAGGCTTGCATAGCGGGAGGATGACTTTGGCGAAAATCTGCAGGTCGTTCGCGCCGTCCAGCTTGGCGGATTCCTGAAGCACGTACGGGAGACCGTCGATGTACGAGCGAAGGATAAAGACGTTCCAGGCGCTGACTAGCCCGGGCAAAATGTAAACCCAGAAGGAATTCAGCAGGTTGAGATCCCGAATCAGCATGTAAACGGGGACGAGGCCGCCGGAAAAATAGAGCGTGAATGCCAGCGCCAGCGACACGAACCTGCGCGCGACGAAATCTTTGCGGCTCAAGCTGTAAGCGATCAACGAGGCGCTGAACAGTCCGGCGAGCGTGCCGAGCAGCGTGCGGAGCACCGAGTTGCCGAACGCCGTGAGCAGGTTCGAATACTGAAAGATCGTGCGGTAATTGTCCAGCGTGAATACTCTCGGCCACAGATAGATGCCGCCGCGCACCGTGTCTTCCGAAGCGTTGAGCGAGATAGCCAAAATGTTGACGAACGGATACAAGGTCACGATGCCGACAAGCGTCATTAATGCGTACAGAAAAGCCATGAATATCCGGTCTGTCGTCTTCCCTCCGGACTTGACTGCGGCAAGGCGCATAAAGTCCTCCTTTCTCGTCCGCTCCGCGCAGTGTTGCGGGGAGCGCGCGGCGTTCTTTTTTAAATCACGCTTTCCTTTGTCATTCGCTTGAAAATGCCGTTGGAAATGAGCAGCAGCATGATGCTGACGACGGAGTTGAAGATGCCGATCGCCGTCCCGTACGAGTACCGGCCCACCTTGATTCCGTAGTTGAGGACGTAGAGATCCAGCACTTCCGAGTAGTCGCTGACGATGGGGTTGCCCAGCAGGTACTGCTTTTCGAAGCCGATGCTCGTCAGCCAGCCGATGGACAGGATCAGCATGACCATGATCGTCGGCCGGATCCCCGGAAGCGTGATATGCCACATCCGTCTGAACCGCCCCGCGCCGTCCATCGTCGCCGCCTCGTGCAGCTCGGGATCGATGCCGACGATCGCCGCCAGGAAGATGATCGAGTTCCAGCCCGTCTCCTTCCACATGTCCGACATCGTCACGACGCCCCAGAACCAATGCTCCTTGGCCATGAACTGAATCGGTTCGTCCGTAAGATGCAGCAGCATTAGCAGCTCGTTGACGATGCCCTCGACGGACAGCATCTTGGTGACGAGGCCCGCCACGATGACCCAGGAGACGAAGTGGGGCAGGTACGCGATCGTCTGGATCGAGCGCTTGAAGACCTTCCCGCGCATCTCGTTCAGCAGCAGCGCGAACGCGATCGGCACCGTGTAGCCGACGAGCAGGCTAAGCAGGCTCATGCCAAGCGTATTGCGGAGCACCATGTAGAAGCGCTCGTCCGCGAACAGCTCCGCGAAATGGGACAGCCCGGCCCATTCCTGGTCGCCGAAGGCGCGCCCCGGCCTGAAGTTCTGGAAGGCCATCGTCCAGCCCCATACGGGAACGTAATTGAATAGGAAAACCCACAGGACAAACGGCACGGACATGAGGAACAACCACTTCTGCTCTTTCAACAGCCGAAGGGAAGTCCTGCCTTTTCTGACTCTCTGCACCCCTTGCTCTCCCTTCCGTTATGCGCTTTCATAACGCTGGTCTCAGCTTATCAGCAGGGCGGCTCGCCGCACACCGGACAGATTGGCGGTCTTATCCCGTTACAATTCGAGATGCGGCGGCAAAAGAAAAGAGCCTGCCGTGCGGCAAGCTCGCGTTGGAATTCGGATTGGTCTCCTGTCCGGCCGGTCAGTCGGAGCCGGCCTCCTTCTTGTACTGCGAGGGCGGCATGCCCACATATTTGCGGAACTTGCCGTTAAAGTACTCGACGTTCGCATAGCCGACCATCTCGGCGACCTTCCCGACCTTGTGTCCCTGCACCAGCAGCGCCTTCGCCCTGTCCATGCGGACGCGGTCGAGATAGGTGTTGAAGTATTCGCCCGTCTGCTGGCGGAACAGCTTGCCGAGATAACCGCTATTGTAGTGATACAACTCGGCCAGCAGCTCGAGCTTCAGCTCCTGGTCGCAGTTCGCGCGGATAAACTCGAGCATGCCCTGCAGCGCCGCATCCGGCCGGCTCCGCTTCAGCACCTCCGCCCATTGCCGGAGACGGGCGGCGAACGCTTCGCGGAGCGCGCCCAGCGTCTCGTGGCGCCCCCACTCCGCCGAATCGAAGACCGGAGCGTCCGGTGCGTCGGCCAATTCGCCGTAAGCTTCCGTCAGTCGCTTGCGGAGCGCCATGTCCACCATAGCGACCCTCATCTTGATCGCCAGCTCCGCTTCGCTCTCGCTGGCGATCGCCGCGACGGCCTCTTCGGCCGCCGCCTGGAGCGCATCCGCCCGGCCCGCGCCGACGACCAGCGCCAGCCGCTGCGCCAGCGACTCCGCGTCGAATGCCTGCCGCCGCACTTCGCGCTCTTGCTCGTCGTCCTGGCCGGCTGCGGGCGAATCCGGGCCCGGTCCGTCTGACGAAGCGGTCTCGGATTCGCCCGCTTCGATCCAAAACCCGGATTCGGACCGGCTGACGAACGGATTACGCGCCAGCCGCAGCAGCCGTTCGCAGGAGGCGGGCCAATCCGAGAGAGACGCCAACGGCGGGCCGGCATAAACGACGATGCCGTGCCCCCATTTCGCTTTGAACCGCTCTCCGGCGTGACGGACGAGCGCCTTGACCGAGGCGGCGGTCGCGCCTTCGCCCATGACGATCAGCACGAACGCATCTATGGAAAGCGCATGCAAACCGTCGCGTCCCGCGATCGCCTCGCGGAGCAGCTCCTTAAGCGCCATGCCCGCTCCTGCGTCCGCCTTCCGGCGATCCACCGCGACGAGCAGCAGCCGGCTCCGGCGCCACGGCAGCCCGAGCAATTCGGCCCCCCTTCGGACGGTCTCCGGATCCGCTGCTGCGGCGCGGTCGGCGACCAGCCGCAGCAGCAGCGATTCGCGTTCCTGCGCCTCTCCTTCTAGCGCCCGGGCCAGCAGCCGCCGCTCCTTGTCCAGCTCCGTTCGAAGCTTGGCCATCCGATCCGCGAGCTCCTCCGGATCGATCGGCTTGAGCAGATAGCCCGACACGCCCAGCTCGATCGCCTGCTGCGCGTATTGAAAATCCGAATAGCCCGTCAGCAGCAAGAAGCGGCTTGCGAGCCCCGCCTCCCTCGCCTCGTTCAGCATGTCGATGCCGCTGCGGCCGGGCATGCGAATATCGGCCAGCACCGCGTCCGGCCGGAGTGCGAGACACATGTCCGCGCCCTGGCGGCCGTTGGCCGCTTCGCCGCACAGCTCGAAGCCGTGCAGCCGCCAGTCGATCAGCGTCTTCAACCCTTCCCGGATCGCGGGTTCGTCATCTACGATCAACAGCCGATACATCCCTCTCCTCCTCCTCTGCCGGCAACTCCAACGTCACGATCGTGCCTGCGCCCGGCTCGCTCTCGATCGAGACGCCCCAACCGGGTCCGTAGGACAGCCTGATTCGCTGATGCACGTTGCGCAAGCCGATCCTGAATTCTCCTTCTTCCTCAACGGCCTCCAACTCGCGGCGAACCTGCCGCAGCTTGTCTCGGGTCATGCCGACGCCGTCGTCCATCACCTTGAGCACCAGCCGGTGGCCCTCGGTGAACGCCATCACCGCCACGGTTCCTCCCGCGACCTGCCCTTCGAGTCCGTGGATGACCGCGTTCTCGACGACCGGCTGCAGCAGCAGCCGGTACAGCTTGCATCGCAAGGCGCGCTTGTCGGCTTCCAGCGTGTACTTAAGCCGATCGCCGTAGCGGAACTGCTGGATGCTTAAATAATGCCGCAGCATCTCAAACTCCTCGTCCAAAGGCCGCAGCTCTCCGCCGATCTCCAGACTTTTGCGCATCAGCTGTCCGAGCTGCAGGACGGCCCTGGCGATGTCCGCATCTCCCCGGACATGCGCCTTCATGCGAATCGACTCCAGCGTATTGAACAGAAAATGCGGGTTGATCTGGCTGGCCAGCAGCCGCAGCTTCGTTTCCTTTTGCTTGAGGAGCAGCGCGTTGCGCTGATCGTTGGCTGCCGTCACTTCCTCGAGGGAACGCCTGAGATCGCCGACCATCATATGAAAATGACGGGACAGCTGGCCGATCTCGTCTTCGCCGTCGATCGCCGCGAAGGCCAGGAAGTTGCCGGAGGCGACCTTCTTGATCTCCGTGTTCAGCTTGCGAATCCGCTTGCCAAGCAGCCGCGTGAACAGGACGATGAGCAGCGCGGCTACGCACAGGCTAAGCAGAATGACGAGAAAAGCCAGCCGGCTGATCCGGTTCGACTCCTTGACGATGTCGTGGACCGGCACGATCGAGACGATGTCCAGTCCTCCGGTGCTGGCCTCGGGCACGTAGCGCTCGGCGAGCACCTTCGAAGGCTCGCCCTCGTAGACAGTCTCGAACTGCCTGAGCCCTCCCGCGGCCGGCTCCATGCGCAGCCCCAGCTCTTGCAGCGACTTTCCGATCCTGCCTTCGTTGTTCGCGGCGGCGACGTAGCCGTCGTCCGTCACGAGCAGCGTATCCCCGTGCACGCGCGAAAACACGCTGCGCAGCCGCTCCGGATCGACGCCCATGATGAGCACGCCGTAGCTCCGTTCGTCCCGGTACGTAATCTTGCGGATCAAACTAAGCCGGTACTGGCCCTTACGGCTCGCATCGGGAATGTAGCGCCACACGATGCGCCCCTGGGCCTTCAGCGCTTCGGCATACCAGGGCAGGCCGGCCACTTCCTCGTTCTCCGCGAAAAACTCCCAGTTGTTCAGCAGCGTATCGTTGCGCGAGTAAAACCGGACCGAATTGATCTCCCGGTACAGCCGCTTATAGTCGCGAAAAGCGGTGAACTCCGAGTAAGCCGTCACGACGTCGTACGTGCTCTCGAAGCGCGTATTGACGATCTTGCGCAGCTTCTGGTCGATGAGCGCCTGGTTCGACAAGTCGATCGGCACGCGCATCAATTCGGACGTCCGCTTGCGGACGTCCTCGACGTTTCCCGTGGACTCGCTCACCGCCTCCGCCAGCGCCTTCTCCCGAAGCGTCTTCGTCAGCATCAGGCCGACGAGCAGCACCGGGATGACGACGACCGCGATATAAGTGAGCAGCAGCTTCTTCTGAATCGTCGTATTGACGGCAAAATGACGGATGAGCCTCCTCATTCCCGCTTATCCGGCGAAGAGACGGGCAGCCAGTTCACGACGCGCGCCAGGAACGCTTCCCAGAAGTTCCAGTCGTGGCCGCCGGGGCCCTCTTCATAATGGACGGGCAGCCCGCGGGCCTCGCAGTGGTCGCGGAAGCGCTTGCCGCTTTCCAGATGCCTGACGTCTTCGGTGCCGCAGCACTGGTACAGCAGCGGCAACGGAAAGCCGCTGGACGCGAGCCGGTCCGCCAGCGCGAACAAATCGTCTGCGCTGCCTCGGAGGGCTTCGCGGCCACCGAAAATATTCGCGTAGTCGGGCGGCCCCGAGTCGTACTTTTCGACCGGATCGAGCGCGCCCGACAAGCTGGCCGCCGCGGCGAACCGGTGTGGACGCCGCAGCGCCCATTTGAATGCGCCGTAGCCGCCCATCGAGAGACCCGCAACGAACGTATCCTCCCGCGCCTCGGAGACCGGGAAGCAGTTCGCGATCAGCTCGGGCAGCTCCTCGCTGAGATACGTCCAGTAGGCGTGTCCGCTCTGCATATCGGTATAGTAGCTGCGATGAACTTCCGGCATGACGACGGCCAGCCCCCGCGCTTCGGCCAGGCGCTCGATCGAGCTTCGCCTGAGCCACGCCGTCGAATCGTCGCCAAGACCATGCAGCAGATAAAGCACGGGGCACCTGCGCTTGGGCCCTGTATGCCGAGCCTCAGGATAAGCCGGCGCGGGGAGCAGCACCTGCACGCCGACGGACATGCCGAGAACTCGCGAATAAATATGACCTTGCCACCAAAGCATGATCGGCCTCTCCTTCTGTTCGTGCGTCTAGTAGGCTGGCCCGTCGGCGGTGCGACGGGTCGAATCCACTAAATTGTAAAATACGGGTTCGGCGCCGTCCATGGCCGGGCAAACAAAGCCGTACCTGTCGGGCCAAGCATGCGCGGCCTTATGGACGAACCAACAGCCCAGCCCCATCAAGGCTTGCCTGGCGTCGAGCCGGCGACCGCGGCCGTCCGCCTCTAATTGTGAGGGGATAACTTAGCCGATTGAGATGGGGAGACGAGGCGGACAAACTTAAGACGTTGAGCCAAGCCCAGATATAATCCGCGGACAACCCACATATACATCAGCTAGACGCTTGTCAACGGGAGGGTTACCGTTATGCCCCAACGCCCCATTTATCGCATCGCCGCGCTCGCAGTCTCCGCCGCCGTGCTGCTCGGCTCGGCCAGCTTCGGATTCGATGCCGCCTGGCAATCCCAGTTCACCCTGCCCGCCTATGCCGCACAGGAGCCGCCGACCGTCTCCGTAAAATCCGGCGATTCGGCCGGTTCCCCCGCCGATTCCGCTGCCAATTCTTCGGCCAATCCCGCGACGGCGCCCGTCGGCTCGGGCGATTCCGACGGACAGCACAGCGCGGCCGCGGCGCCGCAGTCCCAGCCGTCTCCGATTCCGACGCCGCAGCCGTCCGTCGCGCTCAGCAACCGGGTCGTCGACTACGACATTTCGGTCAAGCTTCTGGACGGCGGCCGGCTGGAAGGCGCGGAGACGCTGACTTGGAAGAACCCCGGACGCAAGCCCGTGACGGATCTGTACCTGCACTTGTATCCGAACGCGTTCGCGCCGGGCAGCACGTTCCTGAACGAATCGAACGGCCAGCTGCGCGGCGTGAAGATGACGCCGGGCAAGGACGGCGCCATGGAGCTGACCGAGCTGACGACCGAGGACGGCGAGACGCTGCTGCCGCGCCTCCGCTATGTCCAGCCGGACGACGGCAACGCGAAGGACCGGACGCTCGTCTCCTTTCGCCTGCCGAAGGCCGTCGCGCCCGGACAGAGCGTCACCGTACGTATGAAGTTCGCCGTCAAGCTGCCGCAAGTATTCGCGCGCATGGGCCAGGCGGGGGACTTCGTCATGGCCGGCCAATGGTTCCCGAAGGTCGCCGCCTACGAGACGAACGGCGTCCGCGGGCGCGCCTCCGAAGGCTGGGACCTCCATCAGTACCACGGCAATTCGGAGTTCTACTCGGACTTCGGCGTGTACGGCGTGAAGATCGACGTGCCCGAGGACCGCATCGTGGCGGCCACCGGGTTCCAGCACAAGCAGCCCGTCGTCAAGGACGGCCGCAAAACGTATCAATTTTACGCCGAGGACGTGCACGACTTCTCCTGGTCCGCTTCCCCGGACTTCGTCACGGCGGAGGACTCCTTCTCCTCGACGGGCGTGCCCGGCGTACGGATCAAGCTGTACCTCGACCCGCTGCATGCCAAACAGCAGGAGCGCTACATGCATGCCGCCAAGTCCGCGCTGGCCAAGCTCGGCGAATGGTACGGCGACTATCCGTATACGACGCTGTCGGTCGTCGTCCCTCCGGCGGACGCGGAAGGCGCGGGCGGTATGGAATATCCGACGCTCGTTACCGGCGCTGCCGCCAAGAACGACAACCCGGGCTACGAGCTCGAGCGCACGCTCCTGCACGAGATCGCGCACCAGTACTGGTACGGCATCGTGGCCTCCAACGAGTTCGAGGAAGCCTGGCTGGACGAAGCCTTTACGTCCTATACCGAGGATAAGCTGATGGCCGCCATCTACGGCGTCTCCGCGCGCACGCCGATCGAATCCCTTTACATGACGAACCCGCTGCCGCTCAAGCTCGACGCATGGGATTACGGCAGTTCGGATGCCTACGCGGAAAACGTATATATACGCGGCAAGCTCGTACTCAAGGCGATCGAGTCCCTGGCAGGGGAAAAGACGATGTCGAAGATCATGCGAACTTATTTTCAAAAATACCGCTTCAAGCACCCCGACAGCCAGAGCTTCCAGCGCGTGGTCGAAGCCGTCACCAAGGACGACTGGAAAGCCTTCTTTCAGTCCTACGTCTACCGCGGGGAGTCGGCCGACTTCGCAGTCGCTTCCATCCGCACGGAGCCCGACGGCGAGGGCGGATATCAGTCCATCGTCCTGCTCACAAGGACCCAGGGCAGTCCGCAGGCGGCGACGGTGCAGTTCGGCTTCAAGGACGGCAAGACGGTCCGCAAGACGTGGGACGGCATCCAGAGCCATATCCAGATCCGCCTGCAGTCGGCGTCGCCGTTAGCTTATGCGGCGGTCGATCCGATGCTGGACATCGTGCTGGATCACAGCCGTTACGACAACTATTTAAAAGCAGAAGCGCCCGTGCGCAAACGGACCAAGCTCGACGTGACGCTGGGACAGCTGATCGACGCGATCGTCGGCAGCATGGCCTGGTGATGAAGGGGGAACCGCTATGAACGATGCGATCCGGCAAGGGTGGGAGACGACCAAGCGGCATAAATACGTGCTCGTCGCCCTGTTCCTTTACCGCCTGCTGTGGGGGTTTTTCCTCTACCGGTTTATCGACGCGATCGTCGCTCCGATCCTGACCCGCTATCCGGACCAACATCCGATCGGCGAGGCGGCCAAGCAGCTGTTCGCGATCGAGGCCCAGTTCCGTCTGCTCAAGACCGATCTTGCCGACCGCACGCTGCTCATGCTGGGCGCCATGCTCCTTCTTCGCATGCTGATCACGCCCGTTCTCAATTCCGGACTGTACTACTCCTTCGCCCATGCCGACGATCAAAGCGGCACCCAGGTGCTGCAGGGCATCCGTCGTTCGTGGAAAAAGGTATCGCTCCTCTACGGAGCGGAGAAACTGATCGCCCTGGCGCCCGCAATCTGGCTGGTCCCGTTCGGAAGAAGCGCCTACCTGGAAGTACCCAACGCCACGTCTTGGCTCGGGCAAATGCTGCCTTACGCGGCGGGCTGGGCGATCTGGATGCTGGCCGTGCACCTCCCCTTCTTGTTCATGCAGTTCAGCGCCGCCGCCGGAGACCGCCCTTGGCAAGGCGCGCTCCGCTCGATCCGCCGCATGCTCCCCCTGCTTGGCGTGACGATCCTGCTGCCGCTGCTCTCCCTGCTCGGCTCGGCCGCCGTATCCGGCGCTACGCTGATCTGGACCGGCTTGCTCGCGATCGCGCTGAACCAGGCCTATCACTTCGTCCGGTCGACGATCGCGCTCTGGACGGCCGCTTGCCAGCATCGCTTGTGGCAGCGCGATGAAGCTTGAGATCACCGTACAAACAGAACGAGACGGATGCCCTGTTCATCGGAAGATGAGGGGGGGCATCCGTCTCTTTTTTCAACGCCTATTAATATCGGCCAAGAGAGCGGCATAGACTACGTTCATACTCTTGCGACCGCAGCCCTGTCGAAGACTTGCGTCCTCTTAATCTTTCTCATTTAATCATAGGCTTGGCCGCCCGTCGGTCCGCAGCTCGAATCCCTTGATGGGATTGGGTTTTGCGGTGTCGCCAGCATATTCCTTTTGATTTGGGACATTAAGGAATTCTAATCTTTAAGGAGCAGGAGTTGGGGCCTAAAAATCGAATTTCTAAAGCTAAGGTGCGAAAACTGCCGAATTCCCGCGCACTGGGAAACGGGGGAACCAGTCTTTACCGGGTGAATTGGCTTTGCTTAGCGCAGAAGCCATAGGGAACCTTCAACCGAACCCTCCAGCTAACCTCGTAGGCACTTGGAAGGAGCTTCTTGTTTTGCGCAAAGTCACAGTCCTTGTTCTTGCATTAACCTGCCTTCTGGCTTTCCAGATGGGCAGCGCATCCGCAGCGTCCAAGCTCGACTCGACCGTCTCCAAGCTGATCGGGATCGATTACGATTACGGCGGCACGACGACCAGCGGCTTCGATTGCTCCGGATTCACGGCTTATGTATTCAAGAAGTTCGACGTTAAGCTGCCTCACTCGTCCAAGGGCCAGTTCGCCATGGGCAACAAGGTCGCTCGCGACGAGCTTCGTCCGGGAGACCTCGTATTCTTCAACACGAGCGGCGAAGGCGTGTCTCATGTCGGCATCTATGTCGGCGACAACCGCTTTGCGCACTCGGCTTCGAAGGGTGTCACGATCTCGGATCTCGATGAAAAGTATTACGCCAAGCGCTACCTGGGCGCCCGCCGCGTAATGGACTCCGACACTTACACGTCCGTAGCGATCGACCACGTGTAATCTCGGTTGAATGGAATTAGCTTAGGCAAAGACCCGCCCCAAGCGGGTCTTTGCTGCTGCATGGAGTGAATGGAGAGGTTACTAGGTTTGTACCCTTCCTGTCAATCGCTTGAAACAGGCGGCTCGTAAAAAAATCATCGAAAAAGCCCCCTCTCCTTTTGCTTGCGCACTGACTCGTAGCGGACGGACCGAAGAGCGCTTATTCTTGTTCTTATCGCGATTTGCAGCCTGCTCGCGGACCCAGGTGCCGCTATTGCGAGATTGCCGGCGTTCTTTAGCTTCGATCCCGATGAATAACGTCGCTCCGGTCCGAAAAGATCGCAGCGGGGACCGACTTTGAAGAAAGTACGTTTCCTGTGTCCGACGCCCTCTTCCTGACTCGCATTCAACGGCCGCCTACGCATCTGATTCGAAAAAAAAGGACTTTGGCGCAACCGCCGAAGTCCTTTTTCTTCACGTTTTCCAGGGAAATTCCGAACCGAGCCGGTCGGCTTCCTCGGGCTTCACGCGGCCGCCGTAGCGGGCTTTGCCGTACAGCTCGCCGAGCGGCCGGGATACTTTTCCCAGCCACCCACGGGACGCCGTCTCCGCCGCGCGAGTCGGGGACGCTTCGTTCGACCTGCGCCAAGCTTCGATCGCTTCGATCGTCTCGGATGGCGTCAGCGATTCCCGGTGCGCGTATCCTTCACGGATCGCGTCGGCGAGAACCGCGGCGTACAGACTTCTGACTCTGTCCTCCGCGGACATCGCCGTCCACTCCTCGCGCCGGAGCGCGCGTCTGGCCTTCGTCCGATTTCGCGAGAACAGCCTGCCAAGCAGCTTTTCCCGCTGAAGCAAGCTCTCGCGCTCCTCGGTGTAGCCGAGATCCGTCTCCGCCGCGCGCCGGCCTGCGAGCAGCTTGTCGTACCAGGCTTTGACGCGATCCGCGATCCGCCGCCACCAGACCGCGTTCAACAAGTATCGCCGCGACAGTCGATAGACGACGGCAAGCGCCAGCAGCGCCAGTACGACATAGAGCGCATACTCGAGCCAGATCCAGAGCCGTCCCGTCCCTCCCTCCTGCGGCGGGAATGCCGGCGGCTGCGCGGTCGGTTCGGGCTGAGGTGTCGGCTCGGGTACAGATTCGCCCGCAGGCATGAGCGAGACGAGCCACCGAATGAGGCGAACGACCTGGGGCCAGATCGGAAGTCCCGCGAACGGGAGAAAGACGAGCGCGACGATGACGCCCCACAACGCGAGATATCGCTTCCCGGCGCCAGCGAGCCGTCTCGTGACGAGGCCGGCGTGCAGGCCGGCGTCGGCCAGCGACTTGGCCTGCACGAAGTAGAACGCCGCGGCCAGCCAGACGATGCCCGCCGCGAGCAGCAGCGGCTTCGCGCTGCCCGCGATGCCGAGCGGCGTTGCCGCCGCAAGCACGAGCGCGTGGAGACCGACTGCGACGGCGCAGCGAACGGTGCGTGCCCAATCGAACCGGGCGATCCACGACAGGATGCCGATCGGCAGCGCGAGCCAGAGCAGCCGCGGGTCTGCCGCGCCTGCGGCGGCGCCCGTCGCCGCGATCAGCGCGAGATGGACGAGCGACGCCGGCAGCTTGCCGCGCAGCAGCGCAGGCAGCGCCCGCCCGATCGCGGCGCTCAGCCAGGCGACGACGAGCCAGCCGACGGCCGGGAACGCGAGGCCGGCTTGCGCATGGAGCGCCAATAGCAGCGGATAGACGGCCAGGGCATCCGCCAAGCCTCGGAGCAAGCCTTTCATGACATCCCTCCCGCCGCTTGTCGCGAAGCCTGTCTGTCCTTGTACAGCAGCATGACCTCCACCCGATTGCCCGCCTGACGCAGCCGGCACACGGCCTGCTCCTGCTTCGGCGTCAGAAAGGCGGTGATCAGCAGCAGATTCGCTCCGCGCATCCGCCCCTGGAGCAGATCGCCAAGCAGGTAGCCCAGCTCCAGCCGAACGACGGGCTCGAAGCCGCTCATCGCTTCGAGCAATGCATAGAGCTGGCTGCGGCCCCTTGCAGGCTCGATCCGCAAGGGGACCGAGTCGTCGCCCTGTACGCGGCCGTTGAAGATAAGCCCGGCCCTCCCGCCGCTGTCGAGCGCTTGCTTGGCGACGGAAGCCGCGATGCTGACCGCTTCCTCAAATTGCTCGGGCGCGAGCCGCCGGTTCGTCGAGGCGTCGGCGAGCTCCGCGTTAAGCAGCACGATCACGTCGCCGCCGACCATCGTCTCCCTGCGGTTGACGAGCAACTCGCCCGTCTTGGCGGTGGCGTTCCAATTGACCTGCTTCATGGCGTCGCCGCCGCGATAGGCTCTGACGCCCGCCGTATGGTAGTGATCCTCGCGAAAAGCGTCCGGCGAGCTGAGCGCGCTCTGCATCCATTCCCGCGCGGCGCGTGGGAGCTCCCGGGAGCCCAGCAGCTTCGGGTACACAGTGACCGCGCATTCCGACTCGACCTGAAGCGAGCCGCTCGTCATCCCCAGTAAATCCCCGTGCGTGATCGTCAGCGTCTGCACCCGGTATCGCCCGCGCAGCAGGCAGGTCACCTCATGGCGCCTCACCAGCTTCATATACGGTCCGAGCGTAAACAAGCTCGCATGATTTTGAAGCGTCTGACCCACGCTGACCGCAAGATCCGACGTCTCTCCGCCGAATCTCAGCGCGGCCGGCATCTGCGTCTCGGCCCGCAGCCAAGGGAGCGGCAACCACTTCGCGTTGACGAGCCGCTCCTCCAGCCGGATCTTGTCGCCCGCGAACGCCCGTGTCGCGCTGAACCTGCGTTCGTAACGAATCTTGCGCAGCCCGAGCCAACTGAACAGCAGCCGCTGTACCATCGCAAGCAGGGCGGCTACGACTAGCAATTTGATGATGGGCATGCGTCAGGCGTATACCGCGTCCTGCTCGGCAGGCACGGCGATGCCGTTCACGATCTCGCGCACGATCGCTTCCGCGCGGCCGCTCCCCGCCAGCGGATCGTGAAGAACGAGCCTGTGGGCGAGCACGGGAACGGCAAGCGTCTTGATATCCTCGGGCAGCACGAAGTCGCGCCCGCGAAGCAGCGCCCTCGCCTGCGCCGCCCGCATGAACTGGAGGCTCGCACGCGGGCTCGCGCCGACAGCCGTGTCTTCGCTGTCCCGCGTGGCGGACACGATCGCGAGCATGTACTGCAGCACGTCGTCATGACAGCGGACGTTTTGCAGCGCGCCTTGAAGCTGCACGACTTCATCCAGCGCGAGGACCGGCTCGGCCGTCGCCAGCGGGTCGCTGCTCATGAATCGGCGGAGGATCTCCGCCTCCTCGCCAGACGCGGGATAGCCCATCGGGATTCGCAGCATGAAGCGGTCGAGCTGCGCTTCGGGGAGCGGGAACGTGCCGTGGCTCTCGACCGGATTTTGCGTGGCGATGACGAGAAACGGCCGCCCCAGCGGATAAGTCTCGCCGTCGATCGTCACCTGGCGCTCCTCCATGCTCTCCAACAGGCTCGACTGCGTGCGCGGCGTCGCCCGGTTCAACTCGTCGGCCAGCAAAATATTCGTGAAGACCGGCCCTTTTCTGAGTTCGAAGACGCCCTCCCGCTGATTGTAAAAGTTAATGCCCGATACGTCCGACGGCAGCAGGTCCGCCGTGAACTGAATCCGTTTGAACGCGCAGCCGAGCGAACGGGCGAGCGACTTGGCGAGCAGCGTCTTGCCGGTGCCGGGCACATCCTCCAGGATGATATGCCCCGAAGCCAGCAGCGCGATCAGCGCATACTCCGCGGCGTCCGGCTTGCCCACGACGATCGCAGCGATTTGATCCAGCACACGGCGCGTTTTTTCCCGTACGTCCTCGAGATGTAGCATGATAAGAGCCTCCTCTTCCTCAAACGCTTTCAATCCCAGCTAACTTCCATATTACAGAGGCTGGAGCGGAATCACAAACCTTGTCGAGGCTAGCGAGCGATACGAACTGGCGCAAGCGAGAAATGCAGCAGCGGCCGCAACCTGTCCATTCAACATAAAAACGCCTCCTCGGCCGCTTAATACGGCGAGAAGGCGTCAGAATACATATGCTTTTATACAACCGCAGCCGTCAAACGCCCTTCCTCGCGAAGCGCGGACGCGTGGCCAGGCACCGGCGTTTGGCCGTGTCCTTCGGCGAGCCCGTACGGCAGGCAGAGGGGCGCGCCGGTGCGTGGATCCGGGATCACGTCGGCGTCGATGCCGAATACGTCGCGCAGCATCTCCGGCGTCATGACGACTTCGGGATTCCCTTCGTAGAGCACCGTACCGCGCTTGAGCGCGACGAGGTGCTGGGAAAAGCGGGCGGCATGGTTGAGATCGTGCACGACCATGATGATCGTGCGCTTCTGCTCGCGGTTCAGCTTTTCAAGCAGGCTCATGACCTCGATCTGATGCGCCATGTCGAGGAATGTCGTCGGCTCGTCGAGCAGCAGCACCACGGTGCCCTGTGC
>NZ_JAGXJW010000039.1:0-37255 GCF_019091135.1 Cohnella sp. GbtcB17 | reverse complement strand
TGCGTGCGCCATCGCGATCCAGGCGCGCTGACGCTGGCCGCCGGAGAGCTGGTCGACGGCGCGGTCGTGGAATTCGCCCATGCCGGTCGCCTGCAGTGCCCAGTCGATCATCCGGTTGTCCTCGGCAGACAAGGTGCCGAAGCCGCGCTGATGCGGGTAGCGTCCGAACGAGATCAGCTCCCGAACCGTCAGTCCTTCGGGAGACGTCGGATTCTGAGGCAGGATGGCGAGCTGCTTCGCCACTTCCTTGGTCGGCTGGCGGTGGATCTGCTTGCCGTCCAGATAGACGCCGCCGCTCTGCGGACTCAGAATGCGCGCGAGCGACTTCAGGATCGTGGACTTGCCCGATCCGTTCGCGCCTACCAGAGAAGTGATCTTGCCGTCGGGTACGGACAAATTCAGATTCTCCACAATACGCCGGCTGCCATAGGCGAGAGTCAGCTGATTCGTGCTTAACCGCGACATATCTTCACTCCTCCGGCGAACGGGTTCGCCTTTATGTTAAGTCTGTGATAATCGTTATCATTTTCAATCGACAATAAGAATGATAATGGTTCTCACCTCTGAAGTCAACGATTTACCAAATTTGTTTTCGAATTTTTTAAATGCAGCATCTCCGATACCGTCACGAACCGGTATCCCTCCTCCGTCAGCTTGGGCAAAATGATGCGGAGCGCGTCGATCGTCTGCGTCTTTCCGCTCACATAGTCGTGCAGCAGGACGATGTCGCCGCTGCGTACGTCTCCCAGAATCCCTTTGACGATATGGTTCACGCCTGGGCGCGCCCAGTCGTCCGTCGGATGGTGCCACGACCAGAGCACGGTCTTGAGCCCTTCTTCGCGTCCGACCGTCAGCACCCGTGCGTTAAAGAAGCCCTCGGGAGGTCTAAAAAGCATCGGCTCCGCGCCGGCGGCCATGCCGATGCTCTTCTGGGCCATCGCGATCTCCCCGCGAATCTGCGCTTCCGTGCAATGCAGCAGCATTCGGTGCGTGTATGTATGGTTCGCGACCTCATGGCCTTCCATCGCCTCGCGCCTTACGATACCAGGGTACTGCTCGGCTTTTTTGCCCGTGATAAAAAACGTCGCGTGCGCCCCGTACATCGCCAGCAGATCCAGGATCGCCGGCGTATCCGCCGGGTCGGGTCCGTCGTCGAACGTCAGCGCGATGAACTTGCCGTCCAGCGGCACCTCCCAGATCGCCTCGCCTCTGGATTCGTAATAGGCCCGTCCCTTAAAAGCCGGCGCGCCTCCCGCCGCGTCCGCCGTGCCGCCGCGATCGGCTGCGAGCATGACCGGCGCCGCGAACAACAAGCCCGCCGCGAACGTTTTGACCGCTCCCCGACAAACGATGGACCACGCCTTTTCGTGCCGCATGATGCTTGCCTCCTTCTATTGAAGAGGGAGTCCCGGGCGCGCCGGAACTCCCTTCCTTGAACTGCGTCGGCGATTCTAGAATCCTTTGTATTGCGGCTCTTCCTGCTCCAGCTGCTGAACGCGCTGCTCGACTTGATCGACGATCTGCTGGGTTTGCGCAGCCGCGTCCGTGAAGAGCTGCTTGGCTTGCTGGTTTTGCGTGCTGATGGCGAATTGCTCAAGGCTTGCCTGAGCGCTTTTGAGCGATGCCACCGTGGTCTTTACTTGGGATGCTACGGTCATGTAAGCTACGCCTCTTTCTCTTCGGTAATGTTCCCCGCAGAGGGACCCGTCTAATTTGCCCGTCGGCGGCACGCTTCACAACTGTAAACATCTGGTGAGCACCCGACCGCCCGTTCCGTGCGGGTAAAAATCCGGCTTGCGAGGCATCCTCAACTTATACTGCCCGTCATTTGCACGAAAGTAGGAGGCGCACGCCATGGCGAACAACAAGATCAAAAAGCTGACGCCGGTACAGCAGGAATACCGTCAGCTTGCATTGAAACGGCAGCCCGCGCGGCCGGTCGCGCTTAACTGCCTGCGCGCCTTCGTCGTCGGCGGCCTCATCTGCACGCTCGGCCAAGGCATCCAGGAGGCGTTCATGCACTTCGCGCACATGACGCAAAAGGAAGCGGCCGCCCCGACGGTCGCCGTTCTGATCGCGATCTCGGTCGTGCTCACCGCCGCCGGCGTGTACGACAAGCTGGGCCAGTGGGCCGGCGCCGGCTCGGCCGTGCCCGTGACCGGCTTCGCGAACGCGATGTCGTCCGCGGCCATCGAGCACCGCAGCGAAGGGCTCGTGCTCGGCACAGGCGCGAACATGTTCAAGCTCGCGGGCTCCGTCATCGTGTTCGGCACCGTAGCAGCGTTCATCATCGCGCTTTTGCGATTTATTTTCGGATATGGGAGATGATCGAATGACGATTCTGAAGGGGCATCAGAGCTGGCTGTTCCGCGATAAACCCGTCCTCCTGTCGTCCGGCACCGTCGTAGGCCCGTTCGAGGGACGCGGCCCGCTGGGCCATGACTTCGATATCGTGCACGACGACTCGCTGGTCGGCCAGGACAGCTGGGAGAAGGCGGAGCGCACGTACCTGGAGGAAGCGGCCAAGATCGCGCTGCAAAAAGCCGGCAAGACGCAGGACCAGATCAGCTTCTATATCGGCGGGGACCTGATGAACCAGATTACGAGCAGCAGCTATGCCGCCCGCACGCTGGCGATGCCTTATATCGGCATGTTCGGTGCCTGCTCCACCTCGATGGAGAGTCTCGCCATCGCGTCTTATCTGATCTCGACGGGCGGCGCCAAGTACGCGCTCGCCGGCACCTGCAGCCACAACTCGACCGCCGAAAAGCAGTTCCGCTATCCGACCGAATACGGTTCGCAGAAGCCGCCTTACGCGCAATATACGGTGACTGGTGCTGGCGCCGTGCTCGTCGCCGGCGAGGGAGACGGCCCGCGGGTCGCGGCCGCCACGATCGGACGCGTCGTCGACATGGGGATCACCGATCCGTTCAATATGGGGGCGGCGATGGCGCCGGCGGCGGTCGATACGATCGTCTCGCACTTCCGCGACCTCGGCGTCGGTCCGGATCACTACGATCTCATCGTGACGGGCGACTTGGCAAAGGTCGGCCACGAGCTCGCTGGCGACCTGTTCGAAAAGCATCGGATTCCGATGCACAAGACACGTTTTCGCGACTGCGGCATGATGATCTACGACTATGACAAACAGATGGTGCAGGCCGGCGGCAGCGGCTGCGCATGCTCCGCGGTCGTGACGTACGGCCACCTGCTGAAAAAGCTGAGCAAAGGCGAGCTGCGCCGGATTCTCGTCGTCGCGACGGGCGCGCTCATGTCGCCGCTGGCCCTTCAGCAGAGCGAGTCGATCCCCGGCATCGCGCACGCGGTTGCGCTGGAGGCGCCGGATTCCATTTTGGAGAAAGAGGGTTAACGTCATGCCGATGTGGGGTCAAATCATCTTTCGCTCGCTGGGCGCGCTGATCGTTCTGTTCATCATGGCCCGGCTGCTCGGCAAAAAGCAGATTTCGCAGCTCACTTTTTTCGAATATATATTGGGCATTACGCTCGGGGAACTTGCCGGCTTCATCTCCACCGACATCGAAACCCATTATTCGCACGGGCTCATCGCGCTCGCCGTCTGGTTCGCCGTGCCCTTCACGCTGGAGTATCTGTCCATGAAGAGCATCCGGCTGCGCCATTTGCTCGAAGGACGCGGCCGGGTCGTCATCAAAGAGGGCAAGGTGATGGAGGACAATCTAAAAAAGGAGCATCTGACGACGGACGAGCTGATGGAGCAGCTGCGCGGCAAAAACGCCTTCAACCTCGCGGATGTCGAGTTCGCGGTCATGGAGACGAGCGGGGAGCTCAGCGTGCTGCTCAAAAAGGAAAAGCAGCCGCTCACGCCGAGCGATATGGGCATGCCCAAGGTCCACGAGGTCGAGCCGCAGGTCGTCATCATGGACGGCAAAATGATGAACGAGCCCCTGGCCACCGCAGGTCTCAGTCCGGGCTGGCTGGCGACGGAGCTGGAGAAGATCGGCGTTACCGTCGACAATGTGTTCCTGGGGCAGGTGGATGCGTACCAGCAACTGTACGTCGACCTGTATGACGACAAGCTTCAGGTGCCCGCGCCGCAAGGCAAGGCGCTGCTCCTCGCCAACCTGAAGAAGCTAGAGGCGGATCTGGAGCTGTTCGCCGTATCGACCAAGGACGCGGAAGCCAAAGCGATGTACACGCGCACCTCGGCGGCGCTGGCGCAGGTCATCTCGGATCTGAAGCCGATGCTGCAGGGGTAATGCGTGCGAGAAAGGCGGCCCGTCAATAGATTCGGCTGACGATCTCCTCGAACTCGGGCTCCTCGACATGCACGTCCGCAATGTCTCCCCAGACGGACAGCAGCCGCAGCACCTCCATGACGCCGATCCGTTCGCGGTTGAAGCTGACCGCCGCCTCCCGTCCAAGCGCGCTCTCTACGCTCACCTCTTCGGAGTCGGCCGACAGGCCGTCTCCGATTCGCATGCCCGGCGCAAGACTTGTGTCTCCCGCATACGTCACGCGTATCGTCGTCGGCAGTCCGATCCGTTCCCGCAGCTTCTCCAGCGCGCCGTCGTACAGCAGCTCGCCGCGGCTGATCACGATGACCCTTTTGCACAGCGTCTCGATGTCGTCCATGTCGTGCGTCGTGAGCAACACCGTTTTGCCGAAATGATCGTTAAGCAGCCTCAAGTGGTCCCGGATCTGCCGCTTGGCCGTGGCATCCACCCCGAACGTCGGGTCGTCCAGCACCGGCAGCCCCGGACCGTGCAGCAGCGCCGCGGCCGGGCACCCCCGCATCCGCTGCCCAAGCGACAGCCGGCGGACCGGCGTGTCCCAGAAATCCCGCAGCTGCAGCACCTCCTCCAGCTTCGCCAGTTGCCGCTCTTTCTCCGCGGCGTCAAGACGGAACATCGCCGCCAGGATGTCGAAACTGTCCTTCAGCGGCAGGTCCCACCACAGCTGCGACCGCTGACCTAACACGACGCCGATGCGCCTGGCCACGCGCCGCCTGTCCCGCTGGGGGCTGAGCCCGCAGATCCGCACCTCCCCCGCGCTCGGGTGGAGAATGCCGCACAGCATCTTGATCGTCGTTGACTTGCCCGCACCGTTAGGCCCGATAAAGCCGACGAACTCGCCTTGTTCGATATGCATGTCGAGCGCATTGACTGCCGTCACGATCTTGCGATCGCGCGAGAACAAAGTCCGCACCGCTTTAAGCCTGCCCTCCTTGGGCAGTGTGGTCGCGAACGTTTTGTTTAAGCCCTTGGCTTCCAGCATCGTAGTCATGCCGAGCCCTCCTTGTTCGATGGGATGTGAAAAATGACAGTTCATTCGATGGATCAGGTGCCCGTGCTTTGGTATTTACGCACGCCGACGCGCCATAGCGCGAGCGCCGCTCCGAGGGAGATCGCGGCCACGGCTGCGGTCGCCGGAATCGTCCACCAGCCCCATTCGGACCGGATGATGAACATCGCCGGCACGTAATTGATAAATCCGAACGGAACGACGGTCAACAGCAGCGTGCGCAGCCAGTCGGGAAACAGGCTGAGCGGGAGCTGGCTTGCGGTCGTGGACGCATTGTCCGTCAGTATGGACAGATCCTCGGTTCGCGTCGTCCAAAATCCCACCGCAGCCGTCGCGAGGCCGACGGCGAACATGATGACGGTGCCGGTGCAAATGATCAGCAGCGTCAAAGGGACAGACGCCCAGCCGGCTGTCCCGTCCCCCAGCAGCTTGCCGAGACAGACGCCCAGCACGGTCACACTCTGCAGCAGCTCGCCGCCGACTATCCGCGTCCTAGACGTCAGCACCGCCAACAGAAGCGGCATCGGCCGCAGCAGCAGTTGATCCAGCTGGCCATTCACGAGGTACGGCTCGAAGTTGTTGACGGCGGAGCCGACGCCCCGATACAAATACTTCGCCGTCATGAGCACGCCGTAGAGATACCCGATCTCCCACACGTTCCAGCCCCGGATCGCGCCGAACGCATGGAGCACGACCGCCAGCCCTAGAAACTCGGCGACGGTCACGACCGACGCAAGCAGCGTCGTCAGCAGGAAGCTGACCCGGTACTGCATCCTCGCGCGGACGTTGATCTTGTAGAGCATCCAGGAGATTCGCAGCCAGTTCATCCGCCCTGCACCTCCACCTTGCGCCGTACGGCGGACGTCGCCGCAAAGCAGGCCAGCGAGAGCAGCGCGCACCAGATGAGCGGCGCGAGCAGCGCGGCCGGCGCGGCAGTTCCCAGATAGGTGCGGGTCGGGATGTCGTTGAACGCCGGGTACGGCGACAGTCTCGAGATCGTCTGCAGCCAGCCGGGCATCCAGGCGATCGGCATCAGGAACCCTGACAGCACGAAGCTCAGCGAATAGTTCAGCAGGCTGAACCAGCGGCTTTCCACCGTCCATAGCGCCGTCACGCCGATGCAGTACGAGATGCAGATGCCGATATAGGCGGCCATGACGAGCGCCGCAAGCGTGCGCAGCCAAATAACGGGGTCCGACGGAACCGGCAATCCGACGAACAGCGCGTAGAGAACATATAGCGGAAGGGCGGTGAACAACACATTATAGGCGATCGAGCCGGCTTCCCGCCCTGCCGAGAATATGAATAGGTGAACCGGGCGAATCAAGTCCAGCGCGATCTGGCCGGTACGGACGCGATCTTCCAGTCCGAGCCCATGGGAAGTGAAGGTCAGCCACAGAATCACCTGGTTAAACGCGATGTAGGCGACCATCCCCTCCCGACCGTAGCCCTCCAGCGCGTACTGCTCGCCGATGCCCTGCCATATCGAAATATAGATCATGCCGAAAATTACGCTGGCAACCGTGCGTACGGCGTGCGATGCCGTATATTGCAGACGGCTTTCGTACGCGCTTCTCGCCAGCACCCAAAGCACAGTCATTGGATCCCTCTTTTCCGCGTCAGATAGGCTCTCCCGGGAAGAGCATCCCAAATGATAACAAATTCGCAAAAAAAGACTAGACTATTCTTTTCCGGTGTGCTAATCTAATATTATAGATGTCGAGGATACATATTTGTTTTCGATCAGCCGTCACTGATCCCTCCCTACTTAAAATTTACCTAAAATCCGCCTTTGGCGGTTTTTTTGTGTCTATAAACGGTAATATGGAGTAAGTCTGCGCGCCCCGATGCTTGCAGATGGAGTTAGAGGTGAACGTGGTAGTGGATGGGGACTGCCCATACCTTGAAGCATACCGATGGTGAATGAAGGCATAGGATATAGGGCTTGGAAATCCTCATTTCCAAAAAGCGGTTGTCGAAAAGTGACATCGCTTGTAAAATCAGTAGGGATTGAGGACAGGCTTCTGTACCACAACTCAAGACGCAAAGGTGGAATTGGGCAAATGACGACAAGTTCGGAGCTTCGGGCACGAGCAAGAACGACATTGCGTGGCAAATGGACGGAGCCGGTGCTGCTCGCACTGGTGTATTTCGTCGTATTTACGGTGATCGGCATTCTAGAACGCATCCCGCTGATCGGATGGGTAGCCTCTCTTGTGCTGACCGGACCGCTGATGCTGGGGGTTTACGGGTATTTCCAGGATCTCGTGCGGGAACGCAATCCGAGCATCGGCGGGCTTTTCAGCGGCTTCAACCGCTTCTCCGAGGCTTTTATTTTAAACCTGCTCGTCGGGATCTTTACGCTGCTCTGGACGCTGCTCTTTATCATACCGGGCATTATCGCCGCGATTCGCTATTCGCAAGCCTTCTTCATCTTGCGCGACAATCCGGGCATCGGCGGCCTTGAGGCCATTCGTCGAAGCAAAGAGATGATGGCGGGCAACAAGGGACGCTACTTCGTCTTCTGCCTGAGCTATCTCGGCTGGGCCATTCTCGGTATGATTCCGTTCGGCATCGGATTGCTGTGGGTCGTTCCCTATTTCTACACCGGACTCGCCCACTTCTACGAGGATTTGAGCCAATCCAATTACGCAGAGCCGCCATTTGAGCCCGGACTGAACAGTTACCGATACTAATGATCGGATCTTTTTCCGCAGAGGGAGACTGAACGATGACATCCGACGATTCGAACAACAATTGGAGCGGGTCGGGACCGACGGATCCGTCCCCGGGCACGGCAGATCCGGCCGCCTCGACGGACGCCTCGCCGGCCCAGCCGTCGGACCGCGGCGGCGAAGCTTCGGGCGAACGCGCGGCGAGCGAACCAGCGCGAACGCACGAAGGGCAGGCTGCAGGCGACGGGAGCCGCTCGGCCGACGAATCCGCGCGGACGTTCGATAGACAGGCGCCCGGCGGCGGGTATAACTCAGCGGCTGAGCAGGCGCGGCCGCACGATCGGCATGTGCCCGGCGCGGGCTATCGGGCGCCCGACGACGCGTCGCGGCCTGCACAGGGCTGGCAGCCCGGGCCACAGCCAGGCGGCGCGTACTCGCCCCGAGCCGATCAGCAGCATGGGCACTATGCGGGCCATCCGCATGAACCGCATGGCGGTCAGCAGCATGGTCAGCCTGGCGGCCAACCGTATGGGCAGAACCAGGGAGGCTACTATCCGCCGCCCCCAGGTCCCTCCTTTTCGCAGCATCATCAGAACTACGGCCAATACCCGCCGGCCTACAACTATGCACGTTCGCCGTATATGCCGCCTGCACGCTCGAACAGCAAGTCGGTCGCCGCGCTCATTCTCGGCATCGGCGCGATCGTCATCCCGTTCATCGGCTTCTTCCTGGGCGTCGTCGGCATCATCGTATCCGCGATCTCGCTGAAGGAGATCCGCGTCCGCGGCGAACGAGGCTCCGGCATGGCCGTCGCCGGACTCGTCTGCTCGATCGTAGGCACGGTGCTGTACTTCGTCATCCTCGCGCTGATCCTCATCTTCGCCTTGGCCGCGACGGACAACAATTACGACTACAACAACTATTCGAACATTATCATGGAAGCATAAGAAAGGCTGTCCCTCCGATCGCAGCATGCGATCGGAGGGACAGCCTTTTTTGATGACCAAGACTAGCTTGACACAAGCTCCTGTAACCGCGCTTTTCTCGCCTACAGCACAGTTCGGCACCTTCGTCGCTTCTGCAACGTTGCTTTTCTCGCTTACAGCGGCAGCTTACTCCTGTAACCGCGCTTTTCTCGCTTACAACGCAGTTCGGCACCTTCGTCGCTTCTGCAACGTTGCTTTTCTCGCTTGCAGCGGCAGCTTACTTCTGTAACCGCGCTTTTCTCGCTTACAATACAGCTTGGCACCTTCGTCGCTTCTGCAACGTTGCTTTTCTCGCTTACAGTGACGGCTTAATTCTGTAACCGCGCTTTTCTCGCTTACAACACAGCTTCGCGCCTTCGTCGTTTCTGCAACGTTGCTTTTCTCGCTTGCAGGGACGGCTTACTTCTGTAACCGCACTTTCTCGCTTAAAGCGGTCAAAGTACGGCACAAGCGGAGGATTCCTGCTCTTATTCCTCGTAAATCTTCGACAATAGCGATCCGAGCTCCCGCAGCGCTTCTTCTTCGCGCTCGCCGTCGACCTCCAGCATGACTTCGTCGCCTTTGGCGAGGCCGAGCGAGAGCAGACCGAGCGAGCTCTTCCCGTTGATCTTCTTGGTTCCCTTGATCAGGTTCACCTTGCAATTAAACTGCGTGGCCGCTTGGACAAAAATCTTGGTCGGACGCGCGTGGAATCCCGACGGATGGATAACGGTAAACGTTTCGGACAGCATCAGGCATGACTCCTTTGTTCTACGAATTGTTTGACTTCCTCTTGCGTGCCAAGCTGCAGCGCCTCTTCGGCAAGCTTCGACCAAACTTCCTTGGATAAGCGGCCGATCAGCTCGCGGGCCGGCAGCACGGACGACGCACTCATGCTGAACTCGCCGAGGCCGAGGCCGAGCAGGATCGGGATCGCCGTGAGGTCGCCGGCCATTTCGCCGCACATGCCGGTCCACTTGCCCTCCCGCTCCGCGGCCCGGATGACCATGCGGACGAGGCGGAGGATGGACGGGTGATACGGCTGATAAAGGTACGATACGGCGTCGTTCATTCGGTCAGCCGCCATCGTGTACTGAATCAGATCGTTCGTCCCGATGCTGAAAAAGTCGACTTCCTTGGCCAGGTAGTCCGCATTCAGCGCGGCAGCCGGAATCTCGATCATGATGCCGACCTCAATGTCGGAAGCGACCGGGATGCCTTCGCTCTCGAGCTTGGCGCGCTCCTCGGTCAGAATCGTCTTCGCTTGGCGCAGCTCGTCGGCCACGGCGATCATCGGAAACATAATATTCAGCTTGCCCGCCGTACTTGCGCGGAGCAGCGCGCGCAACTGCGTGCGGAACACGTCCTCGCGGCTCAGGCAGAAGCGGACCGCCCGCAGGCCCAGGAACGGATTGCTTTCCTTCGGCAGCGACAGGTACGGCAGCTCCTTGTCGCCGCCGATGTCGAGCGTGCGGATGACGACGCGCTTGCCGTCCATTTTGGACAGCACATGGCGGTAGGTCTCGTACTGTTCCTCCTCGGTCGGAAGCGAATTGCGCCCCATGTACAGGAACTCTGTGCGGAACAGTCCGACGCCGTCTGCGCCGTTCTCCAGCGCCTTGGCGACGTCCTCGACGCCCCCGATGTTCGCCGCAAGCTCGACATGAACGCCGTCCGCCGATACGGAAGGCTCGGCGGCAAGCCGCTTCAGCTCGGCGACCCGCGCATCGTAAGCATCCTTTTTCGCCCGGTAGGCTGCAAGCTCCTCGTCGCTCGGATCGACGACGATCCGCCCCTCCGTCGCATCGAGGACGATCGTCGTCCCGTCCGGAACGTCCGCCGCGGCCTTGCCGGCTCCGACGATGGCGGGCAGCTCCAGCGAGCGCGCCATGTTCGCGGAATGCGATGTGCGGCTCCCGATCTCGGTGACGAAGCCGCGTACGTAGTCCAGGTCGAGCTGCGCCGTATCGGACGGCGTCAGGTCCTGCGCCACGATGATCGCCTCCTCCGCGATGCCGGACAATGCGGCGTACGGCCGGTCCTGCAGATGGCTCATGACCCGGCCGGAGACGTCCAGTACGTCGGTCGCACGCTCTCGCAGCATCTCACTGTCCATGCCGCGCAGCATCTCGACGATCATGCCCGTCACCTCGTGAAGCGCGTATTCGGCGTTCACCGATTCATTGTCGATCTGCTCGAGCACGGCGTCCACCAGATCGGGATCGTCGAGCAGCATCAGATGCGCTTCGAAAATTTCCGCCTTCGCGGCACCGAGCCTGCGCTCCGTCGATTCGCGAATCGCGTCGACCTCCGTCTTCGCCCGGGCGACAGCGGCGCGGAAGCGCTCCGCCTCCGCGGAAGCGTCTGCGACCTCGACGCGCTGCGGCGCCTCGGACGCGGCATGCGCATACCGGAACGCCCTCGCGATGGCGATGCCGGGAGAAGCCGCTATGCCGGTTAATTGTTGGGACATCGTGCATCTCTCCTTTTCGTCAGCTCTGCGTCCCGGCGACCAACGCCTCGAACTGCTTTACAGCCAGCAGCAGCAGCGGGTGCTCCTGCGGCAAAGACGTATACTTAGCCAGCGTAGCCCCAGCCCCGGTCTCCTTCAGCGTTCGCTGCAGCTCCGCCGACTCCGGGTCGTCCGGGTAGTCGAAGCGCAGCGCGGCGGCCATGACCTTGGCGAGCGCGACGGGCTCGTCGCCCTGCTCGAGCGCTTGCAGCGCCGGACTGACAAGGCGGTCGTTCGGCGACAGCTTGCGGATCGGCGACCGGCCGACGCGCGCGATCTCGTCGGTCAGATGCGGATTGCGGAAGCGTCCGAGAATGGTGTCGATATATTGCCAATGCGCCTCCGGATCGAAGCCGTGCTTGCGGACGACGACGGCGCCCGTCTCGTCCAGCACCGCGCGCACTTCGCCCACCAGCGCTTCGTCGGCCATCGCTTGCTGGATCGTTTCGTATCCCTTCAGGTTGCCGAGATAGGCAGCCGAAGCGTGACCCGTGTTGACGGTAAACAGCTTGCGCTCGATATACGGCGTCAGGTCGGTCACGTAATGCACGCCTTCCACGCGTTTGAAGCCCGGGAACATCGCCGACTCGTCGACTGCCCATTCGTAGAACGGCTCCACCGTCACCGCGAGCGGATCCTCGTTGTGCTGAATCGGCACGATCCGGTCCACCGCCGCATTCGGGAAGGCGCAGACAGCATCGGCTTTGGCTCGCGTCGCCTCGTCCAGATGCCCGTACACATGCTCTTTAAGCTGGGCGCTGCCGCCGATCGCGTTCTCGCAGGCGATCAAGTGGAGCGGGCCTGCGCCGGCGCCGATGCGGCGCTCGATGCCGCGCGCGATTCCCGAAGCGATATGCTTCAAAATGTTCACGCCGACGGCCGTCGTGACCAGGTCGGCTTCGGCCACGGCAGCGGCCACTGCCGCAAGGTCGGTGCCGTCGATCGCCGTCACGCCCGTCAAGCGGATGCGCTCCTGCTCGTCATCGGCCAGGGTCACCGTATATTCGCCCCGTTCGCGAAGCGCGTCGACCAGCGTCTTGTTTACGTCGGAAAACGTCACTTCATAGCCCGAACGCGACAGCAGAAGGCCGATAAAGCCCCGTCCGATGTTGCCGGCGCCGAAATGCAGAGCCTTCATTCCTCCACACCGCTCTCGAAAATTTCGATCATCTCGGCGGGCGTCTTGGCCGCGAGAATGCGCGCCATGTTCTCGTCATCCGAGCAGATCATCGCCACGTTCGTCAAAATGTCCAGATGGTCGTCGCCGACCGCCGCAATGCCGATGACCAGATGCGCTTTCTCGCCGTCGCCGAAGTCGACCCCGGCCGGCAGCTGGACGATCGACAGGCCCGTCGACTTGATCGTCCCCTTGGATTCGCTCGTGCCGTGCGGAATCGCGAGGCCGCCTCCCATGTAGGTGGACAGCGAGTTCTCGCGCTCGATCATGCTGTCGACGTATGCCGGTTCGACGTGGCCCGCCTCCACCAGCAGCTGGCCGGCCAGGCGGATCGCTTCGTACTTGTCGGCGACGGATGCGTTCAGTTTCACTTTGTTTGCGGATAGGATGCTCATATCGTTCACTCGCTTTCGGTTTTAGTTAGGAAAAAGCTCCTCAAATGCGTCGTCATGCGCTCGCGGATCCCCGTCTCGTCTCCGGCCTCGAGCAGCGCGACCGTCTCCTCGTCGAGCAGCATCGCGCTGATCTCGCTCAGCACCTCGAGACTTTCTCGCGCTAGCGCGCGTGGCGCCAGCATGAGGAGGAAACGCGCCAATTGAACGGGCGGGCCGTCCTCCTGCGGCATTCGAACCGCCCGGCGAAGCCGGTATAGCTTAAGCGTAGACTGCGTAATCTCCGGCGCCCGCGTATGGAATAGCGCAAGACCCGTGCCGGGGATCATCTGGCTGCCCTGCTCCTCTCGTCCCAGCAGCCTGTCGCGCACAGCGGACGCCCCGCTCAGCAGGCCGAGCGCTTCCTCGCGCCGGCAGGCTTCGTCCAGCGCCCCGTACAGATCGTCCGCCTCCTCGCCGAGCTCGATCGTCCGAAACCCGCCGACGAGCGACACGATCTCGTCCAGCGTCGTCTTCAGACGCTGCAGCCGGGCGAAGCCGTCGGCCGCAGAGACCGGCGAGCCGTCCTCTCCTTTTCGGACAGCGGCTCGCCCCGGCTCCCACGGCGCCTCCCGAACGAAATTGCGGAGCCGGTCGGCTTCTCCCTGCGTGAGCAGGGGGCTGACCTTCATGTAGCGGCTCGGATCGATCGGAAGATCGATCGTGGAGATGATGAGGTCGTACGTGCTCTCGTCGAGACGAGCGGCCTCGTACCAGGATACCCGATCCGCAATCTCGATCTGCGGGAGCTCTTTGCGAATGCGCATCTGCAGCAGCTTGGAGGAGCCGATGCCGCTCGTGCACACGAGAATCGCGCGCACATCCCGCTTGAGCTGCTTGAGCCGCTCTTGAGAGGCGCCGAAGTGCATGACCAGGAAGCCGACTTCCTCGTCCGGCACCTCAAGCTGGGGGAGTGCGGCGCTTGCGGCCTCCTTAACGGCTGCGAACAGCGTCGCGTAATCCCTGCGAATCTGCTCCAGCAACGGATTGCGGATGCGCTGACCCTCGCCGAGCCGCTGCGCCGCCTGCTTCAAGTGCTCGAACAAGCCTTCCCTGAGCGACCGGTCCTCGTCATAATCGACGCCGGTCGACGACTGCACCGTACGAATCAGCCTGCGGACCGTGTCCGCCAACGCCAGATCGTCGCCCGGCAGCAGCGCGAGGTCTTTGCCGTGCGCGTCCTGGAGCAGTTCGGAGACGTAAGCCGTCTCGGCGCGGCCGAGCTCCACGCCCGGCCGCGCCGAGAGCTGCTCCGCCAGCTGCACGGCCTCTGCCGTGGCCAGCTCCGACGCCTGTCTGTCCAGGGGCGGCGGGTGGTACGAAACGGGCGAATCCGCCATCGTTCGGCCCTGCCGTACGCGATGCAGCGCGATCGAGAGTCGGATGAGCAGATCCGTGTAAATCTGCTCGTTGAGACTGCCGGCCCATCGGCGCTCCAGGCCCCACAGCGCGCGCTCGATGTCGGCCATATCGCTGTGTCCTGCAAGCTCGAACAGCATGCGATCGAGCGGATGCGACGGCGGCTCGCCCCGGCTCGCGATCAGCTCGGCGTCGTCGAGGCGCAGCCGGATGAGCTGACGGATCGTCTCCCGCAGCTCGGCCTCCCCGCCCGCGAGCTCGACGCCATAGCCCCTGCGGCGAATGAGCTGGACGCCGAAGCGCTCCACCCATTCGGCCAGCTCCTCGAGGTCGCTGCCGATCGTCTGCACCGTGACCTTCAGCTCGTGCGCCAGCGCGAATTGCTTGACGGGCTCGCGCTCCCGAAGCAGCAGGCAGAGCAGATAAATCTGGCGTTCGTCCGGGGAGAACTCGGCTTCCTCCGAAGCGGATACGATGCTGCCGAGCCGCTCCAGCGCGGCCGGATCGCCCTGCAAGGCGATGCCCGAGCCCGACTTTTTTACAAGCGATACCGCCTGGCCCGCCAGCAGATCTTCGACCGCGGCGAGTTCGCGGTGCACGGTGCGCGAGCTGACCTGAAGCCCCGCGGCAAGCTCGGCGGCCGTCATCTCCCGCCCGCTGCGCAGCAGCAGCTCGAGGATGCGCCGCGTTCGGTTGGATACGATCATGGACGGATCATTCCTGTCTATCCAAAATGGGCTGAACGCCGGCGAATATACTCGCCAGCGTCAGCCGATTCGATATGCGTCGGAGGAGACGACCGTCGGGACGTTCCTTTCCGAATGCTCGCCCCAGATCAGGCCAGCCTGTTGACCAGCACGTCGTACTCCGGACTCTTGAGGAAGTTGTCGATTGAAATGTGCTCGGCGTTCGGCGCCTTCTGTCTGGCGCGGTCGGTAAGCGTCTTGTGCGTGATGACGATATCAGCGTCGTCCGGAATGTCGCTGATCGCCGTATTGATGACCGTAACGTCCGAGCCCGCGGCCTTCATCTTCTTGCGCAAAATCGAGGCGCCCATCGCGCCCGAGCCCATGCCGGCGTCGCAGGAGAATACGATCTTGCGCACATCCTCTTTATCTTTTACCGCGGAGGCTGCCGCTTGAAGACTTGCGTCGACGACCGCCGTGTCCGGGATCGCGGACCGCGCAGCGCCGTTGCCGGACGATGCGGTAGCTGCGACGCCTGCGACCGGCGCTGCGGAGTTGGCCGCTGCCGCGGCTGCGGCCGGCGTGCCCGCCGCCTTCATCGCCTTCATGCGGCTTTGCGCTTCCTCGATATCCTCGTCCTCCGCGTTTTTCTTCGACGTCTTCAGCAGCAGCGCCGACAACGCGAAGGATACGATCGCCGCGGTGAGCACGCCGCTCAGCACCGGCAGCAGACCGCCCTTGGGCGCCATCGCGATATAAGCGAAGATGCTGCCCGGCGAAGGCGGAGCGACGAGGCCTGCGCCGAAGATGGAGAAGGTGAACGTGCCGGTCACACCGCCCGCGATAACGGCCAGGATCAGGCGCGGATTCATGAGAATGTACGGGAAGTAGATCTCATGGATCCCGCCGAAGAAGTGAATGATCGCCGCGCCGGAAGCCGACTGCCGGGCGGAGCCGCGGCCAACGAGCATATAGGCCAGTAGGACGCCGATGCCGGGGCCCGGGTTCGACTCGAGCATGAACAGAATCGACTTGCCGGTGCGCGACGCTTCGTCCAGCGCAATCGGACTGAGCACGCCGTGATTGATCGCGTTGTACAGGAACAGAATCTTTGCAGGCTCGATGAGCACGTTCGCCAGCGGGATCAGATTGTGATTGACCAGGAACTCGACGCCGTCGGACAGCCAGGACGTCAGCTGCTCGATGACCGGCCCGATGCCCCAGAAGGACAGCAGCGTCAGTCCCGCGCCGATGATGCCGAGCGAGAAGTTGTTGACCAGCATCTCGAAGCCCGCTTTGATCTTGCCTTCGACGGACTTGTCGAACTGCTTCAGCACCCACGCCGCGAGCGGACCGCAGATCATCGCACCGAGGAACATGGGGATGTCCGTGCCGACGATGATGCCCATCGTCATGAGCGCGCCGATGACGCCGCCCCGGGTCTTGTGCACCATGGTGCCGCCCGTGTAGCCGATCAGGATCGGAAGCAGATACTTGATGATCGGGTCAACGAGCTTCGCGAGCTCCGAATTCGGCGCCCAGCCGGTCGGTATGAACAATGCGGTAATGATGCCCCAGGCGATAAATGCCCCGATGTTCGGCATGACCATGCCGCTCAGGAATCGGCCGAATTTCTGGACGCCTACTCGTATGCCACCGCTAGAAGCAGAACGATGAACTTGCTCCATTTCGGGTTCCTCCTTAAAATTAACCGCTTTCTTTTCCCGGCACTCCGCCAGCGGTCGATATGCGTTTATAGTACCCCTCGCCCACCCCCGCAGCAACAGAAGGAAACCGCGAATTTGTCAATCATACTGTTGACAGCATTTGATGATTTTATGAGCATGCAGCTAGCGGGCGGGTTCTAGTACTTGAACGGACCGACGGAGAGCATCTTCACCGTGAATGAACGGGGCTATTGGACGCTGCTGCGCGAGGGAGCTTTTCAGCATAATCCCCTATCTCGTATCGCGCGGCGATACTAGTAGGGGGCATAAGGCGCTGTACAGCGTTGCCTGTCGGGCGTGCGGCGTATTCCGCGCCGAAGAGGCGCTGTACAGCGTTACCTGTCGATTTTATACTTTCTAACAAGATAAAAAGAACGGCCGAAAAGCTTCGACCGTTCTTCGCGCATACATGGATTTATCCGTCGCTTCTTCTTATTCCGCGGCCGCGCCGGCTGGCAGCACTTTGCCCGACTCGCCCGCCTCAAGCTGGGATCGCTTGTAGAACAGCAGCGTCGCGAGGAATGCGGCGCCGAGCATGGCCGCGTAGACGTACAGCACGGGCGTCAGATGCGCCCCGAACTGGTCGGGCGTTGCGATCTCGCCGCCCTGCTTGAACACGAGGCTGCCGATGGCGATGCCGAATACGCCGCCGAGCTCCCGCGTAGCGTTGGCGACGCCGCTCGCCTCGCCGGAAGACGACTCCGGCACGGCGGAGAGCACGCCTTCGGACAACGGCGTCATGCTGAGCCCCATGCCGAGTCCGGCCAGCACCATCGCGGGCGCCAGGTAGGCGAAGGAGAATACGGGGCCGTTCACGACAATAAGGATCGCGAACAACAGGAGCGCGGCTGTCTGCAGCAGCAGGCCGGCGAGCAGTACGCGGCGGGTGCCCAGGCGTCCGATGACGATCCCCGCCAGCGGTGCGGCGACCATCGTGGCGCCGGTCCAGGCCATCTCGCGGACACCCGCGCCGAGCGCGGAGTAGCCCTGCGCTTGTTGAAGGAACAGCGTGAGCAAGAAGATCGCCCCGAAGATGCCGGCGTACAGCCAAAATCCGACCGCGATCAGCGCTGAGTAGTCACGGCTCTTGAACAGGCGAAGCGATAGGAGCGGGTACGGATGGCGCCATTCCCAGGCGACGAAAGCGGGGAGCAGCAGCAGGCCTCCCGCGAGCGGGCCCCAAACTTCGAATTCGCCCCAGCCGGCTTCGTTGCCCCGAACGAGTCCGAATACGATGCCGAGCAGCGAAGCGGCGATGAGCACCAGGCCGAACAGATCGAGACGTTTCTCCTCGCCTTTGGATTCGCGGATCCAGAGCAAGCCGAACGCGACGGCGAGTGCGCCGACCGGAACGTTGATCCAAAAAATCGTCTGCCAGGGCGAGCCGTTCACGATGAGCCCGCCGACGAGCGGCCCCGTGGCGAGTCCGAGCCCGGACACGCCCGATACGATGCCGATCGCAGCGGCTCTGTACTTGGCCGGGAACGCCGCGCTGACCAGCGTAAGGCTGATCGGCGTGATGGCCGCGCCGCCAATGCCTTGCAGCGCTCTCGCCAGCGTAAGACCCAGCGCATGCGTGCTGAGCGCGGAGGCCAGCGAGCCTAACGTGAAGATCGCGATGCCGATCAGGAACATTCTTTTGCGTCCAAACCGTTCTCCCAGCATGCCGAATGGGATCAGCAGCACGGCAAAGGTCAGCGTGTAGCCGTTGGTGAACCATTCAAGCTCCGCGAGGCCCGCGTCGAACGACTTTTGGATCGACGGCAGCGCCACGCCGAGCACCAGCGTATCCAGCATGACCATGAACAGCGCCAGACAGACGACGACCAGCATCCGGTTTCTTTGCAAAGTTGACATCGTTGACATTTTACCACTCCTTATTTATCGATAAATAAATTAATGCTCTAATGCAACCGCCAAGCGCCTCTGCCTGGCGGTAACGACTTACGGTCCCTCTCCTGCTGCTCGCGGTCGCACCGCGCTTTACTCGGGTTCGTACCACGGGAGCAGCTTGGGCAGCTCCAACATTTCCGAGAGTGCGATGAGGAGGCCTATGCTGATGAACATGCCGGCTTCGCCGGACGCATGGGGAATGCCCGCCTGCGCAAATCGACTGCCGACCATCCGGTGAATCTCGTCGAACTTCGACTTCACTTCCTGGCGGATCGCCGTCTCCGGGATGGCGTAGGCTTGCATGAGAAGCAGGATCTCGTTGCGATGGGTGCCAAGCAAATCCTTGAACGCGCAGCCCATGCGGTCAACCAACTCCTCGGGCGGACTCTCCACTGCGGAAAAAGCGTGCACCAGCCTGCGATAGCCGCGGTCCAACACGGCAAGGAACAACTCCTCCTTCGTTCCGAAAAAATGGAACACATAGGGCTGCGTCACGCCAACCGCCTTCGCGACCAGCGCCGTCGTCGTCTTGTAAAAGCCTTGAAGCGCGAACAACTCGGCGGCCGCGTCGAGAATTTGCTCTTTGCGCGATGCAGAGGCTGCTTCGTCCCTGGGTGTCATGTGCCGCAACTCCAAATCAAATTTATTTATTGATTAATAAATATCATGCCCAGATACCCCTTGTCAATGCTTTACTTCCTAAAAGCTTTAGCGTTGCGGAGGGCTTTGCTTTCGGATTTTTGATAAGATAAGGGTATCTGGACAATTCGGAGGTCGCCAACGTGGACTACATCATACTGGATATCGAATTCAACGGGCGCAAATTCGCGAGCGAGCTGCCCATGGAAGTGATCGAGATCGGGGCGGTGCGGCTGAACGACGCGCTGGAGGCGGTGGACGAGTTTTCGGCGCTCATCAAGCCCGTCTACTTTTCCAAGCTGAACAGCTTCATTAAGAAAAAAACCGGCATCCCGCAGGAGGATATTGACCGCGCAGAGGGCTTCGTGCCCGTCATCCGGTCGTTTCTGGCGTGGCTCGGCCGCAGCGAGGCGTGCCGGTTCGTCACTTGGGGCGGCGAAGACTTCAAGCGGATCGTGCTCGATACGCGCATGCACAAGCTGGACGATGCCTACTGGATGTCCGCCGTCTACTACGACTTGCTCAAGGTATACCTGCGCAGCCATGGGCTAACCAACGACGTCAGCGTCGAAGCGGCGCTCGAGGAGCTCGGCATAGCGTCCGAGGGCTCGGCTCACCGGGCGCTGGACGACGCGCGGATGACGGCGGAGATTTTCCGCAAGACGTTCGCCAAGCTCGATCCCGAGAAGGACGCGAAGCAGTACAAGGACACGTTCAGCAACGCGAAGGAACGGCGCACGGTCAAAAATGCGATCCGGCTCGCTCAATCGCAGAAGTTCGCGATGAATTGGGAGCTGCTGACGGAGCATGTGCTTGCCGGCAAGATCGACCTCTCCGATCCGCGCAAGGCAGCGGAGCTGAAGGCTTACTTCGAAGCGGAGACGGCAAAGCCGCCCAGGCCGCCTAAGCCTAAAAGCGCGGATCGTCAAGGCGAAACGCGGGAAGCCGGGGCGAAGGCTGACGCCGAAGCGCCGGGCGCAAACACCGTGGAGACGGATGTCGGCGAGCAGAGCGCGGAAGACGCGGACTGACCGATAGAGCCGGCTGTAGCGCAATCGCGGCCAACATTAAAAGGCTTGAGCCCGCTTGGACGGCTCAAGCCTTTTTGACGCGCGCTTGACCGGCAGGCGCACGCTTGCACCCGTTCGTCTCTCCCCGTCAAGCCTTTTTATTGCGCATCGCCTTGAGCACCCTCACGCCTTCGATCTCACCGTCCGCGAACCGGCCGTAGTCCTCCGATTCCTTGGGCACGAGTGCAACCTTCCCCTCGGCGTTGAAGTGCAAGCCCCAGCCATACTTCTTCGGCAGCATCGAGGCCCGCATGCAAGCTTTGGGCTTACCGTAGAATTCGGACCGCATCTCCGCTTCGCGCGCATCCCGCTCCTCGGGCGAGAGCTGCTTGTGGCGAACGTAGGTCTCGTACAAAATCTCTTCCTGCGTGTGTGCGTAAGGCTCGCCGGCGATCATGTCGTATTCGATGCGCGGCTTCGTCTTGCCGGCCGCCTTGTCCGGCGGCACTGCGCCGTGCTCGACGGGGCAGTCGTCAGCTACGGCAATAAAGGTGTTGTAGTAGTTCCATTCCACGGCGGGAACCTCCTCTTCAGCGTGTAAACGCGGGACATTTCCTCATGGCATGAAAGTAACATATCCTGGCGCGCCGCACAATCGGTCTCTTCATGGCGAGGCAGCGAGACTTCCCTTCGAGGTTGGCGAAGCGTCAGGCGCGCGCTTTATTCCTGATCGAGACTTCCTTCAGGGGCGAATGAGACGTCAAGCGCAGTTTGTTCCTGGTCGAGACTTTCTTCCGAGGTAGGCGAGGCGTCAGACGCGATTTGTTCCTAACCGAGACTTTCTTCCGTGGTCGGCGAAGCGTCAAACGCGGTTTGTTCCTAATCGAGACTTCCCCCCGTGGTAGGCGAGACGTCTGACGCGGTTTGTTTCTGGTCGAGACTTTCTTCGGGGGGCGGGTGAGTCGTTTGTCAGATATGACATAAAAAAATCCGCCGGCTTATGCAGCCCGACGGATGTTATGGGGTCATGTTCTGCCTTTAATCGACCTGAGCCGCCGACCTCATCTCCCCGGCGTCAAATAGCCGACCTCCAACTCCGTCGCCGGCATCGGCCGGTCGATGTAGTAGCCCTGCGCGATGTCGCAGCGCAGCTCCCGCAGGCGGGCCATCTGCGCGGGCGTCTCTACGCCTTCTGCGATGACGCGGAGCTCCATGCCTTGCGCCATTTGGATGATGGCGCGCGTGAGCGCCTCGCTTTTCGGATCCGTGGTCAGCTCGGTCAGGAAGCTCTTGTCGATCTTCAAAATGTCGATCGGCAGCTGCTTCAAGTACCCGAGCGCCGAGTAGCCTTTGCCGAAGTCGTCGATCGCGATGCGGAAGCCCGCCGCCCTCAGCTCACGTAGCACGGCGATGACCGGCTCCATATCGACGATGCCGAAGCTCTCCGTGATCTCGAGCACGATCTGACGCGGATCGCAGCCTGCCTCCCGCACGATGCCGCGGATCGACGCCGCCACGTCCGGCGCCATGAATTGCCTGCCGGACAAATTTACCGCGACCGCCGGCACGGCCCGCAACGCCCGGTCCCACTCGCCCAGCTGCCTGCATGCCTCCCCGAGCGCCCAACCGCCGATCTCCCGGATCAGGCCCGTCTCCTCCGCGATCGGGATGAACTCCGAAGGCGGGATCGCGCCCAGCTCGGGATGCCGCCATCTCAGCAGCGACTCCATGCCCTCCAGCCTGCCGCTCGCCAATCCGATCTGCGGCTGGTAGACGAGCTGAAGCTCCCCGCGTTCGGCCGCGAACCGCAGCTCCCGCTCCAGCCGAAGCTTGCGCAAAAAGGCGTCGCTGATCCCCTCGTTGAACACCTGCGGACCCGTGCCGAGCGATTTGGCCTCGTACATGGCCAGGTCCGCATGACGCATGAGCGATTCCAGATCCTTGCCGTGATCCGGATACAGGCTGATGCCGATGCTGGCCGTCATGTAAATCTCGTTGTCCGCCCCTTCGAAGGGGCGCTCCATCAGCTCCGCGATTCGCCGCGACGTTTCCAGCGCTTCCTCCACGCGCTTCAGGCTCCGCAGCACGACGATAAATTCGTCCCCGCCGAGCCTCGACACGACGTCCCCTGTGCGGACCGCCCGCTTCAGACGTTCACCCATTTGCCGCAGCACCTTGTCGCCCGCATCGTGCCCGAGCGAATCGTCGACCGACTTGATCCGGACCAGGTCGATGAACAGCACGCCAAGCCGCTCACCCTTGGTCCGGCAGCCCTCCATGACGTCCTGAAGCATCTCCTGCAGCAGCGCCCGGTTGGGCAGTCCGGTCGACGCATCGTAGTGGGCGAGATACTTCAGCTTGTCCTCCGACTGCTTGCGCTCGGTGGTGTCCTTGAACATGCCGATGTAGTTCGTGACCTCCCCTTGCTCGTCGCGCAGCGTCGTGATGGCGAGAAATTCGGGATACAGCTCGCCGCCCTTCCGCCGATTCCAGATCTCCCCCTGCCATCTGCCTGTGCCGCGGAGACTCGCCCACATCCCGTCGTAAAAATCCCGTCCGTGCCTGCCGGACCGCAGCAGGGCGGGCGTATGCCCGCAAGCCTCTTCTTCCGAATAGCCGGTAACCGCGGTGAACGCCTTGTTGACGGACAGGATTCGGAGCTCCGCATCCGTGATCATAATGCCTTCGCCCGCATGGCTGAACACCTGCGCGTGCAGTCTGAGCTTGGAGGCGGCGCTCTTGTACTCGGTGAGATCTAGGAACATCGCCATATAGTTTTGCAGCTGTCCGGCTTCGTCCTTGACCGCGGAGATCGACAGCCATTGCGGGTATACCTCGCCGTTTTTGCGCCGATTCCAGATCTCGCCCTTCCACTTGCCGTCGAGGTGGATGGCCGCCCACATCCGCGCGTAAAAGTCCGGCGGCTGGCAATCGGACTTGAGCACGCTCGGCGTGAGCCCGACGACTTCGCCTTCGTCGTAGCCCGTAATTCTGGAGAAGGACGGGTTCACTTGCATAATGCGGGCGTGTCTGTCCGTAATCATGATCGCTTCCTGCGAATCGCGGTAAATTCGTGCATAGAGGGTCCATAATGTCTCGTCATGCTTCATGTCGCCCGCCGATGCCAAATATCCGCTCATGCCCATGCCTCCCCGATGCCGCTTTCCTATGTCGTCTTACGCGAGAGCAGCCCGACGGCGTCAAGCTTAGGCTCCAGCCAGGCGCCCGCGTCTCTGATTTCGAACGTCGCTCCGATGTCCGCGCACAGGTTCCTCAAGGCCAGCAGCAGGCCAAGCCCCGAGCTGTCCAGGTCCGTGACCTCGCCCATTCGAAGCGAGACGTCCAGGACGCCGACCGTTAACTCGGGAAACAGCCTGTGCCGGAGCTCCACCGCCTCGGCTACGCCGATCCTGCCCGACGGCACGATCGCGACCGTGCCTTCCTCTCGCCTGATATCGCACTTCATGACGAACCTCCCGCGGGCGTCGACAGCCGTGTGACCCGAACCGACAGACACCGGCATATTTAGGTAGCTTTTTCTTATATACACCGAGCCGACGACGCTGTATGTGACATTTATCACACCTCTATCGCATGAATGATAGTTCCATTCGACACGGATCGGCGACAGCAGGTAGAATTGTAGAAAAGCGACGATCGACGAAGGAGACTATACGATGAAACTGGCGTCATGGAACGTGAACGGACTGCGGGCCGCGGTGAACAAAGGGTTCGGCGAATATTTCGACGCACTGGACGCGGATCTGTTCTGCGTGCAGGAGACGAAGCTCCAGGAGGGCCAGCTCGACGTGGATCACGGAGAGCGGTACGTTCAATATTGGAATTATGCGCAGCAAAAAGGCTACTCCGGCACCGCGGTGTTCTCGAAGCGCAAGCCGTTGTCGGTGCGGTACGGGATCGAAGAGGACGCCGAGGAGGAAGGCCGTATTCTGACGCTGGAGTTCGAAGGCTTCTACCTGGTCAACGTATACACGCCGAACGCCCGCAGGGACTTGTCCCGCCTTGATCTGCGGCTGGCGTGGGAAGACCGGTTCCGCCGATATTTGACCGAGCTCGATGCGGTCAAGCCCGTCGTCGTCTGCGGCGACTTGAACGTCGCGCACGAGGAGATCGATCTGAAAAATCCGAAGCCGAACCGCGGCAACGCAGGTTTCACTGACGAGGAGCGCGCGAAAATGAGCGAGCTGCTGGACGCGGGGTTTATCGATACGTTCCGCCATCTGTACCCGGACCGGACCGACGTGTACTCCTGGTGGTCCTATATGCCGGGCGTCCGGGCACGCAATGTCGGATGGCGTATCGACTACTTCCTCGTATCCGCGCGGCTCGCCCCCTTCGTGCGGGAAGCGTCGATCGACTGCGCCGTCATGGGCAGCGATCACTGTCCCGTGCTGCTCGAGCTGGACGATTCGGTCTGGGAAGGCATCGGACGATAACGGCTGCCTCGCTACGCGGTGATCTCCACGGAAAAGTTGACGATCTGCACCATAATCGGCGTCCCGGCCAAAATCGTCGTGCCTTCGGGGTCGATCGTCAAGGCCGAGGAGGTCAGCGCGTAAAGATCCTGCTCCTGCGGCATACCGTTCACATACAGCATCGAATAGGCGCTCGGGCCCAGTCCTTCGAATTGCGCCGCCGGCACGCCATCTACCGTGAACTGGCCGGCGTCGAGCGTGACCGGGTCGCTTGTGCTTTCTTCTAAAAAGGCCAGATACAGCAGGCTGACCGGGCGAACGGCAATGCCGGTAGGCAGCGGTCCCGGCGGACCTGCGGGACCGGTAGCGCCTGTCGGACCTGCGGGACCGGTAGCGCCTGTCGGTCCCGCGGGTCCGGGCGCGCCTGTCGGTCCCGCGGGTCCGGGCGCGCCGGGCGGTCCAGCGGGTCCGGGCTCCCCGCTCGGCCCCGGGGGCCCCGCCGGTCCCGTCGCGCCTTGGGCTCCGGGAGCGCCGGCAGGACCGGGCGCTCCCGGCGGACCTGCCGGACCAATCTCCCCTGCCGGCCCTGCCGGTCCGGGCAGGCCCTGCTCGCCGCGCTGTCCGGGGTCGCCGCGCAAGCCCTGAATTCCCTGCAGCCCCGCATCGCCCCGCGCGCCCTGTACTCCCTGCATGCCTTGCTCTCCCTGGGCTCCCAGCGTTCCGCCGCCGTTCCCCGTCGCCCCCGGCCGTATGCGGCGATCGCGCGATCGCCTCTGCCGCCGCGCTGCCGGGCAGCGTCGACGAACGCTTTCCCGGTTTTTGCACGCGCTGCAGGAGCGGGAACGCCGCCAAACCGTGCGTTCTCTCTTTTTCCTGGCTCGCTTGCATCGAAGGCTCGTCGTCCCCATGATCGTCTCTCCCCTTTCCCGGTGCGCTTCCTCTACATGGCTCGCCCCGACAGCCGAACCGGCTTATCCGCGTCTGCCGTCAGCCTATTGTATGCAGCGCCCTACGCGCCCGCGTTGGGCCGTTAGCGGGGAGAGGCCGCGATTGCTCCCTCCGCCGCAAGATAAGCCGGATGACGCGGTCGATCTGCCGTATCCCGCCGGCCTGCTACAGCATGTACTGTAAGTAGAGCCGAGACACGCAAGGCAAACCGTTCGGCCCAAGGAGGTGAATGCAATGCCCGTCATCAAACCCGTCATCACCGCCATCGCCAGCGCGCCCGTGGCTACCGGCGGCGTCATTGCGACAACGGTCACCCCGACCGTGGCGCGTTACTATGCCGCAATCACGGCCGCAATGATCGCAGGCGGCGTGACGACAATTCCCGCGGCCAGCTTCCTCGACGACGCCGACGATCCGGTGGCCGCGCTGCCCGCCCCGCCGACCGACGGCTACTACAACGTCTACGTTAACGGAATTCTGCAGCAAGGCGGCCTGTCCACGCTGACCACCGCCAGCCTGGTGCTGGCAACCGGAGATCTGGCCGAAGGCACGCCCGTCTTGCTCGAGGTCAGCACGTTCGGCAGCGCCTCGACATTGACGACGCCGCCGGCCATCTCGGCGCCGACGATCACCGTCATCACCTGATCCAGCGACAGAAAGAAGGCCGGCGCTCCTCGGAGGCCGGCCTTTTTGCCCGTTTTCGTCATCACGAACTTATAAATTGCTGCGTCCAATAGCTGCGATAATCGGAATCCGTATAGTACGCATAGCCGATGCCGATCTGCTCGTAGTCGCCGAGCATGTTCTTCAGATGGCCCGGGCTGTTCTCCCAGGCGGCCACGACCGATGCAGGCGTCTCCTGCCCTGCCGCGATGTTCTCCGCCGCCGACCGGTACTTGATCCCCTGCTCACGCATCATCTCGAACGGGTCGCCGTAGGTCGGAGAGTCGTGGCTGAAGTATCCCTGTTCGCCCATATCGGCGGACTTCAGGCGCGCGACCAGGGACAACGGCACGCTGAGCGCGAACGGCTTGGTCTTGCCGTGCCGCGCGCGAACGTCGTTGGTCCGGAAAAACGCCTCGATCTCCTCGTTCGACAGCTTGAACAGCTCGCCGGAGAGCCCGTACTGCTTAAACGTCATCTCCGGCGCAACGCCCGCGTCGGGCTGCGAGATGACGGCGGTCTTGGTCGCCTGCCGCCATTTGAGCGCATGTCCGGTCAGCTCCGCGCTCGCCCGCAGCGGAATCATCGTGCTGTCCGACAGCAGCTGCGCGGCGACGTCGAGCTCCACGACGTCGGCGGACGCCTTGCCTGAGGCGTCGGTCACCGTCCGCTGCACGTACGGCGAGCCGATCTTCAGCTTCAGCACGGTCCTGGCGCCCTGTGCCGCCTCCATCGTCGCGGTCACGACCCGGGCGTCCGGGTCCCATGCCATGCGCGCGCCCATCGCTTCGAGCAGCGCGCGGGCGGGCACGAGCATGCGCCCCGCCTGGATGACCGGCGCCGCCTCCGCGAAGACGACGGGCTTGCCGTCGACGATGGCATTCGCAGCGGCGGTCCCTGCCGCCGCTACGGAACCCGCGCCGCCGGGCGCCGGCGCAGCCAGCCCGATCGCCAGCAGCAACGCCAGTCCCGCCTTGCCCATCGTACCGTATAGCCTCATCCGCATCGCCTCCCTCTGTGGTGTTTATTTACCCGTATGCCAGAAGGCTCTACCCGAATCGCGCCTTTACCGCTCGCCCAGCAGGATCCGCGTGTACGGCGAATCCGCAGGCAGCATGATGACCGGCTCGCCCTTGAACGTCGTCGTGTAGCTCTGCAGCGTGCGATACAGCTTGTAAAACTTCGGATCCTTGCCGTACGCCTCGTTGTAGATGCGCGCCGCTTCCTTCTCGCCCTCGGCCACGATCTTCTTGGCATCCGCCTCGGCCTGCGCGATGAGCTCCTGCGCCTGACGGTCCGCGTTGGACGTCACCTTGCGCGACTGCTCGTCGCCCTCGGACAGATAGCCGGCCGCGATTGACTGCCGATCCGAGATCATGCGGTTGTAGACGCTCTGCTTGTTCTCCTCCGGCAGGTCCGTCTTCTTGATGCGCACGTCGATGATGTCGATGCCGTAGTTCTGATTCGCCGCGACGTCCTTGACCATCTGGGTGATCTCGTCGTTGATGTCGCCCCGCGCCGTCGTCTCGCTGATAATGCTGCCGTATTCGATCTCCGACAGCTTGCGCCGCACCGCGTTGTAGACGGCGTCGCCGATGCGTCCCTCAGCTGCAGACACGGTCTGCAGCGATCGCAGGAAGCGATGCGGATCGTCGATGCGCCATACCGAGTAATTGTCGACGATGATCGGCTTCTTGTCTTTGGTCAGAATCGTCGTCGGCTGGCTGTCGTAGATGCGCTGGTACTTGGGGAGCGTGCGCACGGACTCGATAAACGGTATTTTAAAATGAATGCCGGGAGACTGGTGAATGCGCGTCGCCTCGCCGAACTTGAGCACGACCTTGTACTGTCCCTCGCCGACGACGAACATGGAGCCGGAGAGGAGAATGATAAGCAACAGCGCGCCGACCCCGGTCAGGATCCATTTACGGGTGTTCATTGTCCGGCACCTCCTTGGCCTGCGTTAGGCTGCGTCGTAGTACCGCCCGTGCCGCCTGAAGTCGTCGACTTGGCGCCGCTGTTTTTGAGGAAGCTGTCGAGCGGCAGGTAGTTCACCGTATCCCCGCTGCCGTCGGTCACGATGACCTTGGCGTTCGGCAAAATCTGCTCAAGCGTCTCGAGCACGAGGCGGTCGGCGGTGACTTCCGGATTTTTAGCATATTCATTGTAAACGGCATTAAATTGCGCCACGTCGCCCTGCGCGTTCAGAATCCGCGACTTCTTCTGCGCCTCCGCCTGCTCGATGAGTGCCTGCGCCTCTCCCCGCGCCTTGGGGAGCCGGTCGTTCACGTACTTCTGCGCCTGGTTGATCTTCGTGTTCTTCTCCTCGCGCGCATTGGTGACTTCCTTGAACGCCGTCTGCACCTGGCCCTCGGGCGGTTCGATATCCTGGAACTTCAGGTCGATGATATGAATGCCCGTGCCGTACTTCTCCTGAACCTCTTCAAGCTTTTTCTTGACGTCGGTCTGGATGACCGTCTTGCCTTCCGTGATCGCGTAATCCAGCTTGGTTGCGCCCATCACGGAACGAATCGCCGCGCTGGCCGAATTCCGCAGGAACTGCTCCGGATCGTCGATGTTGTACAAATAGTCGCGGATGTTGGCCACCCTCCACTCGATGACCGCGTCGGCGGAGACGATGTTCTCGTCGCCCGTGATCATGAGCGCTTCGGATTCGACCGGCGTCACCTTCCCGCCGCTGTCCTCTCGGTAGCCGATGTGCAGCTTCTGCGTCAGGTTGGCCGGCACCTTCACGACCCGCTGGACCGGCGAAGGCAGCTTGAAGTGCAGACCCGGCTTCTCCTGCGTCGCCGTATACTTGCCGAACGTCAGAATCGCCGCTTGCTCCTGCTCCTGCACCGTGTAGAACGTCGTCGAGCCGATCCAGACGACGATGACCGCGACGATGCCGAGAACGATAAGCCGCCACGTGCGCTTGGGCAGCTGCGGCATCTGGTACGTCTTCTGCGTCTTGCCGCCTTGAAATACTTCCATGTGCGTCATCCCCTCCCATGTTGTATAGGAGTACATACGCTGAAAGGGCGGAAGCGTTGCCACGGATTGCGCGGCTGAAGGGAGGGCTACTGGCCCTCGGCTCCCAACAGCTCCTGGATCAGCGAACGCTGCAGGTCGTCCAGACCTCTGAAATAGGCCATGTAATGAAGGCCGTTCTCGCTCCAGGCATAATAGGTATGGCTGCGGTCGTCCGTCTGGCCCGTGCCGATCCCGTACGGGTCGAATGAGCGCTTTAGATCCTTGAAAATCGCCACATCGACGCCACCCGCATCCAGATGGTCTGTTGGCGGAAGTTTGGTATTGTCTATGAGTGGCGTGCGGCTCTGGTAGAGAGTCACATAGTCGTTCAAATCGCCGATCGGAGCATCGTAAGGCGCGCGATACGTTCGCTCCAGAGCGTCGCCAGGCGGACGGAAGTAAAAGCCCGTATTATGATCCTGCGGCCTGAGCAGCATCGCATCGCTCAGCTGCAGCCGGTCGTCTAGCAGTCTGCGCGGCAGCTTCGCGTCAAACCCGAGAATCTGCTCTGCCGCCGCAAGATCCTCTTCGTCGTAGAGAGGAAACGAGTTGCCCGCGCCGCTGTAGTCCGCTTGCCGAAGCTGCCCGGGCGGGACGAAGGACCGGAGCAGCCGGTCGCGCTGCGCGTCGGTCAGGTTCAGCCAATGCTGCGGCAGACCTTCCTCCCTCGTATGGTTCTCGCTCCAGTAGTCCAGCGCATACCAGATATCGCCGTCCTGCCAGATGAAGCTCTTGGCGCGCTCCGGCTGAATGAAATAAAAAAGAACGGGCGAAGCGGATCCTATCCCGCTTCATCCCGTTCGTGTCTGTCCGTCAGACCGTCTCCCTCTTCAAATCCAGCCAGTCCAGCTCCTCTCGCGTCAACGCGAGGCGCATCGCCTCGTCGCAGGAGCGAAGCTCCTCCGCGTTGCGGGCGCCGATGAGCGCGCAGGCCGGGAACGGCTGGTTCAGCACATAGGCGAGCGCGATCTGGATCGCGGTGACGCCTTTGTCCGCGGCGAGCCGTTCGGCGCGCGCAAGACGCTCCCAGTTGGCGTCGTTGTAGAACACGCGTACCAGATCGGCGTCGCTGCGGTCATCCGGGGAGAAGCGTCCCGTGAAAAAGCCGCGCGCCTGCGACGACCAGGAGAGCAGCGGAAGCTGGTGCTTCTCGTGCCAGTCGATCGTCGCCTGGTCCGCGGAGACCGCGTCCTTCCAGTAAGGCTCCTTGGCCTTCGCAAGACTGAGGTTCGGGCTGCTGAACGTGAAGCCGACGAGGCCGTGGGCGGCGGCATACTCGTTGGCCTCCTGCAGCCGCTGCCACGTCCAGTTGGAGCCGCCGATCGCCCCGATCGCGCCGGATTCGATGTGCGCGTTCAATGCCTCGACGATGACGCCGACATGGACGTCGGGGTCGTCGCGATGCAGCGCGTACAGCTCGATGTGATCCGTCCGCAGCCGTTCGAGGCTGACTTGAAGATCGTCCGCGATCGCCTGCTTGTTCACACGCGGGCCGTTCTGGTCATGATGCGCCCCCTTCGTCAGGATGACGATCTTGTCCCGGTTGCCGCGTTCCTCCATATACTTGCCCAGTACCTCTTCGCTCTGTCCGCCGCAATAGATGTGCGCGCTGTCTACGGCGTTGCCGCCGAGCGCCAGAAAGGCATCCATGTTAGCCGCCGCCAGCTCGTACGCGTGGTGGTAAAAATAATCGGTTCCCTTGATCAGGCGGGACACGGGCAATCGCGATCCCGGAATGTCGATGTAATCCATGCGCACAACCTCCTTTATTTAAATGACGATGCGCGCGCGTTCGGAAGCCGATCGCAGCACCGCGTCGATGACCTTCATGTTGCGCACCGCGTCCTCCGGTCCGAACGCCGGCGCCGCACCGTCCAACACCGCACCGGCAAATTCGTCGCCTTGCAGTGCATATTGATTGCCGCGCGGCACCTCGATCTCCCGTCTGCCGTCTTTGGAGACGACGAAAAAGTTGTATCCGCCGTCAGGCCCGGCGACGAATGCCGAAGGCACCTGAATGCTCCCCTGGGTGCCCAGCACCTCGAGCGTATTGCGCGAGGACGCCCACATGCCGCAGTCGAAGGTCAGCGCCACGCCGCCCGCGAATTCGACCAGCCCGGATGCCATCATATCGACGCCGTCGTGCTCGGGCGAGAAAAACGCATGCGCCGTCGCCGCCTCCGGCTCTTGCCCGAGAATGAGCCTTGCCGCGCTGATCGGATAGCAGCCGACGTCGTACACCGAGCCGCCGCCCCAGTCGCGCCGATAGCGGATGTTCGTATGATTGGCGGCGTTGTTGAAGGTAAACGTGCCGTGAATGCCCCGGACCTCACCGATCTCGCCGGACTCGACCATTTGCCGGATCATGCGGTAGCGCGGATGATGGCGGTACATGAACGCCTCCGCCAGATGCACGCCCTTCTCTTGGCAAACCTCGACCATGCGCCCGGCCTCCGCCGCATCAAGCGCGATCGGCTTTTCGCAAAGGACATGCTTGCCCGCCTCCGCAGCGCGGATCGTCCACGGCAGGTGCAGGTGATTCGGCAGCGGTATGTAGACCGCGTCGATCGTATCGTCCGCGAGCAGCGCTTCGTAGCTGCCGTAAGCGCGTTCGATGCCGAGACGCTCCGCCGTCTCCTTCGCTTTGTCCCCGTCCCGGCTCGCGATGGCCGCCACAACGTTCCGCTCCGACTGCTGCAGACCCGGTATCACCGCGCGAACCGCGATGCCCGCGCATCCGAGAATTCCCCATCTCAGCTTGCGTTCCATTGAACCGCTGCCTCCCTGCTTACGTTGGATTAATATGATATTGTCAGTATAATAACAACCATTTAAAATTAAAATAACAGCTTATTGACCGATATTAAAACAATATTGTCATATAGGGGGAAGGCTTTGAAAAGACAAGCGCATCTGCTGACGCTGGCCGGAAGCCCGTATCTCGTCATGCCCGAATCGGTGGGCGCCTACAGCGATTTTCCCGATCATACGGTTCTGAGGGAAGCCGGCGTGCTCAACAATTTCAACATCCATTACGTGGCGGCGGGCAAAGGCTATGCGGAGACCGAGACCGGCGTGCACGAGCTGCGGGCGGGAGATGCCGTATTGTATTTTCCGCTGCAGCGGCAGCGCTACTATAGCAGCGAGGACGAGCCTTGGGACGTGCGGTGGGTGCACTTTTACGGGGAGGAGCTGCGCGACTACCTGATGCGGCTCGGCTTCCATCAGTCCGCGGTCTGGTCCCTCCGGCAGCGGGAGGCCTGGGAGGACGCGCATATGGCGCTGCTGGACGAAGCTGAGGCGCATCAGCTGCTGCGCCCCGTCCGCTTGTCTATGCTGACCTACACCCTGTTCTCGGAGTTCGTTCAGCAAGCCGTCCCGATCTCCGGCGTCAAGTCGGCAGGAACCGACCGCCGCATTCTGGAGCTGCTGCCCGACATGCAGCGGGAAGCTTGCGCGCCCTTCATGCTTGAGGATTGGGCGTCGCGCGCGGGCGTGAGCCGCCATTATTTTTGCAAGCTGTTCCGGCAGGCAATGGGCTTCTCGCCCATGGACTTCGTCACCCGCTGCCGGCTGCAGGCGGCCAAGCAGTGGCTGCTCGAGCACCCGACGCTGCCCGTCGGGCGCATCGCGGAGGATGCGGGGTATCCGAGCGCGAGCTACTTTAACAAGCGCTTCAGCGAGCATGAAGGCGTCACGCCGACGGAGTACCGAAGGCTGTTCGGAAAAGCGCAGCGCGCGACGGGAGAGCGGGACGGCGGCTGAGGTTGTTGGCTAACTGCGGCGCGCGGCGGCTCGGCAGCTCGGCCAAGATGCCGTATGCAAAGGCATCAGCGATGCAGCGCGTAAAGGTTTGCCTTGCTCGCGCCGCGGATCGCCTCGAGCTCGGCGTCGGAAAGCGGAGGCACTTCGGCGGCCGCGAGGTTTTGCAGCAGCTGCTCGCGGCTGCTCGCTCCGGGGATCGCCGCGGCGACCGCGGGGGGACCGAGCGAATAGCGGATCGAGAGCTGCGAGAGACTGCGCGCCGGAGAGGTCAACGGCTCCAGCTTGCTGCGCAGTGCGACCAGCTCGTCCAGCTCGTAGTCGAGCACGCCCTTTGCCGGCTCGCGTCCTTCCGCCAGCGCCCCGCTCGCAACGGGTCCGCGCGCAATGACGCCGATTCCTTTTTCCGCCAGAAGCGGCAGCACCGTCTCCTCGGCCCGTCGGTCGACGATGCTGTATTGATTCATGACGCTCGCGATGCCGGAGCGCGCGGCATACTCGCGGATGACGTTCGGCCGGATCGAGGAGATGCCGTACGCCCGAATGATGCCCTCGCGCTTCAACTGCTCGAACGCCTCGATCGTCTCGTCGATCGGATCGTCCAACGTGCCGCCGTGCAGCTGATACAGGTCGATATAGTCGGTGCCGAGCCGCTTCAGGCTATTCCGGACGGCCGACAGAATGTACGCCTTGGAGGCGTCCCACGTCCAGCCTTCCTGGCCCGGCGCGCGCCGGTTGCCCACCTTGGTAGCCAGCACAACCTGTTCGCGTTTGCCCTTGATCGCTTTGCCCACCAGCTCCTCGTTGCGCCCGCCGTCGTACAGGTCGGCCGTATCCAGCAGCGTGACGCCCCGGTCGAGCGCCTCTCCGATCAATGCGACCGCTTTCGTCTCCTCCGTGCCCAGCGACATGCAGCCAAGACCGATCTCGCCGACATACAGCTCCGAGCCGCCCAATCGATTCTTTTTCATCAGCCGATCCCCTCCTTGGTTCCGTTCAACGCTTTTTAACCCTATTAAGCCTTTAAGCTACTACCATGTCCCGCCGTAACTTATCGCGACGATTCACGTCTGTCATCCCTGCTACAAGCCCAGCAGCGCGCGCTTGCCCGCCGCCGGATCCGACACGGCCGCCGATTCGTCAACCTCGCCGAAGATCATCGTCAACCGCTCCGGCTCCCCATAGGGCGGCCACGCCAGCATCTCCGTGTCAGGCGATCCCGTCTTCGCAAAAGCGAGCCATGCCGCCTGCATCTCCCCGGCCAGCCGCTGCGCGTCCTGACCCAGCGTCACGCCCAGCCGGCTCTCCAGCACCTGCAGATTGCCGAACACAAACACGATCTCCCGCGTATGCACCGCGCGCGCCAGCGACGGATGCACAGGCGAAGTCCAATCGAACCGATACATCCAGACCGGCGCATGGCGGGCCTGCGCATCGGCGAGCCGTACCGCGGCGCGCCAGAAAAACAAATCCGTCATAATGTCCGCCTGCCCTTGAGCCGTATGCGGATACGAATGCACGAGCGCTGCCGCGTCGGCAATGTCGGTCATCAGCTCGACGCCGAGAATTGCGCCCTCCAGCGGCATGGGCGCCGAACCCGGACGAATGAAATATTCGCCTTCGTCCCTGTTCGTGCCGACGAGCAGTGCGACGCCGCCGGCCGCGCCTGCCCGAACCCCCTCGAGCGGCTCGACAGGCAGCGTGGCCGCGTCGACGACCGGCTGGAAGAGCATCGCCGGTCCGCCGCCCAGCATCCTCCCCATCTCCTCGGCCGCCTGCATGACGGCGGACGCGGGCAACGCCTTCAAGAGATGCGCGTCGGACCGCTCGATGCCGAGCAGCAACAGGAGGCCCCCCGTGACCTGCTCGGCCTGCTCCGCCGGCAGCGTCTGCGCGGCGCCGCTCTGCAGAATCGCCCGCGCGAACAGGCCCTTCGCGTCCGGCATCGCGAGCAGCGCGGCGATGCTCATCGCGCCTGCGGACTCGCCGAACACGGTCACCTGCGCCGGATCCCCGCCGAACGCGGCAATCTCCGAGCGGACCCAGGACAGCGCGGCGATCTGGTCGAGCAGCCCCGCGTTGGAGACGAAGCCCTCGCCGAGCGGCGCAAGATGCAAAAATCCGAAGGGACCGAGCCGGTAATTGATCGTGACCGCGATCACGCCTTGGCGGGCGAAGCCTGAGCCGTCGTAAGCCGGATCCGCGCCGGTGCCGGTGACGAAAGCGCCGCCGTGGACCCAGACCATGACGGGCAGCGGCTTTTTCGTTCGTTTGGCGGGTGCCCATATATTTAAGTACAGACAATCCTCGCAAGGCTGCGGCGTATCCGCCGGAAGACCGTACTTCTCTGCGGTCTCGCCGGGCTGCGGGCACGGCGGGCCGAACGTTTTGGCCGGCCTGACGCCCGTCCAGGCCGCCGGACGCTCTGGCGCTTCGAATCGCAGCTCGCCTACCGGCGGCCTTGCGTACGGAATTCCCTTCCACGCTCTCGCGCCGTTCTCGGCTTGCCCTTCCAACCATCCAAAGCTTGTCTTGATCCGCAAGTCGTCCACAGGCGCGCACCCTTTCCTGTCAACCTTCCTTATCTTATTATCAACGCTGGCAAAGTGATTTTCCAGTCGCCGGCCCAAGCCAATGCCCGCGAGCGTCATAAGCTGTACCACATGGACCAAAAATAGCCGGCAAACGGCCTCCGTGAGCGGAAAGGAGAGGCGAGCGACATGGCTTCAGCCCAATCAGGCGCAGGAAAGACGGGCCCCCGCATCGACGTGCTGATCCCCGCGATCGAAAAGGATCTGGGCACCCTGCCCCACGTGATCGACGGCATCCGCAAGCAGGTTAAGCATCCGATCGCCAGCTTTATGATCGTCTCGCCGAACAGCAAGCGAATCCGGGCGCTCTGCCGGAGAAAAGGCTGCAAGTTCGTCGACGAGCGGACGGTGCTGCCGATCGGCAAAAAGGATATCCGCTACGGCACCAAACGCTGGAATCGCGCGGGCTGGCTCTACCAGCAGCTGCTCAAGCTCGCAGGCAGCAAGCTCGGCGCGGCAGGCCACTACCTCGTGGCGGACGCGGATACGGTGCTGATTCGGCCCCACCGGTTCGTGACGGGCGGGCGGCCGATTTTTTACTGCAGGAGCTGGAGCCAGGGCGAGTACTTCCGCACGTACCGCAAGCTGCTCGGCACCAGGGCAACCGCGCCCCGTTCCTTCGTCACGCACTACATGCTGTTTAACAAGTCGAAGGTCCGGCAGTTAAAGGGGAAAATCGAGGCGCGCCACGGCAAGCGCTGGTACAAGGCGATCATCGGCAGCATCGACAAGACGAAGCAGTTCGGCTTTTCCGAATTCGAGACGTACGGCAACTTCTTGCACGGCCGCAACCCCCGCGGCATCGTCATGAAGTCCGCTTTGAACAAAAGCCTGCACACGTCGTACTCCTCGTTGACGCCGGCACGACTGCGGAAGCTCGCGGGGAAGTACCGCTCGATCTCCTTTCACAAGCGGAAGATCTATTCGAGACCCGGCGTGTAAATGCGTGCTCGAAACAGCCCAGGCGCGATGCGTCTGGGCTGTTGTTAGGAAGACTGTAGATCAGGCGCATATGGAGATGGCGCTATCCGCAGGCTACATGGAGCGAAGGGCTCATGCTAACGGCCGCCTGCTTTTCCCCGCTTGATCAATCCCGCCGTCTGGGCTACGATACTTGCAAGGCAAGCTCCTCCCGCGGACCCGCATCGCTTCAGCCACCATGAGCACGGGGAGACGGCTCCTACATATCTCGGCTGGAGGAATCATACATGACAAAGATCGCCATCATCATCGGAAGCACGCGTCCCGGACGCAAAGCCGAAGACGTCGCCAAGTGGGTATACGAGATCGCCGTCAAACGGGACGACGCGTCCTTCGAGCTCGTGGACATCGCCGACTACGCCCTGCCCTTGTACGACGAGCCGATCCCTCCCGTCATGGGCAACTACAAGCACGCGCATACGCTGGCCTGGTCCGAGCGGATCAAGGGCTTCGACGACTCCGTGTTCGTCACCCCCGAGTACAATCA
>NZ_JAGXJW010000382.1 GCF_019091135.1 Cohnella sp. GbtcB17 | reverse complement strand
AGAGCAATGTGCCATGGAATTTTCGGTTGCAATAACTAAAGCAGCCAAAGATGAGGAACTTCTTGTCGCTGCCTGGAATAGTCACCATCACAAACCCCTCATAGAAGAAGAGGAAATCCAAGATAGGTTCCCAGCACCATATCCATATACGAGCACTATTAGAATGAGTACTTCGGGAAGAGATAATCAGTCCTTCCACGTAATTCATACCCCGGCCTATCTCAGATGTCGTTGGTAGACTAAGGGG
>NZ_JAGXJW010000381.1 GCF_019091135.1 Cohnella sp. GbtcB17 | reverse complement strand
GCAGCCGCACCTTCCAACCAGCACACCCGCCATCACCGAGGGATCGGTCGGAATCTCCCGCAGATAGCCCGCGCGCCGTTCAATGCCCCTGCGATTGCCGGGCATGCGACCCGTTTCCAGCCAATCGATAATATAGGAACAGCTCGCGATCATCTCGATGATCAGCCGGCGCACCCGGTCCAGCTCGAACCAGACTTGTCCCGCTGCGCTTGCTTTTCCTGCATGTGCCTCAAGCGCGCTCATCCGC
>NZ_JAGXJW010000380.1 GCF_019091135.1 Cohnella sp. GbtcB17 | reverse complement strand
TCCAGTTCGGGAAAATGATCGCGAGCCCGGCCCCGTGCGCGATGTGGTAGATGGCGCTGACCTCGTGCTCGATGCCGTGGGCCGCCCAGTCGGTGACGACGCCGTTAGGCAGCGTGCCGTTCAGCGCATAAGTACCGGCCAGCAGCAGGATCGCGCGCGCCTCGTAATCTTCGCCGTTGGCGAGCGCCTTCTCGCCGTTCTCGATGACCGTCAGCAGGACGGAATCCGCGAAGCGGGATTGAAGCGG
>NZ_JAGXJW010000379.1 GCF_019091135.1 Cohnella sp. GbtcB17 | reverse complement strand
CACCCGAGCGTTGGGCGGTGGCACCTCCAGCATTCGGGAACCCAAAGAGAATTCAAATTTTGCAGCCCAAAATTTGGATCCTCTTGAGGGTTATAAATACCCCCCACAACTCAGCTGAGAGAACAACTTTTTGAGCAGCAAATGTTTGAGAGAAAGGTCTTAGAAAAGTCCTAGCTAATCTTGTTTTCATTTTGCTAGTGTTCACCTCCTTCTTTCTTGCTGAAAATTTGTAAGAGAGTGAACCGCTT
>NZ_JAGXJW010000378.1 GCF_019091135.1 Cohnella sp. GbtcB17 | reverse complement strand
GCAGCAAACTAGTGGGCACAGTGCTTGCGGGCACTGCACCCAGGGGCACTCCACCTGCGAGGGTAACGCCACCCGCAAGGGTGACTATCACATGCAGCAGTAAGCCAGCGCCCTGCCTACAACAGCAAGCTGGAGGCCTACTTGTAGCAGCCTTGCGATCGGCGTAGGGCAGGCAACCCGCGGGCGACCTTCCCGTAGGGGCGGTGCTACCTGCGAGTGAGCCACCTATAGGGTGCGCCGCCTATGGG
>NZ_JAGXJW010000377.1 GCF_019091135.1 Cohnella sp. GbtcB17 | reverse complement strand
CAACACCCTGGCCGGCGTCCCCCCGATGGACATGCGCCGGCCACCTCAAGCACACCACATAGCTTCCGGCGATCGGCAGGTCCGGCGTACACGTCACGCTTTTCGTCCCATTGCCCGTATTGTCGTCGTGCAAGTACTTCGCACCGTGGCGATCCGTCTGCGTGCCGGCCGTTGTCCAAGTCCCGACCTTGGTCACGCCCGATGCATCCGCGTTGCCCACGATGACCGGACCGGGCAGCCGCTCGAAC
>NZ_JAGXJW010000376.1 GCF_019091135.1 Cohnella sp. GbtcB17 | reverse complement strand
GTTCAAGCGCTTCAACCGGTGCTCGCCGAAGGAATTCGACACCCGCATGAGCGGTCGCGAGGTCGGCTAGCGGCCTGCTTTCCGACCGGACTTTTCTTACCCGTGCGCCGCGGCGGCGGCCTACAAGCCTTGCCCTGCCTGGGTTTTCGGCGGTCATTTCTTTCGATCGTCCCGTTTCAAGAAATGTCCCTACCGTGCCACGGTCGTCGGTCTTTCGATGGTTGGGCAGCGACTGATGCAGGCAACAG
>NZ_JAGXJW010000375.1 GCF_019091135.1 Cohnella sp. GbtcB17 | reverse complement strand
ATTTTATTTCATTTTATCAAAATTATTTTGTAATTGGACAAAAAAGGATTTATACTTTTTTCTTTATTATTTTTTATTATTATTTGGTAACCGTAGATTGGTGGGGACCTTAGGCATGTGGGACAAGTGTAAAACATAAATGTTAATACTTGTCTGTACAATATTAAAACACTTCTCCAATTTTTTCCTTCTCCAAATAACAAAACAATATGGAAGAAGAAAAAAAAATTGATATGTGCTAAAAAAATA
>NZ_JAGXJW010000374.1 GCF_019091135.1 Cohnella sp. GbtcB17 | reverse complement strand
CTAAACTATACTTATAATTCTATTTCGCAAATCAAAAGTATTTATGATTGGAAAAGATTGAAAGTAATTCAGAAAACTTAAATAACACAGTTGAAAGTTGAGCAAGATGAGATAATAGGGAGGAGAATCCTGTTGTTGTTTATCCAAATCATTAATGCCTAATTGCTATCGTATTCTTGAAGTGAATGACAGATTATAAAGTAACCTAGATCTTTTCAAATCTTCTAGGTTCTAAATCACATGTTATCT
>NZ_JAGXJW010000373.1 GCF_019091135.1 Cohnella sp. GbtcB17 | reverse complement strand
TCAGTCTGCTCATACCCTGCAGATCATCAGCTGGTTGCCGTCCGGGTCTTTGAACACAAACCAATGGCCGCCCACGATGTCCGTGACTCTCTCCGCGCCGAGCGAATCGACGAAAGCGAGCGAAGCCCCGAGATCCGGCGTCGGCAGCATCCCCACGGGCGTATCGATCGGCGCCGCGCCACCGGGCCCGCTGCCGCCCCACTTCGGCATCGCATCAAGGACAATGTCCGCGCCGGCCAGCGGCAGCAC
>NZ_JAGXJW010000038.1 GCF_019091135.1 Cohnella sp. GbtcB17 | reverse complement strand
GCCGACACCTGCAACGGGCCACAAGCTGGTGTATTACAACTTCGGCGCAGGCACGGTGACGATTCCAAACGTCGGCGCTACGCTGCCAAGCTACGAGGATCTGCCAAGCGAAGGTCTGGTTGTCGCCGAGAACGGCGACAAGATCGGCGTGGCGGAAGTGGACGCAGCCGGCAAAGTCGTGCACTTCGGCCAGACGACGGCGAATGTGACGGCCGAGCCAACGCTGACGCAGGCGACGGGCCTGACGGTAACGTCGACGGACCCGACCGGCGCGAGCAACGACAGCAAGACGAAGATTGAAGCAATGCCGGCACCGGCAACGGGTCACAAGCTGGTGTATTACAACTTCGGCGCAGGCCCAGTGACGATTCCAAACGTCGGCGATACGTTGCTAACTTACGAGAACCTGCCAAGCGATGGTCTTGTATCCGCCGCAAACGGCGACAAGATCGGCGTGGCGGAAGTGGACGCAGCCGGCAAAGTCGTGCACTTTGGCCAAACGACGGCCGTCTCGACGGACGAGCCTGTAACGCCGGTGCCTGCCGATGGCCTGACGGTAACGTCGACGGACCCGAGCGGCGCGAGCAACGACGGCAAGACGAAGATTGATGCAACGCCTGTACCTGCAACGGGCCACAAGCTGGTGTATTACAACTTCGGCGCAGGCCCGGTGACGATTCCAAACGTCGGCGATACGCTGCCAAGCTACGAGGACTTGCCAAGCGAAGGTCTGGTTGTCGCCGAGAACGGCGACAAGATCGGCGTGGCGGAAGTGGACGCAGACGGCAAAGTTGTGCACTTCGGCCAGACGTCGGCGAACGTCACTGCCGAATCAACGCCGACGCAGGCGACGGGCCTGACGGTAACGTCGACGGACCCGAGCGGCGCGAGCAACGACGGCAAGACGAAGATTGAAGTGACGGAGACGGTGCCAAGTGGCCACAAGCTCGTGTACTACAACTTCGGCACGGGTGCGGTGACGGTACCGAACGTCGGCGATACGTTGAGCGACTACACAGATCTGCCGAACGAAGGCCTGATAACCGCCGTGAACGGAGCCAAGATCGGCGTGGCCGAGGTCGATGCGACCGGCAAGGTCGTGCACTTCGGCCAGACGACGGCCTTCTCGACGGACGAACCCGCAGCGCCAGTGCCTGCTAATGGCCTGGCGGTAACGTCGACGGACCCGACCGGCGCGAGCAACGACGGCAAGACGAAGATTGAAGCAACGCCGGCACCGGCAACGGGTCACAAGCTGGTGTACTACAACTTCGGCGCAGGCCCAGTGACGATTCCAAACGTCGGCGATACGCTGCCAAGCTACGAGGATCTGCCAAGCGATGGTCTGGTTGTCGCTGAGAACGGCGACAAGATCGGCGTAGCGGAAGTGGATGCAGCCGGCAAGGTCGTGCAATTTGGCCAAACGACGGCCGTCTCGACGGACGAGCCAGTAACGCCGGTGCCTGCTTCGGGCCTGACGGTGACGTCGAGCGATCCGACGGGCGCGGAGAACGACGGCAAGACGAAAATCGAAGTGGCCGAGACGCTGCCGGACGGCCACAAGCTGGTATACTTCAATTTTACTGGCCTTACTGTGTTCGTACCGAACGTCGGCGACACAGTGAGCGGCTACACAGATCTGCCGATCGACGGTCTGGTGCCTGCAGGAAACGGCGACAAGATCGGCGTATATGAAGTCGACGCGGCCGGAAAGGTCGTTCACTTCGGCCAAACGACGGCTCAGGTAACGAATACAGCTGTCATTATTCCGGAAATGACACCTGCCGCAGCGATCGCCTATAGCGACGAAGTGCTGACAGGTCTTAAGCCGGGACGCTCTTATAAGATCGAAGGTATAAGCGTCACAGCAGACAGCAACGGTAAAATCAAACTTCAGGCCGCATGGATCGGCAAGGCGATCTCCGTCGTCAAGGTCGGCAACGGCACGACGACGACCGACTCTGCGCCGCAGACACTGAGCATCCCGTCTCGTCCAGCAGCGCCAAATGTAACGGCCGACGATATCGCTAACGCCATTGCAGGTCTCGGCGCCGGTATGGAGTTCGCGATCGACTCGGGATCTTATGTGAAGTACGACGGCAAGAACGCGCCGAATCTAACCGGCACGCATACGGTGCTCGTACGCATATCGGCCACCGAATCCGCGCTCGCAGGAACGGCCGTAACGCTGCTCTTTACGCCGAACGGTACTTATAGCGTCCTTGGCACAGTGGTGGACGATACGCTGGACGCTAACTACAGCACCGGCGCGGCGGTCAAGGTAATGAAGGGGAACGTTCAGATCGGTTCGACGGCTACGACCGATGCGAACGGGCGTTTCAAAGTCACAGGCGTGCCGAACGGCACCTATAACCTGATCGTCACTAAAGCTGATCAGATCATTACCGTTGCCGTTACGGTCAAGGATCAGGACTACGACTTCAGTCCGCGGTTCATCGTGCTGCCGAGAGGCAACAAGAACAGCGCGCTGGTCATCAAGGGAGACACGCCGAGCGTCGTCGTAGACGGCCTGAACGATCTGTTCGCCGATACGCAGCATGCTTATACGGCGGACGATCAGCAGCTTGTCGCCGACGGCGGGTCGGTCAAGATCACGCTAGGCGTGGAAAAGCAGGACGCAGCCACTGCGACAGGCGCTTCCGATCTGCGGAATCTGGCGGGTGGACAAAGCTTCGACCTGTATCTGGATATGACGCTGACCAAAACGCGGATCGATACGTCCAACCAGACGACCAGCACCGCGCTGTCTACGGTAGGCAGTCTGCTTAAAATTATCGTTCCGTACGATCTTTCGAACAAAACCAACGTCACGGTGTATCGTTACCATGACGGTGCGGCGCAAAAGTTGACGCAGCTCGCCCTTTCCGCAGCAACGCCGTCTTCGGAAGGCTATATGCTCGACCTGGCAGGCAACCAGATTATCGTATGGGCACAGAACTTCTCGACCTATGCGGTCGCCTATGGCGAGATCGACTCGCCTCCAGGCCCCGTAACCGTAAGCAGCGTGCTCATCACAGCAAGCGCGGATGCAGGGGGCAGCATCAGTCCTGCGGGGAATATCGCGGTGTCTCGCGGCGGCAGTCAGACCTTTACGATTACGCCAGATAAGGGATATGTGATTTCCGATGTGACGGTGGACGGCAAAAGCGTGGGCAAAATCGGCAGCTATGCGTTCTCCAATGTGACGGAGGCGCATACGATCAAAGCCGTTTTTGCAAAAGAAAAAATCGTCGGACTGCCGTTCTACTATGATGGCGGCACCAAGGTATTCATCGGCTTCTCTTCCGACGCTTCGGGCACGATGAAGTACATTGCGCCTGCCGGCAAGACGGTGGAATTCCAGGATAACGGCAAGACATTCGCCGATATCGCGAGCCATTGGGGCAAGTCTTATATCGACTTCGTCGCCGAGCGCGAGATCTTCCTCGGTGTCAGCGATCTGAAATTTGCTCCGAACGCCGGAATGACCCGCGCCATGCTCGCGACCGTTATCGGACGCTTGTACGAGAGAAGCTACGGTCCGTTAGCTGCGAGCAGCGCCCATGTCTTCACGGACGCAGATTACGACAGCTGGTACGGCGCTTATCTGGATTGGGCGGCGAGCAGCGGCATCATTCAGGGCGTGGGCGGCAATCGGTTCGAGCCGGACCGTCAGGTGACGCGTCAGGAAATGGCCGTGATGCTCTATCGCTTCGCGCAATACATCAAAGCGGATACGAGTATTGCCGCAGACGCGATGCCTGATTACTCCGACGCAGCGGCCATCGAAGCCTGGGCGCGGCAGGCCGTTCTGTACGGTCAGCAAGCCGGGATCTTCACCGGTCGCGGCGGCAACAGCTTCGCGCCGAAGGAAACGGCGACGCGAGCGGAAGTTGCGGCCATTCTGCAGCGGTTTATCGAGACGATCGTTTAAATTCAATGCATGCACCAGCCCTGCTCTCCATGAGCGGCGGCCGGTGCTTTTTTTGCCATACTACATCACATGATGCAGGAGTACGGTCATCTGTTCCTCGGCTTCATTTGTGCTAGAATGATAGAGAGTCCGAGCCGGGAGGGAAGCTTCGAGATGAACGCCGAAGTCAAGACAGAAGAGCAGAAAAAAAAGGAAGTACGCAACCGCCGCCACTTCAGCATCCGGCTGAACGTTTTTTTCATGCTCACTTTTCTTCTATTTTCCATGCTGATCGTGCGGTTGGCGTATCTCCAGTTCGTTGAAGGTCCAAGCCTCAAGGAGCGACAGACGAGCCTGATCACGAAGGGCGTGTCCATCCCGCCGATCCGCGGCAACATTTACGATTCCAAAGGGCAGCCTATCGCCTACTCGATCTCGACGCAGTCTCTTTATTTTACGCTCAAGACCGGCATGAAGCAGGAGACGGCGGAGGCGTTGGCCGCGAAGCTCGTCAAGCTTTTCAAAGATAAGGGCGACCCGAACGCCGAGCCGATGACGGCGGAGGACGTCGTCAAGGCGATGGACATCAAGGGCAGAACGCACCTGCCGTTCCAGCAGCGCCGGATTAAGTCGGGATTGACGAAGGAAGAGATCGCCTATCTCAGCGAACACCGCGACGAATATCCGGACGTGGAGATCGTGGAGGAGAGCATTCGCCAGTACAGCCCCGATCGGGTGGCCGCGCAGTTGGTCGGGTATATGGCCAAGATGAAGGGCGCCAAGCAAAATCTCGATTTCTATAAAAAAATCAACGAAGACCAATCGGACCCGGCACTCAAGTATCTGGATACCGAGGATGTTGGCTACGACGGCATCGAGCTCATGTACCAGAAGGAGCTGCGGGGCCTGAACGGCTACAAGTCGTACCAGATCGACAGCATGAGCCGGATCGTCGGCGACATGAAGCTGACCAAGCCGGTCAAAGGGCAGAACCTGTACCTGACGATCAACCGCAAGGTCCAGCTCACCGCGCAGCAAGCGATCCTCGACCAGATTGCGACGACCCGCGCTTCTACGGCCAAGGCGCTGAAGGACGCCCAGCCGACGACGGGCTATGCGGTCGCGATCGAGGTGGCGACGGGCAAGGTCGTGGCGATGGCGAGCATGCCGGACTACGATACGAATGTGTGGCAGGGCGGCATCAGCCAGGAGGAGCTCGACGAGATCACGCCCGCGATGGGCAACGGCGCGATTCGCGAGGTTTTCCCGCCGTACAAGGATCCGAAGGAGCGCTCGCAGCATCCGACGTCGCTCGTGCCGCTGGGCTCGACGCAGAAGCCGCTGACGATATTGACCGGTCTGATGGAAAAGCTCATCACGCCGTCGTCCACTTGGAACGATCCGGGCTACTTCCAGTTCGGCCGCGACGGCCAAGCCGAGGTTCAGAACGCCAGCCGCGCCTACAACGGCGTGCTTACACCAACGAAGGCGATCGCCAAGTCCTCGAACGCCTTTATGGCCAAGATGGTGGGCAACGAGCTGTATTTGCGCAAAGGGAAAAAAAGCGTCGATATCTGGGACCAGCATATGAAGGAATTCGGTCTCGGCGTCAAGACCGGCAGCGGGCTTCCGAAGGAATCGCCGGGCATCGTTGATTACTTTAACAGCGCGACGCGGGACAGCTACCAGTCCGCGATGATCTACGCCTCCTTCGGGCAACAGGGCAAATATACGGCGTTGCAGCTCGCCCAGTACGCCGCCACGCTCGCCAGCCACGGCAAGCGCATGAAGCCGCTGCTCGTCGACCACACGACCGATGCGGAAGGCAACGTCGTGACGACGATGAAGCCGGAGGTGCTGAACAAGATCGATCTGCCGGATTCGTACTGGAGAACGATCGAGAATGGCATGGCGCAGGTTAAGGTGGAAGGCTTCGACAACGTGCGCTACGACTTCTACCGCAAGACCGGTACGTCGCAGCAACAGGGCGTCGGCAAGCGCAAGTTCGTCGAGAACGCCGTCTTCATCTCCTTCGCACCGCAAGACAAGCCGAAGCTCGCTGTCGCGGTCATCGTGCCGGACGGCGGCTACGGCGGCTGGGGCGCCGCGCCGATCGCGCGCAAAATATTCGACGCTTACGACGCCGAGGTGGGACTTACGGACGCGGGTCCGAGACCGCCGCTCGGATCGAACGAGACGATCGACATGACGCAGCAGCCTTAAGAGTTCCGTATCAGCCTGGGCCGGGTTCGCCTTCGTCCCGTCCTCGACAAGCTCCTGACCCGCCGCTTTCACGCGGCCGGACGGGGGCTTGTCGTTTTTTACCCCTCGATTATGTTAGAATGACTAAGATTGCAAGCAGGCTGCGGCCGCATCAGAAGGAGTGGTAGGCTAGGTGGTCAAGTACAAGCTGCTGGCGCTCGATCTGGACGGGACGCTGCTGAACGACCGGCAGGAGATCAGCGAAGAGAACAAGAAGTGGATTCAAAAAGCGGGCGAGGCCGGCGTGACGGTCATCGCATCGACGGGGCGGGGCTTCCCGACGGCGCTGCCGATCGTCGAGCAGCTCGGGCTGCAGACGCCGATGATCACGGTCAACGGCGGCGAGATCTGGACGAAGCCGGGCAGCATCCATCGTCGCATCCCGATGGAGACGGACAAGATCATGAAGCTGCACATGCTGGCCGAGCGGCACCCGGTCGCCTGGTTTTGGGCTTACGCGACGGACGGTATTTACAACAAGGAAAAATGGGTAGACGATACGTATTCGCGCACATGGCTGAAGTTCGGCTACTACGACGAGGATGCGTCGGTCATCGCGAAGCTGTGGGAAGAGCTGCTGACGTGGGAAGGCCTGGAGCTGAGCAACTCGTCGCCCTTCAACATCGAGGTGAACCCAGCCGGCGTGAGCAAGGCGGCGGCGATCGAAGAGGTGTGCCGCATGATCGGCTGCGACATCTCCGAAGCGGTAGCGGTCGGCGACAGCCTGAACGATCTGGCGGCCATTCGCGCAGCGGGTCTTGGCGTCGCGATGGGCAACGCACAAGACGCCGTCAAGGCGGAGGCGGACGTCGTGACGGGCACGAACAACGAGCACGGCGTGGCGCAAGTGATTCAAAACTATATTTTAAAGGCGTGATGTCCGAATGGATATTTTAGGCTGGGTGCTCGTTATCGTGTTGTTCGCGATCGGTCTCGCAGGCGCCGTCTATCCGATCCTGCCGGGGGCGCTGGCGATCTATTTCGCCTTTTTCGTCTACGGCTGGTTTTTCTCGTTCGAGCCGTTCGGCTGGTGGTTCTGGAGCTTCCAGACGCTGATCGTCATCATTTTGTTCGTCGCGGATTACGTCGTGAACGCCTGGGGTGTCAAGCGCTTCGGCGGCTCCAAGGCGAGCGTGTGGGGGAGCACGATCGGCGTGCTCATCGGCCCGTTCGTCATCCCGGCGTTCGGCCTGATCATCGGCCCGTTCGCGGGCGCCTTCCTCGGCGAGCTTGTGAGCGGATCGAATGTGAAAAAGGCGATGCTGGTCGGCTGGGGCTCGCTCGTCGGGCTGTTCACCAGCACGGTGGCCAAAGTCGTGTTCCAGGTGGCGATGATCGTCATCTTCTTCATCTGGCTAATCTAGCGATAGGACTGATACCCGTAGATGGTTAAAAAGGATTCGCTTATCAAAGGCACGCTGATCCTGACGGCGGCGGCGCTCATCGCGCGCGTCATCGGGATCTTTCAGCGTGTGCCGCTCGAGCATGTGATGGACGACATCGGCATTAGCGCGTTCAGCATGTCGAACAACGTATATTTGCTGCTCCTTGTCTTCGCGACGGCAGGTATCCCAAGCGCCGTCAGCAAGATGGTGTCCGAGCGCGTAGAGCTTGGTCGTGGAGACGAGGTTAGACGCATCTACCGGGCGGCGTTGCGGTTCGGCGCGTACGCGGGCTTATCGCTCACGATCCTGCTGCTGGCGCTGGCGCCGGTCTATACGTGGCTCGCAGGAACGCAGCACGCCACATTGGCGATTCAAGCTATCGCACCGTCGCTGCTGTTGTTTCCGATGATCGCCATGATGCGCGGTTATTTCCAAGGGCGCCAGTTGATGATGGCAGGCGGCGTATCGCAAGTAGTCGAGCAGATCGCTCGGGTCGTGACGGCGATCGGCGTCGTATTCGCTATGCATGGCTGGGGCTACGGCAACGAGAAAATGGCGGCGGGAGGTGCGCTTGGCAGCGTCGTCGGCAGCATCGGCGCATTTGCGGTCATGGTGTACTATGCCGTTAAGCTGCGGAAAAGCGACGAACAAACCGGCGAGTTAAGCCGGAGCGGGCGGACGTCGAATCGAGGGACGGGCAGCTTGCCTGTTCTTCGCACGAATCGGGACATCTACCGCGCGATTTTCCGAATCTCCATTCCGATCCTCGTGACGGCGATGACGGTGCAGTCCATCTACATGATCGATCAGACGCTTCTTACGAGGCTAAGCGAATGGCGGTTCGGCGAGGCAACCACGTTGAAGTGGCTGGCGGACCTGACGACAAACGCGCAGTCGATCGCCGGCATCCCGCCGGTGCTCGCAATCGCGCTTAGTCAGTCGATCCTGCCAGTGCTCTCTGCCGCCTTTGCATCAGGCGACCGAGAGCGGGTGAGGAGTCAGGCGACGCTGGCGCTGCGGATCGGTATTTTCTCGGGTATGCCGATCGTGCTGATCATGACAGTCGGCGCGCACGCGGTCAACGGTCTATTGTTCTCGAATCCGGACGCGAGCGTCATCGTCGGCATGCTGGCCGGCGGTACCATTTTTCAGATCACCATGATGACCTCGAATTCTATCCTATACGGGCTCGGGCAGCAGCGTCTCGCGATGAAGCACACGCTCGTAGGCATCTTCGTCAAGCTGGTGCTGTCGCTGATCTTGACGCCGCTCTTTGGCGTGTACGGGCTGGTGTCCGCGACGACGCTGTGCTTCATGTTCGCAACGACGACGAACATGATGTCGATCCGCAAGCGCGCAGGCGTGCGTGCGCTCGGCGACCGTTGGAAGGGTTTCGCGATAACCGTGCTGCTGCTGTCCGCAGCGGGCGGCGCTCTCGTGTACGCTGTGCTGCACCTGGCCGCGCCGCTAGGCGGCAAGTGGCCGTACCTGCTAGCCACCGGCGCGCTCGGGCTGCTCATCTGCGCGGTGTACCCGGTGCTGCTCACGGCGCTCGGCGTGCTCCGCGCGGACGACCTGGAGTCGTATCCGGCGAAGATCCGGCGCGTGCTGCGTCCATTTCTGCGCTTCGCGCGCGGCGGACAAAGGGTGAATAACGCAAGGTAGATGCATAAGTACAGGCCCCGTTCGTCCGAACGGGGTTTTTGGGCAACAAAAAAAGGCTGCTCCATTACAAATCGGGAGCGGGCCTTAATTTTGAACCTTTATTTTCAGCATTTCGATGGATTCATTGGCCTTGGCGATCAGATTGCGCTGTGCGTCCAAACGTTCGCTAACCCCGGATACGTCCGATTTTAACAGCGTTACATCTTCCGCAGTCTTGCCGACCTGTTCGAACGTTGCGTTTAATGTACGCTCCACGCGATCCAGACGCTCATTTACTTCTTTGAATCCTGCGGCTTGACTTTCGGCTAATCGTTGCTGACCTTCAGTCAATATTTGTTGGCCTTCGACCAGCTTTTCTACAGCTGCCAGTACGCTCATCAGCGTAGATGCCATTTCGTTGTTCTCCATCAGACGACCGCCTTCCCTGTCTGCTAATTCGATTATGCGCCATCCCTACGTCAAACGTCAATCCATCCATGTCCCCCATTTAGTGGCGCAAATTATGCTTGATTTTCCAACTGTTCCAATTGATAATTTAAGGTTGCAGGATAAGGAGGGATTGTATGCAAATAACGCCGCTAAAGGCCGATGACGTCATTTTGCGGGGCGATTTCCAATGCGACGAGGTGCCTTACAATCTCGTTTATCGGGTGCTGGATTCGGACGATGCGCGTTGCTGGAAGTCGCCCGACGATGCTATGCTTTTCGTGCAGACACCCGGTCTTAATGGCTGGCTCTGGATCTCTCCGTCGTTGTCCGCCGCAAATCGGGACAGATCCATCCGCGCCTTAGTCGAGCGATTAAAGGACGACCCTCCGTTACCTGGCATCTCGGCAGAGCCGGAGACGGCCACGGCGTTCGCGCAGGTCTATGCAGGCGATAGGGGGATGAGATTCCGCCTACATATGGCGCTGGCATCGTACCACTGTCCTTCGGTCATCCCGTCGAAAAGCGTAAGCGGCGGCAGCGCGCGACCGGCAGAGGAGAAAGATCTTCGCAAGGTTGCGGCATTTTTTGCAGGTTTTGCGCAGGAGGCTCACGGGGCATCCGTCGACGCGGACAGCCAATTGCAGGCTGCGTCCGCAGCGATCGCCTCAGGCAATCTGTTCGTTTGGGAGAGTGAGGGAGAGGTCGTATCTATGGCGAACATCGCTCACCGCTCCCCTCGACACGGACGCATCAATGCGGTTTATACGCCGCCAGACAGCCGCAACCGCGGGTTCGCAGGGGCGTTGGTCGCCGAATTGAGCGCCGTGCTGCTGCGGGAGGAGCTCACGCCGATGCTGTATACGGATGCCGCGAATCCGATCTCCAACAGGGCCTATCGCAATGTCGGCTTCATAGCTGCAGGATCGATTTCGGATATCAAATTTGAATTTGAAGAGGGAGGCGATAGGCTTTGACTATATCCGCGGAGCATGGAGGAGCCGCTTCATCAAGTCCGGTCCGGCAAAGGGTGGCAAGCGTATTCATCCCGGTCAAAAATATCGAGCGTTCGCGCGCATGGTATTGCCGGCTGCTCGGCTTCAAGGAGAGCGAACGCGACATTTTGTTCGGCCATCTCTGCGTGCTGCCGCTGGACGGCGCCGACATTGTCCTTGATACGATGCCGAAGTGGGGCGGCAGCGAGCCCGGTGGCGCGGCGCCGATCGATACGCCCGTGGTGATGCTGCCGACGCCGGATCTCGAGGCTTCGCTCGCTTTCGTCGATTCGCTCGGCGCGGAGAGAGTCACGGACATCGAGGGCGGCCATTGGTTTGTGTTCAAAGACCCGGACGGCAACAAGCTGATGATCTGCAGGGAATGAGCAGACTGATGCCCATAAAAGGACGATTTTATTGTCCCCTGGGCAATCGTTACGGCGAGATATGCGATATAAGCGTACATCGGCGCTTTTGGAGCCGCCTTGAGTTTGAGTTGTGCGGTGCGATCGCAGAACTCTGCCCTGAGAGCCGTTCACGGCTCGAGTTGTGCGGTACGATCGCATAACTCTGCCCTGAGAGCCGTTCACGGCTCGAGTTGTGCGGTAACATCGCATAACTCGGCCCCGAGAGCCGTTTACGGCATGAGTTGTGCGGTGCAATCGCATAACTCGGCTCTGAGAGCCGTTCACGGCTCGAGTTGTGCGGTACGATCGCATAACTCGGCTCCAAGAGCCGTTCACGGCTCGAGTTGTGCGTACGATCGCATAACTCGGCTCCAAGAGCCGTTCGCGGCTCGAGTTGTGCGGTACGATCGCATAACTCGGCCCCGAGAGCCGTTCACGGCTCGAGCTGTGCGGTAACATCGCATAACGGGCGATCGCCGCCCCAATCAAGTCTAGGACCGCGCTGCCCGCTGCTTAAGGCTTTCCAGCGCCAGCGCCGCGGCCTGGAGCTTGCGCTCGCCAAACGCGTGCTCGTGCGTCATGACGAAGACGATTGGCGCCCGCAGCGACCTGAAGTGCTTGAGCACGTTCAGGTCGGTCAGCCAATCCCCTTCGCTCACGCTACCGAGCGGCCGATCCGGCCAGGCGTCTGCCAGCTTTGGACTATACCAGGCCGAGGCCCGTCCGTACTCCCCAAGGGTCTCCCCTTCGTGGCGCTTTCCTTGTCCTTCCAGCGCCGTGAACCGATCCGGCCAGTAGTCGGCCCGCGAGCCAGTGTGCCCGACCGTCTCCGCAAAAGCCAGCGCGCCGCCCAGCACCTTCGGATAGGCGAACAGCATGGCGTACAAGCTTTTGCCGAACGCGATCCGCTCGTCGACGTTGGCGAACGACTCCAGCACGCGACCCGCCAGGGCGGTGTCTTCGACTTCAGCCCTTCCGTTCAATCCGTCTCCACGGGCAGTCCCCGATTGTCGAGTGACCGAACGCGCACACCGCACGCCGCCCAACGGAACGATCACCTGCTGGAGCTGCAACGCACGCATGCCTTTGAAAGCCGGTGATGCGAGAACGGTGTCCTTGTAAGCGGGATCCTGGACGACCCGCCGCTCGATCACGTGCTGCTCGTTTACGATAAGGGCGACCGTCAGCACGGTCGGATCACGTTCGATCCAGAAGCGCTCCCAGAACGGCCGCATGAACGCCGACACGCCGAAGGCCGGCAGCAGCGCGAACCGGCTGCGCCCCGCCCGGCGGCTCTCCCCGTACAGCCGAAGCTGCGGATAGGCGTCGCGAAAGATCAGCGCGTTGCACGATTCGAGCATGCCGAACAAAGTCGCCCTGTCCTTGTGCTTGAGCAGCTTCGGCAGCCAGGCGCCTTGCAGGTCGGTCATGTTCCATCCGCCGTTGCGCGATACGAGGTGCGCCAGCAGCGCCCAATGCAGCTCCGGAAATGACCTGTAAATTTCCATATAAGCAGCGGTGCGCGTGACGTTGTTGCGATTGTACGCCTCCGTCTCTTCCCGGATGCAGGCGACGAGCGAGGCGTTTGACGCATCCAGATGGGACGAGGCGCCGCGCCATCCCCGCTTGATCTCTTCGCTCAGCTCCGATTCGGCCCAGCCTGCGATGCCATTGGGAAGCCGAAGCGATATGCGCGGACGCGCGAGCCTGAGGGATTCCAGCAGTGCCGCTCCTTTGATCGCCATGCCTTTTACCAGGCCGCCGGTCACATCGGTCCAAGCCGGCCTCTCCGGCCGCTCGCTATTTTTCGGGTACGCGCCAGTCGTGTCTTCGATCGTATTCTCCCCCTCTCGCGATGAATCTTTCTATTTGGAAGGATTTCCATATGTCGCGTCGAACTATCCATATCCGGGTATCAATTAATGGATATCATTGGATGGTTAACATCGGGAGGGGATGGGTTCGTGGTTAAAAGGAAATGGCGTGGTTTGGGATTGGCTTTGATCTCCCTCCTCATCGTTGTGCTCGTCGGCTGTCAGGCCGTGGGCGGCGTGAATTTGAACGAGATGCTGACCAAGCAGCTGGACGTTCGTTCGTCGGCAGGCAGCGGCTCGGTCGAGGTCGAACTAAATTGGGACGAGGAAGCGATTGCGGCCGAAGACGAGGAGACACAGCGGATGATCAAGCTTTTCAGCCGCATCAAGCTGCAGCTCGATCAAGTACGGTCTGATGAAAAGGGGAATATGAACGCGAGCGGCAGTCTGTCGTTGAAGGATCGTTCGATTCCGTTCGCGCTGCAGCTCGATTCGACGACCGCAGTATTGACGGTCGAGGGGGCGAAACGCCCGCTCGTACTCGACGCGGAGGAGCTTCAGGCGGGCGCGATCCCGGGAGAGGATATGATCCCCGGCCTTGGCGAGATGTCGTCCCAAATCGCCGAACAGGCGGTGCGAGACGCACTGAAGCAGGTGGCCTCCTTCGTGGTCGGGCATCTGCCGAATCCGCCGAAGATTCAAGCGGAGGCCGTTCAAGTGCCGATTAACGGCACGCCGACCGACTTGATGAAGGTACATGCCGAGCTGAACGGCAAGGAGCTGGGCGAGCTGATCCCGGTATTCCTCGACTCGGTGCTATCTGACGGCCAAGGCGTGAAGAGCCTGATCGAGAAGCTTGCCGCATGGGCATCCGATCTGCCGCAGGACCTGAAGGATGCGCTCGGTATCGTGCCGGAGGACACCGATTGGACGCCGGAGGAGCTGACCGACGCCGCGCAGAGCGTGATGGACGGCGTGAAGGAGCTGCGCGACGATTACGAAGAGGTGAGCGCAGAGGAGGAGTGGCAGCAGGCGTTTAACGAAGCGGTGACGTTCAAGGGCGATTTTTACGCTGACAAATCCCTGCACATCCGCAAGTCGGACGTCGAGATCGCCATCGACGCCAGTCTGTTCGGAGAAGAGGACATTCCGCTGAAAAGCTTGGTTGTCCGCACCTCCCAGGAGGCTTGGAATATCAATGAGGATCAGGGACTCGGCGAGGTGCAGGTGCCTGCGGGCGCTATGGACGTCGAAGAGCTGGCGGCCATGAAGCCGCGCAAACTGCTTAACCAGCTGAGTGTGGATTCATCCGTATATGGTCTGCTCAAAAACGATCTACAAATCGACGATCAGTACTTTACGCTGAGCTCGGATTGGGGCGTGCCGTTCGCGACGGACGACGACGGCGACGTCTATGTGCCGATCAAGGAGACGATGCGCGAGCTCGGCAATCCGATCACGTTCGACGCGGCGCGCAAGCAGATCCGGTTCTACGACGAACCGACGATCCAGGAGTTCGTGCTCACGCTGGGCTCGGATCAAGCGCTCGTCAACGGCGAGAAGGTGCAGCTTCAGTCGCCGGTCGCCAGGCTGGGAGGCGTCTCGTACATGAGCGCGGACGATCTGCTCGGCCTGCTGCACGCCACCTACAGTCTGACCGACGGCTATGACGGCGAGCAACTGCTCGAAGTGAAGCGGGATCTGTGACGCAGTTGTACGGCGAAGGGATCGGGCGTATAATGACCGTTAACGATACGGACGCCGATCCCGGCGTACGTCCAAGGAGGGTATAGCGTCATGGAGAAAATCGCGAACGAGGCCGACTTCAGAGCGCGAGTAGGCACGGATGGACTGACAGTGGCGGTATTCAAGACGACCTGGTGCGCCGACTGCCACTTCATCGATCCGTTTATGCCGGCTGTAGAAGAAGCCTATGCCGATCGGCTCCGGCTCATCGAAGTCGACCGCGACGATCTGCCCGATCTGTGCAGCGAGCTGAACATTCTCGGCATTCCCAGCTTTATCGCTTTTCGCGAAGGACGCGAGCTTATCCGCTTCGTCAGCAAGCTCCGCAAGTCGCGTGAGGAGATCGAGCAGTTCCTGGACCGCGCGGTCGCGGTATCCGCGGAGATCGCGCCGAAGTAACTGGGCCGCGCGAAGCGTCGGTTCGGACCCCGCAGCAAGGGAAATAATGAAGGGACGATGCAGGAACGACCTGCCTCGTCCCTTCTTTTTATGGTCGCTCCATCCAAATTCGACGCCTTTGTGACACTCTTCACAAAGCTTCAGACCGTTCACAGTTTGAACATAGCATTGACCGCAACCGCTCGGGTATAATGAAAACGGGCTGAAGCCGACTACTTCATTATAGAAATTAGGGATGGAATATGACTGCTAGAGCTTACAGGCTGCTGGCCTTGTGGAGCTGCATCGGCATGCTGCTCGTGCTCATCGCCGGCGTCGTCGTCACCAATACCGAATCGGGCCGCGGCTGCGGAACGGACTGGCCGCTTTGCAACGGGAAGTTCATTCCCGCCTATACGGTCGAGTCGATCGTCGAATACACGCACCGCGCTGTCAGCGGTCTTGAAGGCTTCCTGGTGTTCGGCGTTTTCCTACTCACAATGCGCCTCAAGCCGGTGAACCGAGAGGCTCGCCTGTACGCGGGCGCCGCACTGCTTTTTACGATTCTTCAGGCTGTGCTTGGCATGCTCGCCGTGATCATGCCGACGTCGGACGCCGTGCTCGCCATTCACTTCGGCATCTCGATGGTCGCGTTAACGAGCACATGGCTGCTGTACGCGTGGGCCAGGCGCTGGGACCGCGCGCTGCGGACCGGCGATGCCGGGGACTGGCCGATTCCGATGGGGGCGCTGCCCGCACCGGCGTCGCTTGACGGCGGACGGCAGAGCAGCACCGCCGCGACGAACATTCGTCCAAGCCATGGCGGCGTTCGCGCGACTGCAGGTTCCGTGCCTGCCGGCTTGTTCGGCTGGATTCTAGCGGTCATTATATATTGCTATGCGGTCGTCTACTTGGGCGCTTATGTAAGGCATACGGATTCGGCCGGCGGCTGCATCGGCTGGCCGCTCTGCAATGGCGAAGTCGTGCCGGAGCTGAGCGGGGCGACCGGGATCGTGTTCGCCCACAGGCTGGGCGCGATCGTGCTGTTCCTGTTCATCGCCGCGATCGCGCTGCTCGTCCGGCGTCGCACCGGCGGCCATGAGGAGCTCACCCGAATCGGTTACGTTTCGCTGGCGCTCGTCATTCTGCAGAGCCTCAGCGGCTGGCTGCTGACCGCTACGCTCGAACACCACGACGTATACGTTTTTACCAGCCTTTTGCATACGATCATCATATCCATCTTGTTCAGCGCGCTCTGTCTGTGGGCGATCCGCGCCTGGCAGCTATCCCGTCGTTGACGTTATTTGGAGGAATCATATGAGTTTTTCTTCGCTTCGTCCGTTTTTGGAAATGCTGAGAAAAGAGGGCGACCTGGCGGTCATCGAGACGCCGGTCGACCCCGTGCTGGAGATCGCCGAGATACATCGCCGGGTCATCGATTCAGAGGGCCCGGCTTTGCTGTTCACGAATGTCAAAGGCGCCGCCTTCCCCGTCGTCACCAACCTGTTCGGGACGAGCCGCCGCGTGGACCAGGCGTTCGGGCCGCGGCCCGAGCAGCTCGTGAACCGGCTGATCGGCGCGATGGATACGCTTATGCCGCCGTCACTGCCCGCGCTCTGGCGTGAGAAGGACATGCTGCTGGACCTCATGAAGGTCGGCATGAAAAAGGTATCGCAGGAAGCCGCGCCCGTGCTCGGCGTATCGAAGCGCGAGCGTCCGCTGGCCGGACTGCCGGCGCTGACCTGCTGGCAGGAGGACGGCGGGCCGTTCATCACCCTGCCGCTCGTCTACACCGAATCTCCCGCGCACGGCAAAAAGCACAATCTCGGCATGTACCGGATGCAGGTGTACGACGATTCGACGACCGGCATGCACTGGCAAATTCACAAGGGCGGCGGCTTCCACTATCACGAGGCGGAGCAGATGAACCGCGAGCTGCCGGTATCCGTATTCCTCGGCGGCCCGCCCGCGCTTATCGCTTCGGCGATCGCGCCCGCGCCCGAAGGGCTGCCGGAGCTGCTGCTGACCTCGCTTATTCTTGGCGGCAAGCTGCCGATGGCGGAGGATCCGCTCGGCGGCCATCGCATCCCGGCGGAGGCCGAGTTCGCGATCAAGGGGAGCGTGCCGCCGCATCTGCGCCGGCCGGAAGGACCGTTCGGCGACCACTTTGGCTATTACTCGCTGACGCACGACTTCCCGGTGTTCAACGTCGACCATGTCTGGCACCGCAAGGACGCGATCTACCCGGCGACCATCGTCGGCAAGCCGCGCCAGGAGGACTATTACCTGGGCGAGTTCCTACAGCGGCTGCTGTCGCCGGCGTTTCCGATGGTCATGCCGGGCATCCGCAGCCTGTGGACATACGCCGAGACGGGCTTCCACGCGCTCGCGTCCGCCGTCGTTCGCGAGAGCTACGCGCGCGAGGCGCTCGGCACGGCGTTCAGCATTCTCGGGCAAGGTCAGCTGTCGCTGACCAAGTTCCTCATGCTGACGGACCGCCCGGTCGAGCTGGAGCCCTTCTCCGAACTGCTGACGACGGTGCTCGAGCGGTTCGACCCGCTTAAGGACCTGTTCGTGTTCGACCATACGTCGCACGATACGCTGGACTATACCGGCCGCAGGCTCAATCACGGCTCCAAGGCCGTCATGCTTGGCGTCGGCGATCCGATCCGCGAGCTGCCTCGCGAATATGCGGACGGAGACCTGCCGGGCATCGCCGACATTCGCATGTTCGTCCCGGGCTGCCTCGTCGTCCGCGGCGATACGTTCGAACGCGAGCCGGAGCTGGCGGAGCGGCTCGCAGAGACGCTGTCCGCGCGCGGCGACTGGCAGTGGCCGCTGATCGTGCTGGCGGACGATGCCGGGATCGCGGCGTCCGAGCGGCAGTTTCTCTGGACCGTGTTCACGCGGTTCAACCCGGCGCACGACATGTACGCGAAGACGATCGCAAGCCGCCACCACATCGGCTACGGGCTGCCGATCGTTATCGACGCCCGCATGAAGCCTGGCTATCCGGACGAGCTGTTCCCCCGTGAAGACATCGTGAAGCTCGTGGACGACAGATGGCGGGAGTACGGGATTCGCAAGGCGTAGTACGGCATACGAGGCATAAGACGGGATAGACATTCGACGGGACGCGCCTAGCGTCCCGTTTTGAGTGGACAAGGAGGAAGCGGCTGATGGATATAGCGAAGCTGGCGGCGGCAATCGGATTGCATTCGGATGCTGCGGCCCTCGTGCAAGCGTACGAACGGTCGGAGGGAGGGGACTTTCCTGCGCTCAAAACCGAGTTTCTACGCGATCGCGAGTCCATGCTGGCGTCGGTCAGGCAGCGGGCGGATTACCGGCCGTTTTTGTTGCACTTCTTTATGAAAATGGCCGTGGACGCATACGAGGAATATCGATTGAGGGAAATCCCGAACGAAGTGTACGTCGACACCTTTTCGGACATCCGCATTTGGAGCGACGTTTGCAATTCTGCATACGGAGAATATGGCATTGAGGAATCCGGCTGGCTGCAGCAGCATGTACGCCTTGCCTTGTTCCGGCTCGGCCGGCTCCAGTTCCAGCCGATCGCGCTGGTTCGCGAATTGGCTGCCCGGGATCGGAAATTCGCCAAAGGCGAACTCGTGCTGAACGTCCACATTCCAGCGGGCGAGCCGCTTGAGCCGCTGGCGGCTTTGGCGTCCTTTTCGCGAGCGCGTGTCTTTTTCCGCGGCGTGCCGCCGGTATTCGTCTGCCATTCCTGGCTGCTGTACCCCGGCTTGGACCGAGTGCTGGCGCCGGACTCGAACATCATGCAGTTCCAGCGGCTGTTCGAGATTTACGGGCTGGACGAGACCTCCAGGCAAGCGGAGGAACGAATCTTCGGCGCGCCGCAGGACGATCCTGCCGCGTATGACGAGCAAACCGGCCTGCAGCGGCGGGCTAAGGCATATTTGATCGCAGGCGGCAGGCTAGGCGCGGGCTTGGGCATCTTCAGTCCGGCAAACCTCTAGCGAGTAAGCGCGATACTATAGCATGCTGCATAGCCATAGACAAAAAAATGCAAATGGGACGAAGCAGGATTTTCCACTGCTTCGTCCCATTTGTCATTTTGGCTTCGTTTCAACTAGCTGCTTCGGCCCCGGCGGTTCCCGCCCAAGCGACTTAGCGGCACTCCGTGCCGTTAATGGCCCCAGCGGCCCCCGCCCAAGCGGCTTAGCGGCACTCCGTGCCGTTATCGGCCCCGGCGGCCCCCGCCCAAGCGGCTTAGCGGCACGCCGTGCCGTTAATGGCCCCGGCGGCCCCCGCCCAAGCGGCTTAGCGGCACTCCGTGCCGATATCGGCCCCGGCGGCCTCCGCCCAAGCCGCATAGCGGCACGCCGTGCCGTTATCGGCCCCGGGGCCCCCGCCCAAGCGGCTTAGCGGCACTCCGTGCCGTTAAGCGCCCCAGCGGCCCCCAGCCCAAGCGGCTTAGCGGCACTCCGTGCCGTTAGGCGCCCCGGCGGCCCCCGCCCAAGCGGCTTAGCGGCACGGAGTCCCGTTATCGTCCCCGGCGGCCCCCGCCCAAGCGGCTTAGCGGCACTCCGTGCCGTTAATGGCCCCAGCGGCCCCCAGCCCAAGCGGCTTAGCGGCACTCTATGCCGTTATCAGACCCGGCGGCCCAGCCTGCACGCCTTACAGAATCGGCGACAGCAGCCGCGAGATCGATTCCTTGAACTTGATCCGCAGCGGCCGGCTGCGGTACTTCTCGATCGTCAGCAACTCCGACACGGCGATGTCCTGCTTGAACGCTTCGACGAGGCGCAAGGAGACGCTCGCGTCGTAGATGAACGCGTTGACCTCGAAGTTCAGCTTGAAGCTGCGTACGTCCGTATTCGCGGTGCCGACGGAGGCGATCTCCTGGTCCACGACGAGTGTTTTTGCATGGATGAAGCCGTTTTTGTACAAATAAACGTTCGCGCCGGTCTCGAGCAGCTCCCCGATATTGTACAGCGTCGCCCAGTAGATAAACATATGGTCAGGCTTGTCCGGGATCATGACGTGGACGTGCACGCCGGATAGAACGGCGATCCGCAGCGCGTCAAGCATGCTCGCGTCCGGGATGAAGTACGGGCTCTGCAAATAGATCGAATGCTTCGCGGAAGCGATCATCTTGATGTAGCCCTGCTTGATGTGCTCCAGCCGCGAGTTGGGCCCGCTCGCCACGACCTGCATGCCGACCTCTCCCGCGGGCGCGTCCTCCGGGAACAGCTCCTCCCCGTAGGTGATATCGTGCTTGCGCGACGCCTGGTTCCAATCGAGGATGAAGCGCGTCTGCAGGCTGTGCACGGCCGAACCGCGGATGCGAAGATGCGTGTCCCGCCAGTAGCCGAACTTCGGATCGAGTCCCAGGTACTCGTTGCCGACGTTAAAGCCGCCCACATAGCCGATCCGGCCGTCCACGATGACCAGCTTGCGGTGGTGGCGGTAGTTCATGCGCAGATTGAAGACGCGGAAGCGCGATGGGAAGAAGGCCGCCGCTTCGCCGCCGGCTTCGATGAGCGGGCGCAGCATGCGCCTGCTCAAGCGCCGCGAGCCGAGCTCGTCGTACAGCAGGCGCACTTTGACGCCTTGCTTGGCCTTGGCGGTCAGCGCGTCCAGCACTTTGCGTCCGAGACTGTCGCAGCGGAAGATATACGTTTGAAAATGAATCGTCTCGGTAGCCGCCGCGATATCCGCGAGCAGCCGGTCGAACTTGGCCCGCCCGTCCGTCAGCGTCTCCACCTCGTTGTCCCGGCTCCACAACGCCCGGCTTCCCTTCAGATGGAGATGGATCAGGTCGGCGTGCCGCGTCGCGATCTTGCCCAGCGAGCGCATCGAATCGGGAGAGCCGAGCGAATCGAGCTGCGCCTGTGACAGGTTGCGGATGCCAATCCTTTCTAGATCGCCCCATTTGAACAGCTTCACTCTTCGATAGTCCTGCGCCAGGAACAGGTACATGATGAAGCCGAGAATCGGGATAAAGTAGAGGACAAGCAGCCATGCCCACGTCGAACCGATATCGCGGCGCCCCTGAAAGACGACGAAGACGGCAAAAATCATGTTCAGCACGAGGAACAACCCGAGAATAATCGAAGTGACGGTCACCGGCTTTCCCCCTTGTTTTTCTTAAGCGCGGCTACGTTCTTAAACGTCATGCGAAGCCGTTCCTTTGCTCCTTCGCATTCGTCAGATGACCTTCGTCGTCCAAGCTTCGCCGTTCCAGACGTCGGTCGCGACCTCGCGGTAAAATTCGGGCTCGTGGCTGATGAGCAGGATGCTGCCCTTGTACGCCTTGAGCGCACGCTTCAGCTCTTCCTTGGCGTCGACGCCCAGGTGGTTCGCCTGCTCGTCGAGCGCGAGCAGGTTCGATTCGCGGTTGATGAGCTTGCACAGCCGCACCTTGGCCTTCTCGCCGCCGCTCAGCACGGAGATGCGGCTCTCGATATGCTTGGTCGTCAGGCCGCACTTGGCGAGCGCCGCCCGCACCTCGAACTGCGTCATCGACGGGAACTCGCGCCATACCGACTCGATGCACGTATCGTCCGCGCCGCCTTTGACCTCCTGCTCGAAGTAGCCGACGAACTGGTTGTCCCCGCGCTCCACGGAGCCCGCCAGGGAAGGGATCTCGCCGAGCAGGCTGCGCAGCAGCGTCGTCTTGCCGATGCCGTTGGCGCCGACAAGGGCGACCTTCTGCCCGCGCTCCATAAGCAGGTCGACCGGACGGCTCAGCGGCTCGTCGTAGCCGATGACGAGGCCCTTGGCCTCGAAGATCAGGCGGCTGGACGTCCGCGCCTCCTTGAAGTTGAACTCCGGCTTCGGCTTCTCCTTGGCCAGCTCGATGACGTCCATGGCGTCCAGCTTCTTCTGGCGGGACATCGCCATGTTCCGCGTGGACACACGCGCCTTGTTCCGGGCGACGAAGTCCTTAAGGTCCGCGATCTCCTGCTGCTGCCGCTTGTACGCCGACTCGAGCTGCGACTTTTTCGCCTCGTGCAGGGTCAGGAAGTTGTCGTAGTCGCCGACGTAGCGGGACAACTGCTGGTTTTCCATATGGTAAATGAGGTTGATGACGCTGTTCAGAAACGGAATGTCGTGCGAGATGAGAATAAAGGCATTTTCGTATTCCTGCAAATAACGCTTGAGCCATTCGATGTGCTGCTCGTCCAGGTAGTTGGTGGGCTCGTCCAGCAGCAGGATATCGGGCTTCTCGAGCAGCAGCTTGGCCAGCAGCACCTTCGTCCGTTGACCGCCGCTCAGATCGTTGACGTCGCGCTCGAGACCGATGTCGGTCAATCCGAGGCCTCGCGCGATCTCCTCCACCTTGGCGTCGATCAGGTAGAAGTCGTTCGTGTTCAAAATGTCCTGAATCTCGCCGACCTCTTCAAGCAGGCGCTCAAGCTCCTCGGGCTCCACGTCGCCCATCCGCTCGTACATGCCGTTCATCTCGGCCTCAAGATCGTTCAGGTACTGGAACGCCGTCTTCAGGACGTCGCGGATCGTCATGCCCTTCTGCAGCACGGAGTGCTGGTCGAGATAGCCGACGCGCACCTTGCGCGCCCACTCGACCTTGCCCGCGTCGGGCTCGAGCTTGCCCATCACAATGTTCATGAAGGTCGACTTGCCCTCGCCATTGGCGCCGACGAGACCGACATGCTCGCCCTTCAAGAGACGGAAGGACACGTCGTTAAAGATGGCACGGTCGCCGAAGCCGTGGCTTAAGTTTTGCACGTTCAATATGCTCATGGGAATTCCCCTTCGTATCTGGTTGTCTGGCGCTTTTTGAGCACCAAGTACTATTATAGTCGCGGAGCGTGGGCAAAGGAAGACAAAGTTGGAATGGCGCTCCCGCTTTTATCGACCCCACCTTCCAAATATATCTGGGAATTTTTAAGCGTCTGTTCAGTGCTCTCACCTATAATGTACAGGCTGACAAATGCAGCTGGAAATCAAAATGCATGGGTAGGAGAGATTTGGATGAAACGCAGGATCATCATGAAAAGTGTTGCCCTACTGACGGCTGCCGCTGTTTTGTTAGGCTTGTGGCCGGTCGTTGGTCTCCAGCAGGCACATGCGGCTCAAGAACCGGTCGTTAAGATCGTGGCGGGTTCAGGAGGCGCGGGCAAGAACGGCGTTTTGAAATCCGAAATAGCTATCGTTCCTCGCGCTGTCGCCATAAACAGCCAATATGTGTTCATCTCGGATCAAGAAAATCACGTGATTCGCAGAATCGACAAGTCTACCGAACTGCAGACCGTCGTAGCGGGCACCGGTTTCCCTGGCTATTCGGGAGACGGCGGGCTGGGAGACTCCGCACAATTGAATAGGCCATCCGACATTGCGTTGGACAGTTCCGGCAATCTTTATATCGTGGATTTAGGCAATAGCGTCGTGCGTAAACTAAGCGTTGACGGTATCATTACAACCGTGGCGGGAAATGGACAACATGGCTATGAGGGCGAGAACATGATTGCTACCCTCACCGCGCTGTCCCCTACTGGAATCGCGCTTGACGCTCAAGACAATCTTTATATAGCTGAAAATAGCAATTATCGGGTTCGCAAGGTCAATTCGCAGGGTCTGATCCATACGGTGGCGGGAATGGGAAGTACCGGTCCAACAGCAAACGGCGGACAAGCCACAGCGACTAGACTGCTTGAGCCGAATGACGTTGCGGTAGACATAAACGGTAATCTTTATATTTCGGAAACATATAATTGGAGCGTTCGAAAGGTCGACACGTCGGGCATCATTAATGTCTACGCCGGTTCAGGCGCGTTCGGTAATTCAGGCAACGGCGGCCAGGCAACTTTGGCGAAAATGGGGGTACCCAGCAATCTGACTATTGATGCTTCAGGCAATTTGTACATTACGACCCTGAGTAAAGTCATTCGGAAAGTTGACGGAGACACTAAAGTCATCAGCACCGTAGCCGGCGTGCACAACATTGGGGGATACACCGCAGACGGCGAGGATGCCGAGACTGCCCTGATCAGCAATCCAGGGAGCGTTGCGGTTGACGGTGACAAAGTTTATTTTACTGAGGGCATGGACAATTATTTGATCAGGGTAATCGAGGCGGACGGCAAACTCGGCACTTATGCGGGCAACGGCACCTCGCGATATTCGGGAGATGGCAACGAAGCGCTGAGCGCACAGTTGCAAGCTCCAAACAACATCGCTTACGATTCACAAGGCAATTTGTATATTTCGGACAGCGAAAATAATCGCATACGAAAAGTCGATACAACCGGTGGTATTTCAACGATTGCAGGGACCGGAATCAGCGGGTATTTCGGCGACGGCGGTCCGGCTGCTCAGGCCGAGCTCTCTTCTCCAAATGGGATTGCAGTAGACCTGAATGATAATCTTTATATCGTTGACACCGGCAATGCCCGTATTCGCAAGGTGGATCAAAATGGCATGATTACCACGATTTCAGGCAACGGTGAGTTCGGATTTTCAGGTGACGGAGGACCGAGCACCGAGGCCAAAATAGCTAGTCCAAGTGCGATTGCAATTGATCGCGCCGGGAATGTGCTCTTTGTGGATTCGTACAATAACCGGATTAGAAAGATTGATACGGATAGCATTATCACAACGTTTGCCGGCAATGGATCGTATCTGGAAGGCGCCGACGAAACAGATGCGAAGTCTGGCGGGATCGGCTCGGTTAATTCGCTGGCAGTCGACGAAGCCGGTAATGTGTATTTTTCCACATTCGAAAAAGTACGTAGAATTGGCATCGACGGCAAATTTCATGCTTTTGCGGGAGGCGGTCCCGGAGATGCTGGGGACGGCGGTCCGGCCACTGCAGCCACGCTAATCTCGCCGCAGGGTATCGCCGTGGATTCGTCAGGCAATGTTTATATCGCTGAACGGGAGAATCATGTGATTCGAAAGGTTGATTCGGCGGGAATCATCACGACCTTCGCGGGCACGGGAGCATCTGGCTACAACGGCGATGGTTTTGCAGCGCTGGATACCCGCCTTTATAATCCTCAAGGCTTGACTATGACCAATGCAGGCGGTCTGGCTGTCGCGGATTCGGGGAACTCGATTGTCCGTGTCATCTCGCTACCGGTTGTGAACGCAACCGTGACGCCGACCGAAGCGGAGTTCGATAAAAATACGGCAGCACAAGAAGATCTGTCCCTGACCTTGACGGCAAACGGAAACACGCTTAACGGCATCTCTATCGACCAATCGACGCTTAGTGCCGGGATCGACTATACGGTCAGCGGCAATCAGATTTTGGTGAAGAAGGAGTTTCTGAGCTCGCTCGAGACAGGAACATATTCACTTAGTCTGCATATGAGCGCAGGTGTCGATCCTGTCGTAAATGTGAAAATTAAGAATACAACGCCCAAACCCGTACCTATGCTCGAATTGAGCGACTTCACGTGGTCGCCTGGCAATTCGGTCGGCTCGACGAAGGCAACCGCACTGCCAAGCATAGATAGCGGACACACCCTGAAATTCATTGTGGGCGCAGAGGGCGGCGAGACGCACCCGGTAGCAGGCATGAACGCTGTTGAGCAAGCCTATGTGTCCACGTTGACGGCAAACGAAGATATTCCGGTAGCGGCGGATCAGCATCTGTTCATCGCCGAAGTAGACGGAAGCGGTCAGATTGTCGCTTGGGCAGACATCACCGTATTGGCGGAGAATATCAGGCAAGCGCCTGCGATGGTACCCTTCTTGGACCCGGAAGCATTCTTATGGTCGCCGGGCAACACAGTCGGCACGACGCAGACGACCGCACTGCCAAGCGTGGGCAACGGACACACCCTGAAGTTCATCGTCGGTGCCGCGGGGGACAAGGCGCATCCGGTCGCAGGCACGGACGCTGCAGCCGCAGGTTACGTGGACACGCTGTCGGCAAACGGCGACATCGAGGTCGAAGCGGGCCAACATCTGTTCATCGCCGAGGTTGACGCCACGGGGAAGATCGTCGCATGGACTGACGTGACGGTAGTTGCGGAAAATATCAAGCAAGCGGCGGAAGCGGTGCCGACTCTAAACGCAAACGACTTCGCGTGGGCGCCTGGAAATTCGGTCGGCTCGACACAGGCGACGGCGCTGCCAAGCATAGATAGCGGACACACCCTGAAATTCATTGTGGGTGCAGAGGGCGGCGAGACGCACCCGGTCGAAGGGATGAACGCTGTAGAGCAAGCCTATGTGTCCACGTTGACGGCAAACGAAGATATTCCGGTAGCGGCGGATCAGCATCTGTTCATCGCCGAAGTAGACGGAAGCGGGCTGATCGTCGCATGGACAGACGTCACCGTTTTGGCGGAGAATATCAGGCAAGCGCCGGCGATGGTTCCCTTCTTGGACCCTGAAGCATTCTTATGGTCGCCGGGCAACACAGTCGGCACGACGCAGACGACCATGCTGCCAAGCTTAGGCAACGGCCACACACTGAAGTTCATCGTCGGTGCCGCGGGGGACAAGGCGCACCCGGTCGCAGGCACAGACGCTGCAGCCGCAGGTTACGTGGATTCGCTGTCAGCAAACGGCGAAATCCAGGTGACGGCAGGCCAGCATCTGTACATCGCTGAAGTAGATGCAACGGGGAAGATCGTCGCATGGACTGACGTGACGGTGGCTTCAGAAAATATCAAGCAAGCGCCGGAAGCGGTACCGCCGCTAAACGCAATCGACTTCGCGTGGACGCCTGGCAGCACAGTGGGCACGACGCAGACGACCACGCTGCCAAGCTTAGGCAACGGCCACACCCTGAAGTTCATCGTCGGCGCAGAGGGAGACAAGACACACCCGGTCGCAGGCACGGACGCTGCAGCCGCAGGTTACGTGGATTCGCTGTCGGCAAGCAGCGACATCGAGGTGACGGCAGGCCAGCATCTGTACATCGCAGAGGTTGACGCAACGGGGAAGATCGTGGCATGGATTGACGTGACGGTGGCTTCAGAAAATATCAAGCAAGCGCCTGGAGCGGTACCGCCGCTAAACGCAAGCGACTTCGCGTTGACGCCTGGCAGCACAGTCGGCACGACGCAGACGACCACGCTGCCAAGCTTAGGCAACGGCCACACCCTGAAGTTCATCGTCGGCGCAGAGGGAGACAAGACACACCCGGTCGCAGGCACGGACGCTGCAGCCGCAGGTTACGTGGACACGCTGTCGGCAAGCAGCGATATCATGGTCGCAGCAGGCCAGCATCTGTACATCGCAGAGGTTGACGCAGGCGGTAAAATCGTCGCATGGACTGACGTGAAGGTGGCTGCGGAAAATATCAAGCAAGCGCCTGGAGCGGTACCGCCGCTAAACGCAAGCGACTTCGCGTGGAAGCCTGGCAGCACAGTCGGCACGACGAAGACGACGACACTGCCAAGCGTGGGCAACGGCCACACGCTGAAGTTCATCGTCGGCGCAACTGGCTACAAGACGCACCCGGTCGCAGGTTCGGACGCTGCAGCCGCAGGTTACGTGGACACGCTGTCGGCAAACGGCGACATCCAGGTGACGGCAGGCCAGCATCTGTACATCGCAGAGGTTGACGCAAGCGGTAAAATCGTCGCATGGGCCGACATTACGGTGTTGGCAGAAAATATCAAGCAAGCGCCTGGAGCGGTGCCGACGCTAAGCGCAAGCGACTTCGCGTGGACGCCTGGCAGCACAGTGGGCACAACGAAGACGACGACACTGCCAAGCGTGGGCAACGGCCACACACTGAAAGTCATCGTCGGCGCAGCTGGCGACAGGACGCACCCGGTCGCAGGCACGGACGCTGCAGCCGCAGGTTACGTGGACACGCTGTCGGCAAACGGCGACATCGAGGTGACGACAGGCCAGCATCTGTACATTGCAGAGGTTGACGCAACGGGGAAGATCGTGGCATGGACTGACGTGACGGTGGCTTCAGAAAATATCAAGCAAGCGTCTGGAGCGGTACCGACACTTAACGCAAGCGACTTCGCGTGGACACCTGGCAACAAGACTGGCACGACGAAGACGACGACACTGCCAAGCGTGGGCAACGGCCACACACTGAAGTTCATCGTCGGCGCAGAGGGAGACAAGACGCACCCGGTCGCAGGCACGGACGCTGCAGCCGCAGGTTACGTGGACACGCTGTCGGCAAGCAGCGATATCATGGTCGCAGCAGGCCAGCATCTGTACATCGCTGAGGTAGATGCAAGCGGCAAAATCGTCGCATGGGCCGACATTACGGTGTTGGCAGAAAATATCAAGCAAGCGCCGGAAGCGGTGCCGACGCTAAGCGCAAGCGACTTCGCGTGGACGCCTGGCAGCACAGTCGGCACGACGCAGACGACCACGCTGCCAAGCTTAGGCAACGGCCACACCCTGAAGTTCATCGTCGGCGCAGAGGGAGACAAGACACACCCGGTGGCAGGCACGGACGCTGCAGCCGCAGGTTACGTGGATTCGCTGTCGGCAAGCAGCGACATCGAGGTGACGGCAGGCCAGCATCTGTACATCGCAGAGGTTGACGCAACGGGGAAGATCGTGGCATGGACTGACGTGACGGTGGCTTCAGAAAATATCAAGCAAGCGCCGGGAGCGGTACCGCCGCTAAACGCAAGCGACTTCACGTGGGCGCCTGGCAGCACAGTGGGCACAACGAAGACGACGACACTGCCAAGCGTGGGCAACGGCCACACACTGAAAGTCATCGTCGGCTCAGTTGGCGACAAGACGCACCCGGTCGCAGGCACGGACGCTGCAGCCGTAGGTTACGTGGACACGCTGTCGGCAAACGGCGACATCGAGGTGACGACAGGCCGGCATCTGTACATCGCTGAAGTAGATGCAACGGGGAAGATCGTCGCATGGACTGACGTGACGGTGGCTTTAGAAAATATCAAGCAAGCGCCGGAAGCGGTGCCGACGCTAAACGCAAACGACTTCGCGTGGACACCTGGCAGCACGACCGGCACGACGCAGACGACCACGTTGCCAAGCTTAGGCAACGGCCACACGCTGAAGTTCATCGTCGGCGCAACTGGCTACAAGACGCACCCGGTCGCAGGTTCGGACGCTGCAGCCGCAGGTTACGTGGACACGCTGTCGGCAAACGGCGACATCCAGGTGACGGCAGGCCAGCATCTGTACATCGCAGAGGTTGACGCAAGCGGTAAAATCGTCGCATGGGCCGACATTACGGTGTTGGCAGAAAATATCAAGCAAGCGCCGGAAGCGGTGCCGACGCTAAGCGCAAGCGACTTCGCGTGGACGCCTGGCAGCACAGTCGGCACGACGCAGACGACCACGCTGCCAAGCTTAGGCAACGGCCACACCCTGAAGTTCATCGTCGGCGCAGAGGGAGACAAGACACACCCGGTGGCAGGCACGGACGCTGCAGCCGCAGGTTACGTGGATTCGCTGTCGGCAAGCAGCGACATCGAGGTGACGGCAGGCCAGCATCTGTACATCGCAGAGGTTGACGCAAGCGGTAAAATCGTCGCATGGACTGACGTGACGGTGGCTTCAGAAAATATCAAGCAAGCGCCGGGAGCGGTACCGCCGCTAAACGCAAGCGACTTCACGTGGGCGCCTGGCAGCACAGTGGGCACAACGAAGACGACGACACTGCCAAGCGTGGGCAACGGCCACACGCTGAAGTTCATCGTCGGCGCAACTGGCTACAAGACGCACCCGGTCGCAGGTTCGGACGCTGCAGCCGCAGGTTACGTGGACACGCTGTCGGCAAACGGCGACATCCAGGTGACGGCAGGCCAGCATCTGTACATCGCAGAGGTTGACGCAAGCGGTAAAATCGTCGCATGGGCCGACATTACGGTGTTGGCAGAAAATATCAAGCAAGCGCCGGAAGCGGTGCCGACGCTAAGCGCAAGCGACTTCGCGTGGACGCCTGGCAGCACAGTGGGCACAACAAAGACGACGACACTGCCAAGCGTGGGCAACGGCCACACACTGAAAGTCATCGTCGGCGCAGCTGGCGACAGGACGCACCCGATCGCAGGTTCGGACGCTGCAGCCGCAGGTTACGTGGATTCGCTGTCGGCAAACGGCGACATCCAGGTGACGGCAGGCCAGCATCTGTACATCGCAGAGGTTGACGCAAGCGGTAAAATCGTCGCATGGGCCGACATTACGGTGTTGGCAGAAAATATCAAGCAAGCGCCGGGAGCGGTGCCGACGCTAAGCGCAAGCGACTTCGCGTGGACGCCTGGCAGCACAGTGGGCACAACGAAGACGACGACACTGCCAAGCGTGGGCAACGGCCACACACTGAAAGTCATCGTCGGCGCAGCTGGCGACAGGACGCACCCGGTCGCAGGCACGGACGCTGCAGCCGCAGGTTACGTGGATTCGCTGTCGGCAAACGGCGACATCCAGGTGACGGCAGGCCAGCATCTGTACATCGCAGAGGTTGGCGCAAGCGGCAAAATCGTCGCGTGGACCGATGTCGCGGTGTCTGCAGCGAATGTTCGTGAGGCGTCTGTTCCCTCGATTCCGGCTGAAGTTCAACAGACAGAACCCGGTACGACCGTATTGATAAACGGCTCTCCGCAAAACGGCGTGGCTAAAGCTAACGTAACGACGATCGGCTCCAAAAAGTCGACGGTTGTGCAGCTAGACCCTGCCAAATCAGAAGCGCTGCTGGCTTCCAAGCCGAACGGTTATGTTTTAACGATTCCCGTCCAAAACGGATCGGGCATCGTCACAGGCGAGTTAAATGCGCAACTGATTCGCAACATGGCGGACAAAGAAGCCGTGCTCGAGATCCGTTCTGCAGGTATCGGCTACCGTTTGCCCGCAAGCCGAATCGACGTCGGTTCGCTTGCGTCTCATTTTGCAGCGGGCACTTCTTTGAGCGATATCGTCGTCCGAGTCAAAATAGAAATGCTGGAAGCCGTTCCGGCTACTTCAGTGGGAGACGTGCAGTTCATTTCGCCGGCAGTCGAATTCACCATCACCGCGACAGTAGCGGATCAAGGAACGGTTGTCGATCGCTTCAACGGATACGTAGAACGCACGATCGTCCTGCCCGATGGCATCGATCCGAATCGCATTACGACCGGTGTCGTCGTTGGGGAAGACGGCTCGATCCGACACGTGCCCACTAAGGTAATTGTAGAGGATGGCCGTTATGTCGCCAAAATTAACAGTCTGACCAATAGTGTCTACGCGGTCGTCTGGCATCCCTTGACCTTCGCAGACGCGGAGAATCACTGGGCGAAGGGCGCGATAAACGACCTGGGGTCACGCCTTGTAGTCAACGGAGTAAGCGACACGATATTTGCCCCGAATGCAGATATGACTCGTGCGGAGTTCGCAGCAATCATCGTGCGCGGGCTTGGGCTTCGGTTAGGCGAAGGAACGGCTTCGTACCTGGACGTTTCCTCCGACGCCTGGTATGCAGGCGCGGTTCGGACGGCGTCGGCATACGGACTGGTCTCGGGCTATCCGGACGGCACGTTCAAACCGGACGAAAAGCTCACCCGCGAGCAGGCGATGGTGGTCATCGCCAAAGCAATGAGGTTGACAGGGCTGTTCACCCTAACAGAAGACGCAGACACGACCGGCACGCTTGGTGCGTTTGCGGATGCCGGACAAGCTGGAGCATGGGCGCTAGACGGCATAGCAGGCACCGTAAAAGCGGGTCTAGTTATCGGACAGGGCGGCAAGCTGATGCCCAAGGACAACGTCTCCCGTGCCGAGGTGACAACCCTGATTCAGCGGCTGCTGCAAAAGTCAGGCTTGATCTAAATCAGATAACACCCTATTTTTTAAAGGCTATCGTTCATTCTCGTTGAGAAGGGGCGATAGCCTTTTCATCGTTCCCGTTCCTTGAGCACAGGATCGCTCTTGCGGTACAATGTAGAAATAGGCGAATGGCGCGATTACTTTACGATTCGAGACATGCCGCGCCGGTTGGAGGCCTATTATGCTGCGAGCTTTGTTCGGCGAACCCCCGTACGACTGGGGAGGGCCGGTTCGGAATACGATCGACGCGATGGAGCGCTTCGCGCTCTTGATGCAGGAGCAAGGGGAAGGGGATTCGGTCGAAGCGGCGCGAATTCGCAAGTACCAGATTTGGACCGAGGGCCTGCTGCGCTCGCTGGACGAATTGGAGTCGAGCCGCTACGCGGCGCTTCGGTTCGCCAAGATGCTGAACGTGACCAGCTTCGAAGAGATGACGCCGGAGGACCGGCTGAACTATTACAATCATATCTACTTCGACAAAAATGCGTTTATCCGTCTGTTCTCGGTGCTCGACAAGCTCGGCACGCTCATGAACGAGTACCTGGAGCTCGATACGGAAAATCGGATGGAAAACCACTTCTCCTTCTTCACCGTGCTTCGCAATATGCGCCATAACGGACTGCAGCCCGAGCTGGCCGAGAAGCTGGAGGCGATTTACGAGCCGCGGCGCGAGACGATGGGCCGGCTGCGCAGAAGGCGCAACATGGAGATCCATCAGATGAACGCGGAGCTCCAGGATGATCTGCTGCAGGTGCTGAACGTGAAGCGCGAGCAGCCGCATCTGGAGAATATCGACGAGAACATGGACGATCTGAACGAGGGCTGGGAGCTCGTCTATCTGACGCTCGCGCTTGTATTCAATCATATGTGCAAAAAGGCGAAGAAACAGGCGCATCACGCCTAAGGAGCGATTCGTAGTGGAGACGTTGAAGCTGGCAGGCAGAACGGCGCTGGTCACGGGCAGCGCCAAAGGGCTCGGCAGACGGACCGCGCTCGAGCTGGCCGGTCACGGCTGCGACGTGGCCGTGAACTACGTGCACAGCCGCGACGAGGCGCTGCGCGTATGCGCGGAGATCGAGGCGATGGGCCGACGCGCGGTCGCCGTGCAGGCGGATATCGCCAAGGCCGAGGACACGGAGCGGCTGGTGCGGACGACGGAGGAGACGCTTGGCGGCGTAGACATCCTCGTCAACAGTGCGGGACCGTTCATCCGCAAGCGCAAGCTGTTCGCCGACTATACGGCCGAAGAGATCGACTTCCTGATGAACGGCAACCTGGTCGGGACGATGCATATGGATCTTCAGGTGCTCCCGGGCATGCGCGAGCGCGGCTGGGGACGCATCATCCACTTCGGGTTCGGGCACGCGGCCGAGGCGAGATCGTGGCCGCATCGGGCCGTCTACGCGGCGGCCAAGGTGGGGCTCGTCTCCTTCACGAAGACGCTCGCCGTCGAGGAAGCGGCGAGCGGCATCACGGTCAATATGATCTGCCCCGGCGACATTCGCGGCAGCTTCAAGGAGAAGGGCATCGCGGACGCCGCGGGCGTGCTGGACGAGGAATCGCCGCGCGGACGGCCCGGCACCGGCGAGGACGTGGCGCGGGTCATCGGCTTCCTGTGCCTGCCCGAATCCGACTTCGTGACGGGCAATACGATCGACGTCTCGGGCGGACTGGATCCGATCAAGAGCAACGTGCGGCGCGCCAAGGACGAATAACCGCACAAAGAAGCCCTGCGTCGCCGGCGCTAGGCAGGACGGGCAGGGCTTCGAACGTTCCCTAGCGGGAATATTAGAATACTTGTACGACTTCCTCGATGCCTTCGACTTCCTCGAGCAGGGCGCGCTCGATGCCGGCCTTCAGCGTGATCGTGGAGCTCGGGCAGCTGCCGCAAGCGCCCATCAGGCGAAGCTTGACGATGCCGTCCTCTACGTCGACCAGTTCGACGTCGCCGCCGTCGCGCTGCAGGAACGGGCGCAGCTTGTCGAGTACTTCGAGCACCTCGTCGTACTTCGTTGCTTCTTGAACGTTGTCACTCACAATCATCCACTCCCTTCTTCAGCTTATTATAATACAAATTGCGCGCAATTAAAATGGATGTCTCCGAGAAAGGAGAATGGCGATGAACGTCGTTGAATTTTGCGTCAGCAACGCGCACCACGGCACTGACCGGCTTATCGATAAGCTGAACGAGCTGCCGGACCTCGAGACGATCGAATACGGCTGCCTGGGCAACTGCGGCGAATGCTACCTGTCCCCGTACGTGATGGTAAACGGGGAGACGGTCGTCGCCGAGACGGCGGACGCGCTGTACGATGCGATCCTGAAGGAGCTGGACAGCCAGGACGAGCACCGCAAGGCGCTCGACAAGCTGCTGGACGATCTCTGACCTGCGGCCGCCTGCGGTGCTGGTTCCGGGTTTTAGCCGAAGTGGCGGCGGCTCTTCCAGAGCACGCCGCTCTTCAGCATGCGCGGCACGCGTCCCATGATCGGCGTATGGCCCATGATGCCGAAGCCGGACTTTTTGCCGAGCGAGCCGAGCGTGCCGCGCAGCCGGATCTTGGGCAGGTGGATGCCTTTGCCGTGCAGGCGTGCGTTAAGCACATGTGCCACCTGCTTGCCCTGCGCCTGCGCCAGCTGTGCGCTCGGCGAGAAGGGCTGGCTCGAGCAGTCGCCGATGACGAACACGTTCGGCGCGTCCGGCATCTCATGGAATTCGTTCACGATGAGGCGGCCGGCCTTGTCCTTGGCGTACTCAAGCCGCTGGATGAGCTCGACGGGCTGGATGCCGGCAGTCCATACGGTGACGTCCGACGCGATGTCGCCCGTCGCCGTATGGATGACGCCTTCGCCGATGCTCGTCGTCGTAATATGCGACAGCATCTCGACGTTGTGCTCGCGGAACCAGTCGGCGACGAACGATTGGAGCTTGCCCGGGAAGCCGGACATGACGCTCGGACCGCGGTCGACGATGCGAATGTTGAGGTCGGGGCGGCTCTCCCGCAGCTCGGCGGCCACTTCGACGCCGCTCAGGCCGCCGCCGATGATCGAGACTTGGCCGTAAGGCGCCGTATTGTTCAGCATCTGGTACGTCTTGCGCGTAGCTGCAAGCGACTGGATGCTGCAGGCGAATTCGGCCGCGCCTTCGATGCCGTGATAGCTGTCCGTGCAGCCGAGCGCCAGCACCAGATAGTCGTATTCCAGCGGGTCGCGCGCTGCGAAGGAGACGCGGCGATCCGCCGGCGAGATGTCCGTGACTTCGCCGTGTACGATCTCCAGCTGCGGGTGCTTCGGATATTCGACGCGAATATCCAGGTCGGAGGACGTGCCCGCGGCGAGCGCGTAATATTCGGTCTTCAATCCCTGGAACGGCATGCGGTCGACCAGCGAGATCCGGACGTCCGAGGGAAGCTTATCCTCGATCAGCTCGTTCAAGAGCGTCAGGCCCCCGTAGCCGCCGCCCAGAATGACGATATGGCTCACATTAAACGACTCCTTTAATACGCCTTCTATTCGTAGACCTTCACTTCGTTGTATAGCGTATCGCGTTCTACGGGGATTCTACCCGCTCCCTTAATGAGCCAAACGAGGTCTTCCCTTGTGATGCCGGCCGGCGTGAGCGCGCCAGCGGCGTGGCTGATGCGTTCCTTTACGATCGTCCCGTGCGCGTCGGAGGCGCCCATCGTAAGCGCGACCTGCGTCAGCTGAGTGCCGATATTAATGAAATAAGCCTTTACGTGCTGGAAATTGTCCAGCATCAGCCGGCCGATCGCGATCGCCTTCAAATCGTCGAACGCGGAGTTGCGCCGGCGGATGCCCGCCTTCGGGCTCGTCGGCTGCATCGACAGCGGGATGAACACCTGGAAGCCGCCCGTCTCGTCCTGCAGCTCGCGCAGCTGCAGCATGTGCTGCACGCGCTCCTCGACCGATTCGACGGGGCCATACAGCATCGTCGTCGGCGTCCGCATGCCGAGCTGATGCGCCGTGCGGTGAACCTCGAGGTACTCGGATATGCCCGCCTTTTCGACGCGCATCTTGTCCCGGTACTGATCCGACAAGATCCCCGCGCCGCCGCCGGTGAGCGATTCGAGACCGACGTCCATGAGGCGCTTCAGCACGTCGCGGTAGGAGAGACCCGAGATGCGGGAGTAAAAATCGATCTCCGCGGCCGTATAGGCCTTGATCGTCACCTGCGGGTAGCGCTCCTTCAGCGCGCGGATCGATTCTACGTAGTATTCGAAGGGAACATGCGGGTTATGACCGCCGACGATGTGGAATTCTCTGGCCGTCGGCGTGATATGCTGATCGACGTAGGCGAACATTTCCTCGGGCGTCAGCGTATAGGCGCCTTCTTCGCCCTGGTCCTTGCGGAAGCTGCAGAAGGCGCAGTGCGATTCGCACACGTTGGTGAAGTAGAGACTCATCGTCTCGGTAAAATAAACCTTCTTGCCGTTCTTCTTCAGGTTGACTTCGTTGGCCAGCTGGCCGATGGTGAGCAGGTCTTCGGACCGATACAGGTGCACGCCGTCCTCAAGGGACAGTCTGGCGCCAGAACGAACCTTGTCCGCGATCTCCGCCATGCGCCGGTCGGGATGCGTCGTTACGAGTGTCATGTTGATCATGACCTCCTCCGGATGGAATGGGATAAGCCTGCGCCGGGATAACGGTAGCGGCTCGTCGATTAAGTTTGTGAAAAAAGGTACATAAGAAAAATAAAAAAAATACTGCATGAACACACTATTAGCATTATAAGCTTCCTCCGTGTGCAGGGCAATATATATCGGGCAGGTATATTTCATCTGAAAAGTGGGAATGACCTTGAATAATAAACAAATTATGGTACTGTATTAGAAGATCAATCGAATAAAAGGGAGCCAAAAGGAATGACGAAACCCGATGTTCTGCCGCTTCAAGAATTGGAGCAGCTTGAGCAATCCGACATGATCGCAACGCTGCAACAATACCGCGCCACCTATACGATCAAAGATTTAACGCAAGCTTGGGGCTTGAACAACCCGATTCAATATTATATGTGGCTTCGCAAGCACCAGATATACGAACAGCTTGTGCGCCGGACGGACAAGTTTGAGCCGACCAAGGAATGGAAGCGCACGCGGGACGCGGAAGTCCAGCCGGGCGAAGACCGGCGGCTCAAGGGGCTGCCGGCGGACCAGTTCCGTTACGGCATCGACACCGAGTCGAGCGGGCCGGAGCTTGCGATGGTGTTCCGCAGGCTCGCGGATTTTCTGGCCAGCGAGGCGGGCAGCTTTCGCTGCCGGATCGAACTGAAGGCGATCCAGATGCCGGCCGCGGTCGAGTGGAAGGACGAGGAGCCGGGCGCGTGAGCGCCCGGTTTTTACATTGTTGCCGGCGTTGCTGCCACGGTTAATCGACGATCTCGATGTCCATGTTATACAGAAGCGACGTCGCCTCCGGCAGGGAGAACTTGGCGTTCCGGATGCGATTCTGGGTCGGGTTGATCGCGTAGCCCGTTGCCCGGGTGAAGTCCGCGCCGATCAAGGACGTATCGCCGAACAAGCTCTCGGTCAGATCGGTGCCGGTGAAGCTTGTCCCGTCCAGCTCGGCTTCTCTGAAGTCGGCGTCCTTGACCAGACAATCGACGATCGCGCACCCGGGCAGCTTCAGCCCGATGAAGGTTGAGTGGCTGATCGTGCATCGGTCGAAACTAAGCATGCGCCGTCCCGCCGTTCTAGGCCAATCCGCTTCGGTCCAGTTGACGCCGACGACCTTGCATGAGACGAACGAGGCGTCGGCGAACTCGCTGTCCGTCACCTTGATGAAGTTCAGGTTGCAGCTCTCGAAGGCGCAGCCGGAAAACTTGCACGCTTTTAACGCAGTCTCGCTTAAGTCGCAGTTCCTGAAGGTGCAATCGTAGAAGCGTACGGACGACAGCTCTTCATTTGCCCATTCAAGGTCGCTGAACGTCTCGTTGTAATACTCGTCTTCGGTGAACGCTGTCATGCGGCATCCGCTCCGTTCCTAAGGACTTCCAGCTAAGTATAGCACAGGCGGCGAACGCCCGAGCGCGTCCGATCCTCTTGAGCGAACTGGCGGAGAGGAGTATACTGTAGTCAGATCGATTACCGTTTTTAAATGTCAGGAGGGACCGTACATGATTCAGATCACTGAGGCGGCCGGTCAGAAAATACAGGAAATGCTCGCAGCCGAGGAAAATGAAGGCCTGTTCTTGCGCGTAGGCGTTCAAGAAGGCGGCTGCACGGGCTTTTCATACGGAATGGGCTTCGACGACGAACAGCACGACAACGATCGCGTGCTTGACATCCGCGAGCTTAAGGTCGTCGTCGACGAGGACAGCGCGAAGTACCTGAACGGACTCGAGATCGACTGGAAAGAGTCGGGCTTGGGCGGCGGCTTCACCATCTTCAACCCGAACGCCACCGCGACCTGCGGTTGCGGCTCGAGCTTCCGCACGGCGACCGACGCGGGCAAGCCTGCTGCGGCTGGCGAGTGCTGATTAAAGGATTTGGCATGTGAGTGCTGGATTACGACCTTCCAAGCTTGTGTGTTGGCGACAACATACATTTTGGGAGGTTTTTTATTTTGTTTAAGAAAAAACGGAAGGCTCCGATTGGAAATCGTCTTGGAAAACGAAGTGCGAAGGCTTTATTTCAACAAGCACTTGAATTCGTCATTCACGCAAAAAGTGCCGAGACAGTGAGGGGAAGAATGAAGTTCAGATGGATCGGATGATCTGCGAAAGTCACATGATGAAGTTAATAAGGAGAGGATCACTAGCAGAATGGTAATAACAACGTCCTTGGAGCCGCTAATTGCCCTCTAGACGCTTTGGATTGGTAAACTGCTCCTAACTGCGGCCAAAGTTACAAGCGATTATAAACAAAATTAGGGCCATGTTGGAGCAAGGATAAAAGCCATGGAGAAAGGATGTGAATGATTCCCAACATACACTACGCCTCTGTTTCCTATATGGATTAGGCAATGCGGTGCTTTTTCGCTTCGCTGTTTCTATCTTCTATATGAGCTAAAAAAATAATCCTGTAGATCGCCAGCTGTATCTTCGAAATCGAGAAACAGCTTTGTCTCAACAGTGCATCCAGAAAGCGTTGAGCTATCGTCTATTATTCCTAATACGTTAGAAATAGTATCAATCATTGTTTGCTCAATGATTTTAAACAGAACATCTTGTTGCTCTGGATTTAAACTGTCGTAAAGCTTGCATTGCTCCAGTATTCATTTGTCTTACCATCAACTTTTTCAATCATTATTTCACCCTTCAGTCATCAATGTATGCTCAGTGGTAGTAGTGATAATGCTTCTGTGTGGCTCTCATCATCGTTCAGATTTAAACTTAAATAGAGATCTCTCCTGCAGTCCAGCCTTTAATAAATTCTCTTAACGATGAAGCTACTTTTGTTCTGCTGCCTTCTTCATGGTCTGCAACATAAATTCCTTCTTTAACAACATATCCGAAGTAATCGCCATTCCCTGCATCGGAAAATAGCAACATGTCATCGTACGAAAGCTCCATCTCTTTGTTGTCGTCAGAACTTCTCTCTTCTACATTCACATTTACTATTCTTAATGTTGAGTAGATAAAAGGTGAATCCCATTCATCATCTATTCCGTTGGTTTCAAGGAGCAACTGTGACAATTCATCAGGACAGACCACATCAAGTTTCTCGCTGATCCGAGCTATTTCTTTATCCGTCGCTGGAGTGTTGAAGCTGTATTCTTGCGTAAATGAACTTTTATAATCTCTCCACATAGATGATCCATCCTCTTCAAGTATGTTATCGTTATTACTTTCAATACTACTGTTGTTATGTCTTTCTGAACATCCAGAGGCTATTAGAATAAATAGGAGGAGGGAAGTGAGGGAAGGCATCTTTATTAATCTCAAATCTTCGTATTCAACTGACGTTCTCCGATGTTCAATCATTTCATCCAAACATTCTCTAATCTTCTTATGTAGACTGCAGTAGGCTCATCCTCATCTAAAACCTCGATGCCGAGGTCATGGATTATCCCTTTTTGAATTAAAGCTTCAATAACATTGTTTGTAACATCGACAAAGCCATCTTCAACACGTTCCTCTTCAACAAACAGGATATTATCACCGCTGTTTTGTAACAAATACCATGTGGTAATAGCTGCTGTTACGGGATTTCCTGTTAGTTCCCTAGCTTTGCCTGCTGGGAGATGTGCGAACCCAATTACTTCATTTTTGGTGTTATTTATAAGTACGTAGTTTTGTCCCAATTTTTATCCCCCATACTAAACCGCCAGTTACTTCTATAAATTCCTATTTCGCATTATTACTGAATCGTTGTAGCTGCTTCTTCACATCCCAATTTAATGGGGAAGGAGGAAACGTCCAACTAGCTCCGTTGCTTATCCACCAATTGCGATATTCTTCAGTCGATAGTCCCATGTCCAATTCATGATAACCTGATTGGAACCCACAGCAGGGACAGATGTTAAACATTGGCCCCCCGTCTTCCGTATACTGCTCACAGTCCAATCCGTCATAGCCACAAACTATACATGTGTGCATGGGGACATTTCCTTTCGGGTTATCTCGCAACTTTTGAGCCTTGTTATTTATAAAGATCATCAATCGAAGTACCATCCAGCAAGTGATCGATAACGATAGGCAGCTTCTTAATGAACTTATTCCACTTTACACCCTTGAAGGTGTATAGTTCTTGATGCTCGACATCAAAACTGCCTAAGCACTTTAGGTCAGGAATCCAGATGATAAATCCAGTACTTTCAAATCCCTCGACATCCTTGGTTATGTCAAGAAAAACCTTGCCTTGATGCTGTATAGGCTTAACGTCAAATATCGTTTCAAACTCTATGTATCCAATAGGGCTTGTTCCAGCAAGATCAATTTTTCTGTTTTCTATTCCGAGCCATTTGATGATCTCCGTTGGCAGTCCCATCTTTTTAAGTTCTGCTGCTCTTTTGTCTGCTTTATGCCAGATGGGAGGTTCTAGTCGCTTTAGATATTCCATCATTTCTGTGTTCTTGTTTCGCTTTGCCTCTAGGTATGCACGACCTCCGTAATTATCTTTTATCGTTACATCCGCACCATGCTCTACTAAGTATTTAACGACTTCAAAGTGATTGCTAGACGCAGCCATTTGAACAGGTGTCGTGCAGTACGGAAATACTGAGTCAGCACCATTAAAATTAACATCCGCACCGTATTCAATATAAAGGCGAACCATTTCAAGCTTGCCATCCCAAGCAGCTTCTCGAAGTGCAATCCCTGCTGAAATAGAATTTATAACAAAGCCTAAATCAAGTAGATCACGAACGCCTTCAAAATTTTTAAAACCAAGAGCAATACGAACTGCGTCAGATTTATTAATATCTGCCCCAAGAGAAATTAACTTTTGAAATAATGCCTTGTTGCCATAAGCAGCTGCTGCATCCATTATCGGATAGTCTTCATGGTTTAAATCGTCAAAGCGATATCTTTCTAATATGTCGAAGGCAATATCCAGTTTGTTGTGGCCAAGAACATCGCGTAATACCAAAAACGAAAGTACAGTTCCGTCAGGTCTTTTGGGTACAAATCTCGCATAATCCTGGTCGTCCAAAAGTTCACACCTCGTTTAGTTTTCTGATAGCACCATTGGACTATCCGTTCTCATCAGGCCATGGATCGCCTTCTTTACGACAGACCCAATCAAAGTGCATAGGAGTGTCGAAGGGTTCGGATGCCATAATGACTCCATTCTTTGCGATTTCAAGGCCATCAACGTTGATCTGATCTGTGAGATAGGCAAGTACATCATGAATTCCGCTATCTCGAGCTTCTTGAACGATCGATGCAATTACTTCTTTTTGTTCTGCTGTTAACTCACCTAAAACTTTGTTTATCTTCTCATTATCGGGTGTTTGGGGCCATCCGTTTCCAACGATCCATCTTGAAAGCACACATAATCGTAATTGCACTAAGTCATCGATGAAGGCTTGTAAAGCTTGATTGATTGACTTTGCATTAATAATGTCACTCCGATCAATGGATTCGAATAAATCGTCTAAAATTGAGCACATAAATCAATTTTGCGATCTTAAACGCCCAATCCTAACTTCTGAATTAAAAAATCACCTTGCTCGATTTTCAACGTTTTCTTCTCTAGGTTATATTCCCAGCCCTCTGCTATTGCATAATTAATCAATCGTTTGCAATTCTCAGGTCTGTGAGGATTGAAGTGCCAACTACCTTGCCATGTAAATAAGACTTCGAAGTATGAGGTCTTCGATGAATATACCTTGAAATTTACAAATTCATTACTGGGTTCTTCATTTATTACGATGTGAAAGTGAGATCCGTCAATCATGATCTGCTTTTCTCTCTTGCGAAACGTTTTCATAAGACCCCTCCGCTGTACGGGATAATCACTTATTTCATTATTTTTCCTTATTATACTACCAAAGTTAATAGGGGACTATGAGGCAAAGGAAAAAGCTTATTAAAGGAGAAATATATGGTAGTATTAAGCCGCGTATAGCTTTAAATCCAAGGGAGAAGGCATCTACAAAATTAGAATGAAATGCGATCAATTAGCGACGGAGGCACACACGGAATGATAATTCACCATCCACCATCTTCAACCCGAACGCCACCGCGACCTGCGGCTGCGGCTCGAGCTTCCGCACCGCGACCGACGCGGGCATGCCTGCTGCGGCTGGCGAGTGCTGATTAAGCCAAACCAGCTTAAAACGAAACCTCCCGGATCATGCGCATCTCAAGCGCTTGGTCGGGGAGGTTTTTTGTCGTTATAGAGAAGGAGCGGACCGGGAAGAACGGTAAACAGGAATGAACGCATATAGCCCCAAACACAGAATGAACAATGTCCACAAGCTGGGCACGCCCGCTAAGCCGAGGTACAGCCCGCCCGGCAGCGAGACGTAAAACGCGAGCCATTTGAGCCAGCGGCTACGCAGGACGATCGATGCTGCTGTGGCGACGGCTGGAAGGACCAGAAGCGCGTACACGATCACGATCGTCGCGGCGCTAAGCGGCGGTGCGTCCGGCGAATCATAAGGGTTTGCGTACAATAAGACCAGCGCCAGCGCGATCGTCCCTGCGGGCGCCAGCAGTAACAGCAAGCGCATGATCTCTTCTCCTTGGTCTTGCGCAGTTTCAGACAGTCGCTTGGCCGGCTTCGTCCGTTCCGATCGACAGCAGCTCCCGGATATCCTGCTCGCTAAGCGTCGACAGCGCCTCCGTCCCCGGACGGATGACCTCATCGATGAGGTGGCGCTTGCGCTGCTGCATCTCGGCCATCTTGTCCTCCACGGTCCCCTTGGCCACGAGCCGGATCACCTGGACGGCGCGCTGCTGGCCGATTCGGTGCACGCGATCCGCCGCTTGCTGCTCAACGGCGGGATTCCACCATAGGTCGTAAAGGATGACCGTATCGGCTCCGGTCAGATTAAGCCCCGTGCCGCCCGCCTTCAGCGAAGCGAGGAACAGCTCGCGCTCCCCTGCGTTAAATCTGTCGCACAGCTCGACCCGTTCCGCCGCAGGCGTGTCGCCGTCCAGGTAAAAGTGGGTCATGCCGCGCGCAGCCAGCTCTCGCCGGATCATCGCCAGCATCGACGTGAACTGCGAAAAGACGAGCGCGCGCCTGCCCGCGCTGCGACAGTCGTCCAGCAGCTCCAGCAGCTGGTCGAGCTTGGCGGAGCCCCCGGCGTAGTCCTCGACGAACAGCGCCGGGTGACAGCACAGCTGGCGCAGCCGCGTGATGCCGGCGAGGATGCGGATCCGGTTGCGGTCCAGCGTATCCTGGTCCAGATGCTTCAGCGTCTCGGTCCGCAGCTTGGCCAGATAGGCCGCATACAGCTTCTTCTGCGCCGGCAGCAGCTCGGAGGCGATGACCGACTCGATCTTGTCGGGCAGCTCGCGCAGGACGTCGGTCTTGAGACGTCGCAGCACAAACGGGCGAATGCGGTCCGACACCTCTTCGCGGGACAACTCGGCGAACGCGCGCCGTCCCGGGAACAAGCCCGGGAAGACGGCGCCCGCAATGGAGCGAAGCTCGTCCAGCGCATTCTCGATCGGCGTGCCCGTCAGCGCGAAGCGCTGCTCCGCGACGATCCGCTTGACGGCTTGGGCCGTCTGGGTCGTCTCGTTCTTGACCGCCTGCGCCTCGTCCAGTATAAGTGTATGGAACGTCATGCCCGCGTACAGCTGAATATCCTTGCGCAGCAGCGGATAGGAGACGATCAGCGCGTCGAAGCGGGACGGATTCGCAAGCGTCTCCGCTCGCTCGCCCTTCGCGCCGTCGGCGATGCCGCACCGAATGTCCGGCGCGAACCGCCGCAGCTCGCTCTGCCAGTTGTACATGAGCGAGGCGGGGCAGACGACTAGCGCCTGCTGGCCGCGCTCACGCATGACCGGCAGCATCGAGACGAGGAAGGCGATGCTTTGCACCGTCTTACCGAGACCCATATCGTCCGCCAGGATGCCGCCGAAGCGATAGTGGGCGAGCGTCCGCATCCATTGGTAGCCGTACAGCTGATAGTCCCGAAGCTTACCGGCGAGCGCGGCCGGGGCGGTGGCGAACGCGGCCTGGTCGGGATGGCGTAAGTCGTCGAGCAGTCCCCGTAGCATGCGGCCGTGCTTGACGACCGTTCCGCCTTCCGGCTCGAGCAGATGGAGGCCGCGGACGAGCGGCAGGCGCAGCTTGCCGTCCTTGAGCTCGGAGGGCAGCATGCCGGTCGCGCTCAGCAGCCTGTTGACCTCGGCGAAGTCCTGCCCGTCCAGCGGCACGAGCGCGCCGCCGGTCAGGCGGTAATACGCGCGTTTCTCCGCGAGCGCCTGGAGAAGCGATTTGATCTCCGCCTCGGGAATGCCGGAGATGTCGAACTTGAATTCGAGCCAATCGGTACGCTCGTCCGTGTCGGCCGATACTTTGACGACGACGGGATCGGGGAGCAGGCGAATGCGGACGGCCGCGGTGGCGTAAACGTCAAGCAGCGGCTCGAGCAGCGGGAGCACGCGGTACAGAAATTCAAACTCGCCATCCTCGTCGCCCGCCATGACGTAGCCGGCTTCGGTGCGGACGAAGGCGCTGTCGTCCATGAGTTCGAGGATGCGCCGCTCACGCTCGCCGTCCCGAACGAGAATAGGGCCTTCGTCCGAACGTTTGGCGCCGGCCGCTTCGAGCGGATTGATGACGACGGAGCCGTAGTGGAACTCCAGGCCGGCGAGCAGTCGGTCGCGCACGCGATCCAGGTACAGCTTGGCCTTGAGCGGCTCGCGGACGATCTTGTCCGACACGGCTTCGGCGATGCGCACGCTGCCGAGCCGCATGAGCCCGGGCACGACGCGCTCCATGAAGCCGTCCGCCTGCTCCCGCGGAATGCGAATCCGCCTCGCATCTCCTGCAGTCGGCGCCTCGAGAGCAATCCCCGACGGCGTCGCGGCCGGCAGCATGCGCTGGAGCTGCGCCAGCTGCGCACAGGCGTCGGGAGGCAGCCTGACGAGTCCGTCCTCCGTCAGCGCAAGCCCGTATGCCTCCAATACCGCGACCGACTCCAGGCCGCGTACCTCTAGCCTGCAGCCGCCGTCCGCGTCGTCCGGATCGTCGTCGATCTCGTACCGTACGGGCAGCGGTCCCTCGGCCCACGGCAAGCCCGGCAGCAGGCGCTCTCCGGCTCGCAGCGAGACATCCGCGGCGCGGACGAGCAGCGCGTGGAGCGACTCCCAGCTCTCCGGCGGAATCCGCAGCGTCCGCTGGGTGCGCGCGCCGCCGCTTAAGCCCGAGGGCGACCGGACGAACGCGACGTCGCCGCGGTTGACGCGCGCGAGAGTCTGAATAATCTCGTCGTCGGTCTCGGAGAAGCAGTGCAGCTCCGGATCGTAGGCGAACGCCTTGGCGATCGGATGCGATTCGCCGCGCTCGACGCTGTCGAGCCAGCCGCCGATCTGCCTCACCGCATGCATCGGCCCCGATTCGTGGCCGAGGCGCGCTTCGATGCCGAGCGCAAGCTCGCGGCCGTCGTCCAGCAGGACGCAGACGAAGGCGACCGACAGCCGCTCGCGCGTCTCGAACCGTCTGCGGGCGCCGCTGCGCGCGGCCGGCTTCGCCGCGAACAAGCCGATCATTTTGGCGGCCAGCCCGTCGTCCGCGTCAACGCCTTCCGCGACAGTCCCCTTCGCGCCAGCTCGGCCGGCTTCCGAACCGGCCGCAGCTGCGGGAAAGCTGCCCGCGTGCCGATGCTCGATGATGCGCAGCAGGGCTGCGGCGATGTGATTGCAATATTTATCGTACGAAGCAAGGGAGGGGCACGTACAGGAGGCGGCTACGTCTCCCGCACGCGAGATTCGCAGCTTCGTCTCGTAGACGGATTTTCCGCTTCCTCGGACTACTGCCGCGTAGACGCCGGCTTCGTCGTAATAAGTATCAAAGGTAACTTTGCCGGCGCGGGCGTATGCCAGTCCGCTCTCGTAGGCGATGCGGCCGCAGAGCGAACGGACGGTTTGGCGCGTGACGGATGCGTTCATTAAGCTGGACTCCTCTTCTCTTCGCCGCCTTGCGGCAAGCCATCCATTCTGTATCTACCTATGATACCAGATGCAAAGCCGAGAGGGGCAATCGGACGGCGGCCGAAGGGTTGCGAGCGAAGGCTGTGAATAAAGTTTTCCCGCTTGTCCCCAGCGCTGTTGCTGGGGATTTTATACTTGTCCACAGGAAAGGGGTGTTTTATACACAGCCGATTGTGGGTAAAGAAACAGGTTGGCCGCCATCGCCCCGCCCGCAGACAAAAGGGCGGGTTGCCATGTCCATTCATCCAAGAGGCTGCGCGGATGTCCGAGTATGCTGGTTATATACCGCATAAAGGAGGACTGGCGCATGCATCAGCGGCACGGACGCATGTTGGCGAGCAAATGGCTCAAAACGACTGCGCTTATGGCGAACGGCTATGTGGCGCGTCACATCCCGCCTACTAGAATGTACAGCACGGGAAATTTGAAAACGATGTTGAACCGGTATGGCATGGTCGTCCTGAAGCCCGTGCGCGGCGCCGGCGGCAACGGCGTCATCAAGGCTGCGCGGGTCGGCAAGGGCTACCAGCTTCATGCGAGAAGCAGCGTAAGTTATTTCGGCACGTTTGCGGGGCTCTGCGGGCGCATCGGCAGGCTCAAGGGAAGGCGCGCCTACTTGATTCAGCGCGGCATCCGGCTGGCCACGATCGCGGGAAGGCCGATCGACTACCGGGTCAAGCACGTGAAGACGGAGGCGGGCTGGCAAATCAGGGCGATGGTCGGACGCGTAGCGCGCAAAGGGTTGTTCGTCACCAACCTCTGCAGAGGCGGCACGCGGGTCACGGCAAGCCAAGGCATCGCCAGGTCGCTGTCGGGGCGGCTCGTCGGCGTCAAGAAGAGCCAAATGCGCCATTTGACGCGTACGTCGACGGCGCTGCTGGAGAGCCGGTTTCCCGGCATCGGCCAGCTCGGCTACGATTACGGCATCGATCGCGGCGGGCGGATCTGGATGCTTGAGGTGAATACGCGCCCGCAGTAACGGTTTACGAAAACCGCATTATCAATTATCGGCAGCTATCATCGCAAATTTCGCTATGAATTATTTTTATGGAAAAAACAGTATTCTTCCTGTGGATAAATCCATCCACATTATCCTCTACGGATGAACGCGGAAAACCGGGTTTTTTCAACAAAATAATCACATCTTGTGCACAGCCGGATGTGGATAGCGAAGCGCTTGTCCGTCGGTTGAAGAGCATGCTATGATGCCATCACGAAGAGCTCGCCGCGCGGGATCGTCGTCAGAATAGCCTGCTTAAGAAAGGGTGTAGGCCATGTTGCCGTTGTTGTCGGATGAGCTGCTACTGGAAGCTTACCAACATGCCGTCCGCTTGAAGCTGGAAAGGGAATTCGTACATCTGCTGCACGCCGAGATCCGTCGCAGACAATTGCCCATAAAGGAAGAGCGGCTAGCGAAGTAGTCGCACGCGTCCCGATCGATCATATGGATGAAGGCATCCTCGCTTTTTCGGCCGTCCGGGCCGGAGGCAGGGATGCCTTCTTTATTATAAATGCGCACGTACAAGCGTTTAGAACCCCCATTTTCCGCCGAGTACGGTAGCTTGCTCTCTTCATGGACTTCCTACAAAGTGCAAGCGGGCCTTCAACGCGGGGAAGCCGCGGCCGGACGCGGAACGCGTTCGGGATAAAGCTTGGCGCATCAGGGTAAATTTGTGGAGAAGTCCAAACGATTTTGTAACAATGAACCTTGAAATAGAAGGGTAAAGCCGATATGATTCTTTTGAGGCAAAGAGACAAATATGCCTATCTTCATTGTGGATTTTTTCACATGTTGAACACCAAACTGGATTGGATGGGATCCCATGAGCAGTATACCCAAAATCGTCATCCTAGGCGCGGGGTACGGCGGCGTTCTGACGTCGCTGCGTCTCCAAAAAGAGCTTAATTATAATGAAGCCGACGTGACACTCGTCAACAAGCACGATTATCACTATATTACGACGCATCTCCATATGCCCGCAGCGGGCACGGACCACCCGGACAACGCGCGCGTGAGCATCTCCAAGCTCATCGACGAGTTCAAGATCGACTTCGTCAAGTCGACCGTCGTGCAGATTCGTCCGCAGGACCGCAAGGTCATCCTGGAGGACGGCACGCTTTCCTACGATTATCTGATCATCGCGCTGGGCGGCGAATCCGAGACGTTCGGCATCCCGGGCATGGCGGAAAATGCGTTCACGATCCGCAGCATCAACTCGGTTCGGCTCATTCGCGAGCATATCGAATATCAATTCGCCCGCTACAAGCGCGAGCCCCATCGCACGGACTATCTGACGTTCGTCGTCGGCGGCGCGGGCTTCACTGGGATCGAGTTCATCGGCGAGCTGGCCGACCGCGTGCCGGATCTGTGCAAGCAGTTCGACGTCGACCGCTCGCTTGTCAAGATCATCAACGTCGAAGCCGCGCCGACCGCGCTTCCCGGCTTCGATCCTGAGCTGGTCGAGTACGCGATGGAGGTGCTCCGCAAGAAGGGCGTCACCTTCCGCATCGGCACCGCGATCAAGGAGTGCACGGCGGACGGCGTCATCGTCGGCGAAGGCGAAGAGATCAAGTCGCAGACGGTCATTTGGTCCGGCGGCGTTCGGGGCAACCGGTTGATCGAGGAAGCCGGCTTCGAGACGATGCGCGGACGCGTCAAGGTTGACGAGCATCTGCGCGCGCCGGGACACGAGAACATCTACGTGCTCGGAGACAATTCGCTCATGTTCAACCCGGAGGGGCGTCCTTACCCGCCTACGGCGCAGATCGCGATGCAGCAGGGCGTCAATTGCGCGCACAATCTCGTCGCTTCGATCCGCAATCAGTCGCTGCGGCCGTTCGTGTTCAGCAACAAAGGCACGGTGGCTTCGCTCGGCAAGGGCGAGGCGATCGGCATGGCGTTCGGCAAAAAGTATAAAGGACGCGTCGCCGCCTGGCTGAAGAAGGCGATCGACCTGCGCTACCTGTTCATCATCGGCGGCATTCCGCTCGTGCTCCGCAAGGGCAAGTTCCTCTAATGCGGCACTGCAGCGTGCAGGTGCGCGGGCTGCTGACGCGGGACGAGCTGGGCCGCTACAACGCGCTGATGGAAGTGGGCGGATACCTCGAGTCGCAGCAGCGGTACGACCTGTCCGCCGTCGTGCAGGCCGAGGTCGACCTGCTCATCCAGCCGGGCATCGAGCGGCTCAAGGAGAAGGGACGCGAGCGCGACCGCATGTCGCAGGAGTACTTAGAGGAACGCCGGCGCGCGGAGTGGGAAGCGCAAATGCGCGCGGCGATGGACGACGAGGAAGACTAAGCGCGAGAAGCGCTGCGTTAGGCAGGCCGGTTCCGATTCGATCGGAGCCGGCCTGTCTTTGCGTTGGCGCCCGCTTGACGAAGGAGAGCGGCAGGCCGATAATAGGCCGTGTTTGCAGTCATTCATGCTTGCTTACATAGTGTGCGAGAACAGGGGGAGAAGGATGGGCGAATCGGACCAACAGACGGGTGCGGAACGGACGGTATGGCGGCTCGAGGATTTTGGCGCGCGGGCAGACTCCGGCGAGGATACGACGGTCGCGATGCGGCTGGCGATCGCGGCGGCAGCGAGCTCGGAGGGGGCGGCGCTGCTGACATGCGGGCCGGGAAGATACGATTTTTACGATGAGGAAGTCACCAATGTGCCTTATTACATCACGAATACGGCCAGCGAGACGGAAAATCCGGATGTGACGAAGACGATCGGCATCTATATGAAAGGCGTGCGCGATCTGGAGCTGGACGGTCAAGGAGCGTTGTTCGTCTTTCATGGCAAGCAGACGATGCTCGCGCTGGACGGGTGCGAACGGATCGCGATCCGTAACGTGCGCATGGACTACGCGGAGCCGACGGTGACGGAAGCGAAGGTGACCGGTGTCGGCTGGGACTGGCTCGAGCTCGAGATTCATGCGGATTCGCGCTGCGTCGTGGAGGAAGGCAAGCTGCATTGGATCGGAAAAGGCTGGCGGTTCCGCGAGGGGCCGGTGCAAGTGTACGATCCGGCGCGGGATGCGACCTGGCGCATCGACAATCCGATCGAAGCGGCGGCGAAGGCGGAGTCGATTGGACCTGATCGGGTGAGGCTTCGCTTCGATGATGCGTCGTCTGCGGTGGCGGCGCTCGACGGGATCGAGCCCGGCTATGTCCTGCAATGCCGGGACGGCGTCCGAGATCAGGTCGGCGCGTTCCTGCTGAACAGCCGCGATATCGTTATGGACGGCGTCGGCATGCACTTCATGCACGGGCTTGGTATCGTGGGGCAGTTCAGCGAGAACTTGGCTTTTACGCGGATGGAGATTGCGCCGCGTGCGGAGACGGGGAGGACCGTCGCGGCTTTTGCGGACTGTATCCATCTGATGGGCTGCCGCGGCCGGATCGAAGTCGTGGACTCCCGGTTCGCCGGCGCCCATGACGATGCGATCAACGTTCACGGCACCTATATGCAAATCGTGGGTCGGCCTGCGCCGAACGTCGTGGAAGTCCGGTTTATGCACCCGCAGAGCTACGGCTTCGAGGCGTTCCGGGCGGGCGACGAGGTTGAGTTCGCGAGGGGCCGCTCTTTGAGAGCGTTCGGGAGCGGTCGGGTTGGCTCGGTGGAGCGGATGGACGACCGAACGCTAAGGCTGACGTTAGCGGAGTCGGCGCCGGCTGACGAGGATTTTGCGCCGGGGGATGTCGTCGAGAACGTGACCTGGACGCCGGAGGTGCGCATTGCGCGCAACCGCTTCTCGCGCATCCCGACGCGCGGCATCTTGATCTCGACGCGGCGCCGGGCGGTGATCGAAGACAATACGTTCGAACGGATGCGGATGAGCGCCATCCTGATCGAAGGGGATGCGTCGTCCTGGTTCGAATCGGGACCGGTGCACGACCTGACGATTAGGGACAATCGGTTCGTCGAATGCGGCGACGCGGCGTTCCCGGTGATCGCGATCACGCCGGCGATCGACGAGCCGGACGCGGCGCACCCGGTGCATCGCGGGATTCGCATCGAAGGCAACCGCTTCGAGACGCGGGACGCCTTGGTGCTGAAGGCGAAGGGGACTGCGGACATTTCTTTTGCGGACAACGAGATTCTGGCGTCTGCGATACCCGGCGACGGCTTCGGCGCGTTCAGCACGTTGGAGGAGACGTTTCGATTGACCGCGTGCGCGGATACGGACGTTCGGGACAATCGGTTTTATGTGTCGGAATAGTTGTCAAAAGGCATTTAATTTCGACCGAGCCCGGCCTTTTTAGAGCAATAGCTGTCAAAAGGCAATTAATTAAGCCCAAATTTGCTCCTCGCGCAAAAAGTATCGAAATTAACTGCTCTTTGACACTTATCGAGAAGTCTTTCTACTGCAGCTGAAAAAATACTTGCTTAAATGCAGTTATCTCGGTCGGCGGCGTGGAGGCGGGGGACGCAAGGGGGATACCCGCGACCAGGCGAGGATGAGTAGTCAGAGCGAATGCCTTCGTAGGGGCTGCGGATGTATGCGTAGGTATGCTGTGCGCCAGAGTCGGCACGGACGATTGCAATGACGGCGCCGACATCGGATAATAGCCCTAAGCGTGCGTTGTGCGTTTTTTCGATTCGACCAAAGTGGAGCTGCGTCTATGAAACCGACTACGATATACGATGTCGCCAGGGAGGCGGGCGTGTCGATCGCGTCCGTCTCCAATGCGATTAACGGCAAAGGCAAGATCGGCAAGAAGAAACGCGAGGAAATATTAAAGGTGATGGAGCGGCTGAACTATCAGCCGAGCGTCATCGCATCGGCGCTGACCGGCAAAAAGACGTACACGCTCGGACTGCTCATCCCGGACGTCGCCAACCCGTTTTTTGCGGAGATCGCGCGGGCGGTCGAGGATATCGCTCATTCGGCGGGCTATAGCGTCATTACGTGCAGCACGGACAATCAGGATGAACGGGTGCTGGCTTATATCCGGCTGCTTGAGCAGAAAAGCGTCGACGGCATTCTCATCGGCACCGGCGGCGGCGCGGAGATTTTGGCGCAGCTGGCGGAGAAGCCGCTGCCGACGGTCACGATCGCCCGCGAGGTTCGGGGCTTGCCGGTCGGCGGCGTGGCCACCGACGACTTTCGGGGGGCGACGCTTGCCGCCGCCCATCTGCTCGCGCTCGGTCATCGCCGGATGGCGGTGCTAGCCGAAGATCTGAAGGTGAGCAGCAGCCAGGAGCGGGTTCGGGGCTTCCGCTTCTCGCTGTTCGAGGCCGGCGTTCGGCTCGAAGACGGCGATATCCTGCCCTGTGCTTCCAGCATCGAGGACGGCAAACGGGCCACGCTCGAACTGCTGCGGCGCGAAACGCGTCCGACGGCTGTGTTTTGCAGCAACGAGCTGCTCGCGGTCGGCGCGCTCCAGGCAGCTCGGGAGTCCGGTATTGGCGTTCCAGAGCAACTGTCCGTCGTCGGCTACGACAACACACTGCTCTCGACGGCGACCAATCCGCTGCTGACGACGATCGCCCAGCCGATCGAGCAGATGGTGAAGCTGGCTTTTGAGCTGTTGATCGGGAGCGGGCAGGAGGGAGCGAGCCTCGTTCCACAGCGGATCGTCATGCAGCCGGAGCTCGTCGTGCGCGAGTCGACGGCGGCGATAGGGAACGAATAGTCGCGCAACAGGCATGCCTGCTGTCGGCGATAAATGATACGAAAAGGCATCCGGCAAGGATGCCTTTTTTATTTGCGTGTGCCCAGCTAAGCACGCATCTTCTAGCCGGTGAAAGTCCGGTCGCTGAGAGAAGCCAAGCCCCCGCATAGCTAGGATGACTGCGTGTGGCGAAATCTGTGTGCAGAAGCGCATCGTCGAAAGTAACCGTCAGAGACGGTGCGAGCAACAGACCAGACCGTAACATGAAGTGAATCGGAGCGACAGTGAAGAGTCCTCCGGCGAAGAGGGAGCGGCATGGTCTGAAATAAGCTTATTCAGGCGATGATGGCGCGTCTGGAATTTTGGACTTAAAACGCTCTTGAAAGTCGCAAGCACATGAATGTCGAACCTCGGAAAGCCGGATGAGGGAAATAGAGCCTCAATGTTATATAGCGCCACAACGATTCTTTAATACAGGTTTTGGTGGTCTATTGAGTTTTTGGTGATGATTTGTTATAGTTTGAGTGAATTGTAATACAGATTATAAATCGATTTGAGGGGAGCGGCTGCTTTGACGTCCAGTATTCAGATGAAAGGCATTTATACGGCGTTAGTCACACCGATGAACGAGAACGGGGATATCGACTATGATTCTTTGCGAGCGCTTATCGAGCATCAACTACGGTTAGGAGTAAGCGGATTTTATGTCGGAGGCAGCACTGGCGAGGCGTTCATGCTATCGATAACGGAGCGCAAGGAGCTGCTTGAGGCGGTGATCGGTGCGGCGGCGAAGCGGGCGAAGGTCATTGCGCACACCGGATGCATCAGCACGAGGGATAGTGTCGAGCTTGCCGTGCATGCTGAAAAGACCGGGGCGGATGCAGTATCTGCAGTCGTACCTTTTTACTACAAAGCAGGCATACAGGAATTGCAGCAGCATTATGAAACGATCATGTCCGCCGTATCTGTTCCAATGCTGATTTATCATTTTCCCGGGGCGACCGGTGTTAGCTTGTCCGTAGATTTTTACGAAAAAATGTCTCGGCATCCGCAATGCCTCGGGGTCAAGTTCACGTCAATGAATCTGTTCGAGATGCAGCAAATTCGCGACAGGTGCGGAGAGCGCTTCCTGATCATGAACGGACATGACGAAGTGTATGCGGCATCGGTGCTCATGGGCTCGGACGGCGCCATCGGCAGTACGTTTAATATGATGCCTTCGCTTTACATGAGCATGTTTTCGCTTGCGGCGACAGGGCAATGGAGCAGGCTGCCGGCTCTGCAAGCCCAAGCGAACGAGGTGATCGCCCATATGCTGCAATTTGAAGTTATCCCTTACGAAAAAGCGATACTCCACTTGCAAGGGGTACTGAAGACGCCGGTCGTCCGTTCGCCGCTTAAGCGCTTTACGCTCGAAGAGACGGCGCGAATCGCCGAGTTTTACCGAAGCAACAGTTTGCTGCAAAGCAGCAGCGCACAGGTTTCGAAGTTGTAAGAGATCCCTCCATTTTCCGACGGGATGCGGTTGTAGTTCCATCCCCCCCATGGCTGTTGAATACCATTCCCCGTTCTATTACAATCAAACCAATAGGAAGCATACAGATTGGGGAGAAGCTCTTGGAGGAGTATGGTTACCGCTACATGGAAGTCAAGCATAAGCTGATCGAGCAGATTAAGTTGCTTGAGCCGCATGTCCGCCTGCCTTCGCGCAATGCTTTGGCCAAGCAATACAACGCTGCCCGGACTACGATCGAGCGGTCGATTTCCGAGTTGATCGGCGAGGGCTACTTATACGCCAAAGATGGCAGCGGTACGTACGTATCCGGGGAGAGGGCGACGTCTGCGGCGCATACGCCCAGAAGTGCGTTCCGATCCGTAGGGCTCATTATACCGGATATCCGGCATGATACGTACCCGGGCATTTTGCGCGGAGTCGAAGATATAATGAACCGGCACGATATAAACCTCGTTATTTGCAATACGGACAATCAGACCGAGAAACAGGCGGGTTATTTGAACAAAATGATCGATTTGGGCATTCATGGGCTCATTATCGTACCTGCCATAATCGGACATACCGATTTAAATCTGTTCGACAAGCTGCGGGACGCCGGCATTCCGATCGTTTTCTGCAATCGCGGGATTGAAGGGGTGGAAGCGCCGAAAGTGGTGTCGAACAATTTTTACGGCGCGTATGCGGCGGTCAAGCATCTGATCGGCAATGGCTGCCGGGACATCGCTTATATTTCGCGTCCTGCTTATTCCACCTCATACGAGCGCTATCAAGGCTACACGAGCGCACTGGCCGAAGCGGGGATGAATCTGGACGATAGGCTGGTCCTGTTCGAGCCAACGTTCGATACGGAGCGCCCGGGCTACGACAGCATGACTCAAATGCTGGAGAGCAGCGTAACGCCGGACGGTATTTTTTGCTTTAACGACGGTATCGCCAAGGGTGCTTGCGAAGCGCTTGGGGAGAAAGGGCTCATCGTCGGCAAGGACGTCCTCGTCGTTGGTTACGACAACACGGGGGTTTGCGAGAGCCTGCCGGTCAAGCTGACTTCGGTCAAGTTTCAGACCTACGACATCGGCGTAGGCTCAGCAGGGTTGCTGCTCGACATGATGAACGGAGAAACGGTGCGCAGCAACAAAATTATCGTGCTCCAGCCCGAGCTTGTCGTCCGTCAAAGCTCATATCCGTCTTAAGCGATAGACGATTTTTACGCCCGGTAAATGGGCGTAAAAATCGTCTTTTTTGTAAGTCTGCGTGACAAACTTTAATACAGGTTTGGATTTTCATATTGTTTGTTTTAAATTAGTGTGCTATATTCAATTATAGTTGTAATACAGGTTTACATTCTAAGACGAGGCGAAAAGGGAGAAGCACATGCTGAAACAATATTCTTACGACGTTGTGGTCGTCGGAGGCGGAGCGACAGGGATCGTCGCGGCGATGGCGGCGGCCCGTGCGGGAGCCAGGACGGCGATCGTCGAATACAACGGCTTCGTCGGGGGCAATGTCATCCCCGGATTGCCGCTGCTCGGCTTCCATAACAACCTGCGGCAGTTGATCGTCAAAGGAATCGCCTACGAGATTGCAACAAAACTGCAAGAGATCGGTGCCGCGACGCAATTTTATATGGACCCGATCACCAGCGACGTGCTGGGCGTCGATCCGCATTGGTTCAAATATGTCGTCACCCGGATGCTGCAGGAAGACGGAGTGCACTTTTACTTGCATAGCATGCTGACGGATACGGTCGTCGAGAACGGATGCGTGAAGGGCGTGCTGATTCAAAATAAGGAAGGGAGCCAGCTTTTGTCCTGCGGCGCCGTGATCGATTGCAGCGGCGATGGCGACGCAGCGGTGCGGGCAGGCGCGGATTATGTGTACGGTCGTCCGTCCGACAACAAAACGCAGGTATCCTCGCTCGTGTTCCGGGTGAGCGGGATTGACTTCAAACCGCTGATTGCCTACTTCCGGGAACATACATCGCAGATCCGTCCGTTTTCGATGACTGACGAAGTCGTTCACGGGTTGATCGATCAGATGGACGGAGCGGAAGTGTTTGTACTGGGCGGTCTGCAGCAGTATATTGAGCAGGCGGTTCAAGCCGGGATTCCTTTTCCGCGCGCGAATCTGGTTGGCGTCTGTATTCCGAAGTTCGATCAAATGATCGTTGTCTCGAGTCGTGTCGAGGGCGTCAATCCGAACGACAACCGGAGCTATTCGAACGGAGAAGTGACCGGCTTGATGCAGATGAAAGACATTTTCGATTTTCTCAAAACTTACGTACCCGGCTTCGAACACATTCGGCTGCTGGATACGGCGCATCAAATCGGAATACGGGAATCGCGTCATATCGTCGGCGACTATGTGCTTACCGGCGAAGACTTGATCGAAAGCAAACGGTTTGACGATGTGATCTGTCTCGGCGGGTACCATCTGGATATCCATACGCCCGATCACAAAGGCTTAAATACGAAAAAAGTGAGCACCTATGAAATTCCGTTCTCCTGCTTGCTGCCAAAGGGACTGGAGGGCATCATCGTGGCGGGCAGACCGATCTCGGCAACGCATGAGGCGATGTCGTCGACGAGAGTCATTCCGATCCAGATGGCGCAGGCCCAAGCGGCCGGAGTGGCGGCGGCGATGAGCGTTCAGCAAGGCAAAGCGGTGCGCGAGCTGAATATTCACGAGCTGCAGCATCGTTTGATTGCGCAAGGTGCCGAGCTCGGACAAGGCATCGGGCGACGCGTTTTTGATTAAAAGCAAGGTAAGATAGCGTTTACCATGCGGGCATTAGGCTTCCGGAACATTTCTGGGCGTAATGCTCGCTTTTCGTTGGACGCCATTCGTTTTACTTGGACGGGAATAAATGACCGCTTTTTAATCGATTTGTATTATAATGAATCAGGCCATTCTATTGCCCCATAACCCTACTTGCTCATCTTTTGGGCATGTTATTTAGCGAATATGAAGCGATAAAAGTCTTGCAAGCGTTTTCAAAAAATGCAAGCATTTGTTAGAGACGATCTTTCAGAGGTGAGCGTCGTGAAATCACTTTTTCTGTCGGTTCGAAGCAATTTATTCAGGAAAACCATGCTTCTTTATGGCATTGCGGTGTTTATACCCATTGGGGTGTTTTTATTGTTCTGCTATTCCACTGTTTATCATTCATTTGAAAAAGAGATTTATACGTCCAACATCAACAAATTAAATACGGTTAAAAATGTATACGACGTAAAAATATCCGAATTACATACATTAACGGTGAAAGTGGACAACGCTCCTTCCATGACGTTGTTTCAAATCAAAAACCATTCAGACAACGTTGTTTCTACGCTGTCTTTTTTGACACGACTGCAGGACCCGCTTAGCGATATATTTTTGTACGAAAGAGGATCCCAAAAACTTTTTTCCTCGTCCGGCACCTTTTTTTTTCCACGAATATTGCCGAATTACATCGTCTCCAGCGATTTGACGATTGATGACTTTTATGATTTATTAAACCATTCAGAATCCGTAAAGGTACGCCAGGTGATCAGCCAAAACAACCATTCGTATATTTTTTATTTTTCGCCGCTTTCCCCGAATTTCTCTAATCCAACAAGAACCGTTGTTTTTGTAATAGATAATGAAAACTTAAAAAAGCTATTCAATTTCTCCGAGAATGAAGCAGTGAACGAAAACGTACTTGTATTCGATAACGACCTTCAATTGCTTAGCAGCTTTGTGCCGGATTCAAAGGGAATTATATTAAATCATATTACACCTTTACTGAAGCAGCACAACGGAGATTTCTCCGATACGATCAAAACGGACGGACGCCAGCTTTATATTATTGGATTGCATTCCGATGTAACAGGTTATTACTATGTCAAGATTACGGATATGCAATATGCCATGAAAAGTCTTAACCAAATAAAAGTGTGGGTCATCGTCGTTATTACGCTCATGTTTGCCATTGGTGCGGTTATCATCATGCTGGGACTAAGGTTCAATTATTTTCCGATCCGGAAAATCGTATCGCAATTGAAAGCGTATTCGAGCGGCAAAGAGGATGAGCTTGGTACGATAGAAAGGGCGATCGAGGATCTGAACCAGCTTCAAGTGGATTACCGCAATTTCACGGAGCATTCCGAAGACGCGCTGTATGAGAATTTATTATTATCCGTACTCAACAGTTCGTTTAATAACCTGCAAAGCCTGAATTCTGCCGGGAAAAGTATTGGAGTATATTTTTCAAAAAGCGTATTTTGCATTGCATCCATTTTTGTTGAGGATATTGTCGCTTTGAATAAGATCGGTTATTCGGCTGTCGTAAAATCAATCGCAGGGAAGATACCTGCGTCTATAGAATGCCAATTTAAAAATCTGCTTTTTAATCAGCAGATTGTCTGTATTTGTTGCCTTGAAAAAGAAAGTTACAGCGATTTGATACAGGCGTTTGAAGATATCCTTCAACAGCTTTTGGAATCGGGAGTTTTGGCGACTGTAGGCGTGAGCGACATAAACGAAAAACCATCCCAAATTGGAAGGCTATACTTGCAAAGCCGCGAAGCCCTGGAATATAAAATGCTTTACAGTGCGGGAACCCTCATCGAGTATCGGCAAATCTCGCATATATCGGATGCGGAAACGCCTCTTCCCGAAATGCTGAAAACGTTTGGAGAACATCTCTCCGAGTTAAAAATCGAAAAGGCGCAAAAAAGTTTTCATGAAATGATGAACTACATTAAAACAAACAAATGTACGCTTTACACCTGCAGGTACATTTGTTTTGATATTATCCAATACTTTAAACGCCTCTCCGCATTGCTGGATACCGCTTATTCCAATAGGTTGGATTATGGATTCGATATTTTGGAAATCGAACACTTCCAGACTGTAGATGATTTGATAGAATTAATCGAACAAGTTTTTCAAAAAATTACGGATTTTTTAAATAGTCATAAGAAGCAGCAATCTGATCAACTTATCGATGAGATCATGCAATTTATTAATGAAAATGGTTTGAAACATGAATTTCAAATCAGTTTGCTGGCAGATAAGTTTTCGATGTCCGTTCAATACTTGAGGAGTATTTTCAAAACGCATACAGGACAAACGCTGTCTGAGTATGTCAATGGTCTTAAAATCGAAAAGGCTAAGGAGCTGCTAGTCACTACGAATGACAGCCTAGCTGTGATCGTTCAAAAGATCGGCAAGGTTGATGTAACAAACTTTACAAGAGCGTTTAAAAAAGAAACAGGCTCGACGCCAGGCGCTTATCGCCTGGCTCATCAGGAAACGAATAAAAAGGATGAATAGAACACACGTCATACATGTAAAAGCGTTGTCCGCAATCGGCCATATAGAAAGCTCGTTAAAGATCGATTGAATTCTCTGCCTATGCGAAATGGATCGTACGTAAAAACGGCCTGTTTCTGAATAGCCAATTGTTCCACCGTTCTGTCGATCCTATAATGACGACAGAACGACGACAGGAGGCAGACGCTATGATAGAAATGAAAACAGACATCCTGGTTGTAGGCGCAAGTTTTGGAGGCGTATCCGCGGCACTGTCCGCTGTCAAGATGGGGAAACGGGTGATCATGACAGAAGAGACCGGCTGGATTGGCGGCCAAGCCACAGGGCAGGGCGTACCGATCGACGAGCATCCGTGGATAGAAAAGTTCGGCCATACCAGCAGCTACATGACATTCCGAAGCAAGGTCAGAGACTATTACCGCCGAAATTATCCCATGAACGAAAAGGCCCGGCAGGATTTAACCTTGAATCCGGGAGCGTGTTGGGTAAGCGCCCTTGGCTTTGAACCGCGGGTAGGCGAGGCGGTATTGGAGGAAATGCTTGCTCCATACCGGTCCGCAGGATTATTGTCCATTTTGAAAGGGCTTACTCCAGTCAAGGTTACGACTACAGGCGATTTTATCGATGCAGTGGAATTTCAATCCATGGATGGAAGACAGGTTGTCATTTCGGCCAACTATATGGTGGACGCTACAGAGCTGGGCGACCTTCTGCCTATGTGCGGAGCGGAGTATGTCACAGGCGCCGAAAGCATCAGCCAGACAGGCGAACCTCTGGCCGTGGAAGGTGATGCCGAGCCGCTCAGGCAGCAGCCGTTTACGCATCTGATCGCACTATCGTATCACCCAGAAGAAGACTTCACGATTCCGAAGCCTGAGTCTTATGAGAAGTTTTATTCTAAATTTTCTCATATTACGGCTACGACTGAACGAAGCGGCGCGATGGCCGGACTTTTTGCTGAAAATGACGCGGAAGCGTACCGGCAAAGCATGTGGAATTTCCGCAGGCATTTTTGCCGCGATAATTTTGACCGGAGCTTATTTAATAGCGATATTACAGTTCTGATGAACGGGAATGAATATCGCGACCGCGTACTGGCCGGCGTTTCTCCGACAGAAAAACAAACCGCGCTTGAGGAGGCCAAAGAACTTTCCCTCTCCCTGGTCTATTATCTACAGTCCGAACTTGGGTTCAAAGGGCTTTGCCCAAGATCCGACGTGTTTGATACGAGCAATGGTCTGGCTGCCCACCCCTATATCCGTGAAAGCCGCAGGATAAAGGCGGAGTTTACCATTCGCGAACAGGATTTCCGTATCGACATGCACCCTGACGGCCCCATTGATTATGCCGACAGCGTAGGCGTATCCGGTTACCGGATTGACATTCATGAAAAGGCAAAGGACGGGGGACCAAACGTTACCTCTGCTGTTCATGGCCAGCATTGGGTGCAGCAGCTTCCCCTCGGCGCACTTATCCCCATACGTCTTCAAAACCTGATTCCTGCCTGCAAAAACATCGGTACGACCCACGTCACCAATGGTTCCTTCCGGGTGCATTCCACAGAATGGAATATAGGAGAAGCTGCCGGTTCTTTGGCGGCATACTGCCTGAACACGGGTGAATCTCCCCGGGCCGTGCGCAATACCAAAACCACGTTGGAAGATTTTCAGTACATTCTCGACAAGGCAGGCGTTGAAAGAGGCTGGCCTCGCCTGAGCCACTCCCAATCCTATGCCAGTTATTCTGGAAAGAGAAAAAATTGGTATTACGGGGAAGCGAAGCGGCTTTAGTCATTAACGATTTAGGGCGTGTATGCATACACGCCCTAGTGAAGCTATCGCAAAGGACTCAATAATAACTTGCGCAAGTCCCTGGTTGCAATAGGCTGTTTAGCGCTTGAATCGTTATAAGAGGTTTCGTTTTCGCATGTGCATAAAAATTAAACCTGTTGCGGCCTTGTTTCCTTTTTGAAGATTGAAACCGTTTTCTTGGTGGCATAAAATCGGCCTATATTCATTCTCAATCACAAAAGAAAGGAAACGATTATGAATGACAGAAACAACGAGCATACCGCTGGCAAGAAAAATTAAAATAGGTTTTTTGTCGAATTGGGAGTTCTATGTCATGCTGCTGCCTGCTATAGCAGTGACATTTGTATTCTCATATTTGCCGATGTATGGTTTGCAGATCGCATTTAAAACCACGCGTCTGGGCGCTAATTATCTGAATGGCGATTGGATCGGCTTTGATAACTTTATTCGTTTTTTTAACGCCGGCTGGTTTGGCATCATCATGAAAAATACGATTCTGTTAAGTGTAGTAAGCTATTTGATCACATTCCCGTTTACGATATTGCTGGCGCTTATGATTTTTAATTCCGTCAACAAGCGACTGGCTAAATTTACGCAGACATTTACCTATTTGCCTCATTTGCTTTCCAGTGTTCTGGTTATCGGAATACTGAACCTGTTTTGCAACGGAGAAACAGGGCTTATCAATATCATGCTCAGGTTAATGGGTCAGGAAGCGATCAGCTTTTTTGGAAGAAACGATTTGGTACTCCCGATGTACACGATCACAAATCTATGGCAGCATGTCGGGTTTTCGGCGATTGTATATTTGGCAGCCCTGAATTCCATCGACACATCCATTGTCGAGTCGGCACGAATAGATGGCGCGAATAAATTCAAAGTGATGATGAAGATTCAAATCCCATGGATTCTGCGTGTCATCATTACGATGTTGATCCTGCATATGGGACATATTTTAAGTGTCTCCGTGGATAAAGTGCTCCTCATGCAGACCGATTTGAATATTTCAGCTTCTGAAGTCATCGCCACTTATGTGTATAAAGCGGGAATCCAAGGCGCGCAGTACGGTTTTGCTTCGGCTGTAGGTTTGTTTAACAATTGCATTAATATGGTTATGCTGCTTCTGATCAATTGGTTATCCAAGCGTTACAGCGAAACGTCGATTTTTTGACAAGGGGGTGATGTCGTGGAAGATACGACTCTGAACAGAAGCTTCAAGCCTGGTTCTGGTTTAGACGATCGCATTTTTGATCTTGCAGTAAAGGTATTTTTGCTCCTTTTAGGGTTAATGGCGATTTATCCGCTTTGGTTTGTTCTAATCGCGTCCGTAAGCAATCCTTCGGATATTTTTCTAGGTCGTGTATTTGTCATTCCAAGCGGGCTGAATACGGAAGCCTACGAAAAGCTGTGGCATACTCCTAAAATATGGACAGGATATCGGAACAGTATCTTATATACCGCAGTGGGGACATTTATTAATCTTGCGGTGACATTGCCGGCTGCTTTTGCTTTATCGAGGAAAGCGCTTCCGGGACGTGGGATTATCAGTATGTTTTTTATTTTCACCATGATATTCGGCGGAGGCCTTATTCCGACCTTTATGCTGGTCAGATCGCTGCACATGGTGGACACGATATGGGCTCTGGTCATTCCCGGCGCCTTGTCCGCATTCAATATGATCATCGCGAGAAGCTTTTTTGAGGGAGGCATACCGGAGAGCATATATGAAGCGGCCATTATAGACGGAGCCAGTAAGTTCCAGTTTTTTTTCCGGTTTGCATTGCCTTTGTCCAAAGCGATGATAGCGGTCATTTTTCTCTACTATGCTTTAAGTCATTGGAACGATTACTTCTCGGCATTGATCTACATTAGAACGCCTGACAAACAGCCGCTTACGATCATCATATCGCAAATGGTCGCCAACGTGGATACAACACTGCTGGAGACGATGCCAAGTGAAGAAGCTTACCATTTACTCATGGAGAAATCATTGATGAAATACGCCGTCGTATTTGTGGGCGCGCTTCCCATGATTTTGTTATATCCATTTCTGCAGAGATATCTGATACAAGGCGTTATGTTAGGCGCAGTAAAAGGCTGACGGTGATTATGTTTGATCGTGAGCTCAGTAAGGGAGCGATTAAACGTCACAATATAAACGATTTTTTACAGGAGGGTTTATTTAATGGGTATGACACAAATGCAAAGATGGTTATCCCTGGTCATGGTTCCGGTCATTGCGCTGTCGGCGGCGGCCTGCTCCAACAATGCCAATGAGACAACGGAGAGCTCAACGGCAGCGCCAACCGCATCCGGAGGCACGGCAACGGCCACGACGGGCATTACCTTTCCTCTTGCGGAACCCGTCACGTTCACCATTGCAGGCGTAAATGGCACGGAGAGCGAAAATCCGGAGCAAACCGATTTTCTTAAAAAGATGGCGGAGAAGACCAATGTCCATATCAAGTATATCAGCTTGGGCGCGGATGCGAGCGGCGCCACGGAAAAGCTGAATGTACTTCTAGGTACGGCAGACGCTCCAGACGCGATTATGGGCGCATCTGCCATGAATGAAACCTTTTTGGCCTTGTACGCGAAGGAAGGGTATTTGGTTCCGATGAATCAGTACTTGAAGGATCCGAAGGTGATGCCGGTATTCAACAGCAGAATCCTCGGAGAAAAAGCGGATATGCTGACGGGAATTACATCGCCTGACGGCAATATATACGCGCTGCCCTATGCAAACCAGGTTCCCGGCACGTACCTGGAAAGTCCGATCTGGATCAATAAAGTATGGCTGGATCATCTCGGACTGTCTGTTCCGACGACACTCGCAGAGTTGGAAAACGTGATGGAAGCATTTTCTACAAAGGACGCAAATGGAAACGGAGATCCGACGGATGAAATTCCGCTCCTGGCCCGTACAGGAGCTGGGTTCGAACACCTGGAAGCTTGGCTCTCCCTATGGGGCATACCTACAAAAGACAGCACATTTGAGAATTTTATATACGTGAAGGATGGAAAAGTTATTTTCGCTCCGACGACGGAAGAATACAAGGCTTATATCAAAACGATGCAAAAATGGTATGAAAAGAAATGGCTGTGGAATGAGTACTTTACAGGATCTCCCCAGACCTTCAGCGCGATCCAAAATGATGCCAACGCCGCAAAATACGGTATACTTACGTCCAAAAATCCGGCCGGGAAGTTCGCAGATCAATACATCGCGATTCTGCCCCCGGTCGTAGATGGATACAAACCGAAATTTTATTTGAATCCGGCCTATTTATCCGGAAGCAAAGGCCAATTCGAACTGACTAGCCATAGCAAAAACCCGGAGATTCTGATGGCTTTCATTGATCAGCTTTATCTAATGGAAAATACGCTGGAAGCTTATAACGGAGTCGCCAATGAAGACCCGAGGCTGACTTTGAACAACGGCGTTTATAAGGTTAATTCTATACCGGCTGAAGAAATGTCGAAATATGCAGCAAACACGTTTAGAAACTATTTCCAAAACAATCTTCCGGGGGCGGTGCTGGAATCGGATTATAAGAATGGAAAAGTCGAGATGAGCGCGGCTGATAAAGTGAAGGGTGAAACCTACGCGTTATATGAAAAAGCTGGCGTAATCAACACTGAAGTATGGCCGCGTCCTTATTTGGACCCGGATGACGCGGCAAAGCTGAACGAGATGAGAACGGATATTTTCAATACCGTGGGTAAGTACAGAGCTTCCTGGATCACAGGGCAATCCGATATCGACAAGGAGTGGGACGCTTATTTGAATTCCTTAAAGTCCATGAAGGTAGACGATTTAGTCGCCATTATGCAGAAAACCTATGATAACTACATGTCACACTAGTGCATGAATGAAGAGAGGAAAGAAGCAGATCGAGTTAATAGGTTCTGCTTCTTCCAAAAAAATATGAGACAAGCGCGAAAGGTGTGTTCTGGGAATGAGAATACTCAATTTAATTTTAGCGCTTTCATTGTTTTTGGCAATTCCCTATCCCGTTCATGCAGAAGAGGGCACGGCACCTCTGACTTCTTTTTCGGATGATTTTTCATCCGGTACCTTAAGCGGCTGGACAACGGCCCCTAATAATACCACGCATAAAGTTGAGAACGATAAGTACGCCTTTGCCACAACGAACAGCTTCACGAATTTTGTCGCGGGTTCCGATACATGGAGCAATTACTCGGTTGCGGCCAAAGTAGCGATGAGTAGTGGCGCCACATCCAGCCGGATCGGAATAACGGCGTATAATCCTGCAGCAGCTACAGGAGCGCTCAATGGCTATGATTTGTTTCTGGCCGTAGTATCCGCACCTGGAGGCGGCACGGAGCAGGTCGTCCGTCTTCGGAATAATACGACGCTCATTACCTTGAACGGTGCGAATGACAGGCGGTATCAATTGGGCGAAGAGGTAACGCTGCGAATGGACTTTTACGGTGCGCGCGCGCGATTCCTTGTTGACGGCCAGGTCGTGTACACCATTGACGAGATGACGAAAAATCCGGGCAAGGCCGGCATTTTGGCATTCAGCGTCTCCGGCACGGTTGATGATTTTCTCGTAGAGCCATGCGAGGATTGGGGCAGCTACATCGTTTCGTCACTGGAAGTTTTGGGACTGCCCGCTGACGGTGTATTGCAAGCAAAGTCGGGACAACCCCTGAATATTGAGGGTTTATCTCTATTCGTATCGTATGGTTCGCAGAAGCCGGGAGAAACAGTGCCGCTTACCGCTGAGATGTTATCGGGCTATGACCCCGATCAACCGGGTAGTCAGACCGTCACTGTGTCGTACGAAGGTGTGACTGCCGATCTTCCTGTTTTCGTGACTGACCGTCTCCAGGAAGTGAAAGATCTTGCGGATGAAGTACTTGCCGTGACCATAGACGGCCTGACAGTTGCAGACAGTCAAATGGTCCGTGAGCTAAAGGCTCAATTTATGGATTTTACCGCAACGGATATGTCGATGTATGATGCTGCCGGTTATGATTCGGCGGCGCTTCGCAACAAAATGTTTTTGATTGTTAAGAAAATGGAAGAATTGCAGTACCCCTATTTATCCCAGTATGACGTCCTTCTCTATGACGATTATGTCGATATCGGCAAATATACGTATCGTTACGACATGGACGAGTTCTACAGTCCCTGGATACTGACAGACGGTGCGTTTTATTCGGACAATAAGAGAGCGGACGGAACGAGGAAAAATAACACCGCGGCAATAGCTGCGGAGATGTCTACGATCGCAAGCATACAAGGCGACATCAAATTGAGCGAAGACACGTACGCCGGCTTTTTTGTGGGATTATACGCGGAAACGTCGTATCTCGTAAGGTTCACCACCAGGCAGCAATCGAATCATAATGCGTATGAGGTCATTATTAACAAATATTCGGAGAGAAACAGTACCAAAGGCTCCTATATAGCCGCTAAAAGCTTGCCGGTTACTGAAATTGCGGCATTGGACTTAGACGAAAGCGACATTTTGGATCATTGGCATAATTTAAGAGTAAATATCGACAAACCGTCCAATTCACTGATCGTCTATTTCGACGATGTTCAAATTCTTACTTATACAGAAGAAGAATTTGATACGATATCCGATTACGGCTATGCGGCACTGCGGACGACCGGCGACGGGTATTTCGACAATGTCATGCTAAGAGGCATTGAGGCTGAACCCGAACAAACGAATGCCGCAGCGTACGACGATACGTTTGAGGATGAAACGGTTGGAGAAAGCCCGAGCCATTGGATCGAGAATCCCGCTACCGATCATTGGATCGTGATGGATGAGAACGGTGCGAAAGCTTACGGCAACACGACCGCTTCGGGCTATAGCTATACGTGGCTGCACGGTTTTGAGATGAATCCAACGATCAGCGCGAAAATTCTGGCTAAAGATTTTGGATCGGGCGCCAATTTTGGTCTGCTTGCCAGATATGTGATTGGCGGAGCATACCTGAAAGCAGGGTATGACGTTGATGCGTCCAAATGGTATGTCGAATATAGCCGAGGACCGGATTACGAAACAAAGCGGTTCTATAGCGCAGTCTATCCGTTTCATACGAATGAGTATTACAACATGGTGTTCACATTGCTCGATCATAGCGCAGAGCTAAGCATTGACGGAAATACGGTCCTGTCGCTTGAGAATGAGATAGACGGCGATGGAGATTGGTATGGCAGAAACGGTCTGTATGCCGAAAATGCCGTTATGCTTGTGGACGAAGTCCATACGGTATTTCCTGGCGGCGGAGAGGTTGCAGATGGGGTAGTCGAGTATACGGTCGATGAAAATACATTTACGACTTACGGTGATATCGAGCAATCCGGCGACATGCTTGTTCTTGCGGCGGGCAATAGCGGGCAGTACATTTCCAATGATGACGGTGAAACCTGGCAGATCAGCAACGAATACAGCGGTTTGAATAATTCAGGAAGCTACAGAGTCATCATTCAACTGAAAAACGGAACCTATTTACAAGTCGGGAACGATTTTATTGCAAAAGCTTCACCAGATCTGAAAACCTGGGAAAATCGCGGGCAAGTGGTGGATGAAGAGGATCGCTACACATCTGCAGGAAATTTGATCCCCATCGTACATGTGAATGGAATCACTGAAGTCGAGATGCCGGATGGAACCATGAGAATTCTGCTTCCGGTCGGGTTTCGAAATTTCCCAACGCCGACGACCAGCGTTACGGGATCGGGATATACGGTCGTTTACTACAGCGATAATGAAGGAAATACCTGGACGGCGTCTCAGACGAGTACGAAGGACCTAATAGCGAATGACTACAATTTGGCAACGGACAAATTTATGCAGATGGAAGGGAAAATCGTAAGCTGCTCGGACGGATCCTTGCGCTTGTATTTTTCCAAGCTTAATTCTGAAGGGTTTATCGGATATACAGAATCATACGATTACGGAGTCACATGGAGCGGACTTCACACGATTCCTTATTTGCCGACGGTCGCCAGTTCCTTTAATGTTTTTGAGGATCCGTCCAATCCGGGAACCTGGTATATGGTTTGGATAAACAATAAACCGGAATCAAGAGGCGCAGGCGTGCCGCGCACACGGCTTTCAATGGCAAAAAGTACGAACGGAAAAGATTGGGAGTTCGTACTGGATGTCGACCGGAATATTTCGACAGGCGGCGTTGCTCAAAATGGCCCTCAAGACGGACACGCTCATCAAATCTATCAGATTCTGGATGCGAGTATTTTTATCAATGAGGAATACATCTATGTGATATATGGACGCTCCGTGCAATATGCGCCAAATGCACATAATGCACAGAGACTGCAAGTGGTCCGATTTGAGAAATCGGCTATGGGAATAACGCCGGCCTTGAATAGCGCCGGGTCCGCTCCCGGCAAGCCGGTATTGTCCGACAACAATGGCTACGATACGGGCTTGAAGGACGGAAACTACGATATCACCATGAATATGTGGTGGGGGGACAACGGCTCGACGTTTCGATTGTTCGAAAACGGCGAGCTGCTGGAGACGCGGCAGTTGACGGATGAAACGCCAGCGGCCCAAAGCGCGACCGTAAAGATTGAAGGCAGAGCGAACGGCAGTTACACCTATACATGCGAGCTGAGCAATACGTTCGGAACGACGGCATGCGAACCACTGGAGGTCGTCGTGACCGATGCGGTGCCAGGCAAGCCGGTATTGTCGCAAGACAATTGGAGCGGAGCCGCCGAGTACAGGGTCACGATGAATATGTGGTGGGGAATGAACGGAACGCAATATCGCTTGTACGAGAACGGGGAACTGATCGATACGCAGACTTTGAGCGGACATACGCCCGATGCCCAGACAGCCTTCACCGATGTGTCGGGACGGGCGCCCGGCGTTTATGTGTATCGCTGTGAGCTGACGAATGCCGCCGGCACGACGGTGTGCGACCCGGTGACAGTAACGGTAAGCGCCGGCGCGTAGCATGTAAGTAGTGCTAGGGCGTGAGTGTTGCTTGCACGCCCTGGCTTTCGCCATTGAAAGTTTGAAAACCCGCATAACTGGAGGTACTTCTATGAAGCTCGCAAGTTTTTTAGTTGACGGTCAGGAACGATTCGGCTTTTTGATGCTTCACCCGATAACAGGCGATGAACTGCTAGTAGAGCCAGGCAAGGCTGAAACCGATATGATCCATTTTGCGGTCGCCAAAACGTCAGGTTATCAGTTCAGTGTCCCGCGCTTTCTCTCCCCGAAGCCCTGGCCTTTGACGATGAAAGCGTTTCTGGAGCTTGGCGAAGAAGGGATGGACACGCTTGGAAAGCTGGTTTCCTTCACAGAAAGATTTGTTGAACAATCGGACGGTTTCTCAGTGTTGGCCAGAGCAGGTCATCTGTTGAAAGATGTGAAGCTCTTGCCGCCCATCCCCGAACCGAGACTTCTGCTGGGGATCGTGGGCAACTGCCCAGGGTTTAGCCGCAATCACGTCAATATCAGGCATATCAACCTTATTCCGCAGGCACATCAACGACATCTGGGAAGCGCGATTGGCAATGGCGAGCCATTTGTAATGAGAAGACGAAAGGGACCATACGATGGTATGTCTTTTAATGCAGAACTGGGTGTCATTATCGGCAAAGCCGGCAAGGACATACCGGTGGAGGAAGCCATGTCTTATGTCGCGGGATATACGGTGGTCTCGGATACCGCACATGGGTATTACAATACGAAATACGGCGAGATGGGCGCACATACCGATCCGATTTCCATTATGGCGTATGGATGGACACATAAAAACACCGACAGCAGCTGCGCGGTGGGACCGTATCTCGTTACAAAGGACGAAGTCGGACATCCGTACGATTTAATGGTGTACACCAGGACGAATGGTATGCTTCGGGATCGAGCCAATACCTGTTCGACGCTGGTGGGCGTTGAGCGAACAATCGCTTATTTCAGCTCATTCATGGAACTGCTGCCCGGCGATGTCATTCACATGGGAGCAAACGGCAAGGATGGCATCGGGATTGATAGGGATTGGCAGGTTAACGGCGAGACGGTTCAGTTGGAATGCGAGATCGAAAAACTGGGTGTTTTACGAAATACGGTCATTTATCTCGATGATGAGGAAATAGAGGAGGAACGCGGGAAATTCAGCCTTTCTGCGCCAATGAAGGCTGAAGAATGGAATCTGGGGAAAGCGGGCAACTTCGTAATGACTTACGCAAATACGCAGGCAAGCGCGCTGGATACCGGCTGCCAGACGTCGCCCATCCCGCGCTATCTTTGGAGTGTCGCTTCCGCCCTTTCCAGCAGTACGTCATATATGCCTGACGATAAGGAAGAATTGTACGTAAACGCCGAAATAGCCGTTGTGATCGGTAAGACAATCAAATGGGCAGACAAGGAAAATTTGTCGGACTGTATACTTGGCTATCTGCCTCTGGTTAGCGTTACAGACAAGCGACTCTCGCAGCAGGTCATCCAGCCGGCGCTTCCAAGGGAAAGCGCAATGCCGGAAATTTACGCAAGATGGGCCGACGGTTGCAATAGGACTTGCGATACCGTTACGCCTCTTTTAAAGGACGAGCTGGCACAGATGCGCGTGATGCTTGAAATTGACGGCGAGCGGGTGATGGATGCCAAGTACGAGGATTATATCTGTAAAGCGGAAGATGTGCTGGAGATGATCGGTTATGGTTCAACCCTGTACGCGGGCGACGTCATCTCGCTTGGCGGGCTGTGCGCGCCGGCAATCATTCCGGGCGGTCATACCGGCGTACGCATTGCCATGAAAGCGTCGGGACTGCCGGATGTATCGCTTGCGTTAAAGGAGGCGTGACAACATGATATTGGACAGTATCAACCAACTGCAAAGTTATGAAAGTCTGATCCCGGGAATGGCAAAAATAATGGCGTTTTTATCCGGCTGTTCCGACCAGATGGAGAACGGTCGTTATGAGATTGACGGGGAGCGGATTTACGCCAGTGTATTTGAATACGACACGGTTGCGCCGGAGGAGATGAAATGGGAAAGTCATCGGGAATACATGGATTTGCATGTACCGCTGACGGGTGAGGAATGCATATTTTGGGCGCCTGTCGATGAATTAACCAGCATCGTGGATTACAACCCGGGTAATGATTGCGAATTTTATAAAGGGGAATACAGACAGGTTTTAAAAGCGACGCCGGGCTTATGCATTTTCTTTTTTTCTGCGGATGGCCATAAGGTTAAATGTCATTTAAACGGCTCCAGCCACGTTAAAAAGGTCGTTATCAAGATTAAAACCGCATGATGCGGATGGAGCGGATTGGGCCAAGGAGCGGTGAAGCTATGCAGAAACCCCTGCATCATACATTCAATTCTCTTAAAGAAAGAAAAAGATTAACGCTGGGCTATTTCGGAGGATCGATTACAGAAGGGAGCGGCGCATCCGATCCGTCTAAGCGCAGCTGGAGAGCTTTGACAACATCCTGGTTCAGCAACAATCATCCGGATTGCGAAATTACCGAAATACAGGCCGCCATAGGAGGTACGGGTTCGGACCTTGGGGCATACAGATGCCGGACCGACCTCCTGAAGGGAAAACCTGATTTGGTATTCGTTGAATTTGCCGTCAATGATCATAAAAAGGATGAAGAATTGATATTGCGCTCTATGGAAGGCATTGTTCGCCAGATATGGGATTTCGATAAAAATATCGATATTGTATTCGTATACACAATTACAGAGGCGATGGCTGAGAGCTATGCGCTTGATCGTGCCCCCCGGACTGTACAATTACATCAAAAAATGGCCGACTTTTATGAAATCCCATCTGTCAATGTGGGAAAAAAATTATGGCAATCCGTGGGAGCCGGAATGCTTACGTGGGAAGAGCTACTGCCGGATTCGGTCCATCCTTCGGACAAGGGTTATCAAATATATGCCGATGAAATGCAGCGTTTTCTTTCAGACAGCATAGCGCCGGGGCAGATAGAAAGGAAGTTGGGAAATTACCTAACGTCAAGGGTCAATGACAAGGGGAGACTCGTCGATGCCTGGGAGCTGTTCCGGGAACCATGGGCAAAGGACAATAACTCACTGGCGGGCAGATATCCGCACATGCTTGTATGCGGTAATCCGGGCGCGGAACTTGAATATAAGTTTAAGGGCGGGTCAATCGGATTATATTGGTTAATCGCACCGGATTCGGGCGACATTGCGTGGAGTCTGGACGGAAACAAGACGGGAATAATATCAAGCTGGGATAAACATGCGCTTAACTTTACCAGAGCGGGTTATTGCATACTTGACTCAAATCTTCAAGCCGGCGAGCATGTACTGAAGATTAAAGTGCTGCAAGAGAAGCATCCGCAGTCTGAAGGGAATTGGATAAGAATCGGAGCCTTTTTAATTGACTAACGATCCGCCGGAGGTACAAAGGAATGGTACGACAAGCGCAAACTAGCGGTGTTAATCAGGGATTCGGCGATCGAAGATTCGGTTTGTTCATTCACTGGGGGCTCTACGCGATTCCCGGCTGGCATGAACAGATTCAGATGCGGCAACGGATGGATAAATCGCAATACCAAACGCTGCAAGCGCAGTTCGATCCGCTGCGCTTCGATCCGGACGCGTGGATCGACTTGGCAGAGCAAGCCGGGATGAAGTACATCTGCTTCACGACCAAGCATCATGACGGCTTTTGCTTGTGGGATACGCAATATACGGCGTTCAAGATTACGAATACACCTTACGGACGAGACACACTGGCCATGTTAGCAGATGCTTGCGGGCGGAGGGGGATGGGACTTAGCTTATACTATTCGATTCCGGATTGGCATCACCCTAACGGCTACAATCCGCTTAGCTCCCACCAAGTGCCGCCCGTACCGGAAGACGAGCCGGACATGGACCGGTATATCGATTTTGTCAAAAATCAGATCGCGGAGCTATGTACAAATTACGGTCAAATCTTCAGCTTTTTTTGGGACATCCCGCCGAGAATTTACGATCCGTCGCTCAATGCCATGATTCGTCGCATGCAGCCCGGCATCCTGATTAACGACCGAGGCTATGACGAAGGCGACTATTCCACGCCGGAGCGACACGTACCGGCAGGGTGGAAATTCGACAAGCCGACGGAGGCCGTCCAATCGATCGGCAGGCAAAGCTGGGGATATCGGACGAACGAGGATTATTATTCCCTGCAGTTCCTGACGCAGAGCATCGCCAAGATCATGGCGATGGGCGGCAATTACGCGCTCAACGTCGGCCCGAAAGCCGATGGAACGATTCCTGATATAGGAGCCCATACAATCCGGGCAGTTGGACAGTGGTATCAGTCGGTTAAAGAGGCATATGAAGGCGCGGAGCCGATCTCGGCCCTATTCGGAAGAGACGATTTGATGTTCACTCGCAAAGGAAACGCGCTATACGTGCATCTGGTGCCGACGCCCGAGAGCTCTGGAATCATTCTGAATCCTGTCACGGTCATGCCCCATAGCGCGATTTTGTTAAATAATGGAGCCGCTGTGAAGGCAGTCGTAGAGAAAATGCCTACATTGGCCAACGAGAAGGATTATCTCCATTTATTCGACATTCCGGTCAACGAATTCGTCTCGCAGGTTATTGTCATTAAGCTTGTATTTGATGATCTTAGCGGGATCGTGGGCAGCTTTGAGAGCGTCGGTCAGCTCGAAAATAGATTCTAGCCACTCCACTGAGATCCAAGTAGACGCCCCCATGGAAAAAGAGAGAGGATAGCGTGGATAAGCAAGGAAGAGGGGACCGCATTTGCTTGTACAGCTGGTAGGGACGATGTTTGCAGTAGGATTACTATTGGGCTTTGTTGGTGCAGGGGGCTCCGGGTTCATCATTTCTATCCTGACGGTAGTCTTCGGTTTTTCGATCCACACTTCCCTGGGAACTGCGCTCGCTGCCATGTTTTTCTCCTCGGCGGCCGGGGCCTTCAGCCATTATCGCGAAGGAAATATCGTACTTGGCACGGGGGCTGTCGTCGGAGGTGCAGGCATGTTTGGTGCCTGGCTTAGCTCGTTTGCTTCAAACGGAATTCCCGGGGAGGAATTGAAGTGGATGACGGCAGGGATGCTGTTTCTATCAGGCGTGGCGCTTTGGTTTCGCATGCGGCTCGTCTCTAAGCGCAATGACTCGCAACCGGCGAAGGCTAGGCAGCGCCCCGCGATCTACTGGGCCTCGGCCTGCGGCGTCGGGCTTGTCACTGGCGGCTTGTCCGGCTTGTTCGGAATCGGTGCCACGCCATTTATCCAAATTGGTCTCATGACGATCTTGGGCACTTCGATCCGACAAGCGGCCGGAACGTCCATGATCGTCATTATCCCCATCGCTGTCGGCGGTGGTGCGGGATTCTATCAGCTCGGCCATCTGGACGTGACGCTGTTGCTTGAAGTGGCAGTCGGCATTATGCTAGGGTCTTACATCGGGGCGAAATTTACGCGACGCGTGCCGGCAATCATTTTGCAGCGTTCGATGGTGCTGCTTCCGATGGTCGGTGCAGCTATACTCGTATTATAAAGTAGCTGCTTTTCAATTATTTAATGAAGGAAGCGTGAAGCAATGGATAACTTGCAGCGTTTGGAATCGAATCCGGATCGATCATACCGGATCATCGCTTTCGGTTCCAGCAATACCGAATCGACCTGGTCGAGCAATGGCAGACACAACTGGGTTGAATGGCTGAATATGAATGTCCGGCATCATATCGGTCGACATGTATGCGTGATAAATCAAGGGATCGGAGGGGAGACGACGAACAATCTGCTCGAAAGAATGGATCGGGATGTCCTTTCTTTTCAGCCGTCTGCGGTCATCATTACGATCGGAGGCAACGATGCCATTCAAAGCCTTCCGCTCGAACGTTATGCCGACAATTTGCGTCGAATTTGTACGCGCAGCCGACATGGGGACGCCGAGCCCATCCTGCAAACCTATTATTGTCCGATGTACCATCAGCGGGCGGACGGTTTCAAGAGCGTGTTCGAAAGCTATATGGAAGTCATTCGGACGATCGCCAGGGAGATGGGCGTTCTTCTTGTCGATCAATACGACCGATTTGAACCGTTTTATCGCAAGCAGCCTGAACAATACGCGAAGCTGATGCTCGATTCAATGCATGTGAACCATTTAGGCAATCTGATCATGGGGATGCATATTTCCCGTGCATTTCAACTTCCCGAACTGCAGCTGCCGCAAGACATCATGCAGGAGACGCTGCAACTGAAGGAACAAATGGATTTTTGCTGCAACTGATCGGCCGAGAGGAGGGGCTGAATTTATTCAGTCCTTCACTCTAGCCGTTGTGGCGGGGCAGTAGTGTATTTTTGTACAACAAATTTTTTTTGAAATTCAGATTAAGCGCTTTACCTAACTCGCATTTTCGATTAAAGTAGAGATGAATAAAACGGTTGCAGAGGAATGCGGCGGTACCGTCAATCGAAGGCATAAACGTCGCATACAAGACACATTGGAACATCGGGAACATAGAGAACGTCGGGATTCCCCGTCCGGCGGAGCGGGTCGTCCGGCAATTTCCGGACGAATAGATAGCGGGAATCGCATGCGATTTCGCAGCCGTTTGACGCTTGTTGGATTAAGCGCTTAATCTTATTTGACGATTGGAGGACTTGGCATATGGAAACGATCCGACTGACGACGGCGCAGGCGCTGCTCCGGTTTCTGGACGCGCAATACATCAGCGAGGACGGCGTCGAGACGAAGTTCGTGGCGGGCGTCATGGGCATCTTCGGCCACGGCAATGTGACCGGCATCGGCGAGGCGCTCGAGCGAAGCCCTGGCAGCCTGACCTACGTGCAGGGCAAAAACGAGCAGGGCATGGCCCATGCCGCAACCGCATACGCCAAGCAGAAAAAACGCAAGCAAATCTACGCCTGCACGTCCTCGATCGGACCGGGCGCGCTCAATATGGTGACGGCGGCGGGCACCGCGACCGTCAACCGGATTCCGCTGCTGCTGCTGCCGGGCGACAACTTCGCGTCCCGCCAGCCCGATCCGGTGCTGCAGCAGATCGAGGCACCGGGCGACTACACCGTGTCCGCCACGGACTGCTTCAAGCCGGTGAGCCGCTACTGGGACCGGATCGTACGGCCGGAGCAGCTCATGATCGCGGCGCTGACCGCGATGCGCGTGCTGACCGACCCGGCGGAGCCGGGCGCCGTGACGCTCGCCCTGCCGCAGGAC